>CAZBBK010000026.1:0-70498 GCA_964490075.1 uncultured Gemmatimonadota bacterium | reverse complement strand
CTGGATCATCCCTGAGCAGGGGCTCCAGCCAGGTTGGGAGAAACGGTACAGGGCAGGTCTTGTCCCATACCGGCCGCTCGCTGCGTAGAGGCTCGCCATATCGAAACCTCAGCCCGACTCCCCCGCCCTGGGACGCGGGATCGCCGCACTGGCCGGTGCCGCCGCGCGGCGGTGCTCTGGCCGACCTGGGGGCGGTGGAGCGCCGCCAGCCCGAGCGCGACGAGATCGAGCTGCGGCTGCTGGGAGTGCCCGAGGAGCACGAGAGCAATCAGCCGCTGCTCGCCGCCGTCCGGGTCCGCGCTCGCCGGCCGGTGCCGACGCCGCCGCGGCTCCTGGTCCTTTCCACCGGGCCGGGCGCCACGCTCGCGCCCCTCGACACCCTGGTCGAGATCCCGCGCCGCGGCCACCTGGAGCTCCCGATCGTCGTCCACTACCCCGACACCACCCGCTCGGGCGAGCACCCGCTCAGCGCGCGCCTGATCTGGCCGGCGGACCGACCCCTCCTGGCGGCCGACGCCGTGCCGGTCCTGGTATGGCGCGAGGGGGCCGTGCTCCGCGTCCCGGAGGACTTCCCCAGCATCGGCACCGCCCTCGACGCGTCGGTGGACCACGACCGGGTGCTGGTCGGCCCGGGCACCTACGTCGAGCAGGTCGACTTCGCCGGACGCCGCATCACACTGCGCTCGACCCGCGACCCCGAGCAGACCGTCATCGACGGCGCCGGGACGGGCCCGGTGGTGAGCTTCGGGCCCGGCGAAGACTCCCCCTGCGTTCTCGCGGGATTCACGGTGCGCGGCGGGACGGGCTACATTACGAGGGTGGGATTTCGATCCGTGACCAGGCCGCGCCGCACATCGTCGGCTGCATCATCGAGCGATGCTCGGCGTAGCGGGGAGGCGGGGTCTACATCGAAGGCGGCGCCGCCGAGCTGCGCCGCTGCCTGGTGCGCGCCAACACCCTCTGGCCCGACCCGGTGCTGGGCGCCGGTCTCTCGATCGCGGGTCAGGGTGCGCAGATCGAGGACTGCGTGATCGAAGAGAACCAGGGTGCGGGAGTGTCGATCTGGCGCGACCCCGACACAACGACCGCGACCTTGCGCCGGGTGCTGGTGCGTGACAACAAAGGCTCCGGTGTCACCACCACGCAGGTGGCTCGGCGCGTTCCACAGGCGCGCGTGGATATCCGCCGCTGCGAATCGACCGGCACCGGGCGCGACGGCTTCCGGCTCGCCAGCGACGGCCGCAGCCGCCTCGTCCTCAGCACCGCTGCCGGCAACGGCGCGGCCGGCGTGCCCGACGCTCGCGGTGCGACCGACAACATCTTCCTCGCCCTCCGCTGGTGCCTGATCAGCGGCAACGACACCGGTGTGCACGCCCTCCAGAGCGGCGCCTTTCGCACCACATCTTGCAACGTCTGGGACAATCGTATCGATCGCTACCGGGCACCGGCCGGCGAAGGCCACCTGAGCCTCGACCCGATCCTCATCGATCCCGAACGCGGCGATCACCGCCTGCACCCCGACTCCCCCCTGGTCGACGCCGGCGACCCGGACCTCATCGACCCGGACGGCACCCGCGCCGACATCGGCGCCTGGCCCTCCGACCAGCGCCTGGAAATCGCGCTCTTCGCCACACCGGACACCCGCCGCGCCTTCACCGGCCAGACGACCAGTGTCACGCGACGCATTTTCGAGCGCGCCGGATTCGCCCGCGAGACCACCCTCCACGCCACCCTCCACCTACCAGAGGGCGGAGCCCTCCGCCCCGCTCCGCGGCCGCTCGAGCTCGCGCCACTGGAACAAATAGTGTTGCGAGACTCGCTACAGATCCCCTTCGACGCCCCGCCGGGCGACTACCGCTACCGCACCTGGCTGCCGACGCTCGCGTCGGACTCCACGGCGGTGCTCTTGGAGTAACGGCGAATGAAAGCCATGGTCATGGAGCGCTACGGGACCCCCGAGGTCCTGGAGCTGAGAGAGGTAGCGACACCCTCGCCCAAGGCCGACGAGGTGCTGGTTCGGGTGCGGGCCGCCTCCGTCAACGACTGGGACTGGGGACTGCTGCGCGGCACACCCCTGGTGAATCGCCTGATCAGCGGCCTCTTCAGGCCGAAAGTGCGCATCCTCGGCGCTGACATCGCCGGCTGCGTCGAGGCGGTGGGGGAGGCCGTCGCGGCCTTCGCTCCGGGCGACGAGGTCTACGGCGATCTGTGCGGCAGCGGCTTCGGCGCCTTCGCCGAGCTCGTTTGCGCGCCGGAATCGGCCCTGGTGCACAAGCCGGCCGCGATGAGCTTCGAGCAGGCCGCCGCCATCCCGCAGGCCGGCATGCTGGCGATACAGGGATTGATCGATCTCGGCGGGATCGAGTCCGGCCAGAAGCTGCTGCTGAACGGAGCCGGCGGAGGTGTCGGCACCTTCGCCGTGCAGATCGCCAAGCTCCACGGCGCCGAGGTGACGGCGGTCGACAAGCGCGCCAAGCTGGCGATGTTGCGCACCATCGGCGCCGACCACGTCATCGACTGTCTCGAAGAGGACTTCGCTCGCTGCCAAGAGCGTTACGACCTGATTCTCGACGTCAAATCGCAACGTTCGCCCTTCGGCTGCGCCCGCGCACTGAATCCGGGCGGCACCTACGTGACCGTTGGTGGCGACACATCACGACTGATTCAGTCGCTGCTCATCGGCCCCCTGATCTCGCGATTGCGCGGCAAGAAGGTGCGAATCCTCGCCCTGAAGCCCAACAAGGACCTCGCAACCATGAACGAGCTCTTCGAGGCCGGCTCTCTCTTGCCGGTGCTCGACGGTCCCTACCGGCTCGCCGACCTCCCCGAGGCGTTGCGCCACTTCGGGAGCGGCGATCACCAGGGCAAGATCATCATTACGATGGAGTAAGGGTCCGCGAACCCTCACCCCCCCGCCCCACGCACCACACACAACGCCCGAAATCCCAAATCGCGGTAACGCGCCCCTTCGTCGAAGGGCAGCAGCGGCACCTCGGCATCCGGCGGCTCCGCCGCGCCCGCCCCGCGCCGGTCGGCGACCAGGCGCCAGCGCAGCGCCCGGCCGCCGGGGGCGTAACGGTCGTCGAGCCATTCGCGCGCCGGAGTCACACTTGCGCCCGTTGGCTGCGCGCCGGCGCCCTCGCCCTCCGCGCCTTCGTCCTCGGCGGCGCGCCGCGGCAAGGGAGAGCGCACGCCGAAAAGTGTCTCGTCCTGGATCACACGTGCGCGCGACCAACGCGCGCCGCTCGCGCCGGACGCCGGCGGCGACGACACCGGCCGCCCGATCAGCGCCGCCCACTCCGCCGCGTTGGGCATCCGCAGCCTCCGCGCCGCCGGCAACGAACCGAAGAGCCCCGACACCCAGCGCAGGTAGGCCGCCGCCTCGGTCCAGCTCAGGTCGGTGGCCGGCAGCCGCCCATCGGCAGGCCGCCCCTCCGCTCCCCCGGGCTCCGCCCAGCGCGCCGGCTCAGGCGCACCGGCGGCGGCGCAGAAGAGCCGATACTCGGCGCGGGTCACCGCCCGGCGGGCGATCCAGCAACCCTCCCCCAGATCGAGCCAGGCGCCCGGATCAACGCCCGGCATGCTCGGGATCCGTGAGCGCCAGATCCGCGAGGGCGCCGAGACGTGGGTCAGGCCGAGGCTGCGCACGCGGTAGCCGACCTCCGCCCCGGGCACCACCAGTGTGTCGACGTAGGCGGTCGACGCCGGCCCCAGCGTGTCGAGCGCGGCGAACGACTCCTCGCCCGCCCGCCGCCGTTCCACCACGAAGCCGGTCACGGTTCGCCCCCGCGCCCGCCAGTCGAGGTGCAGGCGCGCGCCCGACTCGAGCCGCCCGCGCAGCTCGACCGGCGCCCGCACCTCGGCGCGCAGCGCCACCGCGGAGCTGGGCTGCGACTCCCCCGTGGCCAGCGCCAACGCCACCTGGTAACGCCACGGCCCCGGCCCGCTCAGGGTCGAGTCGACGAAGGCGGTGGTGTTGGGCGCCAGCTCCGCCAGCCGCCGCGCGCCCGCGCCCTGGTCCCGGTAGACCACGAAGCCGCGCTCGAAGTCGACCGGATCGGACCAGCGCAGCAGCGCCCGCCGCCCGGCCCCGCTGCGCACCGCCAGGTCGGGCGGCGCGTCGACCCCGACCTCGTGGGGCGCCGGCGAGAGCCCCGCCTCCAGGAACCGCCCCGCGCGGCCGCTGAGAACCCGGTAGACCACCCGCTCGCCGAGGCCCAGCTCGTCGTCGATCCACCGCGGGTCCCGCGGATCGAGCTCGGCGATCCACTCCCATGGGGTGGGCTCGGCCGGGTGGCTCTCGGGAATGCTGCGTCGCCCCGCAGCGGGCTGGACGCCCTGGTTGCGCATCCCGGCGCGGGTGCCGGCCGGCGGCAAGCGCCGGCGGAAGAGCAGCAGCTCCTCCGCGGTCGGGTCGGCGGACTCACACCTGACCCGCGCTGCCTGGTCCGAAATCCGCTCGACGCCGCAGATGCGCGGTGCGATGCGCGTCGCGACCAGCGCCTCGCTCGGCGCCCCGGTGCGCTCCCCCTCCTCCCCGAAGGCGAGCCGATACTCCGCCGCGGTCCCCGGCGCGGCCAGCCGCGGATCGCTGTCGGCGAAGAGGGTGCCCGGCTCCAGGCGCCCGATGCGCCGAAAGACCGCGTCCCGCCCCACCAGCCGCCGCTCGACCCAGGCCGGCTCCGCCAGGTCGGCCTCGACCTCCAGCCGGGCGCTGCCTCGGGCCCGCACGGTCGGCACCGGCGGCGCCGCGCCCCGCGGATCCGCGGCGGGACCGACGCGCGCCGCCAGGTAGCCGGCGACCCAGGCGGCCGCGGGCGCGTCGACAGGCGGCGGAGCCTCTGGCGCGGGCGGCTCCGGCACGGCGATGGCCGCATCCCTTGCGGCCCTCGAGCTCCCTTCGCCCGCGCCGAGCACCACCGGCGCCGAGGGCGTCCATCCCGCCCCCGCCACCCGGAAGCGGGCGGCCACGCTCGCGTCCAGCGCATCGCGGTAGACGCCGGCCGATCCATCGAGCCGCGCCACCGGCCAGAAGAGCCCCGCGTCGAGCGAGCGCTCGAGCACCAGGTCGGCGCCCGGCCGCTCCACACGGAAGCCCACCTCGACCGAGTCGCCGGCGACACGCGCAACCCGCAGCTCGACCCCGATCGGCGCCGGCAGCCGCGGCGCGAAGTCGATCGCCCCCCCACCGCCCGCCGTCCCCAGCAGCGTGGCGACGACCACCGCCGATCGACCAGATCTGCGCCACATCTGGGCGCCAGAATACCTGCCCATTCTTGCGCGGACCCTAAGGAGCCCCATCGAACGCCACCCGAAACCCCAGATCGGAGACCCTCAAAGTCGCCGGACGCACCGCCGACATCCAGGCCTCGAGATTGGCCGGAGGGTCGGCGCGCCCGCCCCCCTTCACCACCACCAGGCGCTCCGGATCGGAGCGCTCCGCCGCCGCCTCCTGGTCCTGGGTCCACTCCCAGATCCCCGCCGGATAGCGCAGCCCGGCGCCGCTCGTCGGCTCCAGGCGGCGGTAGCCGAGCGCCTCACTCCCGGCGTGCAGGCGCGGCGGCGCCCCGCCCGGGTGCAGCGTCCCCTCGGCCACCCTTTCGCCGCCACGTTCGGGCACCGGCAGCTCCTCGCCGCCCGCGCGCCCGCGCGCCGCCAGCTCCAGCTCGGCCGCCAGCGGCAGCCGCCCGCCGGCCCAGGTGGCGTAGGCGCGCGCCCCGTACCAGCTCACATAGACCACCGGCGAAGCGCCCTGGCCGGGAGCGGGGGCGAAGCCCTCGGCGCCACGGTCGATGCGCGAGCGCGGGTCGTACAGCTCCTGGTGGCCCTGGTTCAGGAACTCGGCGAACTCGCGGTTGGTGACCGGACTCAGCGCCAGGCGGAAGCGCTCCAGCGCCACCACCCGGCGCCGCTCGGCCGCGCCCGGATGCTCCGATGCGCCGTGTCCCCCCACCACCACCGGTCCACCCTCGAGCTCGATCGTCGCATTCTGGCCAGCGGCCGAAAGCGCCGCGGCGCACAGGAAGTGCAACAGGATCATGGTCGTTCCTCGCTAGATTCGGGCAGAGGCAGCCAGCGCACCGTGCGCATGCCCAGGGTCGAGAGGCGCAGCTCCTCGGATCCGTAGCCGAGCTCGCGCGGGCCGCGCCCCGGGTCGGCCCAGCTTCCCCCCTTCACCACGCGCCGCGGTGCCGCGCCGCTCGGGTCGTCGATCTCGGCGCGGTCGGCGCACCACTCGGCGACGTTGCCGCCCAGATCCCACACCCCCCAGCGGCTGCGATCGACCGGATCCGCGGCGCCCCGCGCCGGGCGGCCTCGGCGCGCTCCGGCGCCCAACCTCAGACCCTCGGCGGCGCGCCTCCACTCGGCCGCGGTCGGCAGCCGCGGGGCCTCGAGGCGCGCTCCCGGCGGCCCGGCGCCCGCCTCCGAGTCCGCCGCCATCCGATCCCGCCACGCACAGTAGGCGCGCGCCTCGGCGAAGCCGATCAGCACCGCGGGATGCTCCGGGAAATGCTCCAGGTAGCCGCGCATGCCGGGAAAGCCCGGATCGGGCGGCGGCTCGCGGCCAGTCGCCTCCAGGAAGGCGGCCCAGTGGCGGTTAGAGACCTCGGTGGTCTGCACCAGGAGCACGCCGCCGGACACCGGCACCGGCGCCCACTCCTCGAAGAGCGGCCCCGGCTCCCAGCGCCGCGCCGCGCCCCCCGCCGCGTCGCGCAGCTCGCCGCCGCGCCAGCGCGACTCGCGCTCGACCACCGCGTAGCGTGTCCGCGGCTCCACCAGCGGCCGCCACTCCCGCTCCCCCTCCCAGCGCACCTCGATCGCCGCCCCCGGCGCCCCCGCTACCAGGGCGCGGGTCGGCGTCAAGGGCACCAGCACGATCGCCGCCGCACGCGCCGCGCCGCCCGCCAGGATCGCTGCCGCCGGCAGCAACCACTCAGGGCGCATCACCGGCTCCGGCCGGGTGCAGGAATCCGCCCTCATCGTCCGCCTCCTCGGCCGCGTCGGGCGGCGCCGGCAGGAAGAGGGTGTCGGTCGAGGTGGCGTGGATGTAGAGCAGGTCGTAGGCGACGCGGTCGGCGATCACCTCGGTCTGGCGCCGCACCACGTCGACCAGGTCGTACGACGCCCGCCCGGCGCCGGCGGCCGGAGGCCGATAGTGCAGCGAGTCGGGCCGGTAGCCCCACATCTCGAACACCGCCCGCTCCTCGCCGTCGGAGGTCAAGAGCAGGCCGAAGGGCTGACCGCGGCCGTAGTTGCGCTCCACCGCGCGCATCGTACCGGCGGCGATCGCCGCGCGCGGATCGCGCAGCGCCTCCAGCGAATCGGGCTCGACGCGCGGCGAAAAATGCTGCTCGCGCTGCGCCCCGCCGCTCCAGCGCTCCATCTCGGCGCGCATCTCGGCGCCGACGTGGACCAGCACCCGCAGCTCCTCGGTGGGGTGGACATGGACCACGTCCCCCGCCCCGAAGCCGTTGCGGGTCAGGTCGTAGACGTCGATCCGCTCGACCGCCGCGGGATCGACCGAGACCAGGTCGAGAGCCTCCAGCAGACGGCCGATCTGGGCCTGCCCAGAGACCGACGCGCGGTTCACGATGGCCGGCTCGAGCCGAGCCTGCTCCTCGGCCGGCGCCGCGGCGCCGGACAGCGCCCCGGCCAGCAGCGCGCCCGCCGCCGCCTCCGCCCGCCGCCGCCTCACGACTCCCCTCGCGCCGGAATCGGCGGATCGAAGCGCCGCGCCGCGTGCCCCTCGGCCCGGATTTGCGCCAGCTCCTCGCGCAAGGGCTCGATCCAGGAGTGACGGCCGCTGCGCCGCGCCAGCAAGAGCAGATCCTCGTAGATCCGCGGCGCGATGTCGCGCAGTCGGTCGCGGTGCTCGGCGGCCAGCGGAGCGGCCGCGTCGCCGCCCTCCGGATCGAGGTCGATCAAAAGATCGCGGCGCGCCCGCAGCAGGTAGGGCTCGCCGTGCTGCTCCGGCAGAAGCGCGGCGGCGTTGTAGGCGGCAGCCGCCCGGCGCGACCAGAGCACCCGGCTCGACTGCTCGAAGTAGGCCAGCGCCAGGGTGCGGTCGCTCTCCATCAGCTCGCGCCCGCGCGCCTCGCAGGCCGCCCCGAAATCCTCCAGCAGGTAGGTGCCGTCGGGATGGTCCTCGCTGCTCAGGTAGCGGGCCCCGAGCGCCGCCAGGTCGCGTTGCCGGTCGCGGTAGCGCTCCCACCAGCCGTAGAGCCGGCCCAACGCCTCGCCCCCCTGCTGCAGGTGGTTGCGCTCCACCAGCGCCAGGTAGTAGTCGAGTACCAGCCGGGCACGCTCGGCGAGGGCCGCCTCGCGCAGCTCTCGCCAGCCCAGGTAGGCCTGCTGGTGGCGCCCGCCGTTGTAGGCCCGCACCAGCTCCAGGTGGCGGTAGAAGGCGTCGTGCCCACCGCCGCGCGGATCCCAGGCCATGGCCCGCTGATACTCCGACACTCGCGCGCGATCGGCGCCGCGCTCCCGCCTGCCCTGCGTAACCTGCAGCCGCCCGGCGGTGATCAGGAGCGCATCGAAGAGGCCGAGCTTGCGTTCGATCTCCCAGCGGGTGCGCAAGATCGTGGCGCGCGCCCGGCGCGCCTCGGCGCGGTCCAACGCCCCGCTCGCCGGCGCCGGCAGGAGACCGGCGGCCTGCTGCAGCAGCAGATCCTCGGCCAGGTAGCCGGTCTCCAGCGCCTGGTAGTCGCGCCCCAGCCGCGCCTCCACCAGCATCAGCCGGAAGTGGTAGTACCAGCTCGACCGATCCTGGTGGGCGATCAGGTTGCGATAGAGGGTGGCCGCCTTGCGGTAGAGCGTCGCCGACTCGAAGGCTTCGGCCAGCCGCTCCAGGCAGAGCACCAGGTGGTCGCGGGCTTCACGGTTGCGGGCATCCTTCGCCAGCACCGCGTCGAAGGCGGCGCGCGCCTGCTCGTAGTGGCGGATCATCTGCCGCGCGTCGTCCGCCGTCTCCGCCGCCTCGAGCAGCTCCACGCCGCGCAGGTAGTCGATCAGGAAGGTCGAGTCGGGATCGGCGGGCAGCTCCTCGCCGGCCTGGGGATGGAGCCGTGCCCAGATCCCCTCGGCCTCTTCGAAGCGCAGCTTGCCCCAGGCCAGGATGGCGCGCGCGCTGTCTTCGGTGGCGGGGGCCAGGAGCAGGTGGCCGTAGCGCGCCCGCACCGACCCGGCCAGGGCCGGATCGAGGCCCGGCGGCGGCGCCGGATGCAACGCCGATGACGCAGCGGCGGGCAGAGCCTCTTCCGCGTCATCACCGGCCTGCGCGGGAAGCGGAAGGGCCTGCCCGAAGGCGCGGTGGACCAGGACGACCGCCAGGGCAAGACATCCCCACAATCCGGTCTTCGAGCTCATGGGATCTGCTCCTCGAACCAGCGCAGAAAGACCGAATGCCAGCGCCCGTCGTCGCTGGAGCGGGGATCGGCGTCGACCCAGGCGACCCGGCCGGAGGCGTCGACGCGGGCCTCGCCGACCTTGAGCGAGGGCAAGGCGCCGCGCAGCTCGGGATCGACCAGGCGGGCGATCTCGCCGGCGCGGCGATCGAGCAGGCCGACGCGCAGCTCGGAGCGCTCGGGATGGTCGGAGTCGACGATGGCGGCGAGGAAGAGGGCGTAGGGCCGGCCCCGGTCCTGGATCTCGACGCGCGAGCTGAGCGCGGCGCGGCCGCCGGCGGAGAGCAGAAAGGTCTCGACCTGCGGCTCGATGGCGGCCGGGTGGCGGCGCATCCAGTCGAGCAGGCGCGCGGTGGGACCGAGGGAGAGGGCGGGAGCGGCGGCGGAGCGCGGCGAGAGCTCGGCGCCGCGGCCGACCGGGGCGGCGGGATCGGCGGCGGCGGCGGCGGTGGGACCGGGGGCGGCGTCGAGGGCTCGGGGAGCGCCGGCGCCTTCGGGATCGCGCGCGGGGATGGTGATCTCGCCGGGACGGGGTGGCGTGGCGGGCCGCTCGAGGGCGGTGGCGACCGGGGCCGGCGCGCGCTCGTCGAGACGGCGAGGCTCGGTGGCGGCGGCGCGCTCCAGGAGCTCGGCCCGGGTCTCGGGACGGTCGATGTCGGTCGGGGCGTCG
The DNA here is from genome assembly GCA_964490075.1 of uncultured Gemmatimonadota bacterium. Classification (GTDB taxonomy): domain Bacteria; genus CAZBBK01. Next base: position 60,424 of record CAZBBK010000026.1, on the reverse strand, counting down.
GACGCCGGAGGCTCGGGATCGACGCGCGGCGCGTGGCGCTCGATCTTGCGGAAGATGCGCTGGGCGATCTCGGGGAACTCGAGCTCGACCGGCAGCCGCCAGGCATCCTCGACGCGGCGCGGCAGGCGCCAGGGAGCGAGCAGCACCACCAGGGCGGCGGCCGCCAGCACCAGCGCGGCCGCGCACGCGCCGATCAGTCGCGGCGCGGTCGGGCTCGGGCGCAGCAGGATCGGCACGCGCTCATCCTCTCGAGGTCATGTGCTGATATTCGCGGTCGACGCGCACGATCGGGCGCTCGATGCCGAGCTCGCGGCAGATGTCGTAGACGTCGACCACCCACTGGGTGCGCGCGCCGGCCAGCGGCACGATCACCACCCGCAAACGCTCGCCGTGGCGCTCCAGCTCGGTGCGCAGCAGCTCGACCAGGGCGCCGGGGGCGGCGATGCGGCGCAGGATCCGCTCCTCTCCCGCGGTGTTGCCGTACCAGTAGTAGGGGGCGTCGGCATGGGTGCGGCGGAACACCTCGATGACGCGGTAGACCTCTTCGTCGGGCGGCGGCTCGGGGCGCTGCTGCTCGCGTACCTGCGGCAGAGGCACGTGGGACTTGGCCTGGTAGTCGGTGATGAAGAGGAAGCCGAAGAGGATGATCAGCACCACGTCGATCAGGCGAATGATGGTGCCGCCGGTCATGGGGTCTGCTCCGCGGCGTCGATGAGGGTCTCGGCGCCCGCGGCGCGCACCACGATGCGCGTGGCCAGGCCGAGATCGCGGGCCACTTCGTGGGCGGCGAAGAGCGAGGCGACCCGATCCTGGCGATCGACCCGCAGATCGACCCGCAGCGCCACCGGATCACGGCCGGCCAGGCGCTGCAGGGTGGCGCTGCGCTCAGCGAGCCGGACCAGCTCGGCGCGCAGGGCCGCCGCGCCGGCCACCGCGGTCTCGCGACCACGCGCCAGCGAGACGAAGTAGCGTCGCGGCGCATCGCCGGTCCCCGCCGCGGGATCGTGCAGCACCGTGACCGAGGCCACGTCGCCGCGCGCGGCCGGCAGCGGCACGCTGCTCTCGGAGTCGGGCAGGCGCACCGGCGACCGGCGCTCGATGGTGCTGATCGAGATGAACCCGAAGAGCAGAATCAGCACCACGTCGATCAGCCGCACCAGCACGGCTCAGTCCTCCAGGACCGGAGCTGCGTCGCCATCGGCCGCCACCGGCCCCAGCTTGCTGCGCCGCCGGTCGAGCAGAATCGCCATGCGCAGCTCCTCGGCCTTGCGATAGCCGAACTCGACCGACCCCACATGGGCCGACACCACCATCGAGCTCAGGAAGTCGACCACCAGGCTGATGACGATGCCGCAGCCGGTGGTGGAGAGGGCCACGCCCATGCCGTTGATGATCTTCTCCGGGTCCATCTCACCGCCCTTGAAGGTGATGTAGATGCCCCACACGGTGCCGAGCAGGCCGAGCGCGCCGGCCGAGTTGGAGAGGAAGGCGCTGACCGCCTTGAACCCTTCGAAGCGGTCGTTGACCGACTCGCGGTAGAGGGTGATCTCTTCGTTGACGTCGCCCAGACCGGCCTCGTCGCCGCGCGGCGCCAGCCCGGCCACGTCGAGCATGCCGCGCAGCAGCGCGCCGACCTGGGAGCGCGGCGCGTCGCCCACCAGGCGATCGAGCTCGTCGAGCGGCAGGCTGTGCAGGGTCTGGCCGGTGAGCCGGGCGGCTCGCCTGCGCTCCAGCAGCACCATGCCGTAGCGCGCGGCGCACCAGAACACCCCGGCCGCCAGCACCAGCCCCAGGGGCCAGACCCAGAACGACAGGTCCTCGAACACCGCGCGGGCCACGGTGGGGGCGGCGGAGCCGGGGAGCGCGGGCGTGAGCGGCTCGGCGGTGGCGGCGGTCGAACCCGGCAGGGCAAGTGCGAAGAGGGCTCGGCCGATGCTGCGGAGACGTTGGCGGGTCATCGATTTCACCTCGAGGGGTCGGGCTGCTCGTCGATGAAGAGCAGGACTCGGTCGGCCGGCTCGGCGGCGGGTCGGCCGGCGGAGACGGCGATGTCGATCTTCTGGCGACGCCGGGAGACGGTCAGATGACGGCGCCGGGAGGCCCAGGGCCGCCCTTCGCCGTCGCTCCATTCCAGGGCAAAGGTATACCTTCCGGGAGCGATCAGATCGAGCCCGGCGACGCGCCAATCCCAGACGATGCGCCGCGGCATTCCGCGCCAGGCGAGGCGCTCGACCTCGGCCCCGGAGCGGTCGCGGACCACCAGCGCCCAGGGACCGTCGAAATCGTCCATGCCGATCGACACGATGTCGATCTCGAGCGCCGGCGGGTCGACCTGGAGCTGATCCTCGGCGGCGGCCGGGAACGCCCGCGGCGCCACCGGATGCGAGCCGGGCGCGGCGAGGGACTGGGACGCGGCCGGGGCGAGAACCGGCAGGCGGTCGGTGAAGAGGGCGCCGGTGCCGGTGAGCGCGCTCCACAGCGAGCCGGCGCGCTGGTCGCTGCCGCCGCAGGCGATGATGGCCGCACCCAGCTCGCTGTCGGCGGCGAGCAGGTGCGACAGGTCGGCCAGAGTGCCGAGGTAGCGCGGCTGGTAGGTGCCGAGCAGGGGAGCCAGAGGGTCGGCGACCCGCAAGGGGACGAAGTCGTGGGTCGGGAAGCGCAGCGCGAGCAGATCGTCGAGGGTGCGGCCGAGGTAGGGCGAGAGGGCGGGCAGGCGCTGCCGCAGCACTTCCTCGTCGATGCGGCGGGTGATCGAGACCTCGGCGATCACGGCCGAATCGGTCGCCGGCTCCAGAAAGAAGAAGCGCGGGTGGGCGTCGCGCGCGGGGGCGCGGGGCAAGGGGCCGATGCGCGGCGGGGCCGGCGGTGGACGCCGCCGCGGCACCCCCACCGAGCCTTCCGAGATCCCGACCAGGGCGATCTGGTGGGTGCCGTAGCTGAATCCCGCCAGGTCGTTGAAAGGCTCCTCGATCGAGTAGCGCAGCTCCATGCCGAAGGGCAGCACCAGCCGCCCCTCGACGCCGGCGCCGCGGTTGCCGCCAAAGGCGCGCAGACCGGCCCAGGGCCCGACCCAGCCCGCCAGATCGAGCTGCAAGGCGGCCCCGTTGAGGCCGCGGGCGCCGGGGCTGCCGAGCTCGATATCGCGCAGCCCCGCGGCCAGGATCAGGTCGCCGATCGGCAGTCGCAGGGCGCCGTGGAGGCGCGCCGGCAGGCGGGCGTCGGCGCGCGGATCGAGCGACAGGTCAGGGCGGTTCAGATCCTGGACCGACGCGCCGAGCTCCACGCCGGCGGCGGAACGCAGCAAGAGCCCGGCGCCGATCCCGTAGCCCACCCGCGAGGTGCCGCCCGCGAAGAGCGGGTCGCCGGGATCGACCAGGTCGAGGTGGTGGTAGCCGAGGTTGATCGCGTCGGCGCTCAGGCCGAGAGCCAGCCACGAGGTCGGCGCCCGACCGTAGCCCGCTCCGATCCGCGAGCGGCGCAGCGAGCTGGCCGAGAAGTGGCTGGCGCGCAGGGTCCAACCGCGCACGGGGTCGGCGAAGGCGTAGGTCATGAACCCGGCCGTCAGGGCGAGGTTGGAGGCGCTGATGCCGAGGTAGCTCTCGCGCACGCCGAGCTCGAGATACTCGCCGCTGAACGCCGCCAGCGCCGGGTTGAGAGCGATGGCGCGCACCTGGTGGACGTCGACCGGCAACGCCGCCGGCAGCTCCTGGGCTGGCGCACCCGCGCGCGCGAGAGCGCAGAGCGCGGCGACGATCGCGGCCTTTGCTCGGCTGCTCATCGCGCCACCGTGATCTGGCCGCTCAGACGGTGCCCGCCCGAGTCCTGGAAGAGATAGAGGTAGACCCCCGAATCGACCCCCGCGCCGGCGTCGTCTCGCCCGTCCCAGTACACCCGGCCCTCGAGATCGGGGCGCAGCCGGCGCAGCGTGCGGCCCCGCAGATCGAAGATGGTGACCCGCGGGTCCGTGCTGCGGATCTCCCGGGTCACGAACTCGGCCCGGTCGTTGAAGCCGTCGCCGTTGGGCGTGAAGGGGTTGGGACGCACCCGCAGGCGCCCCTCGCGGGTCCCCAGCTGCACCTCGTCGCAGTTGTTCGAAGGGTCGGCGTCGAGCTCGGGATTGGGCAGCACCAGACAGGCGCTCAGCCGATCCTGGCGCGGAGTCCGCGGCGTGAAGCTGCCGGCGAAGAGCAGCGAGTCGCCCGCCGCGATCGGCGGCGGGATCTGCCAGGTCTCCAGCGCCTCGCCGGCCAGCTCCACCTCGACCGACGCTCCCTGGTGCGGCCAGGAGGCGCCCAGGGAGCGGACCGAGATCCAGTACGGGGTCTCGGTGCCGACCTCGACCCGTGCCGGCAGTCCGCCGATCGCCAGCACCAGATCCGGCGCCACGTCGCTGACCGTGAAGCAGATCAGAGTGGTGTCGCAGGCCGTGACCGGATCGGGGTTGCAGGAGTCGGCGGGACAGGGGTCGTCCTCGCAGGCGATCAGCTCGATTCTGTAGTCCCCGGCGGCGTCGAAGCCGGGAGTCCAGCGGAAGTCGGCCACCACCGAACCCTCGGGCTCGGTGGAGAGGCTCAGGGGATCGCCCGGGATCGGCGGGTCGATCGAGCCCTCGCCGGCCCACGACAGGGTCGACTCGCAGGTCTGGGCCGGAGGCGGCAGATGATCGAGACGATCGGCGACCGTCAGGCGGAAGGCGATCTCGACCCCCTCCGCGGAGGCCGGCGACCCGTCGGCGCAGAGCGCGACCGCGCCCTCGAGCTCGGCGAGGGGCGGATCGTTGACGTCGGCGACCTCGTAGCGCAGCTCGCGCGACACTTCATCGATGCCGTCGGTGATGGTCAGCCGATAGCGCGCCCAGCCGATGTAGTCGCCCCCCGGATGGGCGGCGCTCAGAATCTTGCGGGCGCAGTCCCAGGCCAGGGTGATCTCCGTGTCGCTTCCCTCGAGCCACTCCGGCGGCAGGCATTCGATTCCGTCGCCGACGTCGGGATCGCGGTAGTCGAGCGTCTGGTCGGGGAAGGTGTCGGCCTCGCAGACCCTCAGGTCGACCGGGTCGGAGTACCAGAAGGGCGGATTGTTGCAGCGGCCGGCGAGCGGGACGCTCAGGGTGTCGAGGGGCTGGTCGAGCGCCAGGCGCAGGTCGCAGTCGAACCGACCGCGCCCCGGGGGGGCGAAGTCGACGTCGATGCAGAGCCGTTCGCCCGGTTCCAGGTCGACTCCCCCCGGCGGATCGATCAGGGTGAAGGGGCAGGGCTCCTCGCCCCGGGGCTCGAGCCAGGCGGCGACGATCCTGCGCCCGCAGAGCGCGTGCGCGTTGAAGAAGCAGACCTGGCCGCGGCCGATCTCCGGAGGACAGAGCTCGCCGAAGTCGAGGATGGGCGGCAGCGCGTCGAGCTCGCCGATCAGTCCCTCGCCCCCCAGAGGCACCGAGGCGCTGTCGCAGAGCGCCACCACCTCGAGCGCCGGAGCGCCGGGCGGCGCGCCGCCCGCGAGGGGCGTGAAACGCAGCTCGACGCAGACCGTGTCGCCGGGGTTCAGGGTCGCCGGCAGGGTGCCGCGGATCAGGTCGAGCGCGTAGGCACCGGAGGCGGAGGCATCGGCGTTGAGCGAGATCCGGCTCAGATCGACGGGGCAGAAAGCGCCCAGCACACAGAGGGTCTCGGCGCGCGTCTCGGCGACGCAGAGCTCGACCTCGTCGAAGAGGCTCTGGGGCTCGATCAGGGCGCCGCGGATCCCCCCGGGTGTGCGCGGATGGTTCAGCCGCACCTGGGTCTGAGTCCCCGCCGCCGCCAGCAGGTCGGGGGCGCCGTCGCAGTTCAGGTCGGCGAGCTCGAAGCCGCGATAGCCGCTGCTCAGGCCGGTGGCCAGCACCCGCTCCCCCTGCTGGCGGTCGACCGTGACGATGGCGGCGCCGTCGCCGAAAAGGGGGTCGGCGTACTGATCCCCGTCCAGGTCGACCACGCGCACCACCAGCGGTGCGATGCCGAGCGCTTCGGAGCGCTGCCGAAAGGGCCGGTCGGCGGCCACGCCCATGAAGCGGCGAACCCGGTTGGCGGCCGGGGTCTCGGCCGCGACGATGTCGAGCAGCCCGTTCTGATCGAAGTCGATCGACGCCATCGGACCGATGCGGGCGTTGGTCACGGTGCGCCGCGCCGGGCGCAGCACGATCTGCCGTCCGCCGACGTTCTCGAACACCTCGAGGCTGCGGTCGAGCGCCGACACCACCACGTCGTCGTAGCCGTCCGGTGGCACGCTGAAGTCGCCGGTGGTCATCGACAGCGGATCGGAGTCGAGCTGGATCGCCCCGTCCGGCCCGAAGATCTCGAAGAAAGGCTCTCCGGTGGCGACCACGTTGCGCAGCGGCACCAGCAGGTTGTTGGCGTCGGCCAGGAAGAGCAGGTCGACGTAGGGATCGTTGTCGAGATGGACCGGCTTCACATCCATCGGGTCGTGGTCGACCCCCGGCAGGGTGGTGATCAGCTCTCGGAACTGGCGCGTGCCGGGATCGCGGGCCAGCAGCATGATCGCCCGCTCGGGCTGGGTCTCGGTGACCAGCAGGATGTCGTCGGCGCCGTTGTTGTCGAGATCGCAGGCATTCAGAAAGGCCCGCTCGCCAAGCGCGAAGAGCGAGTAGGAGTAGGGGGCGGTGCGGTCGAAGATCCGCTGGTCGCCGGCGCAGGGCCGACCCCAGAACACGGCGATGCCGTCCTGCGCGAGCACGAGCGCGTCGGCGATGTCGTCGCCGTCGAAATCGCCGAGGCGCACGTCGCGGGCGCTGCTGAAGGTCGGCAGAAGCTGGTCGGGGGGACTGGGGTAGCTGCCCACGCGAAAGGCCGAGGGCACCTCCAGGAACCAGAATGCGCCTTTGTCGAAGCCGAGCAGCTCCCCGGCCAGGCGCAGGTCGAGGCGGTCGCCGGAGGGCCAGGCGCCGCGCGGAGCGACCAGGTGGAAGAGCCGGGGATCGAGCGCGTCGACCTCGACCAGCGGCGCCTGCGCGCCCAGCGAACGCGAACGCAGCACCAGGGCGCGCTCGATGTCGCCCACCGAAGCGTCGCGCGCGGTGCGGAACGAGACCGTGTCGCGGGCGCTCGCCAGCACCGAACCGGTCGGCGGGTCGGGATCGATCAGGGGGCCTTGGGCGAAGGCAATGCCGGCCGCCGAGGCCGCGGCAGCCACCAGTGCGCTACGGCGACGCATCCGGCCCCTCCACTACTGAAGCGATCAGGCGCAGGTACTGCGCGGCGCGCCGCCCCTCGGGCTCGATCGCGAGCGAGCGTTCGAAGGCGGCACGCCCCTCGGCCAGACGCCCGAGCTCGACCAGGCATTCGCCGTAGTGCTCGTAGCTCTCCGCGTCCCAAGCCGCGGCGCCCGCGCCCGGCGGCGCTTCCCACGCCCCCTCGAAGGCCTCCAGCGCGCCACGCATATCGCCGAGCTGCATCAGCAGCCGCGCGCGCGCCAGCTCCAGGTCGACCGCCGGCCCGGCGCCCACCAGCGCCTGCTCGTAGGCGACCACCGCCTCTGCCCGGCGGTCGAGCCGATCCAGCGCACAGGCGCGCGCCCGCAACAGGACCGCGGAGTCGGGAAAGCGGGCCAACGCGACGCTCGCGCTGCCCAGGGCCGTCTCCCAGCGCCGCCGGCGCAGCTCGACCGCCACCTTGTGCTCCCACACCTGGCGATCGCCCGCCGCCCCCAGCTCGTCGAAAACCCGCAGCGCCGCGACCGTGTCGGCGCTCGCCAGCAGGGTCAGCCCGAGCCATTTCCGCACCTCCGACCGCTCCGGCTCCAGCGCCGCCAGCAGCTCGAAGTCGCCCGCCGCCGCCGCGTGCTCCCCGCGCTCCGAGGCCTCCACCGCGCGGTTCCAGAGATCGCGGACGATGCGTTCATGCAGCGCATCGAGCTCCGGGTCGCCGTGCGGCTGCAGCTTGCGCGCCCGGCGCAGCGCCCGCTCGGCGACCTCGAAGCGCTCCAGCTCGACCGCCGCCCGGGCCAGCAGACGATGGGCCTCGCCCGCCTCGGGATCCTCTTCACGCAGCGCCTCGAGCCGCTCGCTCGCCTCCTGATAGCGCCCCGCCGCCAGGTCGAGCCGGGCCTGGCGCAGCGGCGCGGCGGCGCAGCCCACGAGCCCCAAGATCGCCAGCGCGCCAATGAGGCGGGTCGATCCGCGGCGGCGCGAAGCGCATCTGAATGGGGATAGTGGCAGCATCGAACACCGGGGGGAAACGCGTCCCGCGCAAGGCAGGTCCCGGAGAGCCCCGAGACCGCTCGTAGCAGGGCCCTCTATCGCCGCCAAATCATCCCTGCTGGCCCGGGGCCCGTCAAGACGCGCGCCCCCAGCCACGATTTCCCCGCGCCCAACCCCGAGCCCGCGCGACGCCCGCCCCCCGTCCCGCTTTTCCCGGACCCGCCGCGCGGCCATATTGCTAGGGTAGGTGAGCGGTCGTCATGCCCTTCGCGGGCGGAGGGTCATGCCGTGCAGGCACGCAAATTCGCGCTCTTCTTCTCTCCCATCCACCACAACTTCGTCGATTTCTGCGAGTCGGCGCAGCAGCTCCCCTGGATCAAGTCCAAGGATCCCTGCCGGCTCACCGGACGTGGATTGGCGCTCGGCTTCGATCTCGCGGTGACGGTCGAAGAGGCGCTTGAGCGCCTGGCGGTCCGCTACTACAACCTGATCATCGTCGACTGCCGCCATCTGCCGCACGACGAGTCCGATGCCCAGAGCCAGGAGGGCGCGCTGCACGAGCTGCTCGATGCCCTCGCCGCCGAGGAGTCGATCGAGAAGGCCTACCCCTTCTCCCGTGTGGCGGTCCTGGTGGGCGACGCCGACGAGGCCCGCGTCGATCGCCTGATCTTCAACATGGGCGAGCGTCACGTCGGCGGCTGCCTGCGCGATCTCTCGCTCTCGCCGCGGCTGGTCGGCGAGCACGCCGCGGAGGCGCGACGCGACTTCGTGGAGCGCTTCTGGCGCTTCTGCGATCAGCGCCTGGTCAAAAAGCGCAGCGGCAAGAAGGCGATCGCCGCGGCCGGCGGAGGCATCACCGGCATCTACTACGAGCTCGGCGTTCTCAAATGCCTCGACGACGCCTGCGACGTCGACATCGGCGATTTCGACATGTATTTCGGCATCAGCGCCGGAGCCATCGTCACCGGATTCCTGGCCAACGGCTACGACATCGACGACATGATCGCCAACGTGGCCGGCGTGCGCAACGACTGGCCCAAGCGCCTGCACCTCGGCTGGCGCAACCTGAACTACGCCGAGCTGCCCAAGCGCATCCTCATGGCCCACCAGGACTTCGCCAGCTACCTGGTGGAAGCCGTCAAGGGCCAGGCCGATCTCAGCATGTTCTCCGCCCTGTGGTCCTACGAGCGCGCCCTGGGGCCGATGTTCGACAACTCCGAGCTCGAAGAGTTCCTGCGCGCGATGTTCACCCGCCCCGGCTGCACCAACAGCTTCGCCGAGCTCGACTGCGAGCTCTACGTCGGCGCCACCGACCAGGACCAGCGCACCCACGTCCTCTTCGGCGACGGCGATCAGACCCACGTCCCGATCAGCCAGGCCGTGCAGGCCAGCTCCGCCGCCCATCCCTTCTTCCGCAGCGTCGAAGTCGAAGGGCGCTACTACACCGACGGCATCGTGACCCGCACCAGCAACCTCAAGGCCGCGATCAGCAAGGGCGCCGACCTGATCTTCGTCATCGATCCCTTCCTGCCGCAGGTCTCGTCGGTCCCCGGCTTCAACGCCCGCCACGGCAACATCTGGCTCGTCGAGCAGGACCTGAAAACCCTCGCCTATACACGATTCTCACAGATCCGCGACGAGCTGCTGCGGCGCAATCCCCAGGTCCGCGCCTACACCTTCGTGCCCAGCAACCGCATGCGCCGCCTGATGAGCCAGAACCCCTTCATCGGCCAGAACCTGCATCCGATCGTCTGCGAAGCCTACCGCAGCACCTACCGGCGCCTGCGCCAGATCGAGTACAAGCTGGGCGGCGAGCTGGCCTCCCACGGCATCGCGCTCGACCTCTCCCCGGTCGAGAAGAAGGTCCGGGTGCTGCGCAAGGCCCGCAACCCCGACGTGCGGATGGTGATCGACCCGCTCGAGCCGAAGCCCAAAGAGAGCGCCGCCTGATTCAGGTCCGGCCGGTCAGGATTCCCCCCGCGCCTCGCCGGTCATCGGCACGAAGCGCACCGGCAGCACCTTCTCGCGCATCAGCCCGGCCTCGGTCTTGCGCACCCGCACCAGGTCCTGCGCCGCACCGCCGACCGGCAGAATCAAGAGCCCCCCCATGGCGAGCTGGTCGAGCAGGGGCTCGGGAATGTGGCTGGGCGCCGCGGTGACCATGATGGCGTCGAAGGGCGCCTGTTCGGGCCAGCCGCGGTAGCCATCCCCGACCCGGACCCGCACCCGCTCGTAGCCGAGTGAATCGAGCACCACCGCCGCCCGCCGCGCCAGCGGCTCGACGATCTCGATCGTGAACACCTCGCCCGCCACCTCGGCCAGCACCGCGGCCTGGTAGCCCGACCCGGTGCCGATCTCCAGCACCTTCTCGGTGCCGTCCAGCTCCAGCGCCGCGGTCATGAAGCCGACGATGAAGGGCTGCGAGATGGTCTGACCGTGGCCGATCCTGAGCGGCCGATCGTCGTAGGCATGGCGCTTCTGGTCCGGCGGCACGAAGGCGTGGCGCGGCACCTCGCGCATGGCGCGCAGCACACGCGGATCCTGAACGCCGCGGGACTCGATCTGTGAGTTCACCATGCGCATCCGTTCGGCCGCCCGATCGACCGGGCTCTCGCCCACGGCCCCGGGCCGCCCGCATGCTCCAAGGATGGCGATCAGCGCTATCGCCACCCCCCATCGTTCGCCGTGCACGATCACTGGCAGCCTCCGGCTGATGGTCCGGCGCAGGCCTGCCCCCGTGCCCTCATGGTAACTCCCGCGCGTGCGCGAGTCTTGCTCCTGAGGCAGCGCGGGCGCGAAGCGAAGTACAATCGAGAGCATGTCCACCCCGCTGGAAGAGAAATGGGACGAGCGCCATCGCCGCGAGCGATTCGGCGGCGATCGCCCCTCCCCTTTCCTGCTTTCGCTGCAGACTCGTCTCCCGCGCGAGGGGCGCGTACTCGATGTCGGCGGCGGCGCCGGGCGCAACGGAATCCTCCTGGCGCGGCGCGGCCTTCGCGTCACGGTCGCCGATCTATCGCGGGTGGCGCTGGAACGGGCTCACGAGCTGGCGCGGCGAGCCGGAACCGAGATCGACACCCTGCGCATCGACCTCGAGCGGGAGCCCTTCCCCGCCGGACCGTGGGCCGTGGTGCTCAACATCAACTTCCTCACCCGCGCCATCTTCCCCCGCTACCGCGCCGAGCTCGCCCCTGGGGGCATGCTGATCGTGTCGCAGCCGACCGTGCGCAACCTGGAGCGCCATCCGCGCCCGCCGCGCCCCTTCCTGCTGGAGCCGAACGAGATCCTGGAGCTCTGCCGCGGCCTCGAGATCGAGCACCACCGCGAGGCCTGGACCGGCAAGGGCCGCCACGAGGCCCACCTGCTGGCGCGGAGGCCCGCGGCGATCTAGCCACCTCCCCCGTCATTCCGACCCGCCCCCCTCCGTCATTCCGGCGAAAGCCGGAATCCACGCCTGCCGATCGGCTCGATCCGCGAGGGCCGACTCCGCGCCCCACGCCACGCCCGGCCCCTGAGTGAGCTCAGGCGCGAAAAGCGACCAAAATGCGGCCAAGACCACTGCCTGAGCCAGCTCAGGCCCGCGAATTGACCGCGTGGAGGACCCCATGCCCTCCTGATGCGGCTCAGTCGCTCGGAATGGCCGCCGGAGCGCCTGGTTCTACTTTGCCAGAATCGGGCGTGCGCCCGCCGGCCCCACTCAGGTCGACGGGCGCACGTGCGTCCGGAGTGAGCCGGGGCGACTGGGTGCAGAAGCGGAGGCTCTGGACCCCGCCAGGCAGGTGTTGACCACGAAGGTCGCGGACCATATCCTCGGGATAGCACTAAGCTAATGTCGAACTGGGCACCTTGGTGCCCCGGCGGCAGGTCCTACGGCCACCCTCGGGTGGCCGTAGTTGTTTCTGGAGCCCGCCAGTGCGAGTCTGCTACGTCGATGAGGCAGGATGCCCCGGCACGCTGCCCACACCGACGACGAACATCCAGCTCGTCCTGGCGGTCGTCGGGCTGAGCATCCCTCAGTGTGGAGTGAATGCGCTGACGACCGACTTCCTCCGCTTGAAGCGGAGGTTCTTCCCGGCCCTCTACACCGGCGGCTTCCTCGACCTCGTGCTGCCGGAGGTCAAGGGCTCCGACATCCGACGTGACGCCGCCCGCCGAGGCCGACGCCAGTGGCGACCAGCCCTCCAGTTCCTGGGCGAGGTGTTCCGGCTGCTGAACAACCACGACGCTGCCGTGTTCGGGCGGGTCTGGATCAAGGACCCCGGAGCCGCCATCGATCCAACGGCGATCTACACTTACTCCATCCAGGCCATCTGCGAGACGTTTCAGGCCCAACTCCACGCCCTGGAAGAGACAGGATTCGTGGTCGCCGATAGCCGCCGGAAGAGGCAGAACGCCAAGGTCTCCCACAGCATCTTCACGCAAAAGTTCCGCAGCGGGGGCGACCCCTTCGACCGAATCCTGGAGATGCCGACCTTTGGGCACAGCGACAATCACGTCGGCCTCCAGATCTCGGACCTGCTCGCCTCCGCCGTGGCTTTCCCTCTGGCCGTGGAGTCGTACAGCAAGGGGCACGTCAACAACGTGCATACGACGAGGGACTACTCACGGCTCAAGACGAGGTTCGGCGCACCGCTGAGGAACCTCCAGTTCCGCTACCAACGGCTCGGTGGGAAATGGGCAGGCGGACTCATCGTCAGCGACCCCATCGGCCGCCGCTCCGGTGGGCAGCTCTTCCGGTAACCAGGACCCGCGCGACCCCGCTCGTCATTCCGGCGAAAGCCGGAATCCAGTTGGGTCGAATACCGCTCTACCGCGCCAGAGCTAACCCACCAAACGCGCATGCTCCTTGAGCATGCAGCGGTCCTGCACCACCATCAGTCCGGCATCGAGCGCCTTCTGAGCCGCCTCGTCGTGGACGATCCCCTCTTGCAGCCAGACCACCTGGGCGCCGATCTCGATCGCCTCGTCGATATGAGGAGGCACCGCCGGCGGCGGCCGGAATAGATCGACGATCTCGACCCCCAGCTCGGCCGGCACCTCGCGCAGACCGGCGTAGACCCGCTCCCCGAGGATCTCGGTCGCCTTGGGATGGATCGGGACGATTCGGTAGCCCGCCGATTGCAGGTAGGCCGCCACCCGGTGGCTGGCCTTGCTCGGATCGGTCGAGAGTCCGACCACCGCGACCACGCGGTGGCGCCTCAGAAGCGCGCGGATCTGGTCGGGGCTTGCGTTGTGCTCGGGTGGACCGGAGCCCAGGTTCGATTCTGGCATCGGTATCGTGCCCGTCGTGCTGGATCCTACTGCTGCACGTGCCGGGCGCCGTAGCCCAGCCAGCTCAGGATAGAGCTCAGCCAGGGGTCGAAGCCATCGTTCTTGGGATGCTGCTTGTCGCTCGGGAAGTCCGTGTAGCCGGGGCGGCAGGTCGGCCGCGGCTCGATGTCGACATCGTCGATGACGATCTCCAGAACGTCCCCGTCGCCGATGATCGGATCGCCATCCTTCGCGCCACCGCGCTGCGGAGGCGAGTAGGCGAAGGCGCTTGCGCTGGTGATGATCCACGCGGCCGAAAACGACGTCCACTTGAGAAGTCTGCGCGAGATCATGATCCGTTCTCCTGTGTGGGGCTCTCGATCGGCACTGCGGCGATCGTCACCCCGAGCCAGTCCTCTCCTTCCTCGTCGACCGAGCCGGACAAGCGCCGACTCACCACGTCGACCAGGCGCTCGCGGGCGTAGAGCACGCCGGAGCTCAGGTCGCGGAAGCGGGCGTAGAGCACCCGGATGGAGCGCTGCGAGCGCGGGAAGGGAGAAGTCGCCTCGCATGCCGAATTGAGCAGGTTCATGCGCTCCTGGTCGGCCAGCATCGAGTTCAGGCTGGGCGGGATCGTGGGCGCCGCCGCGACCAGGATGCCCAACGTGCGCGCCCCCTCGGGGCCCCTCCGCCCGGTGTTCCAGCTCCGCAGATCGCCGACCATCTCGTCGACGAGGTGCTCGCGCACCCCGGCGATCGCCCCTTCCACATCGGCCACCTGGAAGTGCAAGGTGGTCCGGAACCGGTGGATGCGCGGGATCGGGCTCTCCTTCGAGCTGGCCAGGGTCAGCAGACCGGCCTGCTGGCGATAGCGCTCCAGATCGTCCGGAGGAGTCCAGCGGATGTTGCCGGCGTCGTTCAGCCCCAATGCGGCCCGGTAGCGCCCGCGGCCGTCCCGCAACAGAGCCCCCACCTCCACCAGCTCCGCCAGGATCCGGCGTAGCTCGCGGGCTTCCGAGCCGAAACGCCAGCCGGCCTCGTCGGCGCGACATTGGATCTCGTTGATCGCCCTGGGGTGGTCGCGGCAGAAATCGCAGACTTGCCCCAGAAACTCGAGCTTCGAGAAGACCATGTCCCCACGATCGGGGCTCTTCACGCGAGCATCCCGCAGCCAGTTGGAGATCGTCTTCTTCGACACGTCGCAGAGCCGAGACGCCTCTGCGATCGACAGCCCTTCGCGGGCATCGATCTGCATCCCGAGCTGACGCCGCAGCTCCGCGAGCACAGCGTTTACCGGGACTCCGAAGTGGATGCACATGTCAGCCACCAGCGAGAGGTGGCGCGAGAGCTCTCCTTGCGAAGGCCGAACTGCGAGCATATGGGTGCTCCATCGAGGGGTTGCACACCATGCTAAGCCCGTTTGAAGGGGCGCGTCGACAGGCTCCGAAATCCGAACCGGTGCAACTCATTTCGGATGTAACGCAACCAAGCTCATGGTCATCGGACGGATGAGCATGGTTGACTTCTCCAGGGTGAGGCCAGCTTTCTCCCCGGGAGGGAGCGCATGATCGCCACGATTCAGCAATCCGCCGCCACCGAGGCTCGAACCCACGAGCGCACGCAGCCCTTCCTGGGCATCCTGATCAGCGTCGTGCTCGGAGGAGCCTGCTGGGTGGCCCTCTTCGCACTCTTGGGCACGCTGCTCTGAGCGAGGATCACCCGCGGGACGATCCTCCCAGCCGTTCCGCGAGCGAGGCCAGCAGGCGCACGCCCACACCGGTGGCTCCTTCGCGCGGTTGGTAGGGGCTCTTGTTGTAGATCAGCGCGCGCTCCATGAGTGCGGAGCTGGCGATGTCGAGGTGGGCCCAGGCCTTCACCGTGTCGAAGTCGACGAACTCCTTGAGGAACACCGCCGCGGTGATCGCTCCGGCGCCGGCGGCGCGGTCGGTGCTGCAGTTGGCCATGTCGGCCACGTCGCTGGCGATCTGGACCTTGTAGTCGTCGTCGATCGGCATCCGCCAGAGCCATTCGCCCGCCTCGCGGCCGGACGCAAAGAGCTTTCCGGCGAAGGCATCGTCCTCTTCGGTCTCGTTGGCGTGGGTGAACAGTCCCGAGACGAAATGCCCCAGCGCGATCACGATCGCCCCCGTGAGGGTGGCGATGTCGACCACGTAGGAGGGCTTGTAGCGCTGGCAGGCATAGCTCAGCGAATCGGCCAGCAGCAACCGCCCCTCGGCGTCGGTGTTGGTGATCTCGACCGTGCGCCCGTGATGGGAGCGCAGGATGTCGCCCGGCTTGTAGGCCTTGCCGCTCACCAGGTTCTCGGAGAGCGGCATGAGCCCGGCGACGTTCAGGTCGAGGCCGAGCTCGGCGATCGCCCGCATCGCTCCCAGCACCGCGGCGGCGCCCGCCATGTCTCCGTACATCCGCGTCATGCCGGAGGTCGGCTTGAGGTTGTAGCCCCCGGAGTCGAAGGTGATCCCCTTGCCGACCAGCGCCAGGTCCCAGCCCTTCGCCGCGCCCTTCGGCGCGTAGTTCACCAGGGCGACACAGGGCGGCTCGTCCGACCCCTGGCCGACCGCCAGGTGCAGACCCATCCCCTCGCTCTTCATCTCGTCGGCGTCGAGCAGCTCGAAGTCGAGCGCGGGATTAGACTCGGCCAGCTTGCGGGCATCTTCGGCGAACACGTGGGGCGTCAGGTCGCCGGCCGGAGTGTTGACCAGGTCGCGGGCCATGCAGGTGCTGGTGGCGCGGGCGATTCCGCGCTCGATGGCGTCGGCCAGGATCTCTTGGTGCTCCGCGGTCAGGAGGTAGACGTCATGGACCGGAACGTCGTCCGGGGTGCCCTCGTCGCTCTTGGTCTTGTAGCGCTGGAAGCGATAGGTGCCGAGCGTGGCCCCCTCGACCGCCAGCCGGCCCGAGTCGCGCGGCTCGACGCCAAAGTCGGCCATGTCGTCGATCGCGAAGGCGCCCAGGCCCTTGCGCCGAAACTGGCGGGCCGAGATCGCGATCACCGAGCGCAGGCGGTCGTGGAGGCGGTGCAGGTGGCGGATCTTGGTCTTCTTGCCCAGGCCGAGCAGCAGAATCCACTCGAAGCCGTGCACGTCGGACGCGCCGGGCAGCAAGTTGAACTCCTTGTAGCGCCCGCTGACCCGGTGCTTCTTCATCAAATCGACCACCACACCGGCGGTGCCCTGTCCCAGGTGCTTGGCCAGGTGCTCCCGGTTGAGCTCCGGCTCTTCGAAGATGGTCAGCATGAGGTTCCTCGTGGTGCGGTCGCTCAGAGGAACTGCGTGGAACTCGATGGTGCTGTCTTGGTGCATGGACAAGGTCTTTCGAAGGGTGGAGGTTCTCGGCGGAACGGGTCAGTATAGCGACATTCCACCCCCGTCTGGACTCCGAAGGGCAGCCACGCCATGTCGCCAATCCCCGCCGACATCACCAAGACCCGTCAAATCCCCGTTCCCCGGCCGGATGTCTGGACCCGGCTCACGACCTCCGATGGAGCTGCGGCTTTCTTCTCGCCGGCGGCCCATATCGAGCTGCGCCGCGGGGGTCCCTACGAGATATTCTTCCTGCTCGACGCCGACCCGGGCGGCCGTGGGTCGGAGGGCTGCCGCGTGTTGAGCTACGTCGAGGGGGAGATGCTTTCGTTCACGTGGAACGCGCCGCCGCACTTCCCCGAGATCCGCTGGCAGCGCAGCTTCGTGGTGATCCGACTGGGCGACCGGGATGGGGGCGGCACCGAGCTGCGGCTGACGCACACGGGTTGGGGAAGCGGCGCGCAGTGGCAAGAGGTGCGGGACTACTTCGAGCGCGCCTGGGACCAGGTGCTCGACCAGCTCGAGCGGAGCTTCCGGAGCGGTTCGCTCTGGGACGCCGAAGAGAGCGCGGCACCGCCGCCGGTTCCTCCCAAGCAGCACTACGTCTACTTCGTGCATCCGACCCGAGCCGGCCTGGTCAGCGACCCGACCGAAGCCGAGCAAGAGACGATTCGCGTTCACGCCGCCTACCTGCGCGCCCTGCTCGCCGAGGGCCGCCTGGTGCTGGCCGGGCGCGCGCTCGATCCGCCCCGGGGTCCCACCGCCGGCGAAACGCTGCGCCTTCCGACCCCCGGAATCGTCGTCTTTCACGCCGCCGACGACGCCCACGCCCGCCGCATCATGGAGAACGACCCCGCCGTGCGGGACGGGGTCTTCAGCGCCTGCGTGGAGCGGTTTGCGTTGGCCTACCTGGAAGATGTCGCGGGGTGAACGCCTCGGAGCGTGCGGGCTCTTCCCCTGTGGGACGGCGACGGGTGTCAGGCACCGGGAATGGCGCTATCTTGCTCGCATGGGCATCGATCGACAGATCGACGGACTGCTCGGGTCCATCCTGGCCGCGTCGGGCAAGGTGCGTGTCGCCTATCTCTTCGGCTCGGTGGCGGAGGGACGCGCACAATTCGAGAGCGACCTCGATCTGGCGCTGGAGACCCGGCCGACGCTCAGGGTCGACGAGCGTCGTGCCCTGATCGCCCGCCTCGGGCAAGTGTTCGGCCGCCCGGTGGATCTGATCGACCTGGACCGGGCCGATGGCATCCTGCTCGGGGAGATCCTCGATCGGGGGCGCCGGATCCACGGATCGGATGCCGATCACGTCCGGCTGGCACTGCGGCGGATCTACGACGAGGCCGACTTTCAACCGATCAGGCGGCGGGCGCTGGAGGAACAGCGGCGGGCGTGGCTCTCGGAGGCGGAGTGAACAAGGAGCTGCTGGAAGAGAAGCTGGAGAGTCTGCGCCTTTGCGTGCGGCGTATCCACGAACGATGCCCGCAGGGCGCACGGGACCGAGCCGTGACGGAGCTCATGCGCGACTACGACGCTCAGGACATCATCTCCGTGAACCTGATGCGCGCCGTGCAGCTCTGCGTAGACATCGCCGTGCACATCGAGTCTACGCTCGGGGGCAGGACCCCGGCGACAATGGGTGAGGCTTTCGATCGGCTGCAAACGCGAGGAACGATCTCGCGCACACTCGCCGATCGCATGAAAGCGGCGGTCGGATTCAGAAACGTCGCGGTGCACAGCTATCGGACGATCGATTGGGCGGTCGTGCACTCCATCTGCACCAACGACCGGGACGACTTCCGGGATTTCGCGCTCGCGGTATCGAAGGCGATGAAGATCCAGGAGTGAGCCGCCCGTGCCGCGGGACGCTGCACTCCAGCAGGCCGAGATCCCAGCATCCGCGCCGCCATCGCCCGGTTAGAGTGGATGCAAACACCCTTCCCCTTCCCCCACGGCACTGGTGAATCGCCCCATGAAAGACATCCTCTTCCCCGCGCTCCTCACCCCGCTCTTGCTCGCCGCCCCCCTCGCCGCCCAGGTCGACCTGGGGGCCTCGGTCAGCTTCGGCGACAGCTTGACCCACAACGACCTGCTCTACCTGATCGAGGGCCTGCCGCGCGATATGTATGCCGACGACCCCTTCCAGGCCGCCTTCGACCAGGCCGCCGATCCCGGCGACAACCTGGCCAGCTACGCCGTCGGCGGCTCCGAGAGCAAGCACCTGCGCACCCAGATCGACCTCTTCGACTTCATGGTGCTGCTCGGCCTGGAGCCGCGCCCGACCCTGATCAACATCGAGATCGGCGCCAACGATCTGCTCAACAACCGCTCGCTGCTCGCCTCCGCCGCTCCCGGAGAGGATCCGGAGGCCGATGCCGTGATCGACCGGCTGCTGATCAACCTCGAGCGCGACTCCCGCTACCTGGGGGGCAAGTACCGGGCCGCCGACATCGTCCTGTGGACGATCCCGGACATCCTTCTCACCCCGGACCACTGGGAAGAGTTCAACGCCACCGAGACCGCCAACATCCGCGCCCACACGCTACGCGCCAACGAGGCGATCCGCAACGCCGAGCGCTTCTCACGGGTCGGCGTCTACGATTTCAAGCTGCTGCTCGACGACCTGGTGGCGGACCCGCCGGTGCTCTTCGACCACGCCTTGGTCCCCCCGCCGGCCTACGGCGACTACGACCACCTCTTCGCCGATGATCTGCACCCCTCGGCGGTCCAGAACGGCTACCACGCCAATGGCATCCTGGAGACGCTGTGCGCGGCCTGGGGGGGAAGCTACACACCGCTCAGCGAGCGCGAGCTGGCCGACCTGGCGCATATTCCGTAGGACTCTGATCGAGGCTCAGGCCGGAACCGCCTTGTAGCCGTAGTTGATGATCCCCGCCTCGCCTTCCTCGTAGATCTTGCGGAACTCGAGGCGCACCGGCAGCCCCACTTGCAGCTGCCCCTCGCGGTAGTCGGTGACCTGCGCGGTGATGCGCGGGCCCTCGTCCATCTCGACCACCGCCACGGCGTAGGGCGCCTGATCCTTGAAGGGCGCGGGTGGGATGCGGATCACGGTGTAGGTGAGAACCTTGCCGGTGCGTCCCATCGCCTTGGAAGCGAACTCGCGGCCGCCGCAGCCGTCGCAGACCAGCCGCGGCGGGAAAAAGGTCTTGCCGCATTGGGCGCACTCGGCCGCCTCGTAGCGGTAGCGCTGGGGGTACTCCCTCCATGCTCTGGCCGATGGCATTACATCACCTCCATCACGTGGACCACCGCCGATGCGCCGGTGCCGCCCATGTTCTGTGTCATTCCGACCTTGGCGCCCGCGACCTGGCGCGCGCCGGCGTTGCCACGCAGCTGCTCCACCACTTCGATCGCTTGCGCCACGCCGGTGGCGCCCACCGGGTGGCCCTTCGACTTCAGTCCGCCGCTGGTGTTGATCGGAATCCGGCCGCCGATCGCCGTCTCGCCGGCCTCGACCGCCTGGCCGCCCTGGCCCTTCTCGAAGAAGCCGAGCGCCTCGCTTGCGATGATCTCGGCGATCGTGAAGCAGTCGTGGACCTCGCAGAGGTCGATGTCGCCCGGTCCCTTGCCGGACATCTCGTAGGCCTTCTGCGCGGCGCGCGCCACCGAGTCGAGCGCGCCCAGGTCGGCGCGTGAGTGGAGCGCGATCGAGTCGGTCGAGAAGCCCGAGCCGACGATGCGCACCGGCTGTCCCTTGGCGAGCTGCGCCGCCCGGTCGGCCGGGCACAGAATCAGCGCCGCGGCGCCGTCGGTGATCGGCGAGCAGTCGAGGATGTGCAGGGGATCGGCCACCATCACCGAATTCAGCACCGCCTCGACCGTGGTCGGGTTCGGATACTGCGCCAGAGGATTCAGCGAGCCGTTCTGGTGGTTCTTGACCGCCACCGCCGCCATCTGCTCGG
Organism: uncultured Gemmatimonadota bacterium; assembly: GCA_964490075.1. Taxonomy (GTDB): domain Bacteria; genus CAZBBK01. The sequence goes on along the minus strand of CAZBBK010000026.1, from coordinate 39,743 downwards.
CGGTGGTGCCGTAGCTGTGCATGTGAGCCACCGCCATCATCGCGTATAGACCGGGGAAGGTGATGCCGTTGAACGCTTCCCATTCCTGGTCCGAAGCGGTCGCCAGGGCGTAGGTGGCCTCGTCGCCACCCACGTCGGTCATCTTCTCGACCCCGCCGACCAGCACGATGTCGGATGCGCCGGACGCCACCTCGAGCAGTCCGCTGCGCAGCGCGACCCCGCCCGAGGCACAGGCCGACTCGACCCGCGTGCCGGGGATCGGCCCCTGACCCAGGTAGTCGGCCAGCAGCGCGCCCAGGTGCTCCTGGCCCACGAAGAGGCCTCCGGACATACAACCGACGTACAGCGAGTCGATGCGCTCGACTCCGGCGTCATCGATCGCCGCCAGCGCGGAGTCGACGAAGATATCGCGCAGCGACTGCTCCCAGAGCTCGCCCCATTTCTTGATTCCCACGCCGACGATTGCGACGTCTCTCATGACAACCTCCTGTTCCGACCTACTCGGCCTTGCGGATCTTGCGGCGGAACTTGGCGTACTCGCCGTAGTTGAGATAGATCGGATCGTTCTCGAGCATGAAGCGGGTCTTCGGTGCCAGGTCCTGCACCTCGGTGATGCGCTCGGTCACGGTGAAGATGAACGAGTCCGAGCCGGAGCCCGAGCCGTAGGAGCACATCAGAATCTTGTCGCCAGGTTTGGCGACGTCGAGGATGGCCGAGAGCCCGAGCGGTGAGGCGCCCGAGTAGGTGTTGCCCAGGGTCGGCGCCAACCACCCGACTTCCATCTGCTCGTGGGCGAAGCCGAGCATCTTGCCGACTCGCATCGGGAACTTGCCGTTGGGCTGGTGGAAGACCGCGAACTGGAAGTCCTTCGGCTTCATGCCGGAGAGCTCGAGGATCCCCTCGGTGGCGCCCATGGTGTGCTTGAAGTAGGCCGGCTCGCCGGTATAACGCCCGGCGTGCTGCGGGTAGTGCATGTACTCGCGGCGCCAGAAGTCGGGCGTGTCGGTGGTGAAGGAGAAGGTGTGCTCGATCTTGGCCAGCAGGTTGTCGGCGCCGAAGATGAAGGCGGCGGCGCCGGCCGCGGCGGAGTACTCGAGGGCGTCGCCCGGCGCACCTTGCGAGGTGTCGGCTCCGATCCCCATGCCGTACTTGATCAGCCCCGCCTTGACCAGGCCGTGAGCGACGAACATCCCCTCCGATCCCGCCTTGCAGGCGAACTCGAAGTCGGCGACGTGGATCGCCGGGGTGGCGCCGATCGCCTCGCCGACGACGGTGCCCGAGGGCTTCACGGCGTAGGGGTGGGACTCCGAGCCGATGTAGAGGGCGCCGATCTCGGTCGGATCGATCCCACCGGCACGCGCCAGCGCGTTGCGCGCCGCCTCGACCGACATCGTGATCACGTCTTGATCGGGCGCCGGCACCGACTTCTCCCGCAATCCCAGGCCCTTCTTGTAGCTCGGCGCGTCCGCGCCCCAGACCCTGGCGATCTCCTCGACCTTGATCCGATGCTTCGGGAGGTTGGCGCCGTAGCCAACAATGCCTACGTTCATCTTGGTCTCCTCTGGCGCCCTGCCGATGCACCGGACGCCGGCCGTGGAGGCGCGGGCTGCGCCTCCCGCCGGCTGCACGCGGGGCTCTCCCGTCACGGAGGCCGATTTCGGGTGCGAACGCGGGCTGAAATGAGCGCTAGAGGCTACCACAATCCGCCACCCGGTTCGTGACCGAGCCCTGCGAATCCTGGCATCAGGAGCGGCGCGGGAGGGAATTCGGCGCTCCGTCCCATTCGCCGAGCAGGCGCATCGTCTGCTGGACGAGGTAGTGCGTGCGAGTTCCGGAAATTCTGGCCGGTCTCCGGAGCAGGAGTCATGACAGAGCTCGCCCTGTTGACCGCGTTGGTCGTTCATTCAGCTTCAGAGGCTGTCGAGCCTCGCGTGCTATTGGTGGCGGGGGGCGAGTGCCAGCCACCGATCGGTCGGCTATCGACTCGGGGGGACGCCGCGCCGGGTTCAGGGAAGTCAGCAAAGGAACGAAGCGCCATGGCTTCTCCATGTTCAGCTCGACCAGTTGGAGCTTCAGACGCTCCGCAACACGGCCAACAGTCGAGGTGTATTCAGCGCAGAAAGCCGAGAGCTCGGTGACCAGCGTGGGCCCTAAACCACCAACGAAGCCAGATACCCCTCCGGTTGCTCGAAGCCGAGCAGCCGCGCCACCGTAGCCGCCACGTTGCCCAGACCGGGCCGATCGACCTGGGCCAGCGCAAAGCGCCCCTGGTCCTTCGGGCTCAGCACCAGGTGGAAAGGCACCGGATTGAGGGAGTGGGCGGTCTTGGGGATCAGGGCGCCGCCGGCGTCGCGCAGCGGCTCTCCGCTCTTCTTGTCGGTTTCCGCCATGTCGTCGGAGTTGCCGTGGTCGGCGGTGACGATCAGCGCCCCGCGCGCCCTCAGCACGGCCGGAGCCAGCTCGCCCAGGGCCTGATCGACCGCCTCCACCGCACGCACCGTGGCGGCGAAGTTGCCGGTGTGTCCGACCATGTCGCCGTTGGCGTAGTTGAGCCGCAAAAAGCGATGCTTGCCACTCGCCAGCTCGCGCAGCACCGCCCGGGTGATCTCGGGCGCGCGCATCTCGGGGCGGGCGTCGAAGGGCGGATCGTAAGAGGGAACCTCGATGTAGCGCTCCAGGCGGTCGTCGAAGGTGCCGCTGCGGTTGCCGTTCCAAAAATATGTCACGTGCCCGTACTTCTGGGTCTCGCTGCAGGCGAGCTGCGAGATCCGGCAGCGACAGAGTAATTCGCCCAGGGTGCGATCGATCTCGGGAGGCGGCACCAGGAAGCGTTTCGGGGCCTGGGTGTCGCCGTCGTACTGCATCATGCCGCCGAAGAGCACGCGCGGCACCCGCACCCGGTCGAACTCGGCGAAGGCGGGGTCCTCGAAGGCGCGCACGATCTCCAGCATGCGGTCGCCGCGGAAGTTCAGCGTCACGACGCATGCGCCATCCTCGATGGTCCCCACCGGACCGCCCTCGTCCGTCACCACGAAAGGCGGCAGCTCCTGGTCGACGATTCCCGGCTGCTCGGCGCGAAAGGTCTCCAGCGCCTCCATGGTCGAAACGAAGGGGCGGGCGTCGCCGAGCACGTGGGCCCGCCAGCCTCGCTCCACGATGCGCCAGTCGGCCTGGTAGCGATCCATGGTGGTGATCATCCGCCCCCCGCCCGAGGCGATTCGGTAGCGACGATCCTGTCGCGCGTCGATCGGGCCGAGCACCTGCTCCAGCTGCTCGACGTAGATCTCGGCGCTGACCTTGGGCACGTCGCGCCCGTCCAACAAAGCGTGTACGTACAGCTCGCCGACCCCGTCGCGATCGGCGCGCCGCACCAGCGCCAGCAGGTGATCGATATGGCTGTGCACGTTGCCGTCGGAGAGCAGGCCGATGATGTGCAGCGGCGTGGAATTGTGCGCGCAACGCGCCACCATCTCGCGCCACAGCTCGCCCTCGAAAAGACGGCCCGACTCGATCGCCTCGGAGACCAGCTTGGCCCCCTGGTCGAAGACCCGCCCCGCGCCGAGCGCGTTGTGCCCCACCTCGCTGTTGCCCATATCGGCGTCGCTGGGCATGCCGACCGAGCGTCCGTGGGCCGAGAGGCGGGTGGTCAAGGCGGTGCGCGCCAGTCGATCGAGATTCGGCGTGCGGGCCCGAGCGACCGCATCGGTCTCGTCCCCCCGCCCGATGCCAACGCCGTCCATGATGGCGACCACGACCGGGCCTTCGACGCCCAGTCCCTCGATTCCGCGGAGCTCTTGATGACTCATCTGGCCGTGTCCGGTTGGATTGCGCGTCTGGCCTTTTCCAGAGGCGCCTTCGTGGAGACTACGGCCTGGGCCGCAGCCGCAACAGATCCCGCTCCTCGATCAGCTCCACCAGCGCCTCGGCGATCAGCGCGTGGCCGGCGGCGTTGGGATGGACGGCGTCGGCAAAGAGCTCGTTGGGATCGGCGGGGTCGGAGCGGGCCGTGTCGAAGAGGGCGGGCACGTCGATCAGCGGAACCCGGTGCCGGCGTGCCACATCCCGCACCGCTCGGGCGACCGGGCCGATGGCCCGCGGAGAGCGCGGATCGTGGTCGCGCGCGGCCTCGAGCAGCTCCCGGCCGCGTGCCAGATCGCCGCTCTCCAACAGACAGCGGCCGGTCCAGTAGAGGACGAGAGAATGGGTCGGATCGATCTCCGTGGCTCGCGCCAGGTGGGGCAGGGCCTCGGCGCAGCGGCCGGCGTCGGCCAGCTCGATCCCCAGACGCGCCTCCTCTTCCCAGCGTCGGCTGTCATCCTCGTCGATCGGCCGCCAATGAAGGGCATGCGCCGGCGCGCAGAGGCGGCTCGATGCCGGCACGCAGAGCACCAGCGAAGCCCCCGCGGCGCGCGCGCGGCGCGCGGTCTCGTCGATCGCCAGCTCGAAGAAGCTCTCCACCGCCTGGCGCCCGGCATGGGCGTGGCGGCGCCGCTCGTCGGGATCCCCGATGGAATCGAAGCGCGTGGGGGAGGCGCGCAGCAGCCAGCCGGCTGGGGTGTCGGCGGCGTCGGTCCAGAGCTGCTGCAACCCTCCCAGCGCCCGGCTCAGCAGCACGTAGAGGCGCAGCCGCCTGAGCCGCGTCTGCCAGACCAGCACCTCGACCGGCAGCGCGTTGAGGATCGCCATCCCCTCCAGCTCGGTGTACTCGTTGTGGCCGCTGTAGAGAACGACCAGGTCGGCACCCATCTCCAGCACCTCGTCGAGCAGCGGCAAGATGCGGCGCATGCCCCAGCTCGGCACCCCGAGATTCACCGCCTCGATCGGCACCTCCGGGTGGCGCTCGGAGAGAGCGCGTTGCACGCCGCTCGCGAAGGTCTGCTCCGGACTGTGGAGACCCATGCCGTAGACCGACGAGCCGCCGAGCGCGAAGATCCTGCGGCCCTTCCACCCTTCCCGCACGACGACCTCCACCTGGCGTTCGGTCATCGGCCCGCCGTCTGTGACCGGACGCCGCACGTAGCGTCGCGCGCCCTTCTCGATGGATGTCACCGAGAACACCCGTTCCGTCTCTCCGACCAGAGGGCCGATGTCGCCCTGCAGCACTGGAGCGCTCCAGCCGGTGGCGCGCAAGGCCAGCTCGGCGATCGAGCCGGCCAGGACCGCGAGCGCGACGCCGAAGGCAAGCGCCAGCGATCGGCGCCGCCCGAGCAGCCGAACGCCCGCGGCCGCCGCGAGCGCTCCCGCCCCGACGACCACCGCCGCCAGGCCACGCCGCGACTCGCGCGGCGCGCCGGCCCCCTCTCCGATCAGGTGCGTCGCGCGCTCCTTGGCCCGGTGCCTGGCCATCGCCGCCCCCAGCGCTGGCTCCGGGGGAGCATGGGGTGCGGCCAGGTAGCCCCCCGCCTCGCAGTGGTACGCCACGAACTCCTCGAGGCATCCACCGGGCACACGGGAACCGATCAGCAGAGCCACCGCCCCGCGCAGATCGGCGTGGATCGCGTCGCCCAGCTCCGCCCAATGCGACGTGCCATCCCCCCGTTCGACGAGGGCGCGGTGGGACTCCAGCAACCACTCCTCGAGCGCGTCGACATGGGCCTCGAAGCGCTGCTCGAACTCGGCGCCGCCGATGTCCGCCGCGGCGCCCTTCAAGAACTGCCCCACGCTCCGATCGACCTGTGCGTCGAGCAGCGTGCGCAGGTCGGCCAGCTCCGCCAGGGCAGCGCTCGGCGCTCCACACTCTCCGCGGCGGCGACGCCACAGAAGCTGCGTCAGATTCTCGATCCGGGGTCGTGCTCCGTCCGCCTCCGGACACTCCCGGCCGCCCCGCAGGCAGTCGAGGATGCGCGCCGCGAGCGCGCTCGACGCCCGCTCCACGCCGGTCTCCGCCAGTCCCGCCTCGAGCCCCTCCCACATCAAGGGATCCTCGCCCCGAGTGCGATCGATCAGCCGCTCGATGCCGCCGGGCAGGGCAGCCATCGCGCGCGCCGCGGCCAGCCGCTCCCTGCGTCCCTCTCGCGCGGAGGTGTAGGTCGAATCGAGCTCGGCGAGCGCGGATGCCGGCGCCGGCGCGAGGCGCTGCCCCCCGTCGCGGCGATCATCCAGGCGCAGCAGAGGGCCATCGCTGTGATGCCGCGCAATGTCTCGACGCTCGTGGCTGGGGCTCTAGCGGAAGGCCGGCGCATGGGCCGACGATAGCGCGCTGCGAGGCTAGGGCGCGAGATCAAGATAAGAACCGTAGTGATGGACGAAGAACCCGCGGAAGTTCGGATGCTGGCCGTAGGCGGCGTAGACCTCTTCGAGCTCGCGCTCCATGACCGAGGCGCCCTCGTCCCAGAAGGTGATCTTGGGCGGGCTCACGTCGGCGGTCTCGACGCCGATCACCACCGGGTGCATCTCGATCTCGCCGGCCGTGTGGTCGAGGATTCCGTCGGGCGCCTCGGCGTGGTCGCGGTAGGCCATGATCGAGGGGATGTCGACGATGCGGGCGACGTACCAGTTGAGCGGATGGGGATCGGTCTCGCCGTCGATGGCCAGCATCAGATCGGGGTTCTCGTCGTACCAGAAGGGGATGGCGTGATGAAAGGGCAGCGTCCCGATCCGCGTGTCCACGCCGCGCAAGTAGTCGACGTAGTTCTGCGATCGTTCTTCGACCCGGGCCCAGAAATCGTCGCTGTTGGCCGAGTAGGGCTCGGAGTCGTCGAAGATCCCGTCGAAGGGGACTCCCGAGAGGGCGATCGTCTCGTAGTAGTTCCAGCCTTCGTCCCAGCAGGTGTCCTGGCCCGGTATCCAGCCGTCGCAGGGCACCGTGAACCAACCGTAGCCTCCCAGCGCGAGCACCTCGATCCCCAGAGCGTGGGCGCGGCTGACGAAATCGGTGTAGTTCTCGACGCCGCCGGGATTGTCGTAGCCGACGTCGTAGGCACCGATGGCGATGCGGTCGATGCGCCGGGTGCGGGCGAAGCGCAGCAGACGCTCGGTCTCCACGTCGTCGCCGGCGATGTTGCCGCTCCAGACGAAGAGCATACGATCCCCCACGTAGGGGATGTGCTTGGCCTCTTTGTGGACGGGCGAGAGCGCGGTGATGCTCAGAGTGGCGCCGGCGAGAAGGATGCAGAGGTACATGTTCTGGATCTCCAGATTGGGACCGGGCTTTTACAAACCATCGGCCTCCTCGAAGAGCCGATCGAGCACATCCTCCAGCGCCCCCCACTCCCAGGGCAGGCTCGCGGAACCGTTGCCGAGCACCAGCGCGCCGGTGCCGGCCTGGGGGTCATAGAACATCAGTGTCGCCACCCCGGTGTCACCGCCGTTGTGCCCGATGCGTCCGTCCTCGTGGTAAAGCACCAGTCCCTGCGTGCTGTCCAGCGCCGGATACTGCACACGTTCCATCTCCGCCACCGTCGCGGCATCGAGAATCCTCGCGCCGGCGAAGCTGCCGTCGCCCAGGAGCGCGGCCATGAAGCGCGCCAGGCCGCGCGCCGAAGTGCGCAGCTGGCCGTCCGGATAGTCCGGATAGCCGTAGTGAGCGATCGCTTTGTAGCGGCGGGTGATGCGGTTGAAGGTGTGGGGGGAGGCGAGGGGAACGCCTCCGAGCCCGGCCAGGTGCCAGTCGCAAGGGTCGATGCGCAGCGCTTCGAAGATATGGACGGCGCAGTAATCGGCGAAATCGACGCCGGTCACCGCTTCAACGAGGTAACCGGCCAGCGACACTGCGACGTTGGAATAGCTGGTGCGGGTCAGCGGCGGCGCGCCGTGGTAGCTGCCGTCGGTGTAGTAGGCGCCGCCCGGCACCAGGTACTCCTCGAGGAACACCCCCAACGGAATCGGCGAGTCGCCTTCCACGTAGAGATCGCTCAGAACCGACCAGTTGTCCTCGATGCTCGACACGTGCGCCAGCAACATTCGCGTGCTGATCGGATCGTCGGGCGCGGCGGGATTGGCGACCGGAAAGGACAGATAGTCGTTGACGTCGCGATCGAGATCGAGCAGGTCTAGCTCGACCAGCTGCATCACCGCCACCGCGGTCACCGTCTTGGAAATCGAGGCCAGCATGAAGGCGGTGTTGGGCGAGATCGGCTCCTCGGTGTCGGCGTGGGCGCTGCCGTAGCCGTGCAAAAAAGCGATGCGTTCTGCCTGGACGATTCCCACCCCGAGCCCCGGGACGTGGGCGCTGGCCATCTTGTTCTCCACGAAGGCGTGCAGATCGGATCCCACCCAGGGGGCCGGGGCGGGGGCTTCGGCTCCGACTCCGGCGAAGCAGGGGGCGAGGAGGAGGGAGGCGGTGGCGGGGAGAAGAGACATTCGTCGACTCCGGAACCATGGGTGGGAAGCGGTGTGTGGATCCATCCTAACCCGCCCTTACTCTTCGGGGCGCCGCGCGGACCGCGACCGGCGCGGGCGAGTCCCAGTATCTCGCCCCCCTGTCGCTCCTCCCGCGGACTACTCCGCCCGCGCCCTTCCGCCTCCCCCACTCCCCAGCCGCGCCTCGCGCGCGTGCCCCATCCCCACCGGCAGTCCCTCCGCGCGCCACGACAAGATGCCACCCTCGAGGTTGTGCAGGCTCTCGAAGCCGAGGCCACGCAGCATGTGCAGGGCGCGCAGCGAGCGGCGCCCGGAGCGGCACACCAGGAGAATCGTGCGGCGGCGGGGCAGCACCCCGGCCTGGTCGAGCAGCAGGCGCAGGGGCAGCAGCCGCGCCGCCGGCAGATGGCCGCGCTCGAACTCCTCGGGCTCGCGGACGTCGAGGATCAGGGCCTGGCCGGCGTCGATCAGCTCGCGGGCGCGCTCCACGTCGACGCCGCGATGGGCTTCGACGCAGTGGGTGAGAGCGGGGGCCAGCTCGACCGGATAGGGGTGCTTCTCGAGCGCCTGGCACTCGGCGAACACCCGATGCTCGCATTCGTAGATGCAGACCATCGGGTCGACCACGTGGTCGAAGAGATGCTCGATCGCCCCTTCCTGCGGCAAAATGTGATCCTCTCCGAGTGTCTCCAGGAAGTCGGACTGCTTCCAGATTCGCAGCACTTGTTCGCGCGGCCGCACCATGTACACGTCGCCGCCGTGGCCGCGGTAGCTGTCGAGCGTGGCCTCGAGCATCTCCACGCCGGAGATGTCGCACAGGTCGACGCCGTGCATGCGCAAGAGCAACGTGTTCTGACCCGGGTTCTCCTCCAAATTGTGTCGCAGCTGCTGCTCCACGTGGTAGACCGCGCCGAAGAAGAGCGGCCCGCGAATGCTCATCACGCCGAGCTGTGGGCAGGTGGGGCGCCCCGCGGCATCTTCGAAGTGCCGGTAGTTGGCGTCGGGCACCACCGGGTAGACGCCCGGCAGGCTCGACTGAATGACGAAGATCGCCAGCGAGAGCATCACTCCGGCCAGCACCGCGAACTCCAGCGGCAGGGTCAGCGTCGAGAGGAAGGTCGCCCAGAGAATCAAGGTCTCGGTGCGCGAGGCGTGCATCACGCGCCGGATCGACCAGCGGTCGACCATCTGGTAGGCGACCACCAGGATGATCCCGGCCAGGCCGGCGCGGGGAATGAAGCGGGCGTAGGGCGCCAGGGCGAGCGCCGCGACCAGCACCACCAGCCCGGTCGAGATCCCGGCCAGGTGGCTGCGACCGCCGACCTGGTGAGCCAGGGCCGAGCGGGTGAAGGAGCCGGAGCAGGGGTAGCCCGAGAACAGTCCCACCGCCAGATTCGCGATCCCCTGCCCGAAGATCTCCTGGTCGTTGTCGATCCGATGCCCCGCGCTGCGGGCGATGGTCTGGGCGATGGCGATCGCCTCGACCAGGCCGAGCGCGGCGACGGCGGTGGCGCCGATGATCAGCTGCCCGACCAGCTCCAGGTCGCCGAGCATGGCGAGCGGGGCCAGGCTGAAGGGGGGCAAGGAGCGAGGGATGTCGCCGACTACCTGCACCCCGGCGCTGTCGAGATCGAGGATCGCCACCGCGGCCGCCGCCGCCATCAGGGCGAGCAGGGCGGCCGGCAGACGCGGGCCGAGGCGGCGCAACAGGAGCAGCAGGATCAAAGTGCCGAAGCCGACGGCCAGGCTGGGCGTGTGGGTCGCGCCGAGGCCCGACGCGATCGCCATCAAATTGTGATGGAAGACCGGCGTCGCCTCGATGCGCAGATTCAGCAGGTGGCGCAGCTGGCCGGTGGCGATCAGCACGCCGGCCCCGAGGGTGAAGCCGAGCAGCACCGAGCGTGAGGCGATCGTGACCAGGGCGCCGAAACGTGCCAGCGACAAGACGATGCGCACCACTCCGGCGAGCAGCGCCAGGGCCGCGGCGGCCACCACGAACTCGGCCGAGCCGACCGCGAAGATCGGCATCAGCACCGCCAGGGTGAGCAGCGAGGTGGCGTTGGTCGGTCCGGTCGCCAGCAGCGGCGACGATCCCCAGAGCGAGCCGACGATCGCCGCCACGACCGCCGTGTAGATGCCGACCTGAGGCGGCAGCTCGGCGATGGCCGCATAGGCGATGCCCTGGGGAATCAGCACCGCGGCCACCGTCATGCCGGCCTGCAGGTCGGGCCAGAGATCGGCGCGCCGAAGCCCTCGCAGCACCGGCAGGGGGCGACCGATGAAGCCGCGGATGCCGAGGCGCCCCGCGCTGGCTTCCCTGCTGGTATCCGTAGCGCTCCCCATCGGTCTCCGTGGAAGCTGGGAAAGCGTGAGCCGGCGGTCACCCGCCCGGTGGAAGCGCGCCGTCTCGGATCGCGGGGTTCATCATATGCCGCGCGGTGCGGCGCGCGTCGGCTAGATCCCGGCCTGAGGCTGCACCGTGGTCGCCAGGGGGCGCCGCGAGAAGGGCTGCCCCTCGATCTCCACCGCGCCGCCGAGCGCCCCCTCGGTGTCGAACCAGAAGCGGTGGGAGCGGCCGCCGGCACGGAACGCCAGCCCCACCGCGTTGCCGTCTCGGAGCAGCTCGGTCTCGACCATCGACTCCCGCGCGCCGGGCCCAACCTCGATCAGGTGCAGGAAGAGCTGCCGCACTCGGGGCTCCCGCCCCGATACCTCGACGCGCCACTCACCGATCTCCCGGAGCTGCTCGGGTGTCAGCCCCGCCTTCTTGCCCCGTGGCGATCGGTCGAGCGCCCAGTTGATGTCGCCGGTGCGAAACTCGCTCCCGGGCCCGCCCACGACGACGATCTCCGGCTCGGCGGGCAGCAGCGTGCGGCAGAAAAGCCGCCCCGTGCCGCGCGTGGAGCGCAGCGTCGCTCCCTCGATCTCCGGGCGGCGCGCGGGATGCAGCAGCCAGACCTTCTTCTGCTCCGGTGCGACCGATTCGACCCGGTCGAAAACTACGAAATGATCGGGTGGCACGAACACCATTTGCCGGGTCGCCAGGCGACACTTTTCCGGGTGGTAGCAGCCGCTTCCATCGGCCGCGACATAGGTGAAGGCCGTGCTGGTTTCGAACGCTTCGACCGAAGATCCCGCCACCGACCGCTGTCCTCCGTAGCAACGCTGATCACGCTGCCGGCCATGGCCGGCGTCGTTCAGCCATCCCCAGTAGCGCGCCGCCGGCTCGTTCTCCATGTGGATCAGCGGACTGTTGTGGGCTACGGTCTGGGCGTAGTATTGCGCCAGGTGGCAGCCGTTGCTCTCTTGCGGCCAACGGGTTCCAGTGTCGAGGGCCTGGTGGCCGCCGCGGTAGATGACGAAGCTCAGGGCGTCGTATTGGTGGTGGGCGCTGGTGATTCCGCCCGCGTTGAGCACGCAGTAGGTGTCGTCGGATCCGCTCCCGGAACGCATGATCACCTGCCCCATCGCTTCGAAGTGGCGCGCCGCGGGTGCCGTCGGCAGCTCGAGCACCGGGGCTTCGCCGGCGGAATTCAAGAAGGCGTGGATGAACCAGGTGGTGTCGTGCTTGCGATCGGGGAGCCTGTCTTGCACGCGCCGCGCCAGCTCGGTCGAGCGCGGATCGATGTCGCGATAGAAATGCCGCAGGTTGGCCAGATGCGAGTAGAGACGGTTGATCCGCAGGCGGTTGGTTCGATGGTAGGTGTCGCCGACGCCGAATTCGAAAGGCCGGCCGTCGGCGGACTCGATCCAGTTCCAGGCGACGTAGTTGGCGAAGAGCGCCAGATTCGGCCAGCGCGGAGCCAGGTCCTCTCCGGTGGCGCTGCGCCAGGTGTAGAAGAAGTTGTTGGGAGCCCATGGATAGGCGCCGAATCCATAGTTGGTGGACGCCGATGCGGTGCCGCCGTCATCTCCGCAGGTCTTGGCGCGGTCGTTCAGGAGCTCGAAGTTGGCGCCGCGACCGCGCGCCAGCCAGTGGTCCACCCGGTCGACTCGAACGCCGGTGCCGAACGCGGTGCAGGCGATGTACCAGAGACAGTTTCGCACGCCATAGAAACCGCCGATCGGACCCGAGTAGTTTTCGCCCGGGATCTTCGGCATGGCCTCTACCACGGCATCCACGACATCGATGAAACGCCCCATCAGGTCGCGGCGATGAGGCGCTTCGAGCCCCTCGTAGAGCCAATCCCAGGCCATCACGAAGTGGACTCTCGAGACGCAGTACCAGCTCACCGCGCGGCGCTCCCGCAGGCAGAGCTCGTAGTAGGCGAGGCTCGAGTCCAGGCACTGCCTTGCCGCCACCAGGTAGCGGCGCTCGCCGGTCATCCGGTAGGCGAAGGCGCAGTGCGCCGCCGCCTCGCCCAGATCCTCGACGAGGGGCGTCTCGCCGGGCTGCCGCGCGATCCGCGTCGCCGCCAGATCAGCGCGCCTGCGCACCCAGTTCCAGGCCTCGCGAGCCTCGCCCTCGGCGGCCGCTCGCAGCGCCGGCCAGGTCTCTCGGTTGAAGAAGAGGCGCGGATGATCGCCGCGGAGAGCGCCGGCCCAGTCCGGTGCCTCGGCGGGCGCTGCGCCCGCCAGGAGGAGCGAGGCCACGAGACAGGTCGCGGTTCGGTTCAGGAGCTTGTTGCGCATGGTGGAATCCAGACTTGCCGAAAGAGGTACGGCGTGGCACCGTTGAATGGGATTCAACATGGGGGATGTCTGGCCGGAAACCAAGAGGCGCGGACCGATGAGCGAAGCAGGACGAACCCGCATGGAGGTCGAAGAGCGACGCGCCCAGCTCTTGGAGGTCGGCAGGCAGCTTTTCGCCGAGATCCCCTACGACCAGCTCTCCGTGGAGCAAATCGCCGAGCGGGCCGGCGTGTCGGTGGGACTGCTCTACCACTACTTCGCCGGAAAGCGCGGCTTCTACCTGGAGACCCTGCGTGATCTCGCCCAGCAGCTCCACGACTCCGCCGTTCTCGACCCGCGACCGCCCGGAATCGAGCGCTTCCTGGATGTCATGAACGGCATGCTGGACCACGTCGAGCACAACCCCGACGCCTTCAAGGTGCTGGTACAGGGCGGACGGGCAACCGACCCGGAGATCGCCGCGATCCGCGATCAGATGCACGAGCGCCTGTTGAGCGGAGTGGTGGGCCGCATCGGCCTCGAAGGCCCCCCGCCGCCCGCTCTGCGGCTCGCGCTGCGCGGCTGGATCGGCTACCTGGAGGCGGTCTGCGTCGACTGGGTGGACCACGCCGACATCGATCGCCAGCTTCTGATCGGCAGCGCGGCGACTTGCCTGGCGGTTCAGCTCCACACCCTCGGCGTGCTGCCACCGGCTTTCGCGCCCCTGATCGGTCCGCTCTTTCAAGGGCCTTCGCCCGGCACCTCCGACCGGTCGCCCTGATCGTCCCTTCCTGAATTCCACAGCCGCGATTTTTCTAATTGAATCATGTTCAATGCGTGTTAGGTTGCCTATTGAAGATCGTTCAACGCCATCCTTCCCCCCCCAACGAAAGGCAAGTGATGATCCGCCGCGCACTCACCCTTCTCGTCGCGCTGGTCTTCGCCGGCATCGCTCTTCCCACCGGCTCCGCGCTCGCGGACGTGCCCGGAGGCCAGCCGAACATCGTCTTGATCCTGCTCGACGATCTCGACCAGACCACCACGCCGTACTGGGAGGTGCTCACCCGGACCGAGCAGCTTCTCGCCGAGCGCGGCCTGGTCTTCGACCGGTCCTTCGCGCCCGCGCCGATCTGCTGCCCCTCCCGGGCCGGGCTCCTCACCGGCAAGTACCCGCACAACAACGGTGTATTCACCAACGGCGGCGACTACGGAGGTTGGGGCGCCTTCGTGCAACCCCTCGACGAAGCGGGCAACCCCATGCGCGACCGTTTCGGCGAGCGGCTCGACAACGAAGAGCACACCTTCGCCGTGCACCTGGAGGCTGCCGGCTACCGCACGATCATGCTCGGCAAGTACATGAACGGCCTGGAGCACGCCAAGGACCACATTCCCCCGGGCTGGTCGGAATGGTGCGTGGGCGTCGACAACCTGCTCTACACCGGCTACGGCTACGTGCTGCACGAGCTCACCGGGGAGGGCCCCTCGCGCATGGTGCGCTACGGCTTGCGCGAGCACGACTACCAGACCGACGTGCTGACCCGTAAGACGATCGACTTCCTGGAACGCGCCGAGCAGGACGACGACCGGCCCTTCTTCGTCTACCTGGCGCCGACCGCGCCGCACCTTCCGATTCCGCCCGCCCGACGCCACGGCGAGCAGGCAGAGCAGTGGCGGGATCAACTTCCGAAGCCGCCCAACTACTTCGAGGAGGATCTCTCCGACAAGCCGCCCTGGCTGCGTATCTCAGGCCCGAAGCGCAGCGCACGGCTGCGTGTGCGCTGGACCGACACCGACTTCAGGCTGCGCATGGGCTCGCTCTACGCGGTCGACGAGATGATCGAGTCGGTGGTGAGCACTCTCGAGGATCTGGGAGAGCTCGAGCACACCTACATCTTCCTGACCTCCGACAACGGCTACAACAACGGGGCGCACCGACTGCTGCACAAGATGGCGCCCTACGAGGAGTCGATTCGCGTGCCCCTGGTGGTGGCCGGCCCGCGGGTGGAGCCGGGCGGAGTCGCATCCGAGATGGCGCTGAGCATCGATCTGGCACCGACCTTCCTGGAGCTGGCCGGAGTCGCGGTCCCCGAGGACGTCGATGGACGCTCGCTGCGCTCGCTGCTACATCCCGAGACCGAGGAGGAGGACTGGCGGAGCGACTTCATCGTGCAGTACAAGAGCGCCGGCGCGGCCAACGGCATCGGGGCGGATCTGCCTTCGTGGTTCTGGTACCGCACCCTGGGCAGCGACATTCCGACCTACCGGGCGCTGCGCAACGGTACCCACACCTTCATCGAGTGGTACGACGGCGAGGAACACTTCGGACTGCACTACCGCGAGCTCTACGACCTGGCCGACGATCCCTACCAGCTCGAGAACCTGCTCTCCACCCTGGGCGGCCGGATGCGCTACCGCAACCTGGTCGACCGCTACGCCGCCCGCCTGGAGCAACTGTCGCATTGCGCGGGCGAAAGCTGTCGCTAGCGGCCCGCGGGTGCCGACCCGTGTCCGCGGTGGCGGGCGCGGGTTGTGCGCGGCGGGCTGCTGGGGCGACAGTGTCGCGTGGCCGGTAACGGGGCGGACCAGCTGGTTAGCTCTCCAGCCCCGCGAGCTCGGCATCGATCGCTTGCAGGATTGCGAAGTAGAGCTTGCGGGCGTAGCCACGGCCGCCGCCGTGCCAACGCATCCACTGCCGTGATTCAGCGTCGACAACCGGCTTCTTACCGTCCACCGCCAGGATCGTCTCGACCAGGCGCGGCAGCATCGCCCAATCCCTTGGGCCGTCCCCCACCACCAGAACTCGAATCACTTCTTGCGCTCCGTCCTCTTCGCCACGAGGCCGCTTTCCTCCTGGTTGAACCACACTTCGCCCAGCATGAACTCGTCGAGGAAGTTGCGCACCCGCTCCAGGTCGACGGGCTCGGCGGTCCGGCTTCCGTCGATCTCGTTGCGCCGAAAGACGAGCACTCGGTGTAGGTGCCGGAAGAGATCAGCACCCGATCTCCATCCTGCGCCGCATCGATCGCCCCCTGGATGGTGGGATGATCGGCGGGCACGCGGAGGGTCGCGCCCGGGGCGCTTGCCGCGAGCAAGAGCACGACGATTCCGAGTCCACTTCTCCGCCACATCGGACTCTCCTCTGGTGTCGACGCCGGAGCCCAAGCACTTCGGCTCCAGCCTCGCTTCAGGATGGCCCGGAGAGGGGTAGAGCGTGCTCGATTTGCGTCTCCGCCCCCATCCGGAAGCCCGGTTCGATCGGGACGCACAGGCCAGCAGACCGCCCTGTCCATCAAGGCGGACAGCGGTTATGCTCATTCGACTGCCCGATGCGACATCGGGGGACAACGTACCGGGGGACGGCGCGAGCACCGAGTCTCGTGCCGTGGAGGCATCCAGCGCGGCCCCTCATGGCTCGCGCGGAGCGCCGCCGCATCGCCCCGGTCGCAGCCCAACCACGCCGAGCCTGCCCCGGCCTAGGAACGGCCCACAGAGGACCTCCATGCACCGCCCGAGATACTCGCTCATCGGATGCGCCTGCCTTGCGCTCGCGATCCCACCCGCATCCGCTCGAGATGTGGACGACGCCCCCAACTCCGGACCCGCTGACGCCGCCAGCGACCGAGTCGCGAGCGAGGCCGACGCGTCCGCGAAGCCGCAGCCTCCCCGCGACGACGCAGGAGCCGTCTACGACGACGCGGTCCTGCTCTGGCGCGGCTTCCACCACACCTGGCGCGAGCGCAATCATCGAATGAACCGCCTCGGCAGCTACATCGAAGACATCTCGTGCTCGTCGTCGCCCTGCACCGGCACCCTGGTCCACGGAGCCAGCCCGGGCATGGACAACGACACCTCCGAGCACGTGACATTCTACACCAAGATCGCCGCCAACGACGTCGGCCTGCAATCGGGCCATACGACCTTCACCGTGACCGGCGACGAGAACAGCATCATCCACACCGTCAAGGCGATGCAGGTCAACGCCTCCTCCAACACCCGCGACCGCGATCGATATGCGGTGCTGATCAACGGTTTCAACTTCTGCTCCAATACCGAGGCCAAGAAACCGGTCACGGTCATGGTGAAGATCCACGACGAGCACTACGATCCCTCCACCGACACCATCAACTTCCTGATCGAGACCTGGCTCGAGCTCGACTGCAACACTCTGGAGTGCGATCTCGGCCGCGAAGACATCTCCTATCCAACCCGAGTCAGCTATGTAATCGTCGCGGGAGACAGCGGTCTCTTCGTGAGCCGCAAGGACTTCTCTCGGGAGTACGACTGGGAGGACGACATCGTCGACCTGGAGACGATCTCCAGCAGCATCGTCGGCGACACCAGGACCACCTACCCGACGGCGACGATCGGCTTCAGCAAGATCCTCTTCGACATCAACAACACGGAAACCGACCCGCTGCGGAGCAAGGACGAGGCGCAGTGGCTCATCCAGTGGGTTACCTCACTGCGACCGCAGAGCTACGATCCCGCCACCGGCACCATGGATCTCTATGTCGACCTGCACTTCAAGGCTCACGACGGCTATATCTTCGGCTCGTATCGCAATGCAGGCAACGCCTTTCTGCAGGCGCAGGCGGTCTTGCTGCAGTTTCGTGACGCTTCTCTGAACCACGCCGACCACCGCGGCGCGAAATCGTGCACTGGTAATTGTCGCAGCAACCCCTGTACCGACGCCGCCGTCTACGAGCACGACGTTTCGTTCGATTTCTGATCACGCCTGGAGAGACCGACCATGCGCAACTCATATCTTGCCGTGCCGGCCCTGTTGGCGGCACTGAACACCGGCTGCTACGAGAACTTCGGAGACACCGAGAAGATCGCCACGATCAACGGCTCGACGCTCTTCGATTCCGACCTCGCAGCGGACGATTCCGAAAACCTGCACGTCGCCGCCCGCAGCAGCGCTTCTCTGTGGCACTTCAAGTCGACCGACGACGGAGCGACCTGGACCAACCAGAAAATCGATACCGGTGATCGTCCGCAGTACCCGATCAAGCCCGAGTGCCGCATGCACACCGACGGCTACTCGGGCGACCTGCTGGTGGCCTACACCGAAGACAACGGATCGGGTGGCGGTCGCGTCGCCTTCGCCAAGTCGACCGACGAGGGCGCGACCTGGATCAGTCACACATCGCTCCGGTCGGGGAATGCCGCCAAGGCGGACCTGCTGATCACCTCGCGAGGCACCTTCACCGGCAACGCGATCGTGGTCGCGTGGCGCGAATTCAACGGCGACACCTGGGAGATCCGCGCCCGCCACAGCACCGACGGCGGTTCGAGTTGGACAGCGAGCGTGCAGGCATCGTACGGGCGCGGCGAGCGGGCTCTGGGACTCGGCTACACCCCCGACCTGTCGCGCCTGGTGCTGCTCTACGCGCTGCAACCTTCGAGCAACCGCTATCAAACCGAAGTCCGCTCCAAGTACTCCACGGACCACGGCGAGACCTGGTCCGGTTACTACCAAATCGCCGACTACTCGAAGTGCTACGACATCCTGGGCGGCGACCTGCGTCAAAACGGAGACGATCTGGTCGCCGTATGGGCCACCAACTATCACCTGCGCACCTCGTCGAGCACCAACGGCAGCTCCTGGGGCGCGCCCGAGGCGATCTCCAGCGGCTGGAACAACCGCGAGAATCTGCGCATGGTCTTTCCCGAAGGCCTACCGGCGGTGCTCTCCTACGAGACCAACGAAGATATCTACTATCGCGAGAACGACGGCGGCTCGTGGGTCGCTTCCCGGCGTCTCAACAACTATGTCGATTCCGCGCACGGCTACGGCGGCATGATCGAGGTCAACGGCCGGCTGCACGCGGTCTGGCTCGACGATCGCTGGAACGGCTACGGCGATCCGGAGCTGGCCTGGGCCGACGCCGCGCCGACCCCCGAATCCGACGAGTTCTCCGTTTCCTTCAGCCAGTCGACAACCTTTCCCTTCACCTCACGCGGGGCGGATGTGGGCTTCGACGTGGTCGCGGGCAACTGGTCGGGTGACGCCGATTCCAAGGACGTCTGGGTAGAAGCGGTCGGTGACGACGGGCTCGAACGGACGATCTTCACCCAGCTCAATCAAGCCCTGGAAGACGAAGAGGAGGTGACCTTGCCGGTCTCCCTGAGAGTGCCCGGGGGAACGCCGCGACAGGGTTACACCGTGACCGCCTACATCGGCGCCAACCGGATCGGCGCCTACCGAGACTCGGACTCGTTCTACGTGATCGTGGACTAGGGCCCGCGCAACTACGGGGCCAAGGGCAACTCCGAGGGCAGGATCGATCCGGCGCCGCCGCCGTTCAGAGCGACGTAGATTCGGCCGTTGGTCTGATCGGCAGCGGCGACTCCGCGCACCAGAGGGCCGCCGAGACCATCGTTCCAGCGGATCCAGTCGGCGAAGAAATCGTCATCGAGGGGACGGTGGGCGACGCCGCTTCTGAACGATCCGATGACCAGCACCCGCTCTTCGTCGGCCGTGGTCACCACCGCCGCTCCCCAGAGATCGATCAGATCGTCGTCC
This sequence comes from uncultured Gemmatimonadota bacterium, assembly GCA_964490075.1. Lineage (GTDB taxonomy): Bacteria > CAZBBK01. The sequence continues at coordinate 20,302 of CAZBBK010000026.1, read as the reverse complement.
ATGTTCTGATCGCGGTACCACTTGACGCCGCCGTCGGTGCTCCAGATCAGCCCTTCGTTGCGGGTGGTGGCGTAAGCCACGTCGATCGAGGTCGGATCGAAGAGGACGGTTCTGGTCGAAAACACGCGCGACACTTTGCCCCAGTTACGGCCGCCGTCGAGCGAGCGATAGATGCCGTGATAGGTGCCGGCGAGCAGTCGGTCGGGGTCGAAGGGATCCTGGCTCAGGGCCCACACCGCCTCGCCGGTCACGCCGGCCGCGGCCCAGCTCTCGCCACCGTCCTCGGAGAGCTGCACCCCCTTGCCGTAAGTGCCGGCAAGGATCCGCCGAGAGTCGGTGCGATCGACCAGCACCGAAGAACACGCATCGCCATTGTTCGGCTTCCGGTCGATCGGGTAGATGCGCTCCCAGCTCTCGCCGCCGTCGAGCGAACGCCACAGACCGTCCGGCATGATCCCCGCGAGCAGGGTGCTCGGCTCTCCGGGATCGACCGTCAAAGCGCGCACGATCCGCCAGTTGTTGGCCGGTGTGGCGAGCATCGTCCAGCTCTCACCTCCATCGGTGGTCTTGTAGATTCCGCCGTGGTAGGTACCGAGGTAGGCGATCTGCTGGTCGTCGGGATCGACCGCGGCAGAGACGCCGGCGCCGCTCGGAAGCCCATGGTCGCGCGCCTCCCAGGTGGTGCCGCCATCGGTCGACAGGTAGACGCCGTCCCCTTCGGCGCCAGCCCAGACGAGATTCGGATCGAGGGGCGAGATCGCCACGGTGTTGACCGCGTGCCCCGGATCGGCGCAGGGGAGGCGCTCCCAGAGCCGCGAGCCGACATCGAAGCGCGCCACGTCGCCCATGATGCCCGCCAAAATGAGGGACTCCCCGTCGCGACTGGCATCGAGGCTGTAGACCGACGAGCCCCCGAGTCCTTCGGAGAGCTCCTTCCAGGTGCGCCCTTCGTCGAACGACGCGTACACCCCAACGCCGCCCAGCAGCACCGTGCCCGGGTCGGTGGGATGCGCGAGCACGGTGCGCAGCGGCTCGCCCGGACTCGTTCGCGGCGACCAACCCTCGCCCGCGCGGCCAACGATCAAGCCGCTATCTTGCCTCAGAGCGTGCAGCATGTCCTCGCCGGCATCGATGGCCAGCTCGACGATGGTCTCGTACTCGAAACGCGATCCGGTGATCGGCTGCCAGTCGGAGTCCCAGTCGTGGAGCTGGTAGATCCCCGCTCCCTGAATCCCGGCAAAGAGCCGCCCCGGCGCCTTCTCCTCGACCGCCATGGAGAGCACGTAGGTCTTGTAAAGGCCGCGATCGTTGCGCTCCCAGGTCGCACCGCCGTCGGTCGACCGAAAGACACCCCCGCCCTCCGAGCCGTAGAAGACCGTGTTGGGATCGTTGGGGACCAGAGCGACGCAGAGCGCGTCGGGATCGAAGTCGGAGAGCTGGCGCCAGCTCACCCCCCAATCGTCGGTCCTCAAGACCGCGCCGCCATAAGTCGCGGCGAAGGCCTGTGCGGGATCATGCATGGAAGCCCGGACGTGGTTGACGCTGACGCCGCAGACCGGGCTCCAGGTCCAGGGGCTCGACTCTGCCGCGGCGAGCGTGGGCAGCACCAAGAGAGCGCAGGCGTGGATCGGCCAAGTGATTGACATCTATCGAGTCCCCATGGGGCGCGGCGCGCCGTCCCCGCGTTGAGGTCGGGGCTTCCGAGACGCCCTCTGCGCCTCGAACATCTCTATTGTAAGAAGCATATTGCCGCGGCGGGGGAGAAACAACTCGTTCCGGGACTATCGTTCCCGCGCCGATCGCAGATCGAGACCCTCCACCAGCCAGGCGTCCGCGCTGGCCTCCTCGACCGAACAGATAAACTCGCCCAGGTCGGGAGAGGCCGCGACGCTCGAGACGTCTTCGAAGGGGAGCACCGATACGGTGTCGGGCTCGCCAGCGCCGAGGGGATAGCGAATGACGCGCGGCGGGCGCAGCACCTCAGAGAGTGCGTAGACGGCCGATCCGTCCTCCGACCAGGCGATCGGCAGCACCATGTTCGAAGACTGCAGCAGGCGCGAACGCTCCGGCCGGCGCAGGTCGAGGAGCCAAATCCCCCGGTTCCTCCGGCGATTCCAGTAGGCGGCCGCGCTCCCCCCCGGGCGCGATCAACGGCGCGAAGAGCCACTCGAGCCGCGGTTCAGTGAGCACCGTGCGCGCCCCGCCGTCGCGCGGGTCGAGCAGTGAGATCGCCCGGTCCCCGGCACGCTGGCGCAGGATCGAATCGGCCGGCGCCCAGGCCATGGGCAGGGAGACCGGGAGCAGGGCCTCGGCGTGGGTGGTCGTCACGCCGCTCTCGAGGTCGACGATGGCGATGGCGAGCCCTTCCGGAACCCGAGTCGCGAAGGCGAGGCGCCGGCCCTGGGGCCCCCACACCGGCCGCTCACTGAACGAGCCCAGAAAGGTGCGCTGGATCGCAGGATCCCCGCCGATCGGCACGGTATGAGCCTCGGAACGTTCTCCATAGCGGCTGCGCACGAACGCGACTCGGCTGCCGTCCGGCGAGACCGCCGGGCTGCGATCGAAATGGCTACCGCGGGTGAGGGGGCGGACCTTCGGCGGCTCGTCGTCCCGCGGCTCCACACCCCACAGATTGGCGGTTCCCGTCTGGGTGATGTAGAGCAGGCTGCGGCCATCGGCCGAGTATGAGATCGGTCCCTGCCCCGGCAGGTCTCTGAGCAACGCACGACGCGGTCCCGATGCGCCACCGGTCGCTGGATCGACCCCGATCCTCCAGAGGGAGGCCAGACGGCTGCGCTCGGTGCGCTGGCGGGCGCCGCCCAGCGGATCGCCACCTCGATCGAGGAAGAGGATGGCGTCGCCGCGCGGAGACCAGCGCGGCGTGGCGATCCGCGCCGCAGCCAGCACCTTGAAGGCCACCTCGCGACACAAACGCTCGTCGCGCGCCAGGTAGACGACACCCATCCCCCCTGCACCGATGCGCTCGAGCACTGAGAAGTGCGAGATCTGGCTACCGATCAGATCCGGATGGGTCACCGTTCCTCGCCCCCGCGCTGCCTTCCCCGCTACGAGGCGGGGAGCCAGTAGGTCAGCTTGGCGCCGATATAGGTGTCGCCGGCGGCGGTCGGCGTGGAGAGTATATCCGTCGGCCCGACCCGCTCGCCACCGAGCTGGTCTTCGCCACGATCCTGTTGCCACAAGAGGTAGAGCGTGCTGCCGGGATGCCACTCCCAGCGCAGCACGAAATTGGAGCGGAAAGATAGGTGCGTGAAGTCGAGCTGTTCCGGGATCAGGCTGCGCTCCAGGGCGCTGAGCTCCCGCAGCGCTCGCCCCCCGGCAGTCTCCAAGGCACCGACTCCGAAGAAATCTGCCGATGCGACGAAGGGCTCGGTGTAGACCTCGAGCGTCAGGTCTGGCGTGAACGAGTAGTTGACCCGGGCCTGAACGGAGATGCGCGTGAAGTCGACGGTCGAAAAGACGTAGCTGGTGCCGTAGGTCTCCGCCCCACCGACCGGCAGTGCGGCGATGAACTGGCGCTTGTCGAGCGAGCGGTCGAAGATCGGCTTGAGCGACAGCTCCCAGCGCGGCCTGGGCCGCAGCCCCAGTCGCCCGTGTAGGTTGCCGCTCCAGCTGCCGTACTCCGTCGCCCCCCACTTCGTGGACAGGGTCCAGGTAGTCTGGGCCGCATAGTTGCCGTGCACCAAGAGTCGGAATCCGCCGCGCGCACCGGCGCGCATCAAGGGCCCACCTCGAGTGATCGAGTCGCTCAGCCAGGCCGGGCTTCCCTGCAGCGCCAAATTGCAGGCGACGAAATTCGGCCACACCGCGTCGGCCTGCAAAGTGTGCTCCGCCTGCTGCGCCGTGCGTGCGAAGTTCCAAATCCCCTTGCTCTCGAGCGTCAGCGAGTAGCTGCGCAGCAACGGGCCGGGTCGGTTCTCTCGATAGCGCAGCCAGGTGCGCCCGTCGATTCGATCGGCCGAGGTCAAGAGACCGGTCTCGTTGAGCTCGAAATCCGGCGTCTGCATCGATCCGCCGACGCCGGCCAGCCAGTGGCGCCCACCCAGCTTCTGCAGATCGGCGCCCAGCACATAGCCCTGCAAGGAAGTGCGTGCGCCCCGGTAGTCGACATGATCGGCGTCCGGCCGATTGAAGTAGTGAGCCGATGACTCCTGGATGGCTCCGATCGTCGCGCTGTCCCCTTCCACGAAGCTGAAACCGGCATGGCCCGAAAACTCGTACTTGCCTCCTTCGAAGCGCAGCCCCCAATCCCCGCCCCCCACGATCGACCGACGCGCCATCTGGCCGGCGAGATTCGACCCCGAGCGAAGGTCGCGCTCGACGCCCGCCAGCATCAGTCCGACGGTAGACCGCGACCTGCCGAATTCCTGTTGCAGGCGACCCACCCCATAAAACGATGCCGGTTCCACATAGGACTTGGAGCTGCGCTCCGCGCCGCTCTCCATCACCGTCGCCTGCTCGGGTCCGGTGACCGCCGCCAGGGCGCCGACCGACAGGCCCTTCTCGGTGCGCCCGGTCAGTTTCAGCGCCCCGCGAATCGTCGTGAAATCGACGCCGGCAACGACCGAATCGGCCGGCTGACCATGCGGGGGACCGCCGATCCTGCGCGTGTAGAAGTAGCGTGGGCCGGGCCCGGAAAGCAGCTGGCTTCCTTCGATGAAGAAGGGGCGCTTCTCCGGAAACACAGTCTCGTATGCGGAGAGATTGACCTCGGCGGCGTCGGCCTCGACCTGCCCGAAGTCGGGATTAATGGTGGCGTCGAGGGTCAGATTGGGGCCCAACCCCATCTTGAAATCCGCCCCGGCACGCGCCAGAGCGTCTGCATCTTGGAGCGGCAGCGCGCCCTTGTTCGAGGTCGCCGATACCACGCCGTAGGGCATGATCTCGATGCGGCGCGAGGGGGGAATGCCGGAGATGCCGGTCAGCACCGGGAAGCGCGACGACCAACCGGTCTCGTCCTTGGGGACCAGCTGCCAGTAGGCATCTTCGTTGGTGGTCGGCGTCCAGCGATTGACGTTGACCCCCCAGCGCTGCTCGCCCGCGGCATTGAAACGCAGCTGCGAGAAGGGGATCCGCAGCTCAGCGCTCCATTCGCCGCTGCCGACCCCGGCCCGCGCCGACCACACCGGATCGAAGGAGTAGTCACGGCTCATCTCGTTGTCGCGCGGGTGGTAGTAGTCGGCGCGCACCCCGGTGGCGGTGACCGCGAAGCTGTAGGCGGTGCGCCGATCCCGGTAGGTATCGAGCGAGACGATGAAGCGCTCGGAGTTCCCGACGTTGTCACGACGCGAGACCGAAGCGCGGATTTCCTCCCCCTTTTGCATCGACATCCGGGCGGCTACGTACAGAGCATCGTCGTCGTAGAGAAAACCGAAGGATGTCTCGCGGGTGGCCGGCTCGCCCTCGTCGGGGTCCTTCTGGGTCAAACCGGTCGCGAAAGAGCAGCGCTCCCAGACCGCCTCGTCGAGGCGCCCGTCGATGCGTGGCGGCGACCCGTCGATCCGGGTCGCCCGCACTTCGAGGGGCGCCGCCGAAGCCGCCGCCGATCGATCAGGCCCGACACTCGCCCAGCAGACCAGCAGGCCGAGGAGCATCGGCTCCCGGACCCGAAAGGGCCGAGGAATAGCGGTCATCGTCGCCATGGCGGGTACCCCCTAGACTTCGCGACCACGGGAGGCGAACGACCGTTCGGGCGACGCCCCCCACGGCCTACCGTCCAGTTTGGACCTAATCTTGCGCGGGCGATCCTAGCAGAATCCCGTCGAGCGCGCGGGAAGGGCCGGGCGCGCGCCCAGGGAGCACCGAACACGACAAAGGCCGCCGGAGCGCGCTCCAGCGGCCTTGGCCCGAGTTTGGCATCCCCGGCGGGAATCGAACCCGCGCTGCCGGCGTGAAAGGCCGGTGTCCTAACCACTAGACGACGGGGACAGGACTGCTCGCTTCATCGGCCGGTCGGCGGAAGCGATCACCGGAGCTTAGCTCAGCCCGCGACAATCGTCCACATTCCGCTCGCCCCCTCGAATCCGCGCTGCTCACCCCCTGAACAGCCCTGAGCGGGCAGAGGCCAGGAATTCGGCCGATTCCTGTTCAATCGTTGAACAGCTCAAGTCGACGAGATGCCGGTGCAGGCTTTGCGCAGGCCGCCACAAGCGCCTCCGCGACCATTGCTTGCACCGCTCGGCGGGGCCCCGCGAGCGCTGCACCGGCGGCGCTGGCATGGGCGATGCGTTGGGATCGCCGCCATAGCCCTCCTGTCCCCCCCGTCGTGTCCCACATGGGATTCACGATCCTGCACCCTGAGGTAATCCCATGAACCCCATGCGCAACATACTCTCCACGTTGAGCCTCGTCTCGGTGGCGGCCCTCGCCACCGGCTGTGGCGACAGCGTTCTCGGTGACGGCATCGAGGACCAGATACGCGACGTCGTCGGCGACGGCGGCTACCAGGGCCAGGTGGTTCAGTGGTCGGCCGAAGAATCGGACCTGTCGATTCCCGACTACGGCGTGCGCTCCTTCGGGCGCACCTTCAACAGCCCTTCCACCACCTACGACGTCTCCGAATCGGGTGAGGGTGCGCGGGTGGCGATCACCCAGGTCGCCGCCGGCACCATGGTGATCGACCGCGACGACGGCAGCACCGACGTCATCACCATTAGTCATTCGGGAGCGCGCCTGGTCGACGTGGAGGGGGACGGATCGGAAGGCTGGGAGGTGGACCAGATTTCGGCCTACGACGGCCAGTCGGACGATCTGTTGACCAAGATCGAGCAGGTGATCGTGTCGTGGGGCGAGGAGCGCATCGCCTTCGACGACACCGACGAGATGTTCGAAACCGACGCACTCGCCTTCTTCCCCAACGACGAGGTCACCATCACGGTGGTGGTCAATGCCGAGGATGTGCTCGGCGTGCTGCACCTGCTCGACTCCGAGGTCCAGGTCATGGAGCAGAAGCTGCTCGACGACACCGAGCAGCTGATGGTGCTGCAGAGCTCCTACATCGCCCCGGCGGATCCCGGACGCTACTTCACCTATGTCGACATCTTCCTGCTCAGCGTCTTCGGCGAGCTCGGCGACATCGGTGAGCTCGACGACATCGGCGACTACTCCGCGGCCTCCTGGGGCATGCCCTACCAGGTGAACGGCAACTCGCACTGACCCGCCATCCTGGCATGGACCACGCAAGGGGTAGGGTTCGCCCTACCCCCTTCCGTGTACCATCGCCGCGATGCGGATCCTGCTCATCGCCATCACCGAGTCGGAGGCGGCGCGCGACCTGTTGCCGGTCGCGGCCTCCTGCGCGCGGCGCTTCCCGGCGGCGTCGATCACCTTCCTGACCGCCGCCGAGTGGGCCCCGGCGCTGCGCTGCGTGCCACTCCTCGACCGCGTCGAAACGGTTCCGCCGGAGGCCGATTCGATCCTCGAGAGCGGCCGCTGGGACCTGGTGATCGACGCCGAGTCGCCCCCCTGGTCCGACCGCACGCCGATCGCCGCCGAGCAGATCCTGCGCCTGCGCGGCGGCACCGGACGCCTGGCCCGGGCCGCCACCGCCCGAGCGCTGCGCCTGCCCCCCCCCTGGCGCTTCCTGGCCGCCCTCGAGCCGCCCCAACCGCCCCCCCTCTGCCTGCCCCTGCTGCGCCGCGACCCCCAGCGCCCCGACGCCCTCCTGGCGGAGTGGATCGAGACCTGGAGCCGCGCCCCCCCGCCCCCCCCCCCGCCCCCCCCGCCCCCCCCGGCCGCGCCCCCCCCCGGGGGGCGGGGCGCGGCCGCGGGCCGCCACGCCCCACCCCGCGACCACCGCGCCCGCCCTTCCCTTCTACGTCGTGGCGCTGCTGGCGGTGGCCGTGGACCGCGCGGCCGACGACCTCCGCCGGGGGCGGCGCGGCGGCGCCTGGGCGCTCGCCGCCCGCCCGGCGCTGGTGCTGCTGGGATCCCTGCTCCGCGGTCGCGGCATCCACCGTGCGCGCCAGCGCGCGCTGCAGTCCTTCCTGCGTGGCGCGCTGCTCTGGGAGGCGCGGCACATGCCCCCCGCCGACCCGACCCGGCCCGAGCCCGGGAACCCGCACTCCGCGCAGGGCGTATCCTGACCGAACAGAGCTTCCAACGACAGTGGATCCGATCCCCGTCTCGAGGTGTCGATGTCCCAGGCGAGTCCCCCCAGCGACGAAACACTGATGGCCCTGGTCAAGCAAGGCGACCATGCCGCCTTCCAGGGCCTGGTCGGGCGCTACAAGAACCGCATCATCGGCTTCGTGCAGCGCACCGTGAACAGCCGTGAGCTCGCGGAGGACATCGCCCAGGAGGCCTTCCTCAGGGTGTTCACGAAGGCCCACACCTTCCGCGACGGGGCGCGGTTCAGCCCCTGGCTCTACCGCATCGCCAGCAACCTGGCGATCAACGAGCTGCGCCGCCGGCGCCGGGTGAGCTTCGTCTCGCTCGAGCGTCCGGTGCGCACCTCGAGCGGCGACGAGCTGGCGCGCGATGTCGAGGACGACGCGCGCGGACCGGACCAGCTGACCGAGCAGCACGAGCTCCAGGGAGAGATCGCCAAAGCGATCGCCGATCTTCCTATCAAGTACCGCGTGGCCTTCGTGCTGCGCGACGTCCAGGGCCACTCCTACGAACGCATCGCCGAAATCGTGGGCGTGCCCCTGGGCACCATCAAGTCGCGGGTGAACCGCGCGCGAGGACGCTTCAAAGACCTGATGCAGCCCTATGTGGAGGCGCTCGGATGAGGCACGAGATGGGCAGCAAATGCCGGGCGATCCGTCCGCTGATCGCCGAGGTGGTGGACGCCGACGCCGACCAGCGGGTGGTGCGGCTGGTGGAGCTGCACGCTCTCGAGTGCGACGCCTGCCGAGCCGAGCTCGACCGGATGCGCTGCGCGCTGGGCATGCTCGCCGATCTCGAGCCGGTCGAGCCCTCCGCCGACTTCGAGGATCGGGTCATGGCGCGCGTGCGAGCCCACCAGCTCGGCGCCTGGTCGTGGAGCGACATGACCGACCGGATCATCGAGGCGCTGGCCCTGCGGCCCTTTCGCACTGCCGCCCTGACCGGGGCGCTCGCGGTGCTCGCCGCGGTCGCCCTGCGGGTGTCGCCGGCCGGTCTGCTGCCCGCTTCCGGAACGCCGCCCCCCCCCCCGCTCGCCGCGGAGAGCGCCCTGCCGGCCGCCCGCCCCGCGCCGCTCCCCGCCGCCCCGATTCCGCCCGCTCCCGACCCGGAGCTCCAGATCGCCGAGCTCACCGACTCGGAGTCGGACCCCGACAGCCTCCCCACCGACCAAGCCGACGAGCTGGAGCAGGCCCTGAGCGTTCTCGAGGCCCGACTCGCGGCCGAGTCCGGCGCGCCGCCGATCGCCACCGACCCGCGCTCCGCGCCCCACGCGGCCGACGCCGGCATCGTCCCCGCGGCGCTCGACGCCCGCGACCGCGCGGTGATTCTGGAGACCGACCGGCGCCGACGGAGCTTCTGAGCTGGGCCCGCGGCGGCTATTCTCCGCGCTCCACCGGCGACGCGAGGATCGAAGCTCATGAGTCGAGCACGAAGCTCTCCCGGAGGCCGCTCGATCGGCCTGGCCCTGGCTGCGGCCACGGCGCTCCTGCTGCCCCCGCCCGCGGCCCGGGGGGGCTTCCTGGGTGAGCTCCAGGCCGAGATCCAGGAGATCCTCGACGCCAACTCCGGCGCGGTCGTCAAGGTGGTCTCGTACCGCGATCCGGGCGAGCCGCCGCGGACCCCCTCCGCGCGCGTGGTCAGCGGCGTGGTCTGGGATGCCCACCACGTCGTGACCTTCGACCCGGAGCTGAGCCGGGCGCAGCGCATCGAGATTCAGGGCGGGCCCGGCGCGACCCTTCCGGCGCGGCTCCTGGGCCAGGATCCGCTGAGCCGGCTGTCGGTGCTGCGCACCGAGACCACACTGGCGCCCCCGCTGCGGCGACGGCGCGTTCCGGCGCGCCACGCCGAAGTCATCCTGGTGCTCGGCAACCCCGCCGGTGGGCGACCGAGCGCCGCGATCGGCCTGGTGGGCGGTGGCGTGCCGCGCGGCCTGCAGCTCGGCGCGTCGGAGTGGATGCAGATCACCGCCCCGATCGGCCCCGGAGACGCCGGCGGCGCGGTGCTCGATGTCGGCGGCGAGCTGATCGGAATCGTGGCCGGCGCGCTGCAGGAGGAGGGCTCCGGAGACCTGCGCGTGGCGGTCCCGATCGCCCGCGCCCGGCGCGGACTGGAGCGTCTGATCGCCCTGCGCGGCGCTTGCGACTACGGCTTTCTGGGAGTGACCGCCGAGGATTGCCCGGAGGGACACACCTGTGCTCAGGTCGCCGGCGTGGTCGACGGCGGACCGGCCTTCGAGGCGGGGCTGCGGCCCGGCGACCAGATCTTGAAGCTCGACGGCGCCACCGTGGCCTCGGTCGACGGCCTGCTGGAGTCGGTGGTCTACGCGCCGGTGGGAGCCACGCTGCGGGTGTCCGCGCGCCGGGGTGGCAAGATCCTCGATCTCGACGTCGTGGTTCACAAACGCACTGCCGCCTTCGACCCCACGGTCGACTGGGCGGTGCACTCCCTCGCCGACGCGCGACCCGGCCCGTCAACCACAGGGCCCGCTTTGGCCATGGCTCCCGGCGCGCCCCGAGCCGCTCTCGAAGTGCTCGAGTCGCGACTCGGATCGCTGGAGACCGAGCTGGCGGAGCTGCGCCTGGAGCTGGCCCGCTGCGCCGGCGCGGCGGCGCCGTGACGCGTCTCGGCAACCTCGTGGTGGTAGCGGCCGCGGCGACGGCGTTGACCGGCTGCGCCTCCGATCCGGCGCGCCGCTCCTCCATGTCGCCCGAGAAGTCGATCGTGGTGTTCGCCGACGCGGTCGACTGGTCGGAGCTGCGCGAGCCGCTGACTGAGCTCTTCGAGGAGCCGATCGAGACCCCACGCCCCGAGTCGCTCTACAAGGTGCGGCGTGAGTCGCCCGCCGACTTCGAGTTCTTCAGCCAGTTCGCGATGATCCTCATCGCCGGCACCCACGAGCGCTGGGGCGACGCGCTCTCGCTCTTGCACCCGCACCTCGATCCACCGGCCTTGCGCGCCGCCGCCGCCGAGGGTGAAGGCTGGCTGCTCATCCGTCGCGACCTGTGGGCGCGGCCGCAGCTGGTCGGAATCCTCAGCGCGCCGAGCGGCCCCGAGCTGCGCGGCCGGGTGCTGGTGCAGGGCGCGGCGCTGCGCGATGTCTACGACCGCTTCGTGCGCGAGCGGGTCGCCGACAAGGTGTTGCGGCGCACCCAGCAGGACGAGGAGGAGCGCGTGGCGCGGGGCACCGGCATCCGGATGCCGATCCCGCGTCGCTGGCTGGTGCGCGACTACCAGCCCGACCAGGCGCGGGTGGCGATCTGGAAACGGCGCAAGAGCGAGGACTGGCAGCTCCTGGCGCAGGCCTTCCCCGGCGCCTCCACGCGCGGCCTGAGCGAGCGCTGTCGGGTATGGCGCGACGCCGTCGTCAGCGAGGTCTACGAAGGCGACCTGATTCGGCGCCAGGGACTGCGCAGCGACGAACGCAGCTTCGACGGCCTCTGGGGAGTGCGCCTGCGCGGGCTCTGGGAGAACCATGGCCACGTGATGGGCGGCCCTTTCGAAACCTGGTGCATCCCCGACCCGGCCAGGGGCCGCACCGTGATGGTCGACATGGCGGTCTACGCCCCCGGCGAGTCGAAAACGGAAGGGCTGCGAACGCTGCAGACCCTGGCCTCGCGGGTGGCGCTCGATCCCGACTGGTCGCCGGAGGCGGCGATGGCCGCGCAGTGATTCGGGCGCGCTCCGATGCCGCAGCAGAGAGTCCTACGCCGCAGGCCAGACGATGGGGGGTTTTGGGATAGGCTCCAAGGCTTGTTCGAATTGTCAAAAGTGCCAAAGAAGAACTAGAAGCCAACACGCAGTCCGCCCCGATCCGATGCCACAGACCATCTCCGAGCTACGCAACCTGGCCATCATCGCCCATGTCGACCACGGCAAGACCACCCTGGTCGATCAGATGCTGCGACAAACCGGCGTATTTCGCTCCAACCAAGTGGTCGCCGAGCGGGTGATGGACTCGCGCGACCTCGAACGCGAGCGCGGCATCACCATCCTCTCCAAGAACGCGTCGGTGAGCTGGGGCGCGTATCGCTTCAACCTGGTCGACACCCCGGGCCACGCCGACTTCGGCGGCGAGGTCGAGCGCGTGCTCGGCATGGTCGATGGAGTGTTGCTGTTGGTGGATGCAGCGGAGGGGCCGATGCCGCAGACCCGCTTCGTGCTGCGCAAGGCGATGGACCGCCACCTGCACTGCGTGATCGTGATCAACAAGGTCGATCGCCCGGACGCGCGCACCGCCGAGGTGGTCGATGAGATCCTCGAGCTCTTCCTCGACCTCGGCGCCGGCGAGGAGGTGATCGACTCGCCGGTGGTGTACTGCTCTGCGCGCCAAGGCACCGCCAGCACCGCGATCGATCAGCCGGGCGCCGACCTCACGCCGCTCTTCGAGACGATCCGCGATCGCATCCCGGCCCCGGCCGCCGACACCGACGCTCCCTATCGGCTGCGGGTCGATACGATCGACTACAACGAGTACGTCGGCCGGATCGGCGTCGGACGAATCGACCGCGGCACCTTCCGCCGCCGGGAGGAGGGCGTGCTGGTCCACCGCGATGGCCGCCGCTCGGCGGTCAAGTTCGTTTCACTGCAGGGCTTCCGCGGTGTAGGGAGGGAAGAGCTGGAGGAAGCACGGGGCGGCGACATCGTCGCCTTCGGGGTCGGCGAGGAGGTCGAGATCGGCGAATCGATCTGCCACCCGAGCGCGGTCGAGCCGCTGCCGGTGCTCGAGATCGAGCGCCCCACCGTGACCATGTTGTTCGCGGTGAACGACGCCCCTTTCGCCGGCCGCGAGGGCCGCTACTTGACCTCGCGCCACCTCTGCGACCGCCTGTTCAAGGAGACCCGCTCCGATGTTGCGCTGACGGTCGAGCCGGGAGAATCTGGGGAGGCATACGAGGTCGCCGGGCGCGGCGAGCTGCACCTCTCGATTCTGATCGAGACGATGCGTCGCGAAGGCTACGAGTTCTCGGTGACACGGCCCGAGCCGATCCTGCGTCGCGACGATGAGGGGCGGCTCTTGGAGCCGATCGATCGCATGGTGGTCGATGTGCCATCCGACACGCTCGGCCCGGTGATGGAGAGGGTCGGCGAGCGCCGCGGCGAGCTGCTCGATATGCGCGCCGACGACAGCGGCCGCACCCGCGCCGAGTTCCATATTCCGTCGCGCGGGCTCTTCGGGTTTCGCAATGAGTTCCTCACCGAAACCCGTGGCGAAGGGCTGCTCTTCCACGTGTTCGATCGATACGCTCCCCACAAGGGCCCCATCCCGGGGCGGCGGCGCGGCTCGATGATCAGCGGCAATACCGGCGACGCGGTCGCCTACGCGCTACAGAACCTCGAAGAGCGCGGTGAGTTCTTCGTCAGTCCCGGCGAGGCGGTCTACGAGGGGATGGTGGTTGGGGTGCATCGGCGCGCCGAGGATCTGCTGGTCAACCCCACCAAGAAGCGCCAGCTCAGCAACGTGCGCAAGGCGACCGCCGAGGAGTTGGTGCGGATGAAGCCGGCTCGAAACCTCTCACTCGAGGAGTATCTCGAGTTCCTGGCGGAGGACGAGCTGCTCGAAGTCACGCCTGGATCTTTGCGCATCCGCAAGCGCGAGCTGCGCGAGGAGGTGCGACGCAAGCTGATGCGTCGCAAAGGTCCAGCTCGCGACAGTTAGACCGCCCCTGCGGCGGCCGGTCGGTACTCGGAGCTCCGGCCCGCGAACGAGGAGTTCTGAGCGGTTGACTCCCGCTGGTCGACGAAGCCAACCGAGCAGAATCAGGCGCGAATGTCGAGCAGCGCGCCCTTGCCCGGCTCGGGCGGCGGCGGCGCGCTCTCGAGCAGATCGATCACGCCGCGCCCCTGGATCTTCTGCTGATCCATCACCTGCCGCGCCACCGCCATGTCGACCCGCTGGCCGAAGTCGGCGTGGGTGATGTCGGATGCCATGGCGGCGAGCTGGAGCAGCATGGAGGCGGTTCCGGGAATGGGGGTTCGACTCACCATCGGCAGGAACGCGAATCGACTTGAGCAAGGCGAGCGCTATGGCAGCCAACCCGCCGCGCCCGGCCCCCCATAGGCGCCCATGTCGGGCAGCGGGTCGTTGTGATCCCCATAGCGTGGATCGATCGAGTCCCAGTCCACGCCATCGGCCTCGCCCGTGCCGGCATCGATGCAGGGCGATCCCGGCCACAACACGTAGTCGTAGTCGAGATAGGAGCCGAAGCGCGGGTCGGCGTCGATGTTGCCCTCGCCCGGCCAGCCGCCTTGCACGTCGCAGTGGCGGAGGGTCGGATCGGCCAGGTAGTCCGGGTTGTTGTAGATCTCGTCCGGCTCGTTGCCCCAGAGAATGGTGTTGCGCAAGAACGGCTCCGAGAGCGAGCCGTAGTAGTGCAGGAAACTCAGCCCGCCCCCTTGGATCCCGGCGACGTTGCCAGTGATCGTGCAGTTGATCAGCTGCGGCGAGCAGCTCTGGGAGGTCTGCAACGCGCCACCTTCCTCGACGGCCGAATTCCCGCTGATGATGCAGTTCAGCAAGGTGGGCGAAGAGCCGCTGCAGTACACCCCCCCGCCGAACGCCTCGGCGGTGTTGTCAGCGATCGTGCAGAACAGGATGCGAGCGGGAGAGTCGTTGACGCACGCCACCCCGCCCCCCGACTGGCCGCTGTTGCCGCGGATGACGCACCTCAGCAGGGTGGGACGGGAGTCGTTCCAGCATCGGATTCCGCCGCCGCCGCCATGCCAACCGGCCGCGGAGTTGTCCGTGATGACGCAGTCCCGCAGCGTCGGCGAAGAGCCGTAACACCGGATCGATCCCCAATTGTGGGTGATCGTGCAGCTCTGCAAGGTGGGAGAGCTGTTCTCACAGTCGACCACGGCGCCGTTGGCGACCCAGTTGTAGTCGATCTCGCATTCGCGCAGCGTCGGCGCCGACTGCGAGGCACAGAAGATCGCGGCTCCGCCATCCTCGGCCTCGTTGTCGAAGAGCCTGCACTTCACCACCGTCGGGGAGGAAGCGCTGATGCAGCGGATCGCGCCCCCTTCGCCGTCGACGTAGGCACCGGCGATGGTGAATCCGGCCAGCACCGTGGCCGACGTTTCGCCCCCGTGGAAAGAGAAGCCCCGGCCATTGAACTGGCAGTCGATCATCGTCACCTCCGCCCCCCCTTCCGAGAGCAGGACGCGGTCGACCCCGTTCAGATAGAGGTTCTTGTTGCCGTCCCCGGTGTAGGTTCCCGGGGCGACCAGCACGGTGTCGTGCTCGGAGGCGGCGAAGATCCCCGCCTGGATGGTCGGCTGGTCGCCCGGCACGCGAACCGTCGCGGCCAATGCGCCGCCGGACACGATGAGAGCGAAGAGAGGGGCGTTCGACATCGGATCGTTCTCCGTCGGGCGCTACCAATGCGCGGAGGATCCCGAGTGCAAGTCGCGCGCCAGGGTCCAGGCCGAGGCAGAGGCCGGCCGGCCGGACCCCAGGTGTCGGCTCAGCCGGCGATTCGGCCGCGGGTTGTAAGAGATTCCGGCGGCTCGCGGAAGGTCCACCTGTATTGGACGCGAGCATTTTTACCGTTATATTGCTCGCGATGTATACACGGGTTCTCGAGCCGCCCGACCACTCCTTCTTCCTCTTCGGTCCCCGCGCAACGGGCAAGTCGACCTGGCTCCGGAGTCGATACCCCTCCGCACAGTGGTACGATCTGCTGCGCAGCGAGGTCTATCTGCCCCTGCTGCGTGATCCCTCGCGGATCCGCCGGCGCGTGCTCGCGCTGCCCGCCGGCACGCCCGTGGTCATCAACGAGGTCCAGCGCATTCCGGCGCTGCTTTCCGAGGTCCACGCGATCATCGCCGAAGAGGGCGACGCTTACCCGTTCGCCCTGAGCGGCTCCAGTGTTCGCAAGCTGCGGCGAATGGACGTGGATCTGCTCGCCGGCCGTGTGTTCGAGCGGCGCTTCTTTCCTCTGACGGCCCTCGAGCTCGGCGACGACCTCTCGATCGATCGCCTGCTCCACTTCGGCGCCCTGCCCGAGGTCTGCGCCGAGCCGGAGCACGCCGTCGACGTGCTCGAGGCATACGTGCACACCTACCTGCGACAGGAGATCCAGCAGGAGTCGTTGGTGCGAGATATCGGTGCCTTCCACCGCTTTCTCGAAGTCGCCGCCATCATGAATGGCCAGGTGGTCAATACGGCGGGAGTGGCGCGCGATGCCGCGGTGGCTCGGCCCACGGTTCAGCGTTTCTTCCAGGTGCTGGTCGATACGCTGATCGGCACCTGGCTCCCGGCCTGGAATCCGAAGGCCAAGGTCAAGGAGGTGGCCAAGAGCAAGTTCTACTACTTCGATCCCGGCGTGGTCCGCGCGCTTCTCGGGCTGCTGCGCGACCCGGTGGAGAAAGCCGAGCGTGGCCCCCTGCTCGAGACGATCGTGCTCAACGAGCTCAGGGCGCACATCGCCTACGCCGGCATCGGCGGGAAGCTCTCCTTCTGGCGCACCCCGAGTGGATCGGAGATCGACTTCATCTGGTCGCGCGGGCGACGCCACGTCGGCTTCGAGGTCAAGGCCGCGCGCCGCTGGCGTCCCGAAGCATCGGCCGCGCTCGGACGCCTGGCCGATGAGCGGATCCTCGAGCGCGCCTTCGGCATCTATCTCGGCGCCGAAGAGCTGGTCGATGGACCGGTGCGGGTTCTTCCCTTCGCGGCCTTTGCCCGGAGGCTCGCGGCTGGAGAGCTGATCGGTTGAATCGACCGGGCGATCGCCGAATCCAACATTGACTCCCCATCCCCCTTCCTCCTATGCTGATCGCTTCCAAATACCTGGTGAGTGTAGCTCAGTCGGCAGAGCACCGGATTGTGGTTCCGGTGGTCGGGGGTTCAAGTCCCCTCACTCACCCCAGGAACGATGCGCCGTTAGCTCAACTGGCAGAGCAACTGACTCTTAATCAGTAGGTTCGGGGTTCGATTCCCTGACGGCGTACCAAATGATCAGCGGCCGCGGGCTCGACGCTCGCGGCCGCTGTTTCTGGAGGTCAGAGCTCGACTCAGATCTTGTACTCGGCCAGCAGCATCTTGGCGATGGTCTGCAGCTGCATGTTGCTGGTGCCTTCGTAGATCTTGCCGACCTTGGCGTCGCGGTAGAGCTTCTCGACCGGATACTCCTTGGTGAAGCCGTAGCCGCCCAGGAGCTCCACCGCCATCGAGGTGACCCGCTCCGCCGCCTCGCTGCCGAAGAGCTTGGCGTAGCAAGCCTCTTTCACGAAGGGCAGGCCGGCGTCGCGCAGCCGGGCGCCGTTGTAGACCGAGAGGCGGGCCAGGGCGATGTCCATGTCCATGCGGGCGAGTTGGAACTGGATCCCCTGGTTGGCCGCCAGCGGCTTGCCGAACTGCTCGCGCTCCTGCACGTGGCGGGTGGCGTGCTCCAGCGCGCCCTGGCTCAGCCCGACCATCTGGGCGCCGATCCCGATCCGTCCTTCGTTCAGGGTCTCGATGGCGATCTTGTAGCCCTTGCCCTCTTCGCCCAGCAGGTTCTCGGCCGGCACCTCGACGTTCTCGAGCAAGAGCTCGCAGGTGCTGCTGGCGCGGATCCCCAGCTTGTCTTCCTTCTTGCCGACCTCGAAGCCGGGCATGCCGCGCTCGACCACGAAGCAAGTGATGCCGCGATAGCCCTTCTCGGGATCGAGGTTGGCGAAGACCAGGAAGATGTCGGCCTCGTTGGCGTTGGTGATCCAGAGCTTGGGACCGTTCAGCACGTAGCCGCCCTCGGTCTTCTCGGCGCGGCAGGTCAGCGCGAAGGCGTCGGAGCCGGAACCGGCCTCGGAGAGGCAGAAGGCGCCGACCGTGCCGGCCGCCAGGCGCGGGTAGATGCGGGCCTGCATCGCGGGATTGGCCCAGCGCTTGATGACGTTCACCACCAGGGTGTTCTGCACGTCGACCAGCGCCGCCACCGAGGGGTCGACCCGCGAGATCTCTTCGACCGCCAGGCAGGAGAGAAAGAAGGTGCAGCCGGGGCCGCCGTGCTCTTCCGGAACCTCGATCCCCATCAGGCCGAGCTCGGCCAGCTTCGGCAAGAGCTCGGGATCGATGCGGGCCTCGCGGTCCATCTCGAGGATGCGCGGGCGGATGGTCTCTTCCGCGAAGTCCCGCACCATGTCGCGGAACATCTTCTCTTCTTCGGTCAGTACGGTCAGGGCGGGAGTGTCGGTCACGGGATTCTCCTGAGGGAGCGGATGGGATTCGGGGCGATCGGGGCGCCGGGCCGCTTCTCACGGCGCAACGCGCAGGCGATCACAGCCGCCGATTGTAGCGCGTTGGTCAAGGGGGCTGGAAGGATCGGCCCCCGTCAGCCCGACTCGCCCCCGGACCCACGACCCCCCATCCCCTCCGCGCGCCAGGAATCGGCCACGCTCCGATAGCGGTACACCCCGCTCTTCCAGCGCCGCGGAGCGAGGCGGGTCGCGCGGCTCCAGAGTGCGGCGAGGCGCCTGAGATGGGACGCGCTGCCCCGCTCGCAGGCAGGCGGGGGGGGCATCTCTTCGACGGATCGGTACTTGTGGACGGGCACCTGGATGCTCCTCGGCGTCAATCGTCGTCGTCGTCCAGGTCGAATCGCAGTCCCAACGCACGGGCGTCGGCGCGATCGACCTCTCTGACCGTGTCCTTCTTCATCTCGTAGAGCGCGCGGGGAGTCGCGACGGTGATGACGACTGGCCCCAGCGCGAGACGCATGCTCTCGATGTCGTCGAATCCGAACGCCTCCCCGAAGCGGGCGACGATGTCGAGATAGAGCTCCCCATCCGGCGGAACATAGCGCAGCGCCGGATAGTCCCCCGCCAGATCCTCGGCGGTGATCTCATCGATGGAGGGGTCATCCCAGATAGACCGCAGCGAACGGCGCAGACGCGCGACGTTCTCCTGGCTGGGGCGGATCATCAGATCGAGGTCCTCGGTCGCGCGCACCAGCCCGTGGGCGTTGACCGCCGCGCCGCCGATCACGACGTACTCGACCCCCTCACTTTCGAGGGCCGTGAGTATCTGTTCGAGATCGTCCAAGGTCACCGCTTGCCTCCGATCCGGGACTCCGAGCCCACGATACCATCTCGGCGCTCGGCGGTACCTCTACCGGTTCCTCAGGGTCCAGCACGCGGATTCTCGACGACGGGCACCGGCTCGACCCGCCCCGGCAGCTGTACCTCGGGCGCCGGCAGCACCGAATCGAAGGGGCCGGACGCCGCGCCGAGATCGCGATAGACGTGGAGCCCACCGCTGAGCGCCGCAAGCAGCCGCTGCTGGCGCGGAGGGGCGAGGATCTGGCCGCTGGCATATCCGTACGACCAGCATCGATCCGCCATGCGCAGGCCCAGGCCGGGAGCTTATGTGCAGAGGGAGAATCGGTCCCAATGCTCGCTCAAATACTCGCTCTCCGATACGTAGAGGCGACCGGCTCTGGCGGCCATGCCCGCGACGCTGAAGGGCTCGTGAGCGAGGGTGCCGAGCAGCGCGACACCGGATTCGAGCAGCTCCCAGACTGTGAAGCTCCGATGCAGGTAGCTGACATGGAGCTGGGTCCCGTCGATCGGGATCTTGTCGGCGCTGTAGGAGTTCGCGGACTACCACGCCAGTACTCGGGATCGTCGACCGCCGCGAGCAGCGCGGACCCGTCCGAAGCAAAGCGATCGTAGATCGAGAGATCGGGTCCCTCCCGCCGTGCCACGAAAAGCAGTCGCTCTGACAGAGCGGCCGAACCAGGCTCCTCGAGCCGGTGCAGCTCTCGCATCCCTCGCTCCGGATCGATCCCGGAACCGCGCAGCTCGGGAAACTCGACGTAGCATGTGTCGCCAGAGACCGCGGCCGCGTCGGGCTTGGTGATCGGACGCATGTCGACGAAACGTGGCACGGCGCCGTTCGACCATTGGTAGACGAACACACCGTGTAAAACGTCGGTCGCGATTGCCCAATCCGATGTTGCGTGGCCGTAGAGCAAAGAACTCGCCCGCGCTCGGATCGACGAGCTCGACCACCAGCGACCCATCGTCCGCGAACGCCGAACCACAAAGGACGGCGACGAAGACCGACTTTGCTGCTCTGTGTTTCATGGCTGCTCGGGCCAGACTCGCCAGTAGTCTCGTGCTTCTGTGCTGGGCAGATCCCACGTGAACGAACATCCCGCATTCCCTTCTTGAGCAACGGGTCGAATCGGGGGGGATC
>CAZBBK010000025.1:0-70547 GCA_964490075.1 uncultured Gemmatimonadota bacterium | reverse complement strand
ACTTGCGGAATCTCTGGCCCGATTTGCGGCAGGAATTGTGGGAGCATGACACCTAATGCCACAACTTCGCCGAATCGGCGCGCCTGTCGAACATGCCGTGGCTGAGCTATGCGCATTTCCGTTCGCGTCGGAGGCGAGTTTCCGAATGGGAGTGACTGCAGTTGCGGGTCCGTCTTTGATCAGGGATTCTCGTAACAACTCGTTTTGGCGCGAGGCCGAGAAGTCGATCCTGGGGGAAGCGCCGACTCTGCGGGTGGACGAGATCGCTTTGTTGCGAGATCAGCTGTGGTTCTCATGTGTCGATCCCACCGCCCCAGTGGCTGTTCCATTGGCGGACCTTTTGCGGCAGATTTCCGGACGCTACCTTGAGATCGAAGAGGGGGCCGCTCGGCCGAAGGTGCGGCCGCTCGTTCCGAGTTCGGCCAATGCGGACAGCGGGAAGCCGGCGACGCCGGCTGATGAACGCATGCTGCTCGATGGTCCTCTCGCGCGGCGCGCGTGGCGCTGGTTGAAGTTTGCACTACCGGAGGATCTTCTTGCGGCCGGAGTGTTGGCCAATCCAGGTGTATCGTCCGTAGAGGTGGAGGCTCTCTCGCCCTCTCTGTCGCGAAGGCTCTTCGAGCGGGGATATGCGGAGGTGCACTGCCATCTAGGGGCGATGCCCAGATTCCGAGACTACTGGGCGGCTCTCATGAGCGAGATTGCTCGGATACATGATCCACGGAGCTTCTTTAGTTCTGGCGCAGAGCTCACCGAGGGACGAGAGTTTGCTCCATGGCTACTTCGAGCTGCGATCGCGCGCCTGCTTATTGCTGGATTCCTGGCCTGGTCGTCGCGCCCCAATGATGTACGGTTCTTTGACTACATTAGGGAAGTGTTTTCTCGCCTTAGTCCTCCCGAGACGCGAGAGCTGGGGCTTGGGCTCCAAGAGCTTCTGAGGGGGCGATTGAATAGCAGACGTGATCCATGGGGGGCGAACTACTGGGAATTGCAGTGGATCTATCAGAGGATCCAAGGTGGGCCAACGACAGGATCCAACAGCGATCCAGTGGAGTTGGTATTTCCGCGACGGGGGCAATCGGCGAGGCACGCGGATCTCCGTTGGTGCATCCGGGCGCTGGAATACATAGACGAGCAGACAGGACGAGGGCAGCCGGACGAGGGCTTCGAGAGGTACTTCTGGCAGGTCGTCAGAATCCAATGTCTGTTCTACCGCTACGTCGTCCAGCGACCTCGCACGCCGAGCTTGCTTTCATTCATTCGCCATTATGGACGCATGTCTCCGCTGCGCAACCGAGTGTCGATGGACCGACTGGCCTACGCGGGCGCAAGTACAGCAGGTCTCGGGGCGGGCCTTCGATCACTGGAGATCAGATTCGGGCCTGATACCGACGCGTTCGAGCTGAGGGAACAACTGAGGGAGGTGAATCGTGGGATTCTGCGAGCGAAGCGGGATATCCCAGCGGCAGGAGAGCTCGAGTATGGCGTGGTGCTGCATTTCCGGAAGAACCGCGGTGAGCTGGCCGATCTTGAAACCCCTAGCGTAGCGGGAATGTGCTCCTTGGCCAATCCCGATCACTTGAGCCAAGGATACCGATACCGTAGGGCCTTTCTGGCAGTACGAAACGCAGCGTCCTCAATCATTGGCGCGTTCAACACCTACTTGGGGGCTCGTCAACTGATTTGCGGTATCGATTGTGCCGCCGACGAGTCAGGCGTACCGAATTGGGTTGTTGCCCCTGCCTTCAACTACGTATCTGAAGCGGCGTCCCTAATCGCGCGGGGAGATCCTAATCGTGATAGTTACAACAGACCGGAAGCGGCAATTCGGAGAACCGTCCACTGCGGCGAAGATTTCGTACACCTCGCAACGGGCCTGCGCCGGGTTTCCGAGTGCCTTCGATATCTCGGTCTGCGTGAGGGCGACCGCCTTGGTCACGCCTTCGCCGCGGGAGTGGATTGCGAAGCCTGGGCTCGCGACTCGGGTCCTTTGAGCATTCCCCTGGAGGATCGTGTCTTGGATTTGGCCTGGGAGTGGCGACGCTACTCCGCTTGGCGTCTACCGGCATCCCCCGGGCGTTTGGTTTGGATTCGGTACACGGCCGAGCAACTGGGCCAAGAGTGGTTTGGTTTTCCGGTGTCTATGACGGACCTGTTGGCCCTGCTGGATGGGCTATACTCCCAGCCGGTGCTCGCGACCCTCGGTTTTGTCAGCGGGTACCGGCCAATGCGACGTATCCCACGGGCGCAAAAGCTGGTGTGGGCCTATTTGACGGACAAGTCCGTGTATGTACGAGGCCGACGGCTTGTCGATTGCCACCCGGTGATGGATGGAGACGCTGGCGCGCTGACGCAAGTACAAAGATCGTTGATCAGGGAGATCGGTCGACGAGGCCTGATCGTTGAGGTGAATCCCACGTCTAATGTGCTGATCGAAAACGCAGGCGATCTCTCCCACCATGGACTTTGGCGACTGCGCCCCCCATCGAACGAAGACGATGGTGACTATGTGTCGATTGCGGTCGGGTCGGATGACCCCTACCTCTTCGCGACTAACATCCGTGAGGAGTACCAGTGGTTGTCAGATGCTCTACTCGAGCGGGGTCTTTCAGTGGATCAAGCGGAGCGGTGGTTGGAGCAAGTGCGGATTCGTGGTCTGGATGCCCGCTTTGCGAAGGTCCGGTCCATCGACGATGAGGCCTGGCGTGCCGCCCCAGTTCTCAATCTGCCTCTACCTCTGCGTATGCCTCTTTTCGAGTAGCCTGGTGTGAGAACTGGGCTGCCTGGCACAAGCTCGACGTCGTGATGGAAGCCGCGCGCGGAATCCACGAGGTCCTCTCGAGGTAGCTCCGCTGAATCCACGCCTCCCACGCTCTCTCGAGATCGAGCTGGGTCCCGGCCAACTCGGCGCGCTGGAAGAACGCGGCCCAGGATCGGTTGTCGGGTCCGCCGTACGCTCCCATGTCGGAATGGGCGTCGTTCTCGAAGCGCGCCGGCCAGCGCGGATGCCAGTCGTAGATGTCGTCTTCGATGGCCGGATTGCCCGTGTCGATGCAGGGGGAGCTCAAGGGGTGCAACAGATAGGGCATGCCGGCAAAGGTGAGGAAGTCGGGATCCAGGTCCACGTTGCCCAGTCCCGGCCAGCCGCTTTCTATGTTGCTATAGGTCGCGCTGAGCTCGGCGTCGTCTTGCACGACCAGCACGGAATCCCCGGCGCCGCGGACGATCATGTTCTCGAGTCGGATCACGCCGCTCTTGGCGCAGACGATGCTGGTGCCGCGCCCGCATTCGTTGTCCGCCACGGTGCAGTTCGTGGCATTCAGCTCGGCCCGGCCTCGAACCATGATGGCGCCGCCGGCGTAGCTGTTCAGGCGATTGGCGGCGAACACGCAATTGGAGGCTTCGACCTCGGCGCTTCCCGACAGGAACAGTGCCGACGCGGCTGAATATGCGTAGCGTGGATCCAGAGTGTTGTCCATTACCACGGTGTTGTGGAGGCGAATCGATCCATCACCGGCTTCCAATCCCGCCGCCTGCTGGTGGCTCTGGTTGTTCACGATCGCGCAGCCGGAAACGAGCGTCTTGGCACCGGAACCCAATGCGACCGGCACACCGGAGAAATGCAGTGAATCGGAGCTGTGCTGAGTGATGAGACAGTTCTCGATGGTGACCGATGGCTGGACCGCGTAGATCGCGGCCCCTTTCGACGCCTGGTTGTGGCGAATGATGCAGTTGGTGATTCGCGGGTGGTGTCCTTCGCCCCAGCACGCGATGCCGCCACCCTCGCTCACGAACTCCCCGTCTTCGATGATGCAGCTCTGAATCTCCGCCGTGCAGTTCCAGAACACCACTCCGGCGCCGTACCAGCCGATCGGCGGGTCCGCACCATGGCGAATCGTGAACCCGGCCACGAGCGCCTCGTTCGAGTAGCCCTCGAAGAAGAACGCCCGATTCCGATACTCGCAATCGATGATCGTCGCCGAGGGGCCGCGCTCCGATCGGATCGTCATCGCGCTCTTGGGCGTGAGGCCGCGGTTGCCGGACCCGGTGTAGGTCCCCGGCGCGACGAGTACGGTATCTCCGGGCGAGGCGGCGCTGATGGCCAAGCGGAGGGTTGGATGGTCGGCGGGCACTCGTAGGGTAGCGCCCTGCGCGGTGACTGCCGCCGACGCGAGAACGCATGAGAGGTGGTAGCGAGCCATGATTCCTCCTCGTTGAGCCGGAGCGGAGGTCGATTGCGTTCGACATTCACTCCGTCAATGGCCCCGGTCTCCGACCCGTTACGGTAGTCGTGTCGGCAACCTGCTACGACAATCGTAACCCGGTCGCGCCCTCGACCACGATCGACGCCACGGCCCGCGCCGCGACTTCGATCAGAGTGCGGGGATCGATCGTCTCGGGCTGGAAGTAGGACTGCGTCACGATGCCGATCACCACAGCCACGATCGCCGCTGCGACGGCGTCGATATCGGTGTTCGGTGCGAGCTCGCCGGAGACACGTCCCTGCAAGAGCACCGAGCGGGTCTTGGCGCGAAAGCCGTCGTAGAGGTCTGCATTGCGGCGGCGCGCCGAGGGATCGGACTGGATGCGGCTCCAGAACGACACGATGATCTTCGTCGCCTCGATGTTCTCCAGGAATCCCATGGTCGTCGTCGAGATCACCGCGTGGATTTTGTCGGCGAGTGAGCCCTCCGCGAGCGTGGCTTCGCGGGTGCGCTCGTTGATCTCGTCGACGGCGCTGCGCAACACCGCCTCGACGATCTCGCTCTTGTTGCGGAAGTGGTAGGTGATCACGCCGCGCGTGAAGTGCAGGCCCTCTTCGAGGGCACCGAAGGTGAGCGCCTCGAGCCCCTGCTCCGCGACGATTGCGCGCGCCCGCGCCACGATCTGCGCGCGCCGCAGCTCGCGCAGGGTGCGCGGTGTCGCCCGAGAATCCCGACTCACGAGGCCGCCGCGACCGACCGGCCACGCTCGGCGCCGCGGACCTTTCTGCGCAGTCCCTCGGGCCACGCATCCGGATCGTCGGCCGGGTAGATCCGCAGCTCGGGACCCCGCTGATCGAGCAGGTCGCGCCACGAGCAGCGCAAGATGCGCGCCGCGGCCGCCAGCCCCGAGGCGGTGGCTCCCATGACCCCGTGGCCCAGGGTGCTCGCGCCGCAAAGCCAGAGGTCACGAATCTCGGTCGCCACGCCGAACCCGAAGGGCCCGATCTGCCAGCGGCTCTTCTCGGTGCCGTAGAAGGAACCGGCGGTCGAACGTACGTAGTGCGCGTTGGTGAGAGGTGTCGCCAGCTCGCTGAAGACGATGTGCCGGGAGAGACCCGGCACGACCTTGTCGAGAGCTTGCAGCATGCGTGGCTCGAGACGCTTCTTGAGCTCGAGGTAGGCGTTCGGGCGGTCGCCATGGCGCGAGTCCGCCCAGGTTTCGAAGCCAGCGAAGGGCACGAAGGTGAAGGCCTCGAAGGTGTGCCGGCCGCGGGCCTTCTTGGTGCGATCCTTCAACGTGCTCACGGTCAGGAAAAGGCCCGGCAGCGTCTCGTCGTCGAGCCCGGTGGAGCCGCCGGAGAAATCGTAGGGGGCCTCGAGATCGGTGCTGCGCGAGTACCAATAGTTGCCCGAGTCGAAGCCCATGGCCGGCAGGTCCAGGTCGCATGCGCCGAAGAGCGAGAGCCCCGAGATCGACCAGCGGGTGCGCTCCAGCTTGCGCCGCAAGCGCTCGCTCAGCCTCTCGCGTCCCACCAGGCGACCGAAGGTGATGCCCGGATCGGCGTTGGAGACCACGCGCGCGGCGCTGATCTCGTCGCCTCCCGCCAGTCGCACGCCGACCGCCGCGCCCTCGCCGTCGATCAGGATCCGATCGACCGCCGCACTCAACCGAATCTCGCCGCCGGCCCTGCGCAGGGCCCGAACGAAAGCCTTCGGCAACGACTGGGCGCCACCCATGGGGTAGAACCCCCCGCCGAAGTAGTGGGCCTGTATCGCCGCGTGCAGCGCGAAGGGCGCCCGGGAGGGCGGCAGACCATGGTCCCCGGCCTGGATCGACAGAATGGCCCGCAGCAGTGGATCGTGAACGTGCTGGTCGAGCACGCGGTCGAGCGAGGTCAGTCCCCAGCGCAGCACATGACGAATCCGCCAGGGGAGCGACGCCAGATCGAGCGGCGTGGCGGTCTTCTGGGCCTGGCCGAGCTCGGTCGCGGTGCGCTGCACCAGATCGAGGTAGCGCCGAATCCCGCGCGCCTCGTGAGGAAAGCGCTCGCTCAGCCGCTCCTCGAAGCGCACGCGCCCTTTGGGAATGTCGAATCGCTCGTCGCCTACGAGCAGATGGTCGAATCCCTCGGGATTGAGCTCGAGAAAGACCAGATCGCGCGAGACTCCCAGTCCCTCGTAGATCCGGCGCAGGCCCCCACCTTGCTCCAGCTCGCCGACATAGTGCACGCCGGGGCTGAACTGATAGCCACCGAGACGAAAGGAGTGGCACCAGCCTCCCGGCACCTCGTGCTGCTCGAGCACCAGCACACGCTGCCCCGATTGCGCCAGGGCCAGGGCACAGGCGAGGCCGCCGGCCCCGGAACCGATCACGATGGTGTCAACGTCACGCATGAGAACCTCCGTGGTGTTTCCGGGCAGTGTATAACGGTTGTTATAAAAACGCAACGCGCGTGATCGGGCCCGGGCCGGCTGCCGACTCGAGCATTGCCCACCGACAGAGAAGAGGTAACACTGCGGTGTAGGTCACCGTTCACGATCCAGCTCCGATCCGGGGGCGCACCATGCTCCATCGTCGATTTCTGCGAATCCCCCTCGCCCCGGTCGCCGTGAGCGCGGCACTCGGCGCGGAGATCCTCGTGCCCGACGACCACCCGACGATTCAGGATGCGATCGCCGCTTCGAACGTCGGCGACCAGGTCATCGTACGCCCGGGAACCTACGTGGAGAGCATCGATCTCTTGGGCAAGCGGATCACCGTGCGCAGCGCCAAGGGTCCCTCGGTGACGACGATCGACGGCGATCGAGCCGGGCCGGTCGCGATGTTCACCGGCACCGAGAGTCGCAGCACGGTTCTCGAGGGCTTCACGATCACTGGAGGGCGCAGCATGGATGGCGCTGGACTGCTCTGCATGCAGAGCAGTCCGACCATTCGGAACAACATCATCGTCGAAAACAGCGCCGGCCCGTACATGGGCTTCGGTGGCGGGATCCACTGCGACGGTGCGGCGCCGCTGCTCATCGACAATATCGTCGCAAACAACAGTGCGAAGAGCTACGGAGGGGGAATCTACTGCTTCTATTGGAGCTTCCCAGAAATCGTCAACTGCATCGTCGCCGGCAATCGGGCCGACAACGACGGTGGGGGGATCTACCTGAGCGAGCACTGCGACGTCAACATCGTCAACACCGTTGTCGCGCGAAACACGGCCATCGAACGCGGCGGCGGTCTCCACTGTTTCTTCTCCGACCCGACGGCGGTCAACTCTCTCTTCTGGCGCAACCAGGCATCGGAAGGACCACAGATCTGGATCGGAAGTCATCTCTATCATTCCTCGATGACGATCAGCCATTGCGATGTCGACGCCGGAAGAGACGGGGTTTTTCTCGACGCCGAGTGCGAGCTCGACTGGGGACCGGGGATGATCGACGCCGATCCCCTTTTCGCGGGCACCGACGACTTCCATCTGACCTACGATTCTCCCTGCCGCAACGCCGGCACCAACGCGGTTCCAGCCCTGCCCGAAAGCGACCGGGAAGGAGATCCGCGCATCGCGCAGAATGTAGCCGACATTGGTGCCGACGAGTTCTACACCCATCTCTATCACCTGGGAGCAGTCGCTCCCGGTGCGGCTCTCGAGGTCAGGGTCGTCGGAGCGCCGGGCACCGAAGAGCTGACCCTGGGCCTGGATCCGAACATCCAAGACCCGCCCCGCCCGACGCCGTACGGCGATCTATATTTGCCTCTTCCCGCGGCCCACGAACGTGAGCTCGGACCGCTCCCCGCGGACGGGATTCTCCGTCTTCAGCTCACTGTGCCGCCAACCTGGAACCCCGGTGAGGAATACTGCTCGCAGGGACTGGTAGGGGCCCTCGGAGAGCCGAACGCGGAGCTGACGAACCCCGTGCTCTTGTGGGTGGAGTGACTACTCCGCGGGCAGCCGCCGGTGGTTCGATCCCGGCCCCAGGTCCAGCACCTGGTCGATTCCCGCGGCGTGCAGGAGGCGTGCCGCGGCCCGGCTTCGGGCTCCACTGGCGCAGCAGAGCACGAGGGTCTTGCTCTTCTGCTTGCGCAGCTTGCCGACGCGGCTCTGGAGCTCGGCCAGGGGGATGTTGATCGCCCCCGGCGGATGCCCGCCCGCGAACTCGGCCGGGGTGCGCACGTCGACCAGCGGCGCACCGCCTCGAAGCGCCGCCGCGATCGCTCGCAGCGTGGCCGGCGACCGGTAGCGCAGCCTGAGCTGCAGCGCCGCGATGGCGCAGAGCGCCAGCAGCAAGACGACCTTCAGCATGCGCTCCTCAATCCATGTAGCCCAGCGCACGCAGGCGCGCCCATTCGCGCGTGGGCGGCAGCCAGCTGTGCTTCCACTTCTCCGGGATCGGGTGGCGCACCTCCCACTCCTGGATCAGGGCGTCCAGCTCCTCGAGCTTGTCCCGGTGCTTGCGGCGCCGTGCCAGGTTGTGCTCCTCGTGCGGATCGGAGCTCAGATCGAAGAGCTGCACGCGGTGGCGGCGGCGGTCGCGGATCAGCTTCCAGCCATCCTTCGACACCGCGCGGATCAGGGTCCACTGGCCGTCGATGCGCGGCCGCAGCGGAGCCGACAGAGTGGCATGGCGCATGCGCGACTCGACGGTGACCCCGGCGCGCCCGGTCAGGTCGCGCAGCAGGCTCACGCCGGCCAGACCCGGCAGCCGAATCCCAGCCGCCGCCAGCAGGGTCGGCATCACGTCGAGGGTCGAGACGGCGCGCGCGCTGCGGCCCTGGCGCAGGGCCGGTCCGGTGAAGATCAGGGGCACCCGCAGCTGCTCCTCGCCCAGGCCCGAGCCGTGTTGGAAGTAGAGGCCCTGGGCGCCGAGCGATTCGCCGTGGTCGGCGGTCAGCACCGTCACGGTCCGCTCCGCCACGCCCAACGCGCGCAGACCCGCGAAGAAGTTGTCGAGCGCCCGGTCGGCCTGCTCGATCTCGGCATCGTAGGCGGCCAGGTAGTCGCCACTGGCGCGCCGCCCGGGCAGCGCCTGGTAGGCCGGAATCGCCCCGCGCGGGAAGTTGTCGCGGGAGATCTTCAGGCTCTTGCCGGTGCTCCTCTTGGCCGGCAGCCCGGCAACCGGGTCGTAGGGTCCGTGGGGGTCGTTCAGGTGCAGCAGCACGAAGAAGAACTCGTGGCGCACCAGCCCCAGCCAGTCGAGGGCGCGCTCCACCGTGTCCGGCGCCAGCCGCTCGAAGATGTTGGGACGGTTGCGCTCGACCCGGTTGAGCTGATCGTCGTAGAGATCGAAGCCGCGGAAGAAGCCGAAGCCGGAATCGAGCTCCCCGTTGGAGACGAAGGCTCCGGTTCGGTAACCCTTGCGGCGCAGCTCCTGCGGCAGTCGGGCGACTTCCGAGTCGATGAAGTCGCCGTTGCGCAGCACGCCGTGTCCGACCAGGTGGCGCGAGGTGAGGATCGAGGCCATCGCCGGCGCGGTGACGGTCGCTTCCGACCACACGTCCTCGTAGAGATAGCCGCTGGCCGCCAGGGAGTCGATCGTCGGCGTGGCCGCCGGTCCCCCGTAGCAGCCCAGGCGGGCGGGATTGAGAGTGTCGATCACGATCAGCACGATCCCGCCCCCGAGGGGTTGCTGCTCCGTCTCCGGTGCCTGCGGCGTGACCTGCCCCAGAACGAGCAGAGTCGAGAATGCGAGCGCGATCGATCCCATGGCGCGAGATTAGCGCAAGCCGGGCGAAAGGATTGACCCGATCGCGCGGGCCGCGGCACCCTGGGGGACCCTTCCAAGAAAGGACGGTCCCCCGTGCCGCAGCCGACCCTGCTGCCGAAGCCGGAATCGCGCCTCGCCGTGGCGCTCGACTACGAGGATCTCGCTCCCGCCCTGGCGCTGGCGCGGCGCCTGGTGGGGTTGGTGAAGACCGTCAAGATCGGCCCCCGGCTCTTCGTGGCGAGCGGTCCGCGGGCTCTGGAGGAGCTGGCGGAGCTCGGCTTCGACCTCTTTCTCGATCTGAAGTTCCACGACATTCCGGCCACGGTCGGCGGCGCCTGCCGGGCCGCCACCGCGCTCGGCGTGCGCTATCTGACGGTGCACGTCGCGGGCGGGGAGCAGATGTTGCGCGCCGCGCTCGAAGGGGCGGCGGAGCAGGCAGCGAAGAGCACGGTGGCGGCGCCGGCGATTCTCGGGATCACGGTGCTCACCAGCCGGGCGGTCGGCGATCCGAGCGAGGTGCTCGAGCGGGCGCGCGCCGGTCGTCGGGCGGGACTGGCCGGCGTGGTGGCCTCGGCCCGTGAGGCGGCGGCGCTGCGCCGGGCGCTCGACCCCGATGCGCTGATCGTCACCCCTGGCATCCGGCCGGCGGGCAGCGCGGTCCAGGATCAGGCCCGGGTCGCGACCCCGGCGGCGGCGATCGCGGCCGGCGCCGACCTCCTGGTGGTGGGGCGGCCGATCACGCAGGCGCGGGATCCGCGCGCGGCGACGATGGCGCTGGTGGAGCAGATGGGGAGTGGGGCGTCCTGATCTGGGCGAGAAGGGCCCTTGGCGCGGGCTGCGGGCATGATTGCCAGCGGCATCATCGGAATGTATATTGACAATGGTTATTTCACTATTCCGGAGAGTGCCATGGCGCTGCAAATCGCCAATCCCACGGTCGTCCGCAAAGTCGAGCAGCTGGCGAAGATCGCGGGTCTGACCAAGACCGCCGCGGTCGAACGGGCGGTGGATCGTCTGCTCAACGAGGTCGGTTGCGGAATCGGGGTCAATGAACGCATGGCCGCGCTGCTGGCTCAGCTCGATCTGATCCCCGACCGATCCGATGCCCATGACCCGCTCGAGTGGAACCCGCAGGGCCTGCCACGATGATCGTCGTCGATACCTCTGCCCTGGTGGCGATCGTCTTCGCGCAGCCCGAGCGCGATGTCTTCGTGCGTCTGCTCCAGGAAGCCGAGCGGGCCCTGATCAGCACGGTCTCGGTCGTCGAGGCACGCCTGGTGGTTCACGGCCGGCGCGGCCAGCGTGCGGTGCTGCTCCTGGACGATCTGCTGCGATTGCCCGTCTTCGAGCTCGTCCCCCCCGGCCCGGCCGAGATGGATGCCGCCTATGCCGCATTCGTGACCTTCGGCAAGGGGAGCGGGCACAAGACCGAGCTGAACTTCGGCGGCCTCTTCGGCTACGCGCTGGCCAAGGTGCGTGGTCTGCCGCTGCTCTTCAAAGGCGACGACTTCTCCCAGACCGATATTGGGCGGGCCTGGCGGCCGTCGGAGTAGCGGCAGCCCGCCCCGATCACCCCCCGCCCCGCGCCGCCACCCTCGGCAGATCGGGGTGAATCCGCGAGACGATCTCGTAGTTGATGGTGCCGGACCAGCCGGCCAGGTCCTCGGCGCTGACGCTTTCCTTGCCCTGGCGCCCCAGCAGCACCGCCTCGTCGCCCACCGCCGCCTGCGGCACGTGGCTGAGGTCGATCAGCGTCATGTTCATGCAGACCCGGCCGCGGACCGGGGCGCGGCGGCCGCCGACGAGGGTGTGCGCCACGTTGGAAAGGCGCCGATCGTAGCCCTCGTGGTAGCCCACCGAGAGCACGCCGATGCGGCTCTCCGATCCGGTCCGGTAGGACCTGCCGTAGCCGATGTCCGAGCCGGGGGGCACCCTCTTGATCTGCGTGATGCGGGCCTTCCAGGTCAGGCAGGGGCGCAGCTCCACCTCGCGCCGCGCCTGCATCCGAAACGAGAGGCGCGTCTCGCGGCTCGGCCAGAGGCCATAGAGGCCGATGCCGACCCGCGCCAGGTCGAAGTGGGTGTCGGGAAAGAGCAGGGTGGCCGCGGTGCAGGCCGTATGGCGTGTCTCGAAGCGCAGCCTCAGAGCGGCCAGGTCGGCCTCGGCCCGGCGAAAGCGGCGCAGCTGCTCTTGGGCGTAGCTGTGGTCCAGCGTGTCCTCGATGTTGGCGAAATGGGTCGAGAGGCCGGCGCAACAGAGCAGGGGCGAAGCCGCTCGAACCGCTTCGGCGACCTGGTCGAACTCCTCCGCGGGGACCCCGCGGCGATGGGTCCCGGTCTCCACTTTGAGATGAAATCGACCGCGGCGCTCCGCTGCCCGCGCCGCCCGGTCGAGGAGCGGAATCTCGCAGGGATTGGTCAGGGTGAGGTCGACATCGGCCTCGACCGCCTCGGGAAATGCCTCGGGCGCCACGTAGCCGAGGACGAGGATGCGCGCGTCGGGGGCCAGCCGCCGCGTCCGCAGCGCCTCGTCCAGCGAGTTGACCCCGAACCAGCCCGTGCCCGCCGCGGCCAGGGCGCGGGTGATGAGCTCGTGGCCATGCCCATAGGCGTTGGACTTGACCACCGGCATCAGTGCCCGGCCCTCGCCGATCATCCGCAAGAAGAGGCGGCGGTTGTGGTCCAGGGCGTCGGAATCGATCTCGATCCAGCTCAGCGGCGGCGTGACGATGGGTGATCTCTCGAAAAAGGGGGAAGGCGCGAAGCCCGCGGCGCGGGTCCGCGACAGGATCCACCGGGATCGCGGGGTGAGTCAACGCCATCTCCGCGGGAAGGGTCCCGGCGACTTTGCCGGGACCCGGCGGCGCGCCCCGAATTCCTTGGTGGGCCAGAATCGGCTTTGCTAAAGTCGCAACGTTTATCCACTGACCAAGAGCCGCCTGAGCGCTTCCATAGCGGGCCGTGTTTTGCGCCCGCGCGCCTCCCTCCGGAGCAGCCCCCAAAATGAAAAAGATCTGTGTCGTCGGTGCCGGCTATGTCGGTCTGGTGACCGCCACCTGCCTGGCCGACCTCGGCAACGAGGTGATCTGCGTCGACATCGACGAGGACCGCATCGACGGCCTCGAGAACGGGATCATGCCGATCTTCGAGCCCGGACTGGCCGAGCTCGTGCAGCAGAACCAGAAGCAGGAGCGCATCTCCTTCAGCACCTCGATGCGCGAGGGCGTGATCGATTCCGAGGTGATCATCATCGCCGTCGGCACGCCGCCCAAGGAGGGGGGAGGTGTCGACCTGAAGTACGTAGAGGCGGTGGCCGCGGAGATCGCCCGCTACATGAACGGCTACAAGGTGATCGTCAACAAGAGCACCGTGCCGGCCGGAACCGGGGCCCGGGTGCAGGATCTGATCCGCAGCCGGCAGGAGCAGGAGTTCGATTTCGACATCGTCTCCAACCCCGAGTTCCTGCGCGAAGGCTCGGCGATCAACGACTTCAAGCGCCCCGACCGGATCGTGCTCGGCTGCAGCTCGGCGCGCGCGCTGCACATCATGCGCACCATCTACGATCCGCTCTCGATCCCCCCGCTGGAGACGCCG
This sequence comes from uncultured Gemmatimonadota bacterium, assembly GCA_964490075.1. GTDB lineage: Bacteria > CAZBBK01. The sequence goes on along the minus strand of CAZBBK010000025.1, from coordinate 57,055 downwards.
ATCATCTCGACCAACGTCGAGTCGGCCGAGATGATCAAGTACGCCTCGAACGCCTTCCTGGCGACCAAGATCAGCTTCATCAACGAGATCGCCAACGTCTGCGAGCGGGTCGGCGCCGACATCGACACGGTGGCCAAGGGGATGGGGATGGACTCCCGCATCGGGCCGAAGTTCCTGCACGCGGGCATCGGCTACGGCGGCTCCTGCTTCCCGAAGGACACCGAGGGCTTGCTGGAGATCGCCGCCAACGCCGGCTACGATCTGCAGATCGTCGACGCGGTGATGAAGGTCAATGACGCGCAGCCCTTGCGCGTCATCCAGAAGCTCCACCGGGTGCTGGGCGATCTGAAAGGGCGCACCATCGGCCTGCTCGGGCTCTCCTTCAAGCCCAACACCGACGACCTGCGCGCCGCCCCCTCGGAGCGCATCATCGCCGAGCTTCGCGCGCTCGGGGCGAGAGTGCGCGCCCACGATCCGGTGGCCGGCGAGGAGGCGCTTCGCCACGGCTGGGATGTCGAGCTCTGCCGCTCGGTCTACGAGACCGTGGAAGGCTGCGACGCCATGGTGGTGGTCACCGAATGGGATGCCTTCAAGGAGCTCGACCTGGATCGGGTGCGCGAGTCGATGAGGAACCCGGTGGTGATCGACGGCCGCAACATCTACGACCCGGCCAACGTGATCGAGGCCGGCTTCCACTACGACGGCTTCGGCCGCGGGAGCGTCGCGTCATGAAGGGCGTCATTCTGGCCGGCGGTCTCGGCACCCGGCTGAATCCACTGACCCGGGTGACCAACAAGCACCTGCTGCCGGTCTACGACAAGCCGATGATCTTCTACCCGATCGAGAAGCTGGTCGATGCCGGCATCGAAGAGATCCTGGTGGTCACCGGCGGCGACTCGGCGGGCGACTTCTTGAAGCTCTTGCGCAACGGCAAGGACTTCGGCCTGAAGCGGATGCACTACGCCTACCAGGAGGGCGAAGGGGGAATCGCCGACGCCCTCTCGCTGGCCAAGGACTTCGCCGAGGGCGAGCCGATCACCGTGATCCTGGGCGACAACATCATCGAGAAGAGCATCGCCCCCGCGGTGGCCGCGTTTCGCGAGAGCCCCAGGGGGGCGCGCATTCTGCTCAAGGAGGTGCCCGATCCCGAGCGCTTCGGCGTGCCGGAGATCGCGGGCGAGCGGATCGTGCGCATCGTCGAGAAGCCGACCCGGCCGGCCAGCTCCTATGCCGTGATCGGTGTCTATCTCTACGACGCGTCGGTGTTCGAGATCATCGAGGGACTCGAGCCCTCGGCGCGCGGCGAGCTCGAGATCACCGACGTCAACAACCACTTCATCGAGCGCGCTGAGATGCGTTATTCGGTCCTCGATGGTTGGTGGACCGACGCCGGGACCTTCGACTCCCTGCGGCGCGCAACCGACCTGGTCGCCGAGGCGGCCGCGGCGCGGCGAGCGTGCGAATGATGAGTCGCGTGCAGCGCGTCGTGGCGGCGGCGACGGTCTCGATCCTCGCTCTGGCCGGCAGCGGGCGCGCCCTGGAGCCGCAGGATCTGTTGCCCGGCGCCCTCTCTCTCGGGGGCGACGCGGGAGCGACCGGGGCGGCCGGAGCGCCGGTGGCCACCACGGTGCCGCCCGGCGCGGTCGACCCTTCGACCTACGCCCTCGGTCCGGGCGATCAGCTCGAGATCCTGATCCTCGGCGATGCCGAGGAGCGGCGCTTCGAGTGGGTGGGTCCGAGCGGCTCCCTGACCGTCACACCGGGGGGTGCGCTGCAGGTCGACGGGCTCTCGGTCGCCGAGGCCGAGCGCCAGGTCGCCGCCACTCTTCAGCGCTACTACCCCGGCGCCGAGATCCAGGTGCGGCTGCGCAACACGCGCACCTTCCGAGTCCGGCTGGCGGGCGCGGTGCCCTTTCCGGGGGAGTTCCTGGCGACCCCCTTCACGCGCGTCACGGATGTGCTGGACGAGGCCCTGGGCAAGGCGCGCGTCGGTCCGAGCGGTCTGCGCACGGCCCAGATCGTGGTGCCGGAGGTCGAGGAGGAAGAGCGGTTGGCGGAGCAGGAACCGGAAGCGGCGGAGGAGGCCGCCCCGATCGCTCCCGAATGGCGCCGGGTCTACCTGCACCGCGCCGGCGAGCCCCCGCGGCCGATCGACGCGGCCGCCGCCCGGCTGGGCTGGCCGGGAGCCGAGAACCCGGTGCTGCGGGGTGGCGACCGGCTGGTGATTCCGAGCGATCGCCAGCTGGTGCGCATCGACGGCGCGGTCTATGCGCCTGGTGTCTACGAGCTCCTGGCCCACGACAGCGCGCTCGATCTCTTGCGTCTGGCGGGCGGTGTCACCGCCGAGGCGTCGGAGTTCATTCTCATCAAGCGCGCCGGCCGCAATGGGGATCGGGTGATCACCAACGCCGCGCGCGCCGCGCTGGCGGAGATCGAGCCGGGGGACCATATCTTCGTGCCCTCCTCTGCGGAGCGCCGAGCCCCGGCCACCGTGACCGTCGAGGGCGCGGTGCGCTTCCCCGGCCAATACCCGCTGCTGCCCGACGAGGACACCGTCCGAGATATCTTGCTGCTGGCCGGCGGATTCACGGCCGAGGCGGTCTCACACGAGACCTATGTGATGCGCGAGGGCGAGGATCTGCGCCTCGATCCGACCACCGATCGGATTCGGATGACTCCGCGGGCGATCCAGGAGCACGGCGAGTTCGAGTACCAGCTGCAGCGCCGCATGCTGGCGGCGCGGGTGATCTACGTGGCGCTCGACGATCTCGACGATCCGTCCGAGAATCCGCTGCTGCGCGCCGGCGATGCGATTCGGGTGCCGAGCCGCGATGACATGGTCTACGTCTCCGGCGCCGTGATGCGGCCCGGCGGCTACGCGCGTCTGGAGGGAGCCGGCTTCGCCCACTATGTGGAGCGGGCGGGCGGCACCACAGATCGCGCCGACCGCAGCGAGCGCCGGCTGGTGGCCGGGTCGACCGGCCAGTGGTTGGAGCTCGACGACGAGACGCCGATCCGCCCCGGCGACACGATCTGGATCCCAGGAAAGGAACCGCGCGACTACTGGCAGCTCTTCCGCGAGCTGGTGGCGGTGGTCGGGCAGGTGGCGACGACCTACCTGGTGATCGACAACATCGTGAAGGGCTGATCGAAGGCGCGTCAATCGCCGTCGACGCGGTCCATGATCGCCATGCCTTCGCCGGTGGCCACGTAGGCGTAGGTGCCGGTGGGGTCGAAGGCGATCGCGGTGACGGAGCGGTCCGGCAGGCCGGAGAAGAGACCGTACTGGGCCCGCTCGCGCAAGGTCTCGACCGAGAGCACCGAGATTCCGTCCCCGGTCGACACCCAGGCGAAGCCCTCCGGCCCGAAATCGACGTGCTGCACCGAGAGGCTGATCAGCTCGGTGACGCGGGTCCAGACTCCGTCGCGAACCACGATCAGTCCGTCCTGGGTCGCCACCCACAGCCCGCCGAGCGGCCCGCGGGTCAGGTGGGCGAACTGCGTGGAGGTGAGCTCCGGCCGATCGGAGGGCAGGTAGGCGGTCCACTGGTCGTCGTCGGGGTCGGCGGGAGTGCCGCCGTCCCGCCAGCGATAGAGGGCGTCCTGGTTGACGGCGACCCAACGCTCGCCGTTCCGGGCCTGGCTGATGCCGGCGATCCAGCCGTCGGTGTCGTCGACGCCGGGACCCAGGGCCATGGCGCTGTTCTCCGAGGTCCAGCGCGGGCAGGGAGCGCCGCCCTGGGCCGGGTCGACGCGGGTGATGCCCTCGCTGCGGGCGACGGCGACCAGGATCGAGCCGTCGGGATTGCCGCGCACGGCGGTGACCCGGTTCGAGGGCAGGCAGCCGCCGGTGCCGTCGTAGACGGTGTAGTCGATGGTGGAGTCGGCGCGATCGGCGATCGCCACGCCGCGGTACCAGACGCCGTAGATCGGACGGCCGGCGGCATCGAGGTCGAGGGCGGCACGGTCGCTGCCGAGGCCGATCGGGGCCTGGAGCCGCTCGGTGTCGCCCTCGGGGGAGACCAGGTAGCCGGGGCCGATCACCTGCGAGGTCCAGGCATAGCCCGCGGGATCGGCCACGACGCCGGCCAGGGGGCGGCCGGAGAGCACGACCTGGCGCAGCGCGAGCTCGGCCGGGTCGCCCTCGGGGGCACAGCAGAGATCGTTGCAGCCGGCGATCAGGACGGCGGCGGCGGCGGCGAGGGGCGGCGATTTCGTGCGGAGGAGGGCGATCATGGGAGGGAATGTGCGATGAGGTCGACGATGCGGTCGACCAGAACGTCGGACATCGACGCCGAGGAGGGTAGGAGAATGCCGCGCGCGGCGAGATCCTCGGCGGCCGCGCCGCTCCCGCGCGGGCAGTCCCGGAAGGGGGGGAGCTGGTGGAGCGGCGCGAAGAAGGGGCGGGCTTCGATGCTCTCGTTCTCGCAGGCGTCGAGGATTCGCTCGCGGGTCTGGGCGTCGCTCGCCAGGCAGGGGGGGAGCCAGTCCAGGTGACGGGTCCCGGGCGGCACCGCGAGCCAGTCGAGCGCCAAGCCGCGGCGCCGCACCGCCTCCCGGTAGCGCGCTCCGACGCGGCGCCGTCCCCGAATCAGCTCGTCGAGGCGCTCCATCTGCGCGCATGCGACGGCGGCGTGCAGGTTGGAGATGCGCAGGTTGCCGCCGATCAGCTCGTGCACGAAGTCGCGACCCGGGCGGCGGCCGTGGTTGGCGCGCATCCGGGCACGGTCGGCGGCGCCGGGCTCGGCGAGGCGAAGGGCGCCGCCCGAGCCGCCGCTGGCGGTCTTGGTGCCGTTGAAGCTCAGGCAGGAGATTGCTGTGAAGGCTCCCGCCGGTCGCCCCCCGGCGCCGGTCGCCCCCAGCGCCTCGCAGGCGTCTTCGATCAAGGTGCTGCGGTGGGCGTCGGCGATCTCGAGCAGGCTCTCCCAGGGGGCCACCCGGCCCAGCAGGTCGACGCCGATCACCGCCTTCGGAGCCCGGCCGCGGGCCCGCGCGCGATCGGCCAGCAGGCGCTCCAGCTCGGCCGGGTCGAGCAGCCCAGAGCGCCGGTCGACCGCCGCCAGCACCGGCCGCGCGCCGAGGCAAGCAGCTGCGTTGGCGGGAGCGACGTAGCTGAGCTGGGGCACCACCACCTCGTCGCCGGGGCCGACCTCCAGCTCGAGCAGCGCCAGGGTCAGCGCGGCGGTCCCCGAAGCGCACGCGACCACCTGGGCCGGGGGCACTTCCAGGTGGCGGGCGATCTCGCGCTCCAGGCGGGCCTCGAAGGCGCCACCCGCCGCCAGGCGGCCGCTCTCGATACACTGCTCCACGTAGCGGCGCTCCAGGGCGCCCAGGCTCGGCTCGGAGAGACGTACCTCGGTCATCGTTTCAGCATAGCAGGCACTGGTGCGGAAAGAACTTAGCGTTATCGTCGTGGCCTACGGCGCGCGCGAGCGGCTGCACGCCGCGCTGGCCGCGGTGCCGGCGGGCTGCGAGCTGATCGTGGTCGATCACGGGCATGCCGAGGGGATGGGGGTGAACGAGGACACGCTTCCGCCGGGGGTGCGCCTGGTGCGAGTCGAGCGCAACCGCGGCTTCGCGGCCGGCTGCAACGCCGGTGCCCGGTTGGCCGGCGGCGATCTCCTGCTCTTTCTCAATCCGGACGCGGAGCTGCGGGAGGGGGCCGTCGAGGCGCTCTGGGAGCGGGCGCGGGCGGCCGGGCCGCGGGCGCTGGTCGGGGGGCGCCTGATCGCTCCCGATGGCGCCGACGAGCTCTCCTTCGGGCGCCGTCCGGCGCTGCGTCATCTGCTGCTGATCGCGCTGCGCCTCGACGCCCTGGCGCGCTGGATTCCGGCCCTGGGCGCGCTGCGGATGGTCTCCGCCGAGCGCGCGCTCGCGTGCAGCCCGCACTGGGTCAGCGGGGCGCTGATGCTGCTGCCGGCCGCGCTCTTCCGCGAGCTGGGAGGCTTCGACGAGCGCTTCTTTCTCTACTGCGAGGATGTCGATCTCTGCGATCGGCTGCGGGCGCTCGGCGGCGATGTGGAGTACGAGCCGCGCGCGGTGGCGGATCACCGGGGGGGCGGCACCGGGCCGGCCTGGTCGGCCGCGCGCCACGTGGAGCACTGGCGTAGCTGGCTGGTCTACTGGGCACTGCGCGGGGGGTCGTGGCGGCGGATCGCGCCGCTGGTCGCGCTGGCGGGTCTGGCGCGCCTCGTCGAGGGGGTGTTGGTGGTGCCGCTGCGAGGCGGGCGCGCGGGGCGGGCGCGGCTGCGCTGCGGCGCCGGGCTGATTCGCCTGGCGCTGCTCGGGCCGGGCGGTGCGGGCGACTCCGAGCGGCGGATTCGGGGGGAGTGAAGGGCTGAGGCCTCAGAGGACGCAGAGATCGCCGAGGTTTTCTGGGTTGTTCGAGTCGGAATCGATGGCGTCGGTCTCCGCGCAGCGCCGAAGCCGCGAGCCACCGTCGGCCATCGGTCACAACTCTTGTTTCCGTGGCCGGAGTCGCGAGTTTCGGCGCGGTTTCCGGTCACGACTCCGATCTCTTCCGCGAGAGTGGCGAGCTACGACCGGAATCCGGCCACAACTCCGGTCTCTTCCGCGAGAGTGGCGAGTTAGGGCCGGAATCCGGCCACAACCCGGATCTCTCCGACGAGAGTTGGGAGTAGTGACCGGATTCCGCGCTCAGGACCCGAGATAACCCTCGATCAGCGCCGCGATGCGCGGCGCGGCGCGGCCGTCCCAGAGCGGGATCGTGGCCGGCGGCGGGGGCGGCGTGTCGAGGGCGGTGTGGGCGGCGGCGAGGATGCGGGCCGGGGCTCGCCCCACGACCCGGTTGCCGCCCAGGGCCACCGTGACCGGGCGCTCGGTGTTGTCGCGCAGGGTGAGGCAGGGGGTGCCGAGCACCGCCGCCTCCTCCTGGACCCCGCCGGAGTCGGTGAGGACCAGGGCGGCGCGGTCCAGCGCGGTGAGGAAGTCGAGGTAGCCGAGCGGTTCGATCAGGTGGAGAGCGGGCGGCAGGCTCGCGCGCCGCTCCGCGCTCAGGCCGCGCGCGGTGCGCGGGTGCAGGGGGACCAGCACCGGCAGGCGCGCCGAGAGCTCTGCGAGCATGTCCAAGAGCGCGTCGAGCGAGCGCGGGTCGTCGACGTTGGTGGGACGGTGCAGGGTGGCCAGCGCGAAGCGAAGATCCGGCGGCTTCTGCGCCAGCGGCCCCGGCAAGGGGCGCGAGCGCGCGCGCGCCTGAACACGCCGCAAGGTGTCGATCATCACGTTGCCGACGAAGTGAATCTTGGTCGCGTCGATCCCTTCGCGCCGGAGGTTTTCGGCCGCCTGCTCGCAGGTGGTGAAGAGCAGATCGGAAAGCTGGTCGGTCAGGATGCGGTTGATCTCTTCGGGCATGCTCCGGTCGCTGCTGCGCAACCCGGCCTCGACGTGGGCCAAGGGGAGGTGAAGCTTGCTCGCCACCAGCGCCGCTGCCAGAGTCGAATTCACGTCTCCCACCACCACCACCAGCGCCGGCGCCAATTCCTCCAAGGCCGGCTCCAGGTCGATCATCAGCCGTCCGGTCTGGGCGCCGTGGCCGCCTTCACCGCCGCCCCGCAGGTGGATCTTCGGCGGCGGAATCTCGAGCTCGTCGAAGAACACGTCCGACATGGCTTCGTCGCGGTGCTGCCCGGTGTGGATCAGGACCGGCTCCAGGGTGCCGCGCTGGGCCAGCGCGCGATGGATCGGTGCCACCTTCATGAAGTTGGGACGGGCCCCCGCGATCAGTGCGACGCGTTTCATCGACCGCCTCTCTCTTCCTCGAGCACTTCGTCGTAGAGCGCCTCCCAGCGGTCGACCGTGCGCGCCAGGGAGTGGTTCCCGCGCACCCAGCGCCGCCCCAGCGCTCCGCGCCGCGCTCGAAGCTCCGGCGAGGCGAGGGCCAGGGTGCGCAGCTCGGCGGCGAAGGGGTCGACGTCCGCGGCGGGGACGAAGCCGGGGACGCCGGCCTCCTTGGCCTGGGCCGCCACGCTGCCGACGTCGAAGGAGACCAGTGCCAACCCGGCCGCGAGCGCCTCGATCGACGCCAGCGGTCCCGACTCGACGCGCGAGGGCATGAGCGCGAAGTCGGCGGCGGCGAGCAGCGCCGGCACGTCGCGGCGGGCGCCGGCCCAGACGATGCGTCGGCCCGGCGGCAGCGCGCGGGCCTGCTCTCGACAGCGTTCGGCGAAGCGGCGATCGACCGGCTCGCCGACCACCACGACCGTCGTCGGGGGCAGTCCCTCGGCGGCGCCCAGCGCTTCGATCAACAGATCGATCCCTTTCTCCGGGCGGATGTTGGAGACCGTGATGGCGAGGGAATCGCCGCTCGCGATGCCGAGCTCGGCGCGCAGATCGAGCTTCCTCGCGGCGCGGTCGAAGCGGGTCAGATCGATGGCGTTGGGGAGCACACGGGTGCGCGCGGGCGCGATTCCGGCCCGTTCGGCCCATGCGAGCTGATCGGCGTGGACCGCCACGTAGCGGGCGACGTGGCGCCGGCCCCAGCGGCGGAGCCACAGCGGGGCGCTGCGCTGCGCGGCTGCGCCGTGGTGCTCGTGGTAGATCACCGGGAGCCGCAGCAGGCCCAGGGCGCGCAGGAAGGCGGCCAGGGCGAAGGTCCGATAGCCGTGGGCCTGCACCAGCTCCACGCCCGACCCGCGAATCCAGCGCGCCAGGGCGAGCAGCGGACCGGGATCGAAGGTGGCGCGCCGGTGCAGCGCCCGCCACTCGATCCGCCGGTCCAGCTCGGCGCACATGTCGGTGACGCGCCGGGTGACGCAGACCTGCACCGCATGCCCCCGCTCGGCCAGCTCGTTGGCGAGCTCGACCAGCACCCGCTCGCGCCCGCCGTAGCTCAGGGTGTCGACCAGCTGCAGGATCTTCATCGATCGCCTCGGTCCCGCGCCCCGCCAGCGGCCTGTAGCTCGGCCTCGAACTGGCGCGCCAGCTGGCGCCGATCGAAGCGGCGCACGACCAGCTCGCGGCCCCGGGCGCCGATCGCCGGCAGCTCGGCGCGCCGCCGCCAGAGCTCGCGAATCGCCGCCGCCAGCCCGGCGCCGTCGCCGGGATCGAAGCAGAGGCCGACTCGGTGGCGCTTGGTGAGCTGGCGGGCGAAGCCGCCGGCCGAGTGCACCACCGGCAGGCCGCAGGCCATGTAGTCGTAGAGTTTGACCGGCACGGTGTGGCGGAAGAAGTCGAGGTCGTGCATCGAGAGCATGCCGAGGTCGGCCGCCGCGATCAGGCGCGCCGCTCGCGGCGCCGGCAGGGGGGGGTCGAAGCGGATGTTGGCGAGGCGGCGGCTGCGCGCGCACTCGATGATCTCGGCCTTGAGCGGCCCGTCGCCGACCAGCACCATGCGGATCCGCGGCTCGTCGCCCAGCGCCGCGGCGGCGTCGAGCACCGCGTCCCAGTCGTACATCAGGCCGTGCAGGCCGGCGTAGACGACGACGAAATCGCCCTCGAAGCCGAGCTCGCGGCGCGCGGTGGTCCGTGGCTCTTCGGCGAGCGCCCGAAAGAGCTCCACGTTGGTGCCGTTCGAGACCACGCGGGCGCGCCGCGCGGCCTCCGGGGTAAGGCGTGCCGCGATCAGCTCGCGGTTGCCCGGATTGGCGCAGATGATGCGGTCGGCCCGGCGGTAGAGCCCGTCGGCCAGCGCGAAGCTGGCGCGGCGCAGCGCCGAATTGGAGAGCTCGCCCAGCGCCACCGCCGCCTCCGGCCAGACGTCGCGCACGTCGAAGACGAAACGCGCGCGCAGGCGGCGCGCCAGCAGCCATGCGATGGCCGCGACGAAGAGCGGCGGCGAGGAGCCGACCACCACGTCGAAGCGCCCCCGGCAGTGCATGAGCCCGGCCAGGAGCGACGAGAGGGCGAACGAGAGGTAGTTGCCCAGGCGGGTTACGAAGCTCTTGCGCGGGCCGGTCCAGACGAAGCTGCGCAGCACCCGGGCGCCGTCCAGCGTCTCACGGCGCAGCAGCGCCCCGGCGTAGTCCTCCTGGATCTTGCCGCTCGGGTAGTTGGGAAAGGCGGTCAGCACCGTCACCTCGTGCCCGGCGGCGCTCAGGTGGCGCACCATCTCCTGGGCGCGGGCCGCGGGAGCCCCGATCTCGGGTGGGAAGTACTGGCTGCAGTAGAGGATGCGCATGCGGCAATCATGCCACGTTCAGCGCGGTCTCGTAGACCGAGCGGATCCGTGCGGCGACGGCTTCGAGCGAGAGCTCGGCGATGCCCGCCAGGGGCTCGCGCGGTGCGGGCGGTGCGCGCAGCAGCCCTTCCAGCTTGGCCGCCAGGTCTTCCGGGCGCGGCTCCGCCATCAGGCCGGACGCGCCTCCCCGCAGGCGCTCCCGCACATCGCCCACGTCGACCGACACGCAGCGCAGCCCGCAGGCCAGCGCCTCCTTGACCACGTTCGGCGAGCCCTCGTGCAGCGAGGTCAGGAGCAGCAGATCGGCGGCCCCCATCCAGCGCGGCACCTCGCGATGGGGCACGCCGGCCATCATGTGCAGCTCGGCGTCGATTCCGCGCCGGCGCAGGGCGGCGACCGCGGCGTGGGCCAGGCGCGGCCGCTTCCAGTGGCTGTCCTGGTCGCCGGGGAAGAGGATGTGGGGACCCTCGCCCTTCCAGCCGAGCTCCCGTCGGCAGGCGGCGGCGGGCAGCGGGCGAAAGCGCTCCAGGTCGACGCCGTTGGGGATCACCTGGGCGCGGCGGCGGTCCTCGGGACGCCGCAGCGCCGCGCGCAGGTTCTCCGACTTGACGATGATCGCGCCCGCCCGCGCCGCGGCCCGCTGCGAGGCGCGCACTCCGTAGCGCACCGAGAGGCTCGCCAGCGCCCCGATGCCCGGCGCCGGTCCCAGCAGGTCGCTGCCGCAGAAGGAGACCACCACCGGCCGATCCCGCACTGCGCGGGTGACCGCATCGGCCATGACCCCGCCGTACATCGGGTGCACCAGGTCGTAGCGCCCTTCGCGCAGTCGCTTCACGACCCGCCGCCCCAGTCCGCGATAGGCCGCGCGCCCGTCGCCCCGGCGGTCCGCCAGCAGCACCTCGACCTCCACGCCGATCGCCTCCAGCCCACGCACCTGATCCGCCACGAAGGTGCCCAGGGCGGGGCGCCGGGGCGAGGGGTACATATTGGTGAGGGCGAGGATGCGCATGGCGGGGGGAATCGTCGGGGAGTGTGGCGGGACGGTCAAGGAATGGTTGGCACATTCTCCGGATCGCCTCGACTCGGAAGTCCCGCTTCGACGGGACTCGATGCGTGCTACCATCTACGAATGAGTGTCGGAACTTGCTTCATCTGCTCTGGTTCTGCCAAAGTGAAGCACTTTGGAAGACGCGCTGGATATGACTATTTCAGATGTGATGATTGCGGCACCATACAACTGAACCCTCTTCCATCAAGGGAAGAGCTGAGTGTGTTGTACGCAGAGGAATACTCGAAATCCGGCCATAGCGGCGCATCTCCTGGTGAATCACAAGCGATAAGAAGACAACTATGGGGCGATATCAGACGTGCTGTGGCAAAGCGCTCGCCCCATGGCAAAGTGCTGGATTATGGAGCTGGATGGGGTGGGCTTTGTGAGTTGCTCAATGCCAACGATATTCAGTGTGAAGCAGTAGACCAGTCCAAGGAAATGGTTGCCTATTGTCACAAGAAGGGCATCCCAAGCACTTTCGGAGACCTGAGCTCATTTCCTGATGGGGCTTTTGATGCAATCGTCATGTGCACGGTGTTTGAACATCTTGTAGATCATGACAATTTCCTGAGCTTGGCACGCAACAAGCTCACAGATGATGGTCATCTTATCTCTGTTCAACCTACAGCACACTTTGCATCCACTGCTGGTACAGTATTCAAGAGCAAAGGAGAGCTGCCGGATTTGGGAGGCGCCTTCTCTCCTCCATGGCATACGGCTCTCATTTCATGCCAAGGAATGGTGAATCTAGCCGAGCGGAATGGGTTTCAGGCCGTTGAGATCACGATGGCATCAAACACGAGGAGAAAGGGTCTGCTCGGTCTGCTCTTGCGTTTTGTCGAGCTCGTCAATCGTGTCGCATGGCCGATCTTCAGGGAGCGGTGGCCATTGGTGATTTGTCATGTATTTGTTTTGAAGAAGGTGGAGATTGAGCGCGCTGCCAGGCTCCGACAGCCCTGAAGCCCGGGACGTCGAGAGCAGAACCCATTCATCTCCCCCGCCAAAACGCCGATCTCAACCAGGAGCCCCGCGCCCCGAGTTACCCTGTTCCGGTCGGACCCATTCCGACCCACCCTCGTCATGTCGATGTCGATTCCCCTCCTGATCCTGATTTCGATCGCCGCTCTCGGCGTTGTGGCCGCCGTGTGGAGCTTCGCGATCGAGCGCCGCTGGTGGCAGCTCACCCGCCACTCGGTCGACCATCGCCTCGACCCGGCCGAACCCGGTGCCGCCCTGCGCGTGGTGCTGCTCTCCGACCTCCATTTCTACTCCGGCTTCTCGATGGGCAGCGCGCTGATCGAGCGGATCAACCGCCTGCGCCCCGACCTGGTGGTGGTGGCGGGCGACCTGATCGACCGCGACAGCGGGATCGAGCCCTGCGCGCTCGAGCTGGGCCGGCTGCGGGCCCGCGCCGGGGTGTTCGCGGTGCTCGGCAACCACGACCACTATTTCTACAGCTGGCGCGACGTGCTCACCAACAACCAGAATCCCGCCACCTCCAACGACACGGCGGCCCTGGTGCGCAGCCTGCGGGCGGCCGGGATCGAGGTGCTGATCAACCAGTCGCGCCGGCTCACGGTCGGCGGCGTGGATCTGACTCTGGTGGGGCTGGGGGACCACGTCTCGGGGCGCCTCGACCTGGTGCGCTCCGGCGCCGGCGCGAGCGAGGGCGCCCCCGGCGGCGGACGGATCGTGCTCAGCCATAGCGGCGAGGGCGCCCACCTGCTGGGCGGCGGTGAGCGGACCCTGGCGCTCGCCGGGCACACCCACGGCGGTCAGATCCGCATCCCGCTGGTCAGCGCGCTGATCCTCTTCCGGCGCCTCGAGGCGCGCCACCTGCACGGTTGGCAGCGGCTCGCGGGCGGCGGCCGGCTTTACGTGAACCGCGGCGTCGGCACCACGCGCGTCTTCCCCTTCCGCTTCAACGCCCGTCCCGAGGTTGCGGTCTTCGACCTGGTGGCCGATGCTCGTCCTTCCGCATCCGAGGCCCTGGTCCCCGCCGGGATCGAGAGCGGCGCGTCGCGGGAGGACTGTTGACCAGAGAGCCAGAGCAGGAGCCCGCACCCGAACCGGCCCCGCGCCCCGATCCCCTGCGCATCGTTCTGAGCCACGTCCGTCCCTACCGGCTGCGCTACGCCTCGGGGCTGACGCTGCTGCTGATCACCAACGCCCTCGGCGCCTCCATCCCCTGGCTCATCAAGCGCATCATCGAGCGCCTCGAGGCCGGGCAGACGGTGGCGCCGATCGCCGCCTCGATCGTCGCCGTCGCCGCCCTGATGGCCGGCGTGCGCACCGGCTCGCGGATCTTCATCCTGGGCACCAGCCGGCGGGTGTCGGCCGACATCCGCGAGACCCTCTACGGCCACATCCAGAGCCTCTCGCGCTCCTTCTTCGACCGCGCCCGCTCGGGCGATCTGCTGAGCCGGGTGACCAGCGACGTGCAGCTGATGCGGGGCTTGACCGGCTTCGGCCTGATGAACGTCATGAACACCGCGGCGGCGCTGGCCTTCTCGATCGCCATGATGCTGCGCATCGATCCCGGCCTGACCGTTTCGGCCTTCCTGCCCTACCTCTTGCTGATCGGCGTGGTGCGCCAGGTGACGCGGCGGGTGCACCTGCGCACCTTCGACGCCCAGCGCAAGCTGGCCGACCTGACGGCGCTGGCGACGGAGCGGCTCTCGGGCTTCTCGGTGGTGCGCACGCTGGGCGCCGAGGCCGAGACGGTGACGCGCTTCGGGATGAGCAACGACGCCTACCTGCGGGCTCATCTCGATCTGGTGCGGGCGCGCGGAGCGATGGTGCCCCTGTTCACGGCGATGGGCGGGGTGGGCGCCCTGGTGGTGCTCTGGCTCGGGGGACGCAAGGTGGCGACCGGCGCGCTGAGCCTGGGCGATTTCGTGGCCGCGACCGGCTACCTGGCGATGGCCGCCTGGCCGACTATGGCGGTCGGCTGGATCCTCAACCTGATCCAGCGGGCGCGCGCCGCGGCGGGGCGCTTCGACGAGATCTTGCGCACCCGACCCGAGGTCGTCGATGTCGCCGCGGGTGCTCGCTCACAACCCGCCGGCCCGGCGCCCGGCGGCGCGGCCCCTCTGCTCGCGGTGCGGGATCTGAGCTTCTCCTTCGGCTCCGGCGGCGCCGAGCAGCCGCTTCTGCGAGGCGTCTCCTTCGATCTGCCGGCGGGGTCTATCCTCGGCATCACCGGACCGGTCGGCTCGGGCAAGAGCACCCTGCTGGCCCTCTTGTGCCGTGAGTATCCCCCGAGCGGTGGCTCGATCCTCTTCGCCGGCACCGAGATCGAGAAGCTGCCCTTGGCCGAGCTGCGGCGCCGCATCGCGGCGGTTCCGCAGCAGGCCTTCCTCTTCCAGCGCAGCGTCCGCGACAATATCGGCTTCGGTCGCGACGAGCCGATCGGCGAGCGGCGGCTGGCCGAGGTCTCCGCGCTCTCCGGGCTGGCGTCGATCGCCTCCGAGCTCGGCCGCGGCTTCGAGACTTCGGCCGGAGAGCGGGGCGGCGCCCTCTCGGGCGGCCAGCGCCAGCGCGTCGCCCTGGCCCGGGCCCTGGCCTGCGATGCCGAGCTCCTGATCCTCGACGATCCCTTCTCGGCGGTCGACGCCGCCACCGAGGACGAGGTGCTGCAGCGCCTCGCGACCCATCTGCGCGGCCGCAGCGCGATCCTGGTCTCGCACCGTTCGACCTCGCTCATATTCGCCGACTCGATCCTGGTGATGGAGGCCGGACGCATCGCCGAGGCCGGCGACCACCAGAGCCTGCTCGCCGCCGGCGGCCTCTACGCGCGCCTGCACGCCCGCTCCCTCCTGGAGCGCGCCCTGGAGGAGAGCGCGTGAGGGTCCAGGCCGCGGTCGGCGCCCCCGACGATCAGCCGGGACGGGGACGCCTCGACCTGGCGATCTTCGGGCGCTTCCTGGGCTACCTGCGCCGTCACTGGCCGCGGGTCGCCCTCGCGGTCGTGCTGCTGGCGCTGCTCACCGGCGTGCAGACCGTGCAGCCCTGGCTGGTGAAGGAGGCGATCGACGGTCCGATCGCCGCCGGTGACCTGCTCGGTTTGCGCTTCTGGGTGCTGCTCTACCTGGCGACCCTGATTGGCGACGTGGTGCTGCGCTACGCCCAGCTGGTGGCCCTCGAGGGGGCGGGGCAGCGGGTGCTGAGGGATCTGCGGCAAGAGGTATTCGCCCACATCACCCGGCGTCCCATGGCCTTCTTCGACCGCAACCCGGTCGGCCGCCTGATCACCCGCGTCACCAGCGACGTCGAGGCTCTGAACGAGCTCTTCAGCCAGGGCGTGCTGGCGGTGCTCGGCGACATGCTGGCGATGGTCCTGATCGCCTTCGTGATGATCCGCCTCGACCTGCGCTTGAGCCTGGTCGCCTTCGCTGCGGTCCCGGTGCTGCTGCTCTTGACCTTCTATTACCGCGGCAAGATCCGCCGCACTCATCGTCGCGTGCGGCTGCTGCTGGCGCGCCTCAACGCGCTCCTGGCCGAGAACCTGGCCGGGATGGGGGTGATTCGGCTCTTCGCCCGCGAGCGGCGCGAGCTGGCCGGCTTCGGTCGCGCCTCGCGCGCCTACCGCGACGCCGAGCTGGACGGCGTGATCTACGAGTCGCTCTTCAGCGCCCTGGTGGAGCTGGCGGGGATCGTGGTCACGGCGGCGATTTTGTGGTTGGCGGCCGCCCCGGTGCTCGAAGGGACGCTCACTTTCGGCGTGTTGGTGGCCTTCATCGACTACGCCAAACGCTTCTTCCATCCGGTGCAGGATCTGTCGACCAAGTACGCCGTTCTGCAGTCGGCGCTGGCCTCGGCGGAGCGCGTCTTCGATCTCTTGGACGATGACTCGGCGCTGCCGCAGGAGCGCATCCTGGCGCCCCCGGTGCCGGTCGCGGGGCGCATCGAGTTCGACTCGGTCGACTTCTCCTACCGCGCCGGCGAGCCGGTGCTGCGCGACGTCACGTTCACCATCGAGCCCGGCGAGCGGGTCGGCGTGGTGGGGGCCACCGGGGCGGGCAAATCGACACTGCTTCGGCTCCTGGCACGTCTCTACGACGTCGATCGGGGCGCGGTGCGGATCGACGGCATCGATCTGCGCGAGCTCGACCCCGCGGTCCTGCGCTCGGCCCTGGGCGTGGTGACGCAGGACATCTTCCTTTTCAGCGGCACGGTGCGCGATAACATCGCCCTGGGACTGGAGCAGGCCGAGAGCCGTGCCGCGGGCGCGGTGCGGGCGATGGGTCTGGAGCCGGTGCTGGAGCGGCTGCCCGCGGGGATCGAGAGCGAGGTCTGGGAGCGCGGCGCGAATCTCTCGGTGGGCGAGCGCCAGCTGGTGACCTTCGCCCGTGCCGTGGCCCGCGATCCACGCGTTCTGGTGCTCGACGAGGCGACCGCCAGCGTCGATCCCGAGACCGAGCGGCGGATCCAGCAGGCGCTTGAGGAGCTGCTGCGGGGTCGCAGCGCCATCGTGGTCGCCCATCGGCTGTCGACGGTGCGCGACCTGGACCGGATCCTGGTGCTGCACCGCGGGCGGCTGGTCGAGTCGGGCAGCCACGCCGAGCTGCTGGCCGCCGGGCGGGTCTACAGTCGCCTGCACGCCTTGCAGCAGGGGGAGGGAGCAGGGGAAGGGGCCCCGCGAAGCCGGAGCTCGGCGTCGTGAATCGTCCGCGGTGGACTCGGGCCGAGCAGATCCGCCTTGCCGCCGTGCTCTTGCTGGCGGCGCTGCTGCGCTTCTGGTCGATCGACTTCGGCCTGCCCGACTGGTGGGCGCGCCCCGACGAGGCCAACGTGGCCAGCCGGGTGCTGCGCATGGTGGTGGGGGGGACCTGGTCCCCGGAGTTCTTCGAATACCCCGCCGCCTGGCTCTATCTCTTGCGCCTGCCCTTCTGGGCGGCGGCGCGGATCGGGATCTGGACCGGCACCTGGAGCGATCTGCAGGGCTGCCTGGCGGCCTACGTGGCCGATCCGGGGCCCTGGCTGCTGGGGGCACGGAGCCTCTCGGCGCTCTGCGGAGTGGCGACCGTGGGCGCCTGCGCGGCCCTGGCCCGGCGGCTGGGGGGCTCGCCCTGGCTGGCCGGGCTGCTGCTGGCGGTGGCGCCCTTGCACGTGCGCGACTCGCGCTTCGGAGTCACCGACGTGGCCGCGACCCTGGCGGTGGCCGGCGCCCTGCTCTGGAGCGATCGACTGCGGCGCCCGGGCGGCCCGGCGCGGGGCGACCTGCTGGGGGCGGGGCTCTGGGTCGGCCTGGCCGCGGCCACCAAGTACAACGCCGCGCTGGTCGGTGTGGCGCCCGCTCTCGCGTTGTTCCTGGCCCGGCCCCGGGAGCTCGGCCGCGCCCGCGCGTTTGCCTGGGTGGCGCGCCGCACGGCGATCGTGGCGGCGGTCGCCGCGGCGCTCTTCCTGGCGCTCAACCCCTACGTGCTGCTCGACGCGCCGACCTTCGCCCGTGACTTCGCCTTCCAGGCGCGCCACATGGCCGAGGGGCACGGCCGCGATCTCGGCCTCGGCTGGACCTATCACCTGAGCCGATCGCTGCGCTACGGGCTGACGCCGCCCCTCTGGCTCGCCGCGCTGGCCGGCATCGCCCTGGCGCTCTTCCGTCCGCGCCGCCACGCCGCGCTGCTGCCCCCGCTGGCCTTCGCGCTGCTCTACTACGCGGCGATGGGCGGCGCCCGCACCGTCTTCTTCCGCTACGTGATCCCGCTCTTGCCGGTGTGTGTACTGGCGGCGGAGCTGGCGCTGCGCACCCTCGCCGCGCGGCTGCCCCTTGCCGCGCGGCGGCGCCCGCTGGCGACGGCGCTGCTCGCCCTGCTGGTGGCGGTTCCGGCGGCGAGCGCGTCGATCGCTCACGCCCGGCTGATCGGCCGCGGCGACACCCGCCAGCTCGCCGAGCGCTGGCTGCGCGACCACGTCCCGCCGCACCAAGGGGTGATCCTGGCCGGCGCCAACGGCGTCCCTCCCTACGGCGAGCCGCGCCTGCCGGGGCTGGAATGGTGCCAGATCCTGACCCTGGAGCGCCGGCCCCCGGTCTGCCCGCTCGAGGCGCCTTTCCCCACCGCGCGCATCATCGATCCGCGCCCCGGACTGGGGGGGCGCGCCGGGCCGGAGTTCCCGTGGATCGTGACCCACGAGCACGAGCTCAGCCGCTACTCCGCGCTCCACTACCGGCTGCGCGCCGAGCTCGAGCGCCGCGCCGAAGAGCTGGTCCGCTTCGAACCCGGAGCGGGGACGGGCGCCCGCCACGGGGTCTTCGACCCGATCGACGCCTACTACGCGCCGATCGCCGGTCTGGGCGGCTACCGGCGTCCCGGGCCGACGATCCGGGTCTGGCGGCTGCGCGCTATCCGGGATTGACGATAAGTGCTAGCCTCCCGCGCATTCCGGCGCCCTCCACCAACGGGTGCCCCACCACCCCCCGCGCGACTCCCGCTCCCTTCTGCCGACCGAGAGCCGGGCGGAGGGTCGCCTTTCACCCAGATGAGGGAACCATGCGAATCGCTATTGCACTGGCCGGACTGGCCGCGATCGGTGGCACGGCCCTGGCGCTCGACGTCGCGCTCGAGCCGGCCGAGGTGGTGCTCGATCCTCCCGCGCTCCGGCCCGCCGGGACCGACACCGTGTGGATGATCAGCGAGGGCTTCGATACCACCGCCGTGCTTCCAGATGGCTGGACCTCGAACGACCTCACCGACATCGCCGTCCCCCCCACCTACTGGCACGTCGACGATTGGAACACCCACGGCGGCACCGGCGCCTGGTGGTGCGGCACCGAAGAGGACCTGTGGACCGGCTACGGCAACATGTGGCGCCAGCAGCTAGATCTCACGGTCGACCTGACCAGCGCCACCGGCGTCACCGGCCTCAACTACTGGCAGTACGTCGACTGTGAGTGGGAAGGCCCGGTTCTTCCCGACGACACCTGGGACGGCGGCACGGTGCGGGTCTCCGACGACGGCGGCGTCACCTGGACGGTGGTCGAGCCGGAGGGCGGCTACCTGCGCCAGAGCATCTACGCCTTCTTCCTGCAGGACGGCACCCACGATATTCCCGGCTGGTCGGGCAAGTTCAATCCCGCCGCCTGGGAAGAGATCAACTTCAACCTGACCAGCTACATCGGCGACACCCTCACGATCCGCTTCGACTTCGCGTCGGACAAGTTCGCCTCCAGCGAGGACGGTGGCTACGGCGGCTTCAGCACCGCCTGGTTCATCGACGATGTCTACGTGGCCAACACACTTCAGGACATCTATTTCCAGGATAACATGGAAGGGGCGCTGAAGCCGGAGTGGAACCCCCACGGCGGCATCATCACCCCCTCGGGGGACTGGTGGGACGTGGTCGATTCCTCCCATCCCCAGCCCGACAATCTACCGGTCTTCAGCTCCTCTCCCAACGCGATGTTCGTCGGTGATTCGGCCAGCACGCTGCTCGACGGCACCTACTACGCCTCCGATCACGCCCTGCGCGCCCTCGACAACACGCTCGAGCTGCCGCCCCTCGATCTCTCCGTCGACCCCGACATGCAGACCGCGTTCATTCGCTGGCAGGAGCGCATGAAGGGCGACGGCGAAGGCGCCTACCTCTCCTTCGATGTCTCCACCAACGGCGGCACCACCTGGAGCCTGGTCGAGCAGCGCACCATCGCCGGCAAGTCGGACTGGGTCGAGAAGATCTACCCGCTGATCGCCTACGTCGGCATGTCCGACGTGCGGGTGCGGCTGCGGGCCGGGACCGGCACCGCCGAGACCCACTACCTCTACTGGTATGTGGACGACGTCGAGGTCTTCTACACCAAGGAGGGTGTGGGCATCGGCGGCGACCTGCCGGCGATCGGCGCCCAGGCGGCCCTGCACGCGGCCAGCCCGAACCCCTTCAACCCGCGGACCCGCGTCTCCTTCACCATGGCCGAGGCCGGTGAGGCCACGCTGCAGGTCTTCGATCTGAGCGGGCGCCTGGTGCGCACCCTGCTCGACGGCCACCAGCAGGCGGGTGATCACTCGGTGACCTTCGATGGTCGCGACGATCACGGCGCCGCCCTTCCCTCCGGGGTCTACACGGCGCGTCTGGTCAACGGTGGAACGGCGCAGACCACTCGTCTGTTGATGCTGAAGTAGCATCCGTCGAACCCAGGGTTCGTGCGGTTCCCCCACCGCGCGGACCGGGGCGATCGCGGCGCCGAGCACGGCGGCCGCGATCGCCCTTGCGCGAACCCTTGTCCGTGTACGCTCCCGGCTCGGGACCGAGCCCGCGGGAGCCCCAGATCAGCAGCATCTCCATGGACCGAGGATCGGCGTTTCCGAGGGCCGGGGACCTCCCCCGAGTGGCGCTGCGCCGCCTGGTGCGGGCGCGCTGCGAGCGCGCCGCCGAGCGCCCCATCCGCCGGGTGCTGATCACCTTTCCTTATCGCCTCGGCGACTACCTGATGCTCACCCCGGCGCTCGCGGCGCTCACGCGCGACGACCCCGAGCTACGGATCGATCTGCTGGTGCCCGGTGGGGTGGCGCGCGCGGTCGCCGAGCTGGCGCGCGGCTTCCCTGCCCTGCGCCGGGTGCTCGACCCCGGGGGCGCGCCCCTGCGCGCGGCGCTCGGGGGTGGCTGGGATCGGGTGGTGCATCTCGGCCGGGCCGGCGCCCGGGAGCATGCGCTGGCGCTCCTGGGGGGCGCGGGTCGCGTCGAGGGCGGCGATCGACCCTTGCTCTCCACCGCCGAGGAGATCCCCCGCACCTTCTTCCAGGCGGTGGTGGGACGCACGCCCGGCGCGGACGATTCGCTGCGGCCGGTGGTGATGTTCGACCACGCCGAGCACGCGCTGCGGACCCGGGGCGCGATCGTGGTGGCGCTGGGCGGCGCCGACCACAACCGCCGCTACCCCCACTGGCCGCGGGTGGTCGCGCGGCTGAGCGAGCGGCTGCCCCGGCGCGAGGTCGTGGTCGTCGCGGCGGCCGAGGATCGCCCGGAAGCCGACGCGGCGGCGGCCGCGCCGGGCGCGCGGGCTCTGATCAGCCCGGGGCGGCTGGACCACATCTGCGGCTGGATCGCGGGTGCCGCGCTGGTCGTCACCACCGACACCCTCTACCTGCACCTGGCCGGCGCCTTCGAGCGCCCGCGGCTGGCGCTCTTCGGTCCCACCGATCCGGCCTTGCGCATCTCCGACCTCGACCGACCCGGCGTGCGCGCGCTGCGCCGCCCGGAGCTCTGCGAGCGGGCGCCTTGCCACAACGACATGTTCGGGCGCTGCCGCACCGGCCCCGTCGACTGCATGGCGATCCCGCCCGACGAGGTCTGCGACGCGGTGGCGGAGCTGCTCCGGTCGGTGGAGGGTTACGAAGACCGCTCTTCCGGCGCCTCCCCCGAGCCGTAGAACTGGTCGCGCTCGTCGAGGATCGCGGCACGCGCCTTGACCGCCTCCATCCAGCTCCGGAAGGCCATGCGCTCCTTCTCGCCGCGCAGCCGCGCGACGATCTCCTCGCGCTCGTCCACCAGCAGGCTCTCGTCGGCCGGCGTGCGCTCCAGCACCTGCACCACCGCCGTGATCCCGCGCTCCTCCATCACGATTCCACCGCTGGTCTCGCCCGGCTCCAGACGCAGCGCCGCGCCGGCCACCTCGGTGCGGGTGCCGATCCCCTGGATGTAGCTGGTGCGCGAGACCGGCTCCTCCGGCTCCTCAACCTCGAGCCCCAGCGCCTCGGCGGCCTCGTCGAGGCTCTCCCCGCCGGCGACCCGCGCCGCCAGCTCCTCGCCGCGCTCCAGCGCCACCTGCTTGCGCCGATCTCGCTCCAGGCGTGACACCACGCGCACCCGAACCTCCTCGAAGGGGCGCACGTGGGCCTCGACCCGCCCCCCGACCTCGAGCAGGAAGAGCGCCTCGTCGTTCTCCAGCACCGGGCTGATCGTTCCGGGCTCGTTGGCGAAGGCGAACTTGCTCGCCCCCTCCAGCTCGCCCAGGGTCGGCACATGCGCCCCGCGGGCGGTCGGCAGATCCTCCCTGGGGGCGCCGAAGGGCGGCGTCGACAGCACCTGCAGCTCTCCCGCCGCCGCCTCCAGGCCGCCCTCCTCCGCGCCTTCGGCGATTGCGCGCATGGTCTGGTAGTTGGCGTCCAGCGTGGCGTTCGAGATCTTCACCTGCTTGAGAATGTGGAAGGCGTGAATCTCCTCCAGCCCCTCGTCGCCCGTGCGTCGCTCGTCGACCCGCACCACGTGCCAACCGAACTCGGTCCGGAAAGGCTCCGAGACCGCGCCGATCTCGGCGCCGAAGGCGACCTCGTCGAACTCGGGCACCATCTGGCCGCGCCCGAACCAGCCCAGGTCGCCGCCCTGCGCGCCGCTGCCGGCGTCGTCGGAGTGGATCCGCGCCAGCCGCGAGAAGTCGGTGCCCCGGCTCAGCTTCTCCTTCACCGAAACGATCCGGCGGCTGGCCTGGGCGATATCGTCCTCGCTGGGACCCTTGTCGAGGCGCACGAACTTCAGCCGCGCCTGCTCCTCTTGCCGGTAGTCGTCGGGGTTGGCCTCGTAGTGGGCCTGGGTCTCCTCGTCGTCGACCTCCACCTCGCCGACATCCTGCGGGCCGACCGCCACGTAGCGGATCCGCGCTTCCTCGTGCTCCTCGAGAAAGGCGCCGCGGACCTCGGCCTCGGTGACGTGCACTCCGGCCTTGGCCATGCCCTCGAGCATCCTGCGCGGCAGCAGGTTGGTGCGCACGTAGGCCTCCACCGGCAGCCAGAACTCCGCGCCCGCCGAGGTCAGCGCCTGCTGGTAGGCGGTCTCGTCGAAGCTCCCCTCCTGGGTCCTGAAGCGGGCCTGCAGCTCCTGGGGAGGATTGTCGGTCAGCTCGGCGTAGACCATGTCGTCGGTGATCGCCAGGCCCAGCTCCTCCAGCAAATCCTCCATCAGGATCGACTCGACGAAGGAGTCCCAGACGCTCTCCTCGATCCGCTCGGCCAGAAACTCCGGCACCTCGCGGCCGGTCTGCTGCTGGTAGGCGTTGCGCTGGGCGCGCACCGCCCGGTCGTACTCGCTGATCATGATCTCGACGCCCTCGACCTCGCCGATCGCCGCGTCGACCGCCTCGGGGATCGGATTGCGCTGGTTGTCGACGAAGAGAGTGGCGATCAAGGCGACCGCGACCACGACGAAGAGGCCGACGATCAGGCCGCTGGCACTGCGGATCTTGGCGAGCATGGGATTCACTCCAGGGCGGGCCGCCGCAGTCCGAGTATGCTGCGGTGGGGCGGCTCCTTGCGAGCTCCTTCGAGCATGAAAAGAAGCACGATATCACGTTTCCTCCGGCCGTTCCGATGACAACCCGACGATCGCACCCCTGGCGGGCCCTCCTGCTCCTTCTCGCCGCCGCGCCGCGCTCTCCCGCGAGCTCGCCCGTGGCCCTCGTGCCGCCCCTCGACGGACCCTTGGCGGTCACCTCGAGCTTCTGCGAGTACCGCGCCAACCGCCTGCACGGAGGGGTCGATTTCTCCACCCGCGGCGAGGTCGGGCTGCCGGTCCGCGCCGTCGCCGCCGGGACCCTCGCCCGCGTCAAGATCGCTCCCGACGGCTACGGCCGGGCGCTCTACCTGCGCCTCGACGATGGTCGGACCGCCGTCTACGGCCACCTGCACCGGCTCTCCCCGCCGCTGGCGCGATCGGTGCACGAGCGCCAGCTCGAGGCCCGCAGCTATCGGCTCGACTGGCATCCGAGCGGACCGCCGATCCGCTTCCAGGCCGGCGAGATCGTTGCCTGGTCGGGGCGCGCCGCGACCCCCGTGGCCCATCTGCATTTCGAGATTCGCGACTCCGCCAATCGGCCGCTCGACCCCCTGGGGGAGGGCATCGCGAGCGCCGACTCGGTGCCGCCGCGGGTCGAGGCGATCCGGGTGGTGCCGCGTGGGGCCAGATCCTTGGTGGAAGGGTCTCCTTTCCCCCTCGATCTGGTGCCGGTCCTCGGAAAGGCGACCGCTCGACTGCGTCGCTACCGCTCGGCGGCGGCGCTACGCATCGAAGGGCGCGCCAGTCTCGAGGTCGATGTGCACGACGCCGACGACGCCGGCCGTGGACGTCTGGCGATCGCCGGCGGCAGACTGCTCGAGCAGGACCGCCCGCTGCTCGAGCTGGCGCTGAGTCGCTTCTCCTGGGGGGCGGCGTCGCGCTCGCGACACCTTTACTCGGGGCTCTCCGAGGAGCCCGGCGCCCGTTCCCGGATCCGCCTCGACGTGCCGCTGGACGGGGCCGACGAGCATCTGCGCGCCGCCGATCCGGAGCGGCCGCGGGGTTGGATCGACGCCGCGGGGCTGGGCGCCGGAGAGGGCGAGATCACGCTCGAGCTCTGGGACCGCGCCGGCAACCGCGCTCTGGTGAGCCTGGCGCTGGTCGCCGGAGTGCCCGAGGACCGGCCCGCGCCGGTGCGCGCCGAGCTGCGCGTCGAGCCGGTCGACGGTCGCCTGGCGCTGGCGTTGGCCGCGCCCCGCTCCGCTGCCGCCGAGCCTCTGGCCGAGATCGTCGCCGCCGGCCGGGAGCCGGTCGGAATCGAGCTGCGCGCCGCCGGCCCGGGGCGCTGGGTCGGCTGGCATCGACCGCGGGGACCGGGTTCGCTGCGGGTCGGGCTGGGCGACCGAACGTGGCAGCGGCCGCTTCCCTACCACCCGCTCGCACCCGGCGCCGCCGCGCGCCTGGAAGCGCCGCCGGCGGGCGCCCAGCTCGCGGTGCCCCAGGGCGGCGTCTACCAGGATGCGCTGGTGTCGATCCAGGTTCCGCCGCGGATCCCGGCCCCGGCCGCCGGCCGCGGCCTGCAGCGGGTCGGTCCGGCGCTGGAGATCGGGCCGCGCTCGCTCGTCTTCCGCGAGCCCTCGACGCTCACGATCCCCTGGAGCGGCGACCAGGCGCCGGCCGCGGTGCAGCTCTATTCCCTGGAGCGCGGCGCCGCCGAGCAGCGCTGGCGGCGCATCGAGAGCAAGGCCAGCGCCGCCTTCGCGATCGGCACCCTGACCCGTCCCGGTCTCTACGCGCCCTTCGCCGACTCCCTGGCCCCCGAGGTGAGCGGCGCGGCGTGGATCGCCAAAGGGCCCGGGCCCGGCGGCAGCCTGCGCCTGCCCCTCGCCGACGCCGGCGCCGGGCTCGATCTCGACTCGATCGAGCTGCTGGTCGACGGTGCGTGGCTGCCCGCCGCCGTGGACGGCCCGCGGGACCGGGTCGAGGCGCGCCTGGCCGCACCGCTCGCGCCCGGTGCCCATTCCCTGCTGCTGCGCGCCGCCGACCGGGCCGGCAACCGCCTCGAGCACCGGAGCTCGATCGAGATATCGAACCCCGCCGCGCGGTAGACTGCCGGACACGTCCTCCACCGCCCCATCACCGCGCGGGACCTTCCGAGTGCAATCCTCCGATTTCGTCCACCTGCACCTGCACAGCGAGTACTCGCTGCTCGACGGCGCCAATCGTGTCTCCGAGCTCTGCCAGCAGGTCGATCGCATGGGGCAGCGCGCGGTGGCCGTCACCGACCACGGCAACCTCTTCGGCGCCATCGAGTTCTACAAGGCGGCGCGGGCCGCCGGCATCCAACCCATCATCGGCTTCGAGGCCTACGTGGCGGGCGCCTCGCGGCACGAGCGCAAGCAGGTGCGGGGCGATCTCTTCGAGCCCTACTCCCACCTGACGATGCTGGCCAAGAACCGCACCGGCTTCCAGAACCTCTGCAAGCTCTCGTCGATCGGCTACCGGGAAGGCTTCTACTACAAGCCGCGCATCGACCGCGAGGTGATGGCGCGCCACCGCGAAGGGATCATCGTGCTCTCCGGGTGTCTGTCCAGCGAGCTGCAGCGGCGGCTGGTGCGCGGCGACATGGAAGGAGCTCGGGAAAGCGTCGCCTGGCATCGCGACACATTTGGCGAAGGCAACTACTACCTGGAGCTGCAGGATCACGGCATCGCCGAGCAGCGCAAGGCCAACGAGGGACTCTTGGCCCTGCGCCGCGAGTTCGATCTGCCGCTGGCCATCACCAACGACTCCCACTACCTGCACCAGCACGATCACCGTCCTCACGACGCGCTCTTGTGCATCCAGACCGGCAAGAACGTCAACGACGAAAAACGCTTCCGCTTCGACTCCGATCAGTTCTACGTCAAGTCGGCCGAGGAGATGGCGCGGCAATTCGCCGGCCTCGAAGAGGGGTTGCTGGCAACCCGCGAGATCGCCGAGAAGATCGATCTCGAGCTCGAGTTCGGAAATCTGTTGCTGCCGCGTTTCGCCATTCCCGAAGGCCACGCCGATGCCGACCAGTACCTCGCCCACCTGGCGCGCGAGGGGCTGCGGGAGCGCTTCGAAGGCACGGTGCCGGACGCCGCCTGGAAGCGTCTCGACGACGAGCTGGCGGTGATCCGCGGCATGGGCTACTCGGGCTACTTCCTGATCACCCAGGACTTCGTCAAGGCCGCCCGCCGCATGGGCTGCTCGGTCGGTCCCGGGCGCGGGTCGGCGGCCGGATCGCTGGTCGCCTACGCCCTCACCATCACCAACATCGATCCCCTGCGCTACGACCTGCTCTTCGAGCGCTTCCTGAACCCCGAGCGGGTCACCATGCCCGACATCGACATCGACTTCGCCGATGATCGGCGCGAGCAGGTGATCGACTACGTGAAGGAGAAGTACGGCAAGGACTGCGTCAGCCAGATCATCACCTTCAGCCGCATGAAGGCCAAGGCGGCGATCCGCGACGTCGGCCGCGTGCTGGGTCTCTCTTTCGGCGAGGTCGATCGAGTCGCCAAGCTGGTGCCGAACGAGCTCAACATCACCCTGCACGACGCGATCGAGCGGGTGCCCGAGCTGGGCGAAATGGCAAAGGGCGGGGGGATCGAGCAGGATCTGCTCGAGATGTCGCGTTCGCTCGAGGGAATGTGTCGCCACGCCGGGATCCACGCCGCGGGTGTGGTGATCACGCCGGAGCCGGTCGACAATTTCGTGCCCCTCTTCCAGACCCCCGACGGCGACCTGGCGACGCAGTGGGACATGAAGTACGTCGAGGAGTACGGCCTGCTGAAGATGGACTTCCTGGGCCTGCGCACCCTGACCATCCTCGACAACGCGGCGGCGCTGATTCGCGACAATCACCAGGTAGAGATCGACTTCGACCACCTGGACCTGGAGGATCCAGAGACATTCGGGCTCTTCGGCCGCGGCGAGACGGTCGGCATCTTCCAGTTCGAGTCGGGCGGGATGCGCGAGTACCTCACCAAGCTCAAGCCGGAGCGGATCACCGACCTGATCGCCATGAACGCGCTCTATCGTCCGGGTCCGATGAAGAACATCGACACCTTCATCGCGCGCAAGAAGGGCGAGGAGCCGATCCGGCTGCTGCATCCGGCCATGGAGCCGATCCTGCGCGACACCTACGGCGTGATCGTCTACCAGGAGCAGGTGATGCGCATCGCCCAGGTGCTGGGCGGCTACTCGCTCGGCGGCGCCGACATCTTGCGGCGCGCCATGGGCAAGAAGAAGGCCGATGTAATGGCCGAGCAAAAAGGTGTCTTCGTCTCCGGCTGCGTGGACCAGGGCATCGATCGCCAGACCGCGCAGGCGGTCTTCGACCTGCTCGAGGAGTTCGCCCAGTACGGCTTCAACAAGTGCCTGGCCGGCGAGACCCTGGTGGTCGACGCCGCGACCGGCAGGCGGCGGCGCATCGACGCGCTCTACGCCGAGGGTGCCGCCGCCGCCGGCCTCGAGGTGGCCAGCGCCGACCCCTACGCCGGAGAGGCGCGCGTCGAGCGTGTGGCCGCGATCGTCGAGAACGGGGTGCGCGAGGTGTTTCGTCTCACCACCCGCACGGGTCGCGAGCTGGTGGCGACCGCCAACCACCCGCTCTTGAGCCCGAGCGGGTGGCGGCGCATCGACGAGCTGCGGCCGGGATCCCGGGTCGCGGTGCCGCGGCGGTTGCGCTGGTCGGTGGCGGAGCCGGGCGTACCCGGCGATGGGGGGGATGTTGTCGACGAGGAGCAGAGCCTGGAGCTCCTGGGCGAGGAGGCCTGCGCTCTGAGCCGGGCGCGGCTGCGGTCGCTGATCGCGCGCGAGGTGGCGCGCGGCGCCCGCGCCCAGGGCGGCGGGCTGTGTTGGCGTGCCGGCGGCCGGCTGCTCCAGCATCTGCTGGCGCGCCTGGGAGTGATCGCCACCCGCCGCGGCGAGCGGGTCGAGGTGAGCGAGCTGGCCGAGC
This sequence comes from uncultured Gemmatimonadota bacterium, assembly GCA_964490075.1. GTDB lineage: Bacteria > CAZBBK01. The sequence goes on along the minus strand of CAZBBK010000025.1, from coordinate 28,678 downwards.
TGGCGACTCTGGCGCGCGCGGTCGGCGGCACCCGGCAGCGCGAAGCCGCGCTGCCGGTGGTGCTGGAATGTCTCGCGGGGCGCATCGAGCGCCTCGCCGGGCCCGCGAGCGTGGAGCGAATCCAGAGCGGCGGCGGCCGTGGCGGCGTCCCGGTGATCGAATCGGCACGCGGCGCGGCCGAGCTGGTGGCCGCCTTGCTGCGTCCCGAGCGCGGCGACCTGGCGTGGGACGAGGTGGTGGGAATCGAGCCCCAGGGCATGGCGATGACCTACGATCTCGATGTCCCCGGCACCCGTTGCTTCGTCGCCGACGACCTCCTGGTCCACAACAGCCACTCCGCGGCCTACGCCTTCGTCGCCTACCAGACCGCTTACCTGAAGGCCCACTACCCGCGCGAGTTCATGGCCGCCTCGATGACCTCGGTGATGAACGACTCCGACCAGGTATCGCATTTCATGGACGAGTGCCAGCGCATGGGCATCGAGGTGCTGCCGCCGGATGTGTTCGAATCGGGCTTCGGCTTCTCGGTCGCCAGCGACCGGCTGCGCTTCGGGCTGGGTGCGGTGAAGAACGTGGGACGCTCGGCGATCGAGTCGATGGTCGCGGCGCGCCCCAAGGCCGACGCCGGCGACGGGCTCTTCACCTGGGCCCGGCAGCTCGATCTGCGTCTGGTGAACAAGCGAGTGATCGAGAGTTTGGCCGCGGCCGGCGCGCTCGACTCCTTCTCCGGCAATCGGGCCGCCAAGTCGGCGTCGGCCGACCGGGTGATCGACGTCGCGCATTCCTACCAGCGCCAGGTCGCCTCGGGTCAGACCAGCCTCTTCGACGGCGACGGACCGGGAGAGACGATCGGACCGGTCCTGGAGAAGGTCGACGAGTGGCCGCGGCGCGAGCTCCTGTCGCGCGAGAAGGAGGTGCTGGGCCACTACCTCTCCGGCCATCCTCTGGAGGAGTACCGCACCGAGTGGGAGCGCTTCGCCACCCACCGCATCAAGGACCAGATCGAGGGCGCGACGCCGGCCGCCGACGAGTTCATCGTCGCCGGACTGGTGACCACGCGGCGCAATCTCACCACCCGCCGCGGCGAGCCGATGTGCGTGGTGGGGTTGGAGGACTTCTCCGGGGCCGTGGAGGCGGTGTTCTTCCCCGATGCCTTCAAGAACCACCGCGAGATGCTCGAAGAGACCGAGCTCCTGCTGGTGACCGGGCGCCGGTCGAACCGCGAGTCGGACACCGGCATCGTGGTGGAGCGCGCGATTCCCCTGGCGCAGTCCTTCTCCCGCCTGGCCGCGCGCCTCCACCTGCGGATCGATGCCGGTGGCGACGGACCGATCGCCCAGCCGCTGCGCAAGGTGCTGCTGGCCCACACCGGAACCTGTCCCATCACCCTGAACTTGGAGACCGAGCGCCACGGCGTCGTCGCGCTGCCGCTGCGCGACCTCAAGGTGCGCCCCTCCGCGTCGCTCGACTCCGCGCTGCGCGCCGTCGAAGGGGTGAGCGGGGTCACCTGGCAGCGCGCCCAGCAGGGCGAGCGGCGTTGGGGCAAGCCATGACGCGAGAACGAGGGGTGCGACGATGAGGATCGAGGAACGTCGACGGAAGTCCGCCGGGTCGCGGGCACGGTGCCGCCTGGGCCTGCTGGCCCCGCTCGTGGCGGCACTGCTGGCGCCGCCCGCTCTCGCCCAGGCCGACGCCCCTCCGCTGCCGCCGCCGGTCATCCCCCTGCCGCAGCTGCCGCCGATGGAGCTGGTCGACGTGCCGACCGCCGCCATGCTGGAGCGCGATGCCTACGACCTGGCGCTGCGCGCCTTCCACGGCGGCGGCGTGATCGCCCGCTTCCGGCTCGGCCTCACCGACGAGGTGCAGGTCGGAGCTTCGTTCGGCGGCCTCGGCGTGCTCGGAGAGGGCAGTCCCGAGTGGTATCCGCGGCCCGAGCTGCATCTGAAGCTGCGCCTGGTCGACGAGACCGCGTCGAGTCCGGCCTGGATCGTCGGCTTCGACTCCCAGGGGATCGGCGCCTGGTACGGCTCCGCCGACCGCTACCAGTTCAAGGCGCGCGGGATCCATGCCGTTCTTTCAAAGAGCTACGCCCTCTTCGACGGCTTCGGGGCCCATCTCGGCCTGTCCTACAATCCGCTCGAAGGGGGCGACCAGAAAGAGCGCCCCGATCTCTTCGCCGGGCTCGACCTGGCGATCAATCCGCGTTGGAACTGGGCGCTGGAATACTCTACGGCCCTCAACGACGACGACCCCGATCTGATTGGGCTGCGCCATCCCGGGCGCGGCTACCTGAACACCGCGCTCTCGGTGGAGTTCGCCGAAGGGCTCGGCGTTCAGTTCAACTTGCGCGACCTGCTCGGCCGCGGCGAACGAGCCGACTTCAGCCGCGAGCTGGTGATCACCTACCGGCAGGTCCGATGAGCAGGCAATCCCGATGCACAACCCGCTGAGCGACTTCGATCGCAATGTCCAGAACCTGCAGGCGCGCATCGAGGCGCTGCGCAGCGCCACCGGCGCCGCCACCGACGACGAGCCCAGCGAGCAGCCCGCCGCGCTCGACAAGGGCGTCTCGGAAGCTCTGGAGCAGCTCGCGACCCGCACCGCGCAGCTGCAGTCGCGGCGCTACGCGAACCTGAGCACTTGGGAGCGGGTGCAGGTGGCGCGTCATCCGGAACGCCCCCATACCCTCGACTATGTCGACCTGATGCTGACCGATTGGATCGAGCTGCACGGCGACCGCCGCTTCGCCGACGATCCGGCGATGGTCTGCGGTCTGGCGCGCCTGAACGGCCGCTCGATCGCGGTGATCGGCCAGCAGAAAGGCCGCGACACCAAGAAGCGGATCATGCGCAACTACGGCATGCCGCATCCCGAGGGCTATCGCAAGGCGATGCGGGTGATGGAGCTGGCCGCGCGCTTCGGGCTGCCGATCCTGGCCTTCATCGACACCCCGGGCGCCTACCCGGGCATCGCTTCCGAGGAGCGCGGCATCGCCGAGGCGATCGCGGTCAATCTGCGCGAGATGGCGGTGCTGGGGGTGCCGATCGTCGCCGTGGTGATCGGCGAAGGGGGCAGCGGCGGGGCGCTCGGCATCGGAGTCGCCGACCGTCTGTTGATGCTCGAGAACGCCTGGTACTGCGTCATCTCTCCGGAGGGCTGCGCGTCGATCCTGTGGCGCACCCCCGAGATGGCCCCGGCCGCCGCCGAGGCGCTCCAGCTCACCGCTCCCCAGCTCGAGGAGCTCGGACTGGTCGACGAGATCATTCCCGAGCCGGTCGCCGGCGCCCACACCGACTGGCGGCGCACTTCCGCCGACCTCGCGGCGAGCATTCAGGCCCATCTCGACGAGCTCGCCGCGCTCGGCCCCGGCGAGCTGATCCAGCGCCGCATCGAGCGCTACAGCTCGATCGGCCAGTGGCGCGAGGCGCAGCCCTGAGCGCGCGCTTCCCCCACGTCCAGGTCACCGTGCACCGGGTCCGCTACGGCGAGACCGATCGCATGGGGGTGGTCTACTACGCCCACTACTTCGCCTGGTTCGAGGCCGGGCGCGCCGACTACCTGCGCGAGCTCGGCGCCGACTACCGCGTTCTCGAAGAGGAGCGCGGCATCTTCCTGCCGGTCGCCCAGGCCTCGGCCCAGTACCACAAGGGAGCCGCCTACGACGAGCTGATCGAGGTCAGCACCCGCGTCTCCGAGGCCAACCGCGCCCGGCTCAGCTTCGACTACCAGGTCCACCGCCGCTCCGATGCCACGCTGCTCGCCACCGGCGCCACCACCCACGTGGCGGTGGGCCGCGACGGCGCCGCGCGCATGATGCCGCGCGAGCTTTTGGCCCTGATCCCGACGGCTGCCGATTGAGCGCGACCCGATCGCCACAAGCGTCCCGTCCGCACCGGCCGCCGGAAGCGACCGCCGGCAGCCAGATTCGTCCCCTGAATCTACTCAGCCGCCAAAGCCGTCCGACAACAGACCATTTCCCCTCTCTGACTCCACTCAGCCGCCCGAGTCGACCGTCTGGCGGTCAGGATCGCGCCCTGACCTCACTCAGCTGGGGATTTGTGCGCCGGAGGCCGGCTGCGGCGCCCCGGCCGCCACCGGACGCAGCAGCCATGCGGCCACGCAGTAGGCGAGCAGGGCGCAGAGGGCGAAGGCCATCTGCCCGAAGGGGATCAACGTGAAGAAGATCAGCGCCATCGCGGCCAGGGCTCCGATTGCGTCCGCCAGCAGGTTTCGGCCCACCAGGTCGTGCCGTGCCGCCGCCAGGCCGAGGGGGAAGAAGACGCCCATCAGGACTCCGGCGGGTAGCAGGGTCAGCGCCGGGTAGAGCTCGCGGATCCACCAGCGGCCTTCGGCGAAGGGGATCCACTCCAGCGTTGCGAGATGGATCAAAAGCAACAGCACGGTGCCGGCGATGCGGGGGAGGGCCGCCAGGGCGCGCGGCGGCAGGCGATGGGCGAGCGCGCTGCCGATCGCACCGTAGACCAGGAAGTAGATGACCAGGCGGACCATGGTGTGGACCTGGTCGGTGAAGAAGCCGCGGTAGGCATGGATGGTCGCGAGCTGCATGCAGGTGTGGGCGACGCCGATCGCGAAGAAGAAGAGGATCGGGTTCCAGGCCGGCCCCGGCGTCACCCGCCGGCGCAGCGCCGCCAGCCCCGCGACGCAGACCGCCACCAGCCCCGCCGCCATCCACAGGAGCTGGCGTCGAACGCCGGACTCCAGGATTCCCCAGCTGAAGAAAGGGGTGTCGTCGTGCAGCCGATAGCTGGTCCAGGCGGCGTGGTAGCGGAAGGGCCGTTCCACTCTCAGGTCGAGCGCGTCGATCTTCGAATCGAGCACCTCCGCTTCTCGACAGGCGAGGATCTGGAGGTGCCCGGTGCCCGGGTCGTGGTAGGTCCAGTGGGGGACCCCCAGCTCCTTGAGTGAGAAGACGATCTGGGCGGGCAGGTAGCGGTGGGGCCGGGTCACCACATTGGCCAGTCCGATGAACAGGAATCCGGTATCGGAGAGACGTTCCAGGTAGGTGGCGATCGCCTCGCGGGTATAGAGATAGCGCGGGCGCACGGCGGCCGAGAAGCCCTGGGTTCCGACCCAGCGCGCCGACTCGATGAGGATCGCGTCGAGGCCGCCGGGGTGCATCTCGGCCACGGTGCGGCCGTCGGCGGCGACCGCGTTGACCCGGCGGTAGAGGCCGCCGTTCCATTCCGGATGGGAATCGCGCAGCACGCCCACGACCGTGGGATCGATTTCCACCGCGGTGATCCCCGGGTGCGGCGCGAAGGGGAAGGAGTAGAGCCCGCGCCCGCCGCCGGCGCCGATCACCAGGGCCTTTCCCTCGGGCGGCAGCAGGGCGTAGATCCGCTCCCGCAGCTCGTCCTTGGGGCCGCGCAACGATGCCGGGCCGGTCAGCCACATGAAGTGGTAGTTGTAGAAGGCGCCGATGCTCGCCCCGATCTCGGTCGCGTCGACGAATCGCAGCTGGGAGAGGCGGCTCCAGCCGTGGAAGAGCGGCGCGTCGAGCCGGTCGTAGAGGGGCTGGAAGCGGGACGAGATGGCCTGGCCGCGGCCGCCCAGCCGGGGCGCCAGGAAGTCGTAGCGCTTGCCCAGGTCCTGCTCGGTGCGGCGCAGGCGCTCGAGCTGCCAGTCGAGATCGAGAGGCGGCGCGGCCCAGAGCACGCAGGCCAGCACCAGGATTCCCAGCCGCGGCAGGAGTACCAGGGAGAGGCCGGTCGCCACCACGATGACGTTGGCGCCGGTGGGGCCGACCAGCAGATCGAAGCCCAGGTAGCCCACCACCAGCCCCAGCAGGTGCACGGCCCAGCCGCGACCCACCCAGCGCGCCCCGGCTCGATGCGCCTGGCGCAGGAGCGGTCCGAGCGCCAATCCGATGCACACGAACCAGGTGCTGAGTGTGGCGAGGTGGAGAAACGCCGCGATCCTCAGCTCGGCGGGCTCCTCGGTCATGAAGTGCGCCCGCAGGGCGACGGCGAAGAAGGTGAGCAGCGCCAGGCCGGCGGCGCGCAGCGGGGCCGAGGCTCTCAAGCGCGGGAACCAGGCCTGGCCGGCGGCGGCGCCCAGGCCGACGCAGGCGAAGGCGACCGGATAGAGGAAGAGCACCAGGGTGCGGGTCAGAATCCCCTGGCGGCTGAGGGTGACGCCGAGCTGTAGCGCGACCGCGAGGTGCGTCAAAGAGAGAGCCAGCCCGATATGAAACAGACTGGCCAGGGGGGAGGCGGGGCTCGGTTGCCCGTTGGAGCGGATCATGGACGGCCGTTCGCTGCTGGTGGAGATTCTACCCGATCGGGTGCCGCCCGAGGGGCTCAACGCGGGGATTCGTGCGCTCCGAGGTCGGCGATGGGGTCGCCCTGGGGGCGGGGCCGAAGCCGGTTCCGTCTCCGATGATGGTGGTGCCGTAGGCGGTCAGGCTCAGCGAGTCGGCGGCGACATGGATCACCCCCTCGTCGCCGCGATCGGGGATGAAGTAGGTGCCCGGGCAGAGAACCGTGTCTTCGGTGATGACCAGGTCGTCGCGGGGCACCACGCAGGGAGCGGCGTGGGCCGCCGGAGCGAGCGCCAAGAGGGCGGCCGCGCAGGCGGAGGGCAGGGCGGCGCGGCGCAGGACATGGAAAGAGCGGGCCGGGCTCAACCGCATTGGAGGCCCAGGAGGGACGTCGCGACCGACGCCAGAGTGAGGATCGTGGTGATGGGCACTCGTGACATTTCGAGGCCTCTTAGAAATCCCAATCGCAGCACGGCACCGGCAGCCGCAGCAGGTGCTCGAGCCGCTCCACGAGCTCGGCCGGGGCTTGCAGGGCGCCGATCGCGGCCAGCGAGGTGGGCGAGCGGGCGCCGAGCCAGAGCTGCGTGAAGGCGTTGGCATGTGCGTGCAGCGTGGGCAGAGAATCGTCGCTGCCGCGCTCGATCTGGGAGTGCGGTCCAAAGGTGGCGACATGGTTGCCGGCGATCCCGCGCCAGGGCGCGTCGTCCGCCAGCAAACGCTCGATGGGGTCGTCCAATCTCAGGTTGAAACGCAGCGCGTCCCCGGGCAGCCTGAGGCGTTCGATGCAGGCATTCAAGTCGCAGATGCGCATCTGCCAACAGGCCAGCGCATCGATCGTCGAGGCCCAGCGCGAGCCCTTGGTGATCCAGCGCGTGCGCAAGGGTGTATGCAACAGATCTTGCAATCGCATTCCGGGCGGCTCGGTCAGCCGGACCAGGCGCACCTGGTCGCCGAGCGAGCGGATCAGGGCCAGCAGCTCCATCAGCTCCGCGCCGCTGCGGTAGCTCATCCACTCCACGCGGTAGGGGCCGACCTCCATCTCCTCCGCGCTGAGCCAGAGATGATGACCTAGGGCGCCGTCCGGATCGAAATAGCCCAGGCCGAAGCTCTTCTTGTTCCAGATCATCTCGGCGCGGGTGATGGCGGGCGGCAGCACATTGCAGCCGCCGTGGTGTCGCCGCCGGGCCAGGCGCGAGCGGTGCACCTGCTCCCAGTCGCTCGCGCTCAGCCGGCGTGGGATTCGCGGCCGCAGGTCGACGCGTAGCTGGGCCGGGTCGAAGTGGACGAAACACTCGTAGGGGCCGGTGCCGTAGCCGAGCTGGTCGTAGTAGCCCTGGTCGAAGATCCCGAGCCACGACAGGGCGGCGCCGTCGGCCGCGGCCGCGGCGACCGCCTCCGCGGTCAGGCGCGAGGCCAGACCGCGCTTGCGTGCCACGCGGCTGGTCACCACGCTCGATACGCCGCTGACCGGAAGATCGCCGTCGAGGTAACGCATCTGTGCGGGCAGGGTGCCGACCACGCACTCGACGGCCCCTTCCAGCTCGGCCACGAAGGCGGGACCGGCGGCCAGAAAGAGCGCCAGCGCCTCGTTGTCGCTCTCCGAGGCGCCGTCCAGCCAACCGCACTCGTGCCACACCCGGGTGGCGGCGTCGAGGTCGCGGTCGGGGTCGTAGGGACGGGTGTGCATGTCGATCACAGTGTAGCCCGGGTCCTCAGGGGGGTGGAGTGGCGGGTGGCTTGCGTCTGGCGACCAGAAGATCGCCCGCGGCCAGCTCTCCGATCCTTACCATCGAAGGTCTTCCACCAGACCCCGCACGAAGTCGCTGGCCGGGTTCCGTCGAAGCTCTTCGAGCGATCCGGTCTGCACGATGCGCCCGGTCTCCATGACGGCGATCCGGTCACCGATCGACGCCGCCTCGCGAAGATCGTGCGTGACGTGGATGACCGTGCTGCCGCGTTCCAAGAAGAGCTCGCGAGAGAGCGACAGGAGCTCTATCAAGCTGCCCGACAGCGCCACCCACGCCGTTGGACAGGCCGAACGCGGACCTGGGCCCCCATCGACGTCGTTGTCCTCAACCCAAAGACAGGTGAACGCACCGAGAGGGCCGCATAAAGTGAACGCGCGAGGCGGCAACTACCTTGAGACTCACCGTGGGAGCCGGGGGAGAGAAATCCCCGGCTACCCGATTGGGCAATCCGGCGGGGAGCTACGCAGCCTTTGTCGCCGCTCTCGGTTTCGAGGGAACCAGGAGCCTCCTGGGGCCAAGATGTGCGTACTTCATGCTCAGACTACCACGCATGAGGCCGCTCCGCCATAAGTGGAAACACCTTGTGCGTCGTCAACAGCCACCTATCCAGCTCAATATCCGTTCCGACCACCTCAATATCGAGCTCGTGGATACCCGGCTTCAAGTCCCGGTGCCCGGCGTTGTACCATAGCCATCGGCCAGGAGACTCAGCGGTTGCTCCGCCTCCCTCAAGTCGGGTACCGTTCATTTTCGCCACCGGCCAAGAACCAGAACCCTCACGGCGATTCAGACGAATCCAGAGGGCATAGTCGCGCCAGACTGGGACCTCTGTGCGGTAGAAAAGGCCGAAGACTGCCGGTGGAACGGGAGAATGGGTATTGGCCCCCTTCTTCACTGGAACAGCGAATCCAACGGGCATGGAAATCCCCAACCCTGCGTCGTACAGTGCAGGCCAACCAGGAATCACTCTACCTGTCCAGTCGTACGCGTACGTTGCACCAATGTCGTGATCCATCACGACGAGCTCCGGATGGCGATCCCCGTAGATATCTGCCAGACACGTCGGACCGTATACTATTTTGTTCCCGATCTCTGCGAGAGGCTCTCCACGATAGAGAGTTCCATCATGATGGCACACTCGTAGCCGCCCATCCCCTACACCGTAGTTTGTACCGAAGATCACCTCCGAGTCTCCGTCTAGATCGATGTCTCCAACTGACGCCGGCGCGTCTACGTCCTCGTCCACACACACGGGCCAGCCACGTCGAGGAATGCCCCTGTGGTCCAGCAGGTGCACCTCTGACTGATCAACGCCGAGCTCATAGGTCGCGGTTGGGACAACGATGTCCAGATTCCCATCTCCGTCAATGTCTGTCAAAGTCACGCTTGAGTAGTGCGGCCAACGCAGTAGTCGAGGCCACTCACCGGGAATGTCCTTCTTGTCGCTTCCCAAGGCACGCACCCCCCCACCACCCAGCTCGTCGAACACCACCTCGAGTCTCCCATCGTTGTTTACATCGCCACCAGCGACCGGATACCCGTACTCCGCCTTCAAGCGCATCGGCCATCCTTCCAACGGTTGACCGCGGTGGTCCCAAGCCCCAAGACGCGGCTCAAGGCCCGTGCCCAGCACGAGGTCCCTGAACCCGTCTCCATCAAAGTCCAGGACCAATGGACACGCCCACGACGGATGCCACTCCCGAGGCCATCCGGCGTTCTGTGGGTAGCCCTCAGCCAAGGCGCTGCCGACCCTTGCGGGCAGAATCAGACCAAGGGCCATTGCGGAGCACGAGCTGAAGAAACCGCCTCGATCTCGCATCTTCCTTCTCTCCTCCATCGTTCCCACTCCCTCAGGGCTTCGGCGGTGTCCTGTCGCACTCTGGTGCTTGGACACTCGCCAGAATCGACCCGGGTTCGCTCGCGAGAAGTGACCCACGCGGGATGTGAGAGATGAGCTTGCGCGACTGCCGATTCGGTGCTGCCGACGTGGCGCTGGTACGGCCGGGGGAGGACGGGACGTTCGCCGAGGTGGGCGTAAAGAAGTAGAGCGGCGGCCTGCGAAGTGGGCAAGCTGCCTGGATGAAAAAAAAAGAGACAAACCGCCGCTGCTGTCAGTGTAGCGGGCCATTCGTTCCCGATCCACGAGTAGGCGTCCGTCAAGTGACCTGCGGCGCGGAGTAAGCGGTCATTTTGCGACGTGTGCATCCCGCCCGGGCCACAGGTCAGGCGCACGCAGCGTCGAGATCGGATCTCATCGGGTCGTCTGCGAAGCGCTCTTTCCAGAGTCTGGGCGTGAGTTCCTCTACGCGCCCGGCCGGATGAGTCGTGACTCGCTGGAGCACGTCGACCAGATAGGTGTAGGGGTCCACGGCTTGCAGGCGACAGGTGCTGGGCAGACTTTGGATAATCCCGACGAGCTCGGCGCCGACTTCCGTCCAACAGAACAGCCAGTTCTTTCGACTCATCGGAATCACTCGTAGAGCCCGTTCCGGGTGGTTGGTGTCGATGGGTACGTCGGGGTCACCGAGGAATACCTTCAGCTCCTCCTTGCGCTTGGCGACGTAGGCCAGGGCCTTGCTGAGAAGGTCGCTGTCCACGAGATAAGCTCGCAAGGCCTCCAACCGGCACCACTCGAAGAAGTCGTCTACCAGGGGCCGGGCGTGGTTGCCCCGATGGCGCAGCTTGTGCTCCCCATCGAGCCCGGCTTCGCGGATCTCAGCCTCGACCTTGTAGATCGCGGCGATCTGCTTGAGCGCGGCCTTTGCGCCGGGATCGCTGTCCTTGGCTCGCTCGAAGTAGCGGCGAGAGTGCGCCCAGCAATGCGCGAGCGTCTCGTTCGGTTTGTTCTTGGCGAGCGCATCATATGCCTTGTAGCCATCGGATAGCAGCACGCCCTCGAAGTTCTTCAAGACAGCTTCCAGGTGTGCCGCAGCTCGAGCTCGCGACCAGGTGAAACAGATTTCCTTCTCGGCGCCGTAGATGGGCCAAAACCATGTCGGGTTCAACTCACCATGCTGATGCTGTCGGTACAGCGGCAGGTGATAGCAGAACTTGTCGACCAGCAAGCCGGCGAGAAAACTGACGTCGGTGGACAACGCCGTGGTCGAGAGCTTCTTCGGTACTCTCAAGACGGAGCTCGTCTACCGGTCCGACTTCGATTCGCTCGAGGACGCGAAGGCCGCGATCTTCGAGTACATCGAGAGCTTCTACAATACTCGTAGGCGGCACTCGTACCTCTGGGGCGTCAGTCCACGGGAATTCGAAAAGTCGGCTACACTTGGAACAAAAGCAGCATAAGAACAGTGTCTACGAAAACGGGGGAACATCCCGAGGCCGGATCATCGGACAAATGGCCGCAGCCCTTGCGCTTGATTGGACATCTGCTCTCCGCTCCTCCACATAGCAAGCTCTCTCTTCGTCCCGTCCCTCAACCGATCCGTGAGACAACTGGACCGCGAGCTTGCACCCCTGTTGAGTCGGACGGCATGAGGGTACCGATGTGTTTCTAGGTCGCGAGAACTCTGCTTCTCGCTATGCCTGCCGCGGAGGCTCAGATTCCGGTGGCACGTGGGCTACTGAACCTCAATAGGTGTTTGGTGCGGGGCGTCGATCCCCGGCCAGCTACTGAAGCTCGACGCGGGGCGAGAGTGAAGCGGACTGCGAGTATCGCAGCGCAAGACCAATCCGTTGTGAGCCGGGGCGAGTTTTGCTCTTGACCTACCGGGCCTCATAGGTGTTCGGCGCCTCGTTCATGCGACCGCCCATTCCTGCGAGAGCACCTCCGCCTGCTCGAGGACCGTGTGTGTGGCTTTCTCCTGCTTGTCCGGCGGGTACCCGTGCTTGCGGAGGATACGCTTGACGATCACGCGAAGCTGGGCGCGCACATTCTCGCGCAACGTCCAGTCGATAGTGACGTTGTCGCGGACCGCTTCGACGAGCTCGCGGGCGATGCCACGCAGAGTATCGTCTCCGAGCACGGCGACGGCGCTGTCGTTGGTCTCCAGGGCGTCGTAGAAGGCGAGCTCGTCTTCCGACAACCCCAGGTCCTCGCCGCGGCGGTCGGCCTCGCGCATCTGTCTGGCCAGCTCGATCAGCTCCTCGATGACCTGCGCCGCCTCGATGGCGCGATTCTGGTAACGGCGCAGCGACTGCTCCAGCATCTCGGCGAACGAGCGTGCCTGCACGACGTTCTTGCGCCGGCGGGTCTTGAGCTCACCCTTCAAGAGCTTCTGGAGCAGCTCCACGGCCAGGTTTCGCTGGGGCAGCCCGCGCATCTCGGCCAGGAACTCGTCCGAGAGGATGGAGATGTCGGGCTTCTCCAGCCCGGCCGCGGCGAAGATGTCGATGACGCCCTCGGGTGCTACGGCCTTGGAGATGATCTGCCGCACGGCGTGATCGAGCTCCTCTTCGGGCCGTGCGTCGCCCGGCGCCCGCTTGGCGAGCACGGCCTGCACGGCCTGGAAAAAGGCGACATCGTCGCGGATCCTGAGTGCCTCCTCGCGCGGCACGGCCAGCGCGAAGGCCTGGGAAAGCTCCCGCACCGCACGGATCAGCCGGTCCTTGCCGTTCTCCTGGGCCAGGATGTGTTCCTGAGCGGCGGGCAAGACGCTCAGGCGCTGCTGCGGCGTGCCGCTGACCCAGGCCGACCGGTCGAAGCCGTGGAACAGCCCGCAACACACCTCGTGCTTCTCCAGCATCACCGCCACGGCCTCGGCCTGGTCGAGGGCCGTGCTCCCGGTGCCGCCGCTCTCGGTGTAGGTGGCGAGCGCCGCCTTCAGCTCCTGCGCCAGGCCGATGTAGTCCACGACCAGCCCGCCCGGCTTGTCGCGGAACACGCGGTTCACCCGGGCGATCGCCTGCATCAATCCGTGGCCGCGCATCGGCTTGTCGGCGTACATCGTGTTCAACGCCGGGGCGTTGAAGCCGGTCAGCCACATGTCGCGCACCAGGACCATCTGTAGCGGGTCCTGCGGGTCACGGAACCGGCCCGCGAGCGACTCGCGCCGCGGCTTGTTGCGGATGTGCGGCTGCCAGTCGGCCGGATCCGACGCCGAGCCGGTCATCACCACCTTGAGCGCGCCTTCATCGTCCGCATCCGCGTGCCAATTCGACCGCAGCGCAGCGATCTTGCGATAGAGCTCGACGCAGATGCGCCGGCTCATGCAGACGACCATTGCCTTGCCTTCGAGGGCTTCGAGTCGCTTCTCGAAATGCTCGACGATGTCGCGGGCCACCAGCTCCAGGCGTCCCTCCGCCCCGACGATGGCTTCGAGCTGCGCCCACTTCGTTTTGAGCTTCTCCTTGCGCTCCAGCTCCTCGCCTTCGGTGGCCTCCTCGAACTCGGGGTCGATCCTCGGCCGCTCGGCCTCGTCGAGCTCCAGCTTCGCGAGCCGGCTCTCGTAATAGATCGGCACCGTCGCGCCGTCCTCCACGGCGCGCTGGATGTCGTAGACGCTGATGTAGTCGCCGAAGACCGCGCGGGTGTTGGCGTCGGTCTTCTCGATCGGTGTTCCGGTGAAGCCGATGAACGAGGCCCGGGGCAGCGCATCGCGCATGTGGCGGGCGAAGCCGTCGATGAAGTCGTACTGGCTGCGGTGCGCCTCGTCGGCGATCACCACGACGTTGCGGCGTTCAGAGAGAACCGGATGCCGGTCGCCCTTTTCCTCGGGGAAGAACTTGTGGATCGTGGTGAACACCACTCCGCCCGAAATCACGGAGAGCTTGTCGCGAAGATCGGCGCGGTCCTCGGCCTGTACCGGCGGTTGCCGCAACAGGTCGCGACAGCGCGAGAAGGTGCCGAAGAGCTGGTCGTCCAGGTCGTTGCGGTCGGTGAGGACGACGAGCGTCGGGTTTTCCATCGCCGCCTCGCGGACGATCCTGCCCGCATAGAAGGCCATGGTCAGGCTCTTGCCCGAGCCCTGGGTGTGCCAGACCACACCGATGCGCCGATCGCCGGACGTGGGGGCATCATTCGTGCTCGCCCCCAGCACCTCGACCAGCTCGGCCACGACATGCACCTCTCCCTCGTCGGCGGCGGTGAGAACGATCGGCTCGAAGTCCGGGTTGTCCGGCTTCAGGGTGATCCGGGTGTGTTGCCAGGACTCGCCAGCAGGGGCCTTCGCGCTCTCGTACCGTTTCACGGTGTAGCGCTGGCCGGTCTCGGGGTCGGTCGCGTCGCGGAGCTGAACGAGGACGGTCCTCCCCTGCCGCGTGCCTTCGACCGGTGCGGAGAACAGGCACCAGGCCCCGTCCGGCACCCTGGGCTCCATCGAGCGGCCCACGACCTGGGCGACGAACATGCCCGGCCGGAGACGCCGGCGGGCCTGGACGGCGGTCCACTCGAAGTCCTCGGCCTGGATGTCCTGCGGATCCCCGAAGGCGCCCGCGGCCGCCTGGAGCGGAACGAGCGGTACGCAGGTCGCGTAGCGTTCCGCGGGTTCGGGCCGGACGGTGAGCGGTGGAAACGGCCGAGCGTCGGTCGTCGTTCCGGCGGGCTGCTCTCCGGCAGCTCGAAGCTGTGCGGCCCGCAGCGTCTCGCCCACCGCCGCTTGCACGGCATGGAACTGGTGGTAGCCCGCCATCTTCTTGACGAGCCTCCCGCCGCCCTCGTCCTCGAAGACGATGAAGTCGCGCACCAGGTCGAGGAAGCGGCGCCGGTCGAGGAGCCCCTCGATGGCCACCTGCAACTCGGGCAGGTGGGGATCGGCCAGCGTCTGTCCCGAGATGGTGCGCCACGGCTTGAACCACTCACGCCCGGCCGTCAGCGTTCCGGCGCGCGCCTGGGTGCCGTCGGAGACCACCAGAAGCTCGTTCATCGCGAACAGCGCCGGCAGCTCGGCCTTGTAGGTCTGGAGCTGCTGCCAGGCGGTCCAGATGGTGGCGTCCTCGTCGGCGGCGTTCTTGAGCTCGATCACCGCCAGCGGCAGGCCGTTCACGAACAGCACCACGTCTGGTCGCCGCGTGTGCTTGTTCTCGGTGACCGTGAACTGGTTGACCGCCAGCC
The DNA here is from genome assembly GCA_964490075.1 of uncultured Gemmatimonadota bacterium. Lineage (GTDB taxonomy): Bacteria > CAZBBK01. The sequence goes on along the minus strand of CAZBBK010000025.1, from coordinate 13,647 downwards.
AGTCGTTGTTCGCAGGGTCGTCGAAGCCGATCACCCGCGCCTGAGCCCCGCGGATCGTGCCGTCCGCGGTGCGGTACTCGACCGTCACGCCGTCCACGACCAAGCGGTGGAAGGCGCGGTTGCGGGCCGTGAGCTCCGGCCCCTCCGGGCGGGTGAGCTTGCGGAATGCGTCCTCCCGCGCCTCGGCGGGCAGATCCGGGTTGAGCCGGGCCAGCGCATCCCGCAGCCGCTGCGAAAGCCAAACCTGCCCGTAGTCGGCGCGCTCGGCGCCGGGCGTGTCCGGCGCGATGTCCGGGCCGTGGGCGACGGCCCAGCCGAGACTTTCGAGCCAGCCGAGGGCGGCCTCTTCGACGACGGATTCGGTGAAGCGGCTCACTCGATCACCTCCCAGTGACCGCCCTTTGCAGGACCGACGCGCCGGAGCTTCCCGGCCTCCCGCAATGTGCGGATGATCCGCTCGGTCGCGCGCGGTCCCTTCCCGATGCGCTGGGCGAGTTCAGGAATGGACTGTGTCGGATCGGCGGCGAGCAGCGCCAGGACGGCGCTGTGCGTTTTCCCCGTCGTTTTCCCCGTCGTTTTCCCCGTCGTTTTCCCCGTCGTTTTCCCCGTCGTTTCGACTCTCGCCGTCGCCCTGGCCCGAAACTGCACCACGACCGCGCCCGGAATCTCGAGGATCTCGGGCCTGGGAAGACCCAGCTCCGAGGCCCAGGCCGCCATCTTCAGCGTCCCTTGCCCCCACGTCTCGATGATGCCGCGCCGGTAGAAAACGCTGGCGATGAGCGGATTCCAGGGCCGGGACTCGTGGGGCTCGAAGAGCGACTGCGGCGTGATGCCGAAGTGCAGCGTGCCGGAGGAAGTCACCTCCAGACGGTCGTCGTAGATCGCGACGCCGATGGAGCTTCCGCCGGTCGTGTACTCCCGGTGGCAGATTGCGTTGGCGACGGCCTCGCGGAACGCGAGCGGCGAGTACGCCGGTTCGTCGATGCGCACCATGCTGCCCGGCTCGAAGCGCCCGGCGATGGGCATGTGTTCGAGGAGGAACCGTTCCGCCTGTTTCAGGAGCTCGAAGGCGTGACCGAAGAACCGGCGGTTGTCGAGGAACTCGCCCTTCTCCGTCCCCTTGAAGCGGGCGACCCGGAGGAGGCACTGGGTGTACCCGGGGAGAAGCCGGTCGGCGCGACCGAACAGCACGACCGCGGCGCGGAGCAGGGCGCCCTGCTCCATGAGGCCCAAGCCGCGCAGGATGGCCTCCGGCGCACGGGTGCCCGGGTCCCCGACGCGTCCGATGCGGATGCCTTCCTCCAAGGTCCGCCGGATCTCCTCCTCGTCGAGGTCCGCAACCGACCATCCGGCCGCCGGCTCGATCTCCCAGCGCGACTCCGCGTGCAGCCGTTCGATGAGCACGCGGTTGTACTCCTCGCGCGACAACGCCTGATTCGTCGCGCCGACGCGCCGATAGGCTTGCCCGCGATGGGTGTACGGCTGGCTGTGGCCGGTGCCGACGGATACCACGAGCACCTCGCGCCCGCCGTCCACGGCGACGCGTTCTATCGTCGGAAACACAGGTGGATCGATCTCACCGAGCTCCTGCGCGATCTCTTCGAGCGTGCGATCGCTCACCTGCTGGCCGACGATGCGACCATCGGGCTCGACGCCGAAGAGCACCCGGCCGCCCCGGTGGTTGAGCATCGCGCAGACCGTTCGGGCAGCCTCCCGGCGCTGGCCGGTGCTGCGCTTGAGCTCGAGGCTCTCGGACTCGCCGGCGGCGGCCCAGGTGGCGAGCTGGTTGGCGGAGATCATCGTTTCGCCCCTCTGGTCGAGGGCTCGCGCATGCTCCAGATCTCGTCTGCGGTCGTCTTCTCTAGCGCCTTCCTGATCGCTTCGAGAGCCTTCTGGGAGTACCGCTTGAAGCGCGACTTGCCGATCTTGATCTCCTTGTAGCACTCCTGATCGTCCCGCAGCCCGAGATGGTCCACCACCGCGACCGCCTTCGGCATCGTCAGCCCGAGCTTGTCCGCGAGCTGTTTCGCCCCGAGGTTGTAGAAGCCCAGCTCATCGACACGCTTCACGGCGACTACCGAGGCACCCGGCGTCCCCTCGGCAACCAAACGGATCGGAATGCCCACCTTCTTCGACAGCCGCATCGACAGACCGGGCCCCGTGCCGTCCGCCGTGATCTCGACCGCCGAGGCGCCCTTGAACACGTCGGCCCAAGGCTTGCCGTCCAGAACCTCGCCGCCGATCCGCTTCAGGTCCGCGTCGCTGGGCTGCCCCTTCTCGCCCTGGATCGTGGCGTCCAGGATCGCGAGCGGACGGAGTCTGGCCATGGCCTCGATCCGTCGGCGCCGGCCGGGGCGCAGGAGCTTCTTGATCGCCGCGATCTCCGAGTCGAACAGCGTGGCCAGATCCGTTGGGGGCGACGTCGAGACGGGGAGCACGCGGGCCGGCAAGTGGCTGGCGAGCTCCTGGTCGAAGACGTTCTTCAGGATGTCGCGAAAGAGTGTGACACCCGACTGCACGTGCACGTAGAGCTGGCCCTCGGAGATCTCCAGCAGGTGGTGTTGCGCCGCGTCCCGCAGCCCGTTGATCGTCTGCAGCACCAGCGCTTGCTCCTCGGTCAGATAAAGGATCTTGCCGTCGCTCAGGGACCGCCGCACGCAGGCGTCGAAGCCGATCGTCTCCTTGGCACGCCGCTCGCTAATGCGCCCTCCCCGGTGGAGGATCGCGGCCTTCATCAGCATCTCGAACGCGTGATCGAGTTGGATCAGGGTGCTGCTGACCCTTCCCCGGTCGTGCGGGCGATTGAAGAGCTCGATGTTCAACACCAGCGAGTCGCAGGCCTTCGCGAGGAGGAGCTTGGCTTCGCGCTTCATGCGGGAGCCTCCGACACGAAACGCTCGGTGTCCTCAACCCGCAGCTCGCCGGAGATGAGCTTGGGAAGTAGGGTGTCGCGGAGGGCGGCGAGGGTGCGGGTTTCCTCGCTCGCTCGGGAAGCACGTGAAAAGAGCGGCGTAACCAGGTCCCCGAACGCGTCCGCGATCTCAGGATTGGCTGGCAGCGCGAGCGCGTAGTGTGAAAGGGCAGACACGGGGACCCGCTGCCGGCCACTGGATCCCGTCATGCTCTGGATGGCGAAGTCGCGGAAGTCTTGGCTGCGCGCGAGACAATACGCGAACTGGTCGGGCAAGGGGCGCTTCGGTCGAAGGACGATGTACTCCGTGGATCCCCACCCGACCTGGCCATCTTCGAGGAAGTCAACAAACGCCGTCTTGCCGTTCTCCAGGCATGGCGTTATCCGTGCCACGAGCGTGTCGCCGTTGACAAAGCGCATCCCTGAGCCGAAGTCGCGCTCAGCTACGGCGTCCGGGGCGTGCCCCCTCGTCGGCATGCCGGCCATGTCGAGATAGGGTGCACGGTCACCCTTGCGCAACGATCGCTTCGGGTTGACTTCGATGGCGTCATCAAGCGCCGTCACCCCCCACCCCTCCGGAATCTCCCCCAGCTCGGAGGGGACGAGCTTGTCGGGGAAGAGGTCGTAGAGGTGGGCGGGGAGGCCGGGCAGCGATTGGCCGGGGCGCCAGCGGCCCTCCAGCTTGGCGCGGACGGGGTCGAAGTCCACGAACCACGACTTGAAGAGAGCCCGCGCCATCGCCTCCAGCGTCTCGTTCATCCGCCGATTCAGCTCGATCTTGTCGTCCAGCGTGCCGAGGATGTGGGCGATGGCGCGTTGTTCATCCAGCGGCGGGATAAGTAGTTCGAACCTGGGCACGTCCGCGCACTTGAGACTGTCGAACACCGCGCCTACGTTGATGAACGTGCCGACCTGCTCCCACCAGGTGGGGCCTCGCACAAGCCACCGGAGAAATGGCGGGTAGACATGGGTGCCGTCGGCGCGAAGAAGCACGAGGTTCTGACCTAGCGCGAACTCGGCGCCGGCTGGAGCGACGGCCGTCTCTCCGGGATTGCAGCGCCGCGAGAGAACAACGTCGTTCGTTGACGGCTTGGCTTTCCGCGTCCAGTCGAAGTAGTGCTCGCGAGTGATTCGGCGGGCGTCATTCAGTTCAGTACGTCCACCTCGCATCTGCGGGATGGCGACATAGGGGTATCCGTCTTCGGCAGCCGGCGGCGTTCGGTGATCACAGTCGATCAGAGTTACGTTGGCCGCTCGGAGGGTCATCCTCTGCCACTCACCGCCCATACCCGAGCCCCTTCAGATTGGCGGCGATGGCGGCATCCAGCTGCGCTGCCTTGGTCTGCTGCTCGCGCAGCGTCACGACGAGCCGCCCCATCTTCACCTCGAACGGCTCGCCGTCGTCCTCCTGCGCCTCGGCGCCGACGTAGCGCCCCGGCGTGAGCATGTGGCCGTGCTTGCGGATCTCCTCCAGCGTGGCGCTCCTGCAAAAGCCGGGCACGTTCTCGTACTCGCCGGCGTCTTTCTCGCCGCGCCAGGCGTGGTAGGTGCGGGCGATCCTCTCGATGTCCTCGCCGGTCAACTCGCGGTGGGTGCGGTCCACCATGCGGCCGAGCTTGCGGGCGTCGAGAAAGAGCACCTCGCCGCGGCGATCCCGGAACCTGCCGTCCTTGCGGTCGCGGGCCAGAAACCACAGGCAAGCCGGGATCTGGGTCGAGTAGAAGAGCTGGCCGGGAAGGGCCACCATGCAGTCCACGAGGTCCGCATCGACGAGTTGCTTGCGGATCTCGCCTTCGCCGGACTGGTTCGAACTCATCTACCCGTTGGCCAGCACGAAGCCCGCCGTCCCAGCGGGCGCCAGGTGGTGGACCATGTGCTGCACCCAGGCGAAGTTGGCGTTGCCCTTGGGCGGGACGCCGTACTTCCAGCGCTGGTCTTCCCGCAGGCGCTCGCCGCCCCAGTCGCTCACGTTGAAGGGTGGGTTGGCGAGGATGAAGTCGGCCCTGAGGTCGGGGTGGCGATCGTTGTGGAAGGTGTCGCCGTGGGCGATCTGGCCCTCGATGCCGCGGATGGCGAGGTTCATCCTGGCCAACCGCCAAGTGGTGTAGTTCGACTCCTGGCCGTAGATCGAGATGTCGGCCTTTTTGCCTCGCGGGGCCTTGGCGCCGTTGCCGTTGCCGTTGCCGGTCGCATGCGCGCGGATGAACTCCACCGACTGCACGAACATGCCCGAGGAACCGCAGCAGGGGTCGTAGACCCGGCCCTGGTATGGCTCGAGCATCTCGACCAGGAGCTTGACCACGCAGCGCGGGGTGTAGAACTCGCCGCCCTTCTTGCCCTCGGCGCTGGCGAACTGGGAGAGAAAGTACTCGTACACGCGGCCGAGCACGTCCTTCGAGCGCGCCTCCTCGTCGCCCACGCGGATGTTGGTCACGAGGTCGAGAGCCAAGCCCAGGCGCGTCTTGTCGAGCGCCGGGCGGGCGTAGTCCTTGGGCAGCACGTCCTTGAGCTGCGGGTTGTCGCGCTCGATGGCCGCCATGGCGTCGTCGACTGCCTGGCCGACGGTGGGCTGCCTGGCTTGGTTTCTAAGATGCGTCCAGCGCGCCTCGGGTGGCACCCAGAAGATGTTCAGCGCGCGGTACTCGTCCGGGTCCTCCGGGTCGGCGCCCTCGCCACGCTCGGCCTCGAGCCGGGAGTGGACCTCCTCGAAGGCGTCCGAGATGTACTTGAGGAAGATGAGCCCCAGGACGACGTGCTTGTACTCGGCCGCGTCCATCGATCCGCGCAGCGCATCGGCCATCTGCCAGAGTTCGGCCTCGTAGCCGACATTGGCCGCGGTTTCGTCCTTCGGTTTCCGGTTCTTCGTGGTCTTGGCCAATCGCTTCCTCACATCCGGAGTCGCCTGCGCGGCGTCCTTGTGCGCCTAACGCTTAACATCACCGGCGGCAAAAAGCGGTGTGGCTGGAGCGTAGCGGAAGCCGCGCCGCTTTTTGCTGTCCGAGTGCATGTGATTGTGTACGCCCGGCATGGGCGTGAGCTTATGGGGTGAAAGTCCCCTATGGAAGGATCGAAGATGTGCGAGCATCTATAACCATTAGCGAAGGGCAAGGGCGTCGCCGCGAGGCGGGGTCTGAAGGAAGCCCGGAGCAAACCCGCGAGCCGACGAACAGAAACGTCGTAGAAGGCCCAGTCCCAGGGGCGACCCAGCACAGGATGGAGAAGCCCACCGATCCGCGGGACAGGGTAAACGGCGCGGTTGTGCGGGGAAAGCGCACGCTCTTATCCGGGGAGATCTGCCCGTGAGGCGGATCGGCCAGTGTCAGGGGAGCCGGACTGAGGGCTGCGTCGAAAGGCGCGGAATCGCCACCGGACCCTACCGCCCCGGCCATGGGAGTCGGATTGAGGCCCGCGTCGAAAGCCGTGGATCTGCCACCGAACCCTACAGCCAGCCGATCAGCGCGGCGACCGGCGACGGCCGTCGTGAGCGGACAGAAGTCAGCATCGGTCATAGTAGCCGCGCCCTCCGCAATGGGGGGGACATGACGAAGGACCGAACACCGTGGAACTCCGAAGGCGCATCCGCATGTGCTACTGGAAAATATGGCGCAAACGATACACCCGGATCCAACGACTACTCGCGCTCGGCGTGAGCAAGAAATGGGCGATCCTGACGGGCCTCAGCTCGAAAGGACCGTGGCATACGTCTCGCAACTACGCGATCCATGTCGCCCTCTCCGACCGCTATCTCGCCAAACATGGCCTGGTCTCCATCCGAGACCTCTGGATCAAATCTGCTCATCTACGGTGAACCGCCCCGTGCGGACCCGCACGCGGGGTGGTGTGGGGGCCGGGGGAGAAAAACCCCCGGCTACCCGATTCGGCAGCCTGCTGGTTGTATCGCACCATCCTAGCTCGCCCGCCTGAACTTCCCATATCTTAGCTCAAGAAACTCCTGCCCAGGTCGCGTGTCAGCTCTTCTCGGCACGACTGGGAGCTTGAGGCCATCCAGCTCTTGAAGCCCGTGCCGTAGCATCGGTCCGTCGTGCTCAAGCAAGATATCGCGGCGAACTTCGAGCACAAGGTCCGGTCTGATCCCCACGATGTGACGGTCGAAGGCTGCGTGATGCAGCTTGCATAAGGCCACACCATTTGCGACCACTGGTTCGCCTAGCGGATGTGAATCGGGCACAATGTGTGCCGCATCAAGCAGTTCTTCATGCTTTAGCCGACACATTGCGCAGTGGCCCCGATACGCACGCATGACTTTGTCTCGAAACGTCGCCTGGTGAATCCTCCGTCGTGTTATCTGTGTTACGTAAGCTCGTCGCGCCTCAGCAATGCCTGGCGTATCCTGCTGTCGCTGATCTTCTCTGGTCCGGTTCTCGTCCACTGCTACTCGGAACTCCAGATGTGACGTGTCATCAGAAACGATATAGACGGGCCACACGGGAAGATAGTTGCCTTTGGATACCCCGAACATATAGATGAGAGGGAGGCGGCGGATCATTGTCTCGCGCAGCCCGACATTGTCGCGATGTTCTGCGTTAGTTCCTCTGTACTTATAGACAAGGAATCCACTGGCATCCATACTGTCTTCGTAGGGCCTTGATCGACCCGCAGTGATCGGCGCAGTCCTGATGGTCAGAGGAACAGTCATCTGTTTTGGCTTCCAGATGCCGGACTGACCAATAAGGCATACTCTGGTGCCAAGATACTGAAATCCGGTCGCCAGCAATCGCCACTCGAGCACCTCGCCGTGGCGTTGCGTCGCCTCATCCAGGAAGGTGAAGGCGGCCAAGCGAATCCTGAGTTCATGCTCGTTTTGTTCCACGCGAAGCGCCCATTCTATTCTGTGGCTGGGGCCACCGTCTCCGACCGCCGATCCTGCCTTTTTTGGCCATCGCCTGTGGCTCATTGCACGCTCGGATTGACGCCTTGCTCTGCGTGCTATGTCTCCTCAAAGTAGTCAGCGTCCAGCGCCTTTACTTTGTGAACTTGGCGAGTAGTGACACCAACATCATACTCGATCATGAGCTCCGCGAGTTCTACCCCGTCAATGAGCACTACGTTCGCTTCGATCGATTTCGCATACTCGCTGGCACCTGAGGAGAACGTGCCGGTTGTGATGAACACGCCTCGGCGCGCGCGCTTTCCGTGAAGTGCTCCAACGAAGCGCTGGAGTTCTGGCCTTCCTACAACTCCCTTCCACCGTTTGGCTTGGAGATAGATGAGATCGAGTCCGAGCCGATCTTCCTGAACGACGCCGTCAATGCCCTCGTCGCCAGACTTGCCGATTGCGCGTCCCGCGGCCTCTCGCGAGCCGCCATACCCCATCGCCAGGAGGAGATCGATGACAAGCTGCTCGAAGAACTCCGGCGGATTGTCGAGGACGCGTTCCAGTAGTTGGTGAGCGAGATCTGCGGTGATCTGCTGGCAGGCATTCTCCAACTGCTCTTGCGGTGTCGCGGGTGCAACGTGATCTTGCTCCACGATCTGTTTCCCAGGGCCCTTCGAGTTCTTCCGCTTCGTGAACGCGACGAACTCCGGAAATTTCTGGAGGTAGCTCACGTCAATCGATGTGCGCCCCTCCCCAAGAACCTCAATGCCGCGCGCCGTGATTTGGAGACTACCCCTCCTTGGTGAGGCCAACGGCCCTGCTCGCTGTAAATAGACCTTCGCCCACGCTACGCGATTTGTGAACTTCGTCTGCCTACCGCTGGGAAGTAGATCCGCCAGATCAGCCGAGCTCAGAGCGAGCTTCGCCGCGAGCCCCTGTCGTGCTTCACGGACCGTGTGGATCCGCTTGTACTGGTTCCCCGGGAACATGACTTTTTGCGGTTTGATGTTGGAATCGTCGGTGGCATAGCAGGATGTGGTGTCCGCTTCGCGGACGTTGGGTGGAGTAGCCGCCGCGCGGCACAACCGCCACGTGGGTCAAGAGTCGCCCCCGAGGCGATCAGTCACTGATCCGCGGCGAACCTGCGCGGACCGGTCCGGAGTCGGTGCATGGCGACTCACGGCCGTGCGATGCGCGACTGCCGGAGTACGGCGCATGGCTGCGAAAGCGACGCCTGGCACCCGCCAATCGAGTCCCCTACTTCGTTCGCTGGGTGGATCGCTTCTTGGCGTTCCAGGCGAGGATGCCGGCAACGCCGTGGAAGACTGCGCTGGATGTCTACGTGGAATATCTGGATCGCGATGGGGCGCCCGACTGGCAGAGCCGGCAGGCGGGCGACGCGATTGTCCTCTACTTCACCCAGTTCCTTTCCGTGGCGGAGGAGAAGAGCGCTGCGCGCGTCGTTGAGCGGAGCGGAGCGGCGGCCTACGAGCCCGAGGCTGCCCTGCGGGAAATGCGTCGCCTCCTGGGTCTCGAGCACTACGCCCGGAGCACCACCCGGAGCTACCTGGGCTGGGCGGCGCGATTCCTAGAGTACATCGATCCGAGGCGGGCGGCGCTCCCATGCAGCGCCGACGCCAAGGCCTACTCGAGCCACCTCGCCACCCGCAGCAACGTCGCCGCTTCCACCCAGAACCAGGCCTTCAGCGCCCTGCTATTCCTCTACCGCAACGTCTTCAGGGTCGAGCTCCACGACATGACGCAGACCTTGCGGGCGAGGCAGGGTCGCAAGCTGCCCGTCGTTCTCTCTCTGGACGAGACCCGGGCGGTTCTCGCCGAGCTCCGAGGCGTCTCGCGGCTGATGCTCGAACTGCTCTACGGCGGCGGATTGCGACTCGGGGAGCTAGTGCAGCTGCGTGTCAAAGACCTGGATCTCGACGCCCGCTCGGTCACAGCCGCTGGCACGCCTCGCCCACAACCGTGCAGAAGGCGATGAAAGCGGCGGTGCGACGGGCAGGCATAGGCAAACCGGCCACCGTTCATAGTCTTCGCCACTCGTTCGCCACCCACCTCCTCCTGAAAGGCGTCGACATCCGCAGCATCCAGAGCCTCCTGGGCCACCGAAGCGTCGAGACGACCATGATCTACACCCATGTGATGGCGACGATCGCCCCGGCGGTAGACAGCCCGCTCGATCTTCTGTAGGGGCGTGGCCAGGCTCGGCGCGCCTGAGCCGGTTCAGGCCGCCGCCGGCGTCACGCGCCTTCGCCCGTGCCGCCCATTCCCTTCGCCCCGCTCCAGCCTCCTGCGCACCGACATTCCGACCCGGGGTCTCACCCGATTCCGTCCAGCAGCCGCAACGATGTCAGGAGGACGCACGGCAGAATTCGGAGTTGCGAGCAGGCGCCGGACTTCGGTCACAATTCGCGTCTCCGCAGCCGGAGTCCTCGGTTGCGACCGCTCCCCCCCCCGCATCCGCCCCGTCCCGGCGTCGTAGCATCAGGGCCGGAATTCGGTCGCAACTCGCGACTCCGATCGAGGAGTTGGAGGTTGCGGCCAGATTCTGGTCACATTTCGCCACTCTCGATCGAGAGTCGTGAGGTACGACGCGAATACGGTCATGGCTCCGGGTTCTTCGCCAAGAGCGGCGAATTGTGGCGGATATACGGTCGTAGCTCCGCACTCTCGATCGAGAGTGGTGAGTTGTGTCGCGAAAAGGCGTCATGACTCGCGGTTCCGGGCGCGGAGTTGGGCTTTGTGCCGGGACCCCCGGATCTCGATCTCCCGTGACCCCGCGCGCACCCCCGATCACGCCACACAGCTGCGACCCCCCTCACTCCCCCAACAACAACTCCAAATCCTCCCGACTCAAATCCGCCGCCCGGCCCTCCTCCCCCCCGAGCACCGCGGCGGCCAGATCGCGCTTGCGCTCCTGCATCAGCCGGATGCGGGACTCCACCGTGCCGCTGGCCACCAGGCGGTAGGCGACCACCGGGCGGCTCTGACCGATGCGATGGGCGCGGTCGGTCGCCTGGTCCTCGACCGCCGGGTTCCACCAGGGATCGAGGTGGAACACGTAGTCTGCGCGGGTCAGGTTCAGACCGGTGCCGCCGGCCCGCAGGCTGATCAGGAAGAGGGGAGGGCCCTCCGGCGCCTGGAAGGCCTTGACCAGCTCCGCCCGCTTGGGCCCCGGCGTGGAGCCGTCGAGGCGGATCGAATCGAGCCCCAGCTCCGCGAGCATCTCCTCGACGTGGTCGAGGAACTTGGTGAACTGGCTGAAGATCAGCGCCGCGTGACCCTCCGATACCAGCTCCGGCAGCATCCCTTTCAGGAGCTGCAGCTTCGCCGACCCGAGCAGCTCGGCGGGCACCTTGGCGGCCAAGAGCCGTGGATCGCAGGCGATCTGGCGCAGCCGGGTGAGGGCCGCCAGCACGTGGATCGTCGAGCGGCCGAGGCCGTCGCGATCGACCCGCTCGAAGAGCTCGCCGCGCACCGCGTGCAGCACCTCGGTGTAGAGCCGGGCCTGCCCGGGCAGCAGCGCCACCGGCAGCTCCACCTCGGTGCGCTGCGGCAGCTCGGCGAGCACCTCGGACTTCAGCCGCCGCACCAGGTAGGGACGGATCCGACCGTGCAGCAGCGTGGCGGCGCGCGCCGCCGGCTCGCCGCCCTCGTCGATCGGGCGCTCGAAGTGGTCGCGGAACTCCTCCTCCGAGCCGAGCATGCCGGGCAGCACCAGGTCGTAGACCGCGAAGAGCTCGCGCAGCCGGTTCTCGATCGGGGTGCCGGAGAGGGCGAAGCGGGCCTCGGCGCGCAGCACGCGGGCGGCGGCGGCCGACCGGGTCGCCAGGTTCTTGAGGAACTGTGCCTCGTCGAAGACCACCACCCGCCAGGGGTTGAGCGCCAGGCGGGCGCTGTCGCGGCGCAGCAGGGCGTAGCTGGTGAGCACCAGGTCGAAGGCGGCGAGGTCGGGATCGCCCTGCCAGCGGCGCGGGCCGGTGAGCACCAGCACCTTCAGCTCGGGCGTGAAGCGCGCCGCCTCGTCGGCCCAGCCGAGCACCACCGACGAAGGGGCGATCACCAGATTCGGACCGGGGCCGCGGCTCGCCCGCAGCTGCTGCAGCAGGGCCAGCGTCTGCACCGTCTTCCCCAGTCCCATATCGTCGGCCAGCACCCCGCCGAGCCGATGCTCGCTCAGGAACGAAAGCCAGCGGTAGCCCTCCCGTTGGTAGGCGCGCAGCGTCGCCCGCAGCCCCTCCGGCGGCGCCAGCTCGGGCAGCGATTTGGTCCACGCCGCACGATGCGCGCTGCCCGCGAGCCCGGTCCCCGCCCGCGCCAGACCCTGCGCCATCCGCCGCAGCTCCGGGTCGTCGATGCGCACCCCGATGCCGTCCTCCTGCGCCCGCCGCATCGCCCCCAGGCCGGTGTTCCGGGCGCGCAGCCCGCCGCCCTCGTCGGAGGGCGCGGCCCCGGCGGTCTCGAGCAGATCCTGCAGGCGCCGCATCTCGGCGACCGGCAGGCGCGCCCGTCCTCCGCGCGGCAGCCGCACGTACTCCCGTCCCGTGGCCAGCATCTCCAGCAGCAGCTCGGGATCGATGCGCTGGTCGCCGGCGGCCGCGGCTAGCTCGATCTCGAACCAGCCGGCGGCCCCCCCTCCGCCCGCCGCGCCCGGCCCGCTCGCGCCTCCCGCGCCCCGCTCCCCAGCGGCCGCGATCCGCAGCTCCAGCTCCACCGGGTCGTCGCACAAGACGTAGTCGGCCACCGCCGCCGCCCCCTCGATCCGGCATCCGCGCCACGGCCCCGCCCCGGCCGCCGCGAGCTCGATCGCCACCGCCTCGGGGCAGACCAGAATCCCCCCGGGACCGACCATCAATCCGCCCTCGACCACCGCCAGCAGCGCCTCCAGCTCGGCCGCAGGATCGCGCGCGATCCACTCGCTGTGGCCGCCCCGCGGCAGCCGGGCGAAGCGCGTGGAGGCGCCCCGGATCAGTGCGGCGCGCGCCTCCTCGCCGGTAGCGCGCACCCCGCCCGGCGCCGCGCGCCGCGCCGCCAGCTCCAGCGCCTCGGGAGCCGCCCCGGTGCGCGCCCCGCCGTAGTCGAAGTGCAGCGCGGCGGCGACCCGCTCGCCCTGCCCCGCGAGCTTCAGAATCGCCGCCGGCGCCCGCGGCTTCGCGATCCGGTGGACCGACTCGGCACTGCTCTCCACCACCACCGCCGCCGGCAGCGGGTGCCCGCGCAGCCCCTCCAGGCGCCGGCCCAGCTCTTTGTCGGGCAGCTCCAGCCCCGCCGCCGGAATCTGCGCCGCCAGCTGAATGGTGCCGCGCGGCAGCTCGCCCACCAGGTCGCCCGCCAGCAGGTAGCCGGGGGCATCTCCCTCGCGGCCCGGGTAGGCGAGCACCCGGACCGGCTCGTCGGAGCGCACCGGCAGCCCCGGCACCAGCCACAGCGCCTTCATCCGCGACCGGCCGGGGCGGCTCGGTGCCAGCGTGAGCCGCAACCGCGGCGCCGGCTCGATGCGCCGCAGCCGCTCGCCCAGCGGGCCGATCGCGTCGTCGGCTTCGATCAAGAGACCGAGCAGCTCCGCCGCCCGGTCGGGATCGACCGTGATCCGCGGTCCCCCCGCCGCTCGCCGCCCGAAGCGCGCGAGAAGCTGCAGCAGTGTCTGGTCGGCCGACCGAAAGGGGGTCTCGCCGTGGCTGCCGCTGCGCCGGTAGCGTGTGCTCCCCCCCGGCGCGCCCGCCGCCGACAAGCGCGCCGCCTCCAGCAGCCGGCCCAGATTGCGCACCGCCGCCCCGCGCGTCTCCTGGATCTCCACCACCAGGTCGCGGCCCTTGCGCCACAGCACGAAGCGCAGCGCCGGCGCGTCGCCGGCCGCCTCGCCGGCCCCCTCGCCGCCCGCCGG
>CAZBBK010000024.1:0-71117 GCA_964490075.1 uncultured Gemmatimonadota bacterium | reverse complement strand
GAAGCCGCTCCACGAGTAGCTCCACATGGGCGACCGCCGCCTCTTGGGTCCCCGGAGCCACGTAGACAGGACGCGGCCGATCGCCTCAGGTGGTACCTCGACCGCGCGCTCCGGCGTGGGAACCAGCTCCCACTCGTCCAGGAACCAGTCGGTCCCGAGATCGGGATCGAAGCGCAGGGTCTGCGGGTAGTAGCGCCGTAGTTGCTCGGTCATCCGCGACCACTCCCGAAGCTCGATCACCATCGGCTCCGCGACACATTCGTCTCTTCCATGGCCAACTCCTTGCTGAAACGCACAGACAAGGCCGCCGCGATGGTCGGGTCACCCCTGTACTGGCGCTCGAAGCGCTGAGCAGGAAAGGTGGCTCCCGGCGGATTGGCCTGGCCTGACTGGACTATCCCTGATCAGGGGCTCCAGCCAGGTTGGGAGAAACGGTACAGGGCGGGGGCACGATTGGAGAGCTTCCGGGCGCTCTCCGAGTAGAGAGGCACGATAGCGAAGCGCCGCATGTCCGGCCCCGCCCTCGCACCCACGGGGCAACGAAGAGCGTTACGATCATCTCGCGGGCGCAACCCCGCCCTTCCACCCCATGACGGAGCCCTCGCCATGAATGGTCTCGGCCCTCTGAGCCTCCCTCTCCTCTCTTCTCTGGTCCTCGCCTCCACGGCCGGCGCATCGAGCAGCCTTCCCGATGCGGCGATCCTGGCCGATGCCGCGCGCTGGCCGCTGGCCTCACCCGATCTACGCCTGCGCGCCTGGTTTCCCGAGCAGGTGCGCCGCGCGCTGCCGGTCACGGCCCACGTCGAGGTCTACCACTGCGGTCCGCGCGGCTCGCGGGTGCGCGTGGTGGAGGTGGAGCTGCGCCACGAGGGGCAACGAGTTGCAGACGCCAGGGCCGACCTGGAGCTGGCGGGCGACGACGGGCTCTACGGCGAGATGGTGCGTCTCGGACAGCTGGTGCCGCCCAGCGAGAGCAAGGCCTACAGTCAGCGTCTGGTCCCCTACGAGGCGTTCCGGGCCTTCGGTGACGAGGAGCGGCAGGGGATGCTCGATGAGCTGCGCCTGCTGGGAGAACGCGCCGCGACCGACCCCTCCGATGCGCCAGCCATGGGACTGGTCGAGCTGAGCTTGCCGCTGGATCGACTGCTGCGGGCCGGCCCGGGGACGGTTGCCGAGCTCGAGGTGCTGGTGCGCTACCGGACTCCCGGCGGAGAAATGCGAAGCGCCACGATCGGCCACCGTGTCGAAGGGATCGAGGACTTTCCACGGCTGCCGCTGGCCGCCGGCGGTGAGGGTGACACGCCGCGTTTCCCGGAGATCGGCGAATGGTACACCGGCGACCTGCACGTGCACGACTGCAAGGACGAGGCCGGCTTCTGGCGCGGCTGCCCCACCTGTCAGGCCGAGTCGAACAACTGGGGCGACGACAACTCCCTCGAGGTGCTCAAGAGCCAGTACGACGCGCTCGGAGCCGACTGGTTCACCAGCACCTCCCATTCCTACTGCCTGCAGAAGGAGGAGGAGTACGGGCGGGTGGCCCAGAAGGTCGAGGAGCTGAACGCCCAGGGCGGCGTGCTGATCTGCGCCGACACCGAGCTGACCAGTGCCGAGTCGGGCGATCGCCAGGGCTGCGGCGATCTCTACGACCTGATCTGCCTGCTGCCGGGCGGCGTCAACCACATGGGAGCCCATTTCATCTCGCGCTGGTATCCCGGCGGCAGCGATCTGGGCGGAGGCTACTGCTACGGACCGATTCTCGAGATCGTGCAGAACATCGCCGAGATCCGCGCCGATGGCGGCTTCGCGATCATGAACCACCCCTGTCCGAACTGGACGCTCGGCGGATCGATCACCTCAAACTCCGACGCCGTGATCACCGGCATTCGGCAGAACGGCCTGACCGGGGCGGAGATCTGGAACGGCAAGAAGCGAAGCGGCCAGGGCGGCCATGTGGCGTGGTGGGTTCGGCACCTGCTCCGGGGCAGCAAGATCTACTGCTTCTCCGGGTCGGATACCCACGACGACGCGTTCGACTTCGGCTGGACCCACGTCTATGCCTGGCCCGATCTCTCGCGAGAGTCGATCCAGCGATCGCTGGAATGGGGCCTGGCCTATGTGTCGAGCTACCAGTACCTGGCGATCGCGGCGCGCATCCCGGGGCGGAGCTGGGTGCCGATGGGAGGCGACCTGGAGCTGCCCGCGGGAGTGGGGAGCCAGGACGTGGTGATCGCGGTCCCCTACGACATGGGGGACCGGGTCGGAAGGGTCGAGGTCTATCGCGGGCGGGCCGGAGACAGCGTCGAGGTGCTGATCGCCGAGTTCGACGCGGTGACGGGCGACGGCAATCTACTGCTCAGCGACTCGGCTCCCCGCGATCGCGGCTCCTACTACCGCGCCTACTCGACGGCGCCCGGCGCCAATCCGACCGAGGGCGTGGCCTACAGCAATCCGGTCTGGTGCACTCCCGCGCCGTAGCCGGCTTGCTCTTCTCTACCCCGGATAGGATCCGGTGATGTAGCGGGTCAGATGCTCGATCTCGGTGGCCTGGTTGGCACAGATCGCCGCGTTCAGGTCCCGCATCGAGATCACCCCGACCAGCCGCTCCCCGTCGACCACCGGCAGATGCCGGAACTTGTGGCGCGTCATGATCGCCATGCATTCCCCGACAGTGCGATCGGGCGCCACGACGACGACCCGCGAGCTCATGATCTCCGACACGGCGGTGGCGTGCGAGGTGCGGCCCTTCAGGGCCACGCCGCGCAGGTAGTCCCGCTCGGTGATGATCCCGCAGACCCCCCCCTCGCGAACCACGACCGCCGCACCGACATCGCTTCGGACCATGGCCTCGATCGCGGAATAGACCGTGGCCCCCGGCGCGACAGTGACCGGATCGTGGCCGATCTTGTTCAGGATCTCGGAGATGCGGGTTTGCATGAAGCCTCCTCCCGGCGAGCTGGTGGCACCCGTTTGCAACGTGGACCGCTGCATTCACTCTAGGTCATCGGAGCGATTTCGCGGAGCCTTCGACCGGCGCGCCGCGGCGCAAGCGGGAAAACACGTAGCCGATCCCCCCTTCGCTGCGGGCGGGCTCGGCGGCGACCTCGTGAAATCCGGCGCGCAGAGGATCGCGCAGCCAGGTATCGCAATCGTGGTCCCCGTCGACGCGTGTCAGGTGGACCACACGGCAGCGCGGATCGTCCATGGCCAGGCGGTAGATCTCGCCGCCGCCGATCACGAAGAAGCGCAGCACGGGCCCGTGATCCCGGCACTTGCGCAGTGCCGCATCCAGCGAGTCCGCCACCACCAGGCCGGGGGGCAGCGCGAGGCTGGCGTCGCGGGTCAGGACCGCGTTCAGGCGGCCGGGGAGGGGACGGAAACGATCGGGAATGGAGTCCCAGGTCTTGCGCCCCATCAGGACGGCGTTGCGAGCGCCGCGCGGGGCGTCGGAGGGAACCGTGCGAGTCAGATCGCGGAAACGGGCAAGATCGGCCTTGAGCCGCCAGGGCAGCGCGCCTTCGCGGCCGATTCCGAGGCACCGATCCGCGGCGACGACGATCTCCAGAACCGGATCTCGGCCCGGGGGCCGCCCTGGCGCGCTCATACCGCCACCGGGAAGCGGATGAAGGGCTCGTGCCGGTAGCCGACCAGCTCGATGTCGTCGAAGCAGATTTGGTCGATCGGCTTGCTCGCGATGCGCACCTGGGGCGGGGGGTGCGGGGTTCGGCCGAGCTGGCGCCGCACGCCCTCTACGTGGTTCAGGTAGATGTGCGCGTCGCCGAAGGTGTGCACGAAGAAGCGTGGAGTCAGCTCGCATTCGGCCGCGATCATCATGGTCAAGAGGGCGTAGCTGGCGACGTTGAAGGGCACGCCGATCGCGAGATCGGCGGAGCGCTGGTAGAGCTGGCAGTCGAGCATCCCCCCTTGCGCGACGTAGAACTGAAAGAGCAGATGACAGGGCGGCAGCGCCATGCGTGGCACATCGGCGACATTCCAGGCGCTGACGATGATTCTGCGGCTCTGGGGCTGGCGGCGAATCAGGTCGATGGCGTCGCGAATCTGATCGATCCCCTCTCCCCCCCAGTTGCGCCATTGGTGGCCATAGATGGGGCCCAGGTCGCCCTTCTCGTCCGCCCAGGGATCCCAGATCGATGTGTGCTGGGTCAGATCGTCGTGGATGTTGGTGGAGCCGCGCAGAAACCAGAGCAGCTCACGCACCACCGAGGCGAACACGATCTTCTTGGTGGTGACCAGCGGGAAGCCCATCCGCAGGTCGTAGCGGCACTGTGCCCCGAAGATCGAGCGGGTCCCAGTTCCGGTGCGATCGCTGCGTTCTTCGCCGTGCTCCAGCACGGTTCGCAGCAGGTCGAGGTAGGGCTTCATGGCGGGGAAAGAGTGCGCGCCCCGCGGATGGCCGTCAAGAGCCGGGCGCGGAACTGGTCGTGTGGGCAGCCGGATCGTCGGAGGGGCACACAATACACCCCGCAGATGTCGGCGGCGCCGACGCCCAGGCCCGCGCGGACTCCTTTCGTCGTCCCACAACATGGTGTCATCCCACGTATTACGGCTTTCTTCCCGGATTGGCACGCGGTCTGCGATACCCCCGATCGAACGCGCGGAGCAGCCACCGAGATCGATTGGATGCGGCCCGCGCACCGCTCGACTCCCGGGCCTCTGGTCCGGCTCCAGGAGAAAGAAGATGAAGTCCCGTACTTGGATCGCCACTCTCTCGATCATCGCCCTCGCCCACACCGCTCCGGCTTCCGAGACCGCCCCGCCGCCCGGGGCCCGGCCGGTGACCATCGATCTGCTCGCCGCGGCCGCCGTCTGGCTGCCTCCCTACGTCGCGCCGGAGCTGCGCGCTCGCTTGTGCACACGCTCCGGACTCGATGTCGCCGCCGGACGACGAGTGGCCGACACCCGCGCCGGAGACATCGACGAGACCCGCGTGCCGATCATCTTCGAGCCGGATCGGAGCCGATATCGCGCCGAGCTCCAATAGCGGGCAACGCCTCTTCAGCCGAGGCGTCTCACGACCGGGATGGGGCGGCGTCGCGGAAAGGGATGGGGATGTCTGACCCGCGGCGCCGTCCTGGTCGTTGGGATGCCCTCGCACTCGCGCGAGAAGACGAGGGGCGGGTAGACTGGGCACGGCGTCGCATGCAGCGCGGCGCGTGCAGGAATGCCCATGTCGTCGGAGCCCAACAACGCCGGAAGCCGGGAACGCAGAAGCCGCGCGCTGGTTCGCCTGGCGGGCGCGGCCTGGATCCTCGTGCTGGTTCTGGCCCTGTGGCCACAAGGACCGGCGACGATCGGCAGGGTCTTCCTGGGTGGTGCCGCGGACGAGGCACCAGGAGCCGAGCTTCCCGCATTGATCCGCGGGCTGGACCGAGACGAGGACGGTCGCGTCTCTCACGAGGAGTTTCACGTCTTCGAGGCTCTCGACCGCGACAAGGACTACTTCGTGGACACACGAGAGGCTCGGGCAGGCACCGATTCACGCACCGGGGACTCTCGTGGAGTCGATCAGGGAGGCGATTTGATCCGCCCGCTCCCGGCCCACGACCTGGACGGAGACATGCGCGTGTCACCGAGCGAGTTTCCCGGTCCGCGCTCGCTCTTCGACCGGCTGGACAAAGACCTGGACGGCTTTCTCGATCTGGCCGGCGGTGCTCCCGGGAGCGCGTGGCGCGATCCGCTCTCCGGTCGGGAGCGCGCGGTGCGGGGACAGCGAGTGGGCCTGTTGGAGTTCGTCCCCGCGGACGAGGAGTCCACAGAACAGGAGCCGGAATCCAATTGAGACCCTTCCCCCGACCGCGATGAACCGACCCCCAAAACAGAACCGGCGACGATCCCGATCCAGGAAGTCGAAAGCCAAGCGCACAGGCAGCGACCGGGTGTCGCGCGCACTGGTCGTGATCGCTGGCGTGGCTGGTGCGGTGCTCGCCATCTTCGTCGTCCGGCAGGGAGAACTGGGATGGGTCGTAACAGGGAACGGCGACCGACGGGCCGGCGCGATGGACGAGCCGCCGCTCCTCATTCAAGGTCTGGACCGCGACGGCGACCAGCGCGTTTCTTGGCGAGAATTCCACATCTTCGATCGCCTAGATCTGAATGGCGACGGTCTTGTGGATGCCAGTGAGGTGCGCGCCGAGCGGAAGACCTGGCGGCGGCAGCGCCAAGTCGAGGTCGACCGGAGGAGAGCGCGAGCAAATCTCGAAGACAGGAACGGGGACGGTCGGATCTCAGCGCAGGAGTTTCCCGGTTCGCGGGCCTCATTCCAACGCCGCGACCGAAACCGAAATGGCTTCATCGACTCCTCCGAGCGGAAGGTCGGAAACGCACGACCCGATCGAGCCGATGGGGGCACCGGGGCAAAGAACACGCCGGACTGGGAACCGCCGGGAGCCGCGGTCGAAGCCGCTCCCCGCCAAGAGCCCTGATTCAGCTCTGGAAGGGATCTGCGCCGGGAATCACCCCGCCTCACCGGTAAAGGGGTCGACGATCTCTCCGATGGGACGGTCCTGCTTCTCGCGCATGGCCTCAACCAAGGCGGAGCGAAGCCGACTCAGCCACACACGCTCTTCCATGTCCTTTTCCGAGAGCTCATCGAGGATCGCCAGCGCCGCCTCGTATTGACCTTCGCCATAGAGTCCCTGGGCGTCCACCAACCGGATTCGGCTCTCCAGGGAGAGCTTCCTGGCGAGCAAGTGGTCGTCGAAGTTCGGCTTCTTGGTGTAGCCCTTGAGCTCACCATCCTCCGCCCCATCGAGCCTCGCCAGCCATTGCTCGGCGGCCTGCTCGGCAACGACCGGGTCGGCGGCGATGGCGACGCTCGCGGTAGCGACATCCAGCTCGACCACCGGCGCCTCGAGCTGCGGCGCGAATCCGGCCTCGGCGGCAAAATCGAGGAACGCCTGGTTGAATTTCCGGAAACGCAGCCGCGCGTCGATCTTGATCGGTCCGGTCACATCGTGCCGGGCCAAGTCGATCGAGAAGGGGAACTCATCGAAGTACTTGGCCGGCACGACGTGGAGCTTGTCTTCGGCGAACATCCAGTTCCTGTGCCGGTCGAGCTCCAACGCTCGCCCATCCTGATCGTGCGGCACGACCGTGTAGACGTAGGTCGAATCGTGATCCAGATGACCCTTGTCGTCGAGCACTCCGTACTCGAGCAGTGTCTTGCCCGAACCGTCGGTCACGATCACCTCGGCCCAGGATTCGATCAGGTCAGCTTCGGGCCCGGCCGGGAAAATATGACCCACTCCCTTGTTGATCACGCGAATGATGAACTCCAGCTTGCTCTGCGGCCAGGTGTTGTCTGGCGCCGCCACTTCGAGCACCATTTTCTCGTCCATCATGAACTCGCGCGTGAGGCGATCCTGGTCCTCCAAGCCGTAGAGCATCGGTGTGACCAGGTTGGCCGCCAGCGTGCGGTGGTCGGAAATCGTACCTTTCGCGAGGGCCGACACGTCGTCGTCGGTCGCCACCTGCGGCATGTGGCAGTCCTGGCACTCCGTGGTCTCTTCACCGGCGGGCGGGTGGTTGTAGGGACTGGCTTCCCAGTAGGAATAAGTGAGCCGCTTGTGGCATCCGACGCAATACTCCGATGTCTCGTAGAACGGTGTGTCGTACATCGCCATGTGATGCTCGGGCTTGTTGTTGATCAGAGTCTTGTTGATCCACACGCCGAGAGGATGATCAGAGAAGGCGAAGAGATAGCGGTTGGGTGGCGGCGCGACGGTGTAGTCGCCCCCACCGCCGCCTCCCACGTCCCCCATCGATGTGATGCGATGGCAGAGAATGCAAGAGTCCCCTTCCCACTCCTCGAAGCTCGGCAATCCCGCGCCCTTGTCGACCGCTCCAGCGATCAGCGCCACCGGAGTGTGACATCCGGCGCAGAAGCGGAAGCTCTCGCGCCCCTCGTGGATATCCCGCATTTCGTCGATCTGCAACGTGCCGCGGGATCCGAGGAACTCGCCTTGGCGGGCCTCCTCCATGAACAGTGATTGCACCGCGCCAAAAATCGGCGTCGGAGTGCGATAGTGCGCGGAGTCCTCGAACTGGCGCAGCGTCTCCGTGTGGCAACCGGAGATGCCGCAGGTTTTGGAGCGCAGGAAATGCTCCGGAGCGTAGAACCCCCCGGATGCCGTCTGAACGCGGCTCGGGTAGAAGGGGTCGTCGCCAAAGGAGTAGCTGTAGTCCTCGACGACTCGGTCCACGGGCGGTTCCTCGTAGTAGGCGGCATAGGCGATGTTGAGCGCCACCAGCACCACGCTTCCCACCGCGACCTTGGCACCGATCTTCCACAGCGTCTGCCCCAGAAAGGCGCTGGCTTTCGGCGTCGCGGCCAGCTCGGTCATCCACAGCCGCACGGTTATCAGGATGTAGAGGGTGAGCGCGGCAAAACCGTAGAGCGAGATCACTGTGTGGGACAGCCACAGCCAGTAGATACCGGAGATTCCCCGGAAGGTCAGCCAGATGCCCGACACCAGGGCGAACACCATCGACAGCACGCAGCTCCAGCCGAGCCAGGTGTAGGCCGGACGCTCCACGATCGGCGCGTAGCGCCGGTGCCGGCGCCAGAACATGATGCAGGGCAGCACGAAGGGAAACCCAGCCAGGATGTGGAACAGGAGCAGGGTCATGTCGAGGTGGGTCAGTTCATCGATGCAGAGCAGGTATAGCCCGCCGAGAGACTCGACCACCGTCAGCGCCAGACCGAGCCAGAAGTACTTCGACTCCCAGTCACTGCCCCGCTCGATCCGCATCGCTTCCCGAACGAACTTCATGCGTCTACTCCAGTCTGCGTGGCCCACTCCCAAATCGCGGCGACTTTTGGATGCCGCGTGTTCGGCATGGGCCCTTGAGCGCCGCGCGTCCCCCGACTGTGCAACGCGGGCGAGTATCTCATATCGTAGTCGACCGGTCCAGCGAAACGGAACTGCCCCCGCAATGAAGCCGCCGCGGCTACCATTCGCGGCCTGCAAGCCAACCGCCCGGGAGCTTTCTCATGTCCGAAACGCCCCATCCCAACCTCCTCGAGAGAGTCCCCCTCGGTCATCCCGTCGAAGACGACGAGTTGCTCGATCTCTTCTTCGGCTGGACCGCCGACCTGGGACTGGAGCTCTACCCGGCCCAGGAAGAAGCGATTCTGGAGGTGATGACCGGCTCCCACGTGGTGCTGAGCACGCCCACCGGATCAGGCAAGTCGCTGGTCGCGATCGCCGCTCATTTCTGGTGTGCCGCGCGCAACCGCCCTTCCTACTACACCGCCCCGATCAAGGCCCTGGTGAGCGAGAAGTTCTTCGATCTCTGCAGACATTTCGGCGCGGCCAACGTCGGCATGTTGACCGGCGATGCCGCGATCAATCCATCCGCGCCCATCGTCTGCTGCACCGCCGAGGTGCTCTCGAACATGGCCTTGCGACAGGGAGCCGCGGCCCCCGCCGAATATGTCGTCATGGACGAGTTTCACTATTATGGTGATGTCGACCGGGGCGTTGCCTGGCAGATTCCGCTGCTCACTCTGCCGAGTACCACCTTCCTCCTGATGTCGGCCACCCTGGGCGACACTGCGGCGATCGTTCGCCACCTCGAACAGCGAACCGGGAGCGCGGTCTCCGTGGTACGTTCCACCGAGCGTCCGGTGCCGCTCGACTTCAGCTACAGCGAGATCCCGATCCACCACACGGTCAAAGGGCTGCTCGAGCAGCGAAGGGCCCCGATCTACCTGGTCAACTTCAGCCAGAAGCAGGCGGCGGAGCAGGCGCAGAGCCTGACCAGCATCGACCTGTGTCCGAAGGAAGAGAAACGGGCGCTGGCCGATGCGATCAAGGGCTTCCCTTTCGACAGCCCCTACGGCAAGACGATCCGTCGCTTCATCGGCCACGGTGTCGGGCTGCACCACGCCGGGCTGCTCCCCAAGTATCGCCTGTTGATCGAGAAGCTGGCGCAGCAGGGACTGCTGAAGATCGTCTCGGGAACCGACACTCTCGGCGTAGGTGTCAATATTCCGATTCGAACGGTGTTGTTCACACGCTTGTGCAAGTACGATGGTCACAAGGTACGGATCCTGTCCATTCGGGACTTTCAGCAGATCGCGGGGCGCGCGGGACGCAAGGGCTTCGATGAACAGGGTTGGGTGGTGTGCCAGGCTCCGGAGCACGTGGTCGAGAACCGCGCCGCTGCCGCCAAAGCCGCCGGCGCCAGTGGCTCCAAGCGCAAGTTCAAGAAGCGACAACCTCCGAAGCTCGGTTTCGTGGGCTGGGATGAGAACACTTTTCGGCGCTTGGAGCGCGGCACACCGGAGACTCTGCGCTCGCAGTTCTCGGTCGGTCATGCGATGCTGCTGAACCTATTGCAACGCAACTCCCAGGTTGTCGGTCACGGCGGCGGCTACCGCGCCCTGGTCCAACTGATCGAGCTTTGCCACGAGCGCGCTGCGCTCAAGCCGAAACTGCGGCGTGAGGCCAAGGTTCACTTCCGTGCCCTGCGCAAGGCCGAGCTGGTAGAAAGCGCGGCCCGAAAGGAGGGGCGCGGCCGAGACGTACTGGTCGCGCCCGACCTTCAAGATGACTTCTCGATCTTCCATACGCTGTCGCTCTACCTCCTGGAGGCGCTGGCTCTGCTGGATCGCGACGATCCCGACTACGGGCTCGATCTCTTGACCTTGGTGGAGGCGGTGCTCGAGCATCCTGGCGCGATCTTGCGCCAGCAGGTGTCGAAGCTGAAGGGCGAGCGGGTCGCGGATCTCAAGGCGCAGGGCGTAGAGTACGAACAGCGCATGGAGGAGTTGGAGAAGATCAGCCATCCGAAGCCGAACGAGGAGCTGATCTACACCACCTTCAATGCGTTCGCCGCGCACCACCCCTGGGTGGGGGCGGAGAACATCAAGCCGAAATCGATCGCCCGCGAGATGTACGAAGGGCACTACTCGTTTCGCGACTACGTGGTCCACTATCGACTGGAGCGGATGGAGGGCACGCTGCTCCGGTACCTCAGCCAGTGTTACAAGACTCTGCTGCAGAGCGTGCCCCATCTGAACCGAACCGAGAGCGTAGACGAAGTCAGCGCCTTTCTGCGCGCCGCGCTCGAGCGCACCGATTCCAGTCTCTCGAAGGAGTGGGAACGCATGGTCGCCGGTCCGGATGCTCCCGGAGAGGAACGCCGCGCTGCCCAGCCCGCCGATCTTTCGCGCGATACGCGGAGCTTCCACGCGCGCATCCGCGCGGAGCTCCACGCTCTGGTGCGGGCGCTGGCGGTACGGGACTTCGAAGAGGCCGCGAGCTGTCTGCGACATCACCCCGACCGCGAGACGTGGAGCGGCGCTCGGCTCGAGGAGGAGATGACGCCCTTCTTCGAAGAGTACGGGGAGCTGCGTGCGGATCACCACGCCCGGCTCTCGGACAAGACGGTGATTCGCCAGGCCGGCGAGCACCGCTGGAGTCTGCAGCAGGTGCTCGTCGACCCGCGGGACGAGAATCTGTGGCTGCTGGAAGGCCTGGTGGACCTCTCCGACGATCACGCCCCCGAGGGACCGATCATCGAGCTGGAACGGATCGGCTGACTACGACCGTGGTCTGGAAAGCGGCTCGGTCCCAGACATCGTCGGGGTAGACCCCGACGACCGTATCGACCTGGTAGATCCCCGGCGGCGGCACCGGAGGCAGACGAGCGGTGCCACCCATTTCACCTGCGGCCAGCTCGCAAGCATCGGCGAGCACGCCATCTTCGGCGAGATTGGTCCGAGATCAGACTATGGCCGGTACGGGCGCACTCCGAGCAATCGCAGGTCGGCGACGTCGCCCCGGTGCTCACACTCCATCTGCGAGCAGCTACGCGCCACCGGCCGCAGCTCGCCTGCCTCCAGCAACACTTCGGCAACCGCCGGCAGTGGCGCTTCCGACGCCTGGTCCCTGATTCTGATCACCTCCAGAGAGACGACGACGGCGTGATCGTAGCGATTGTGGAGCTCGAGCTCGACCTGCGCGCAGGCGCTGGGTGGATCGACATCCCGGACCAGCAGCTCCACTCTGGCGGAGCCCACGGGCGCGAAGCCACAGGCCGCGCCGACCAGCATTGCGCTGCAAACCAGAATCAGCAATCTCTTCATAGCGTCCCCCGACTTCCGCGGTGGGATCCTGACATCCGGCGCTGCCCCCAGGCCCGATGAAGGTCCACCTGTGTCGCATCGATCATGCCATCGATGACGGCCAACGCCCAGAGCTTCTTAGCCCTTGCCGCCCAGCGGATTGCACCGCACCGCCCGGGACTCGTGGCGCGGCGGAGACGCGGCGTTCGAGCTCAATCGTCAGAGTTGCCGACGCGGCGATGTCGGATCAGCGATCAGCTACGCCTCCAAGGTCGCCAGCTCGCGCATCGCCCGCACCACGTCGTCGTGCTGGGGAATCTGCGCGCTCTCCAAGCTCCACGCCAGTCCGGTGCCGGGGGCGTTCGCCGCGGCCAGGAGTCGCGGCGGGGCCTCCAGCTCGTAGAAACACTCTTCGCTCACGCGGCGCACCAGGTGCTCGCCGAAGTTCGTGACCTCGGTGTCCTCGTTGACCTGCAAGAAGCGGCCGGTGCGCCGTACCGATCCGACCATGGCCGCCTCGTCGAAGGGCCAGATCGTTCGCAGATCGATCACCTCGGCCGAGATCCCGTGCTCGCGAGCCAGCTCGTCGGCGGCCACCGCACAGGTCGGTGCCATGCGCCCATAGCTGGCGACCGTCAAGTCGCTCCCTTCCCGCAACAGCCGCGCCGGACCGATCGGGATTTCGAAGTCGGGGAGCTCGGGCCACTGCGCTCGCCATCCCTCGCGTTTGGCGCCGAGCGGGGCATCGATCATCTTGCTCAGGAGTTTGGGATCCTCCGGTTCGCCGGGAATCAGCTCGGCTCCCGGAACGCGGATCAGGGCCTTGGGATAGAGAAAGAAGACCGGGTTGGGATCCTTGATCGCGGAGATCAACAGGCCATAGGTATCGATCGGCGTCGAGGGCAGCACCACTTTCCAGCCCGGCATGTGGGTCGCAAACGATTCGAAGGAATGAGAGTGATAGATCGAGCCGTGGATTCCCGCCCCCACCGGCATCATCAGCACCAGCGGCACTTCGAACTGACCGTTGCTCGACCAGCGACAGTTGCCTGCCATTTTGAGCAGATCGATGGCGTTGAAGACGTAGTCGGCGAACTGGATCTCGGCCACAGCGCGCTGGCCGGCCAGCGCCAATCCAAATGCACTGCCGATGATTCCGCGCTCATCGAGCGGCGAGTTCCAGGCCTTCTCCAGACCTTGAGTGCAGGAGAAGGCCCCGCCCAGCGGCGGTCCGACATCTTCACCGAAAATGTCGCTGACCCCGAGCCGGGTCTCGCCGACGTGCAGCGCCAATCTGATCGCCTGCGCGATGTTCGCCATGCCCTCTCCGGATCGCGCCCCTTACGCGAAGGTGTGATCGTGAATCGAATCGGCGGCGGGCGCGGGCTCCCGGCGCACCTGGTGCAGCGCATCCAGCGCCTCTTGGCGCGACTCCTCGTGGAGCGCCGCCACCTGTTCGGGGCTCAGGACGCCGCGCTCCACGAGCTTTTCCGCGAACGCCCCAACGCAATCGAATCCGTCTTCGCGCGCCGCCCCGGAGGAAGATGAATGGCCGTGCAGGCGGCCCACGGCGGCCTCCAGGCAGAAGGGCTTGCGCTCCGCCCTGACGTAGGCGATGGCCTCCGAAAGCATCCGCCAAGAGGCCTCGGGATCGTTGCCGTCGACCGTGTCCCAACGAATCCCGAAAGCCGCCGCGCGCCGCGCGATGATGGCGTCGCCGTGCACCTCTTCGCAGGGAGTCGAGATCCCGAAGCGGTTGTTGGCGACGACGATCAGGATCGGCAGCTCACGGTCCGGCCGGCTGCTCCAGTTCAGGCAGGTGGCGAAGTCCGCCTCCGCCGAGCCGGCGTCGCCGCCGTTGACGATCGTGATGGCGTCGCCGCCGGCACGCAGCTGGGCGAGCGCGGTGCCCGGAGCGATCGAGTACTGGGTCTCGATGGTCGACGAGGTGGGCACGATGTTCCACTCGCGAACCGCGACGTGGTTGACGAAGTTCCGCCCGCCGCTGAAGGGATCGCTGGCGCGCGAGGCCATCTGGCGGATGAAGTCGATCATGCGCGCGCCGAGAGCCAGGAGGATCGCAGAGCTGCGGTAGTGGAGGTGCAGGAAGTCGTGGTCGAGGCCCTGGCCGCACTTGACCAAGAGCCCCAGCGGGACGTTGAACGCCTCTTCTCCGGGGCCGCCGATCCAGAATTGGCCGTCTTGCGACTTGGCCATCTTGATCAAGCGCTCTTCCAGGACCCGGGCGCGGACCATCAGGCGATACGCGGCGGCGAGGTCGAGCTGGCCGGCGACCCCACGATAGGTCTCCGGCACGCCGCGCTTCTCTTCCAGGGGTTGTGTGGCTTGGATCATCGGTCGGCGACGACTCGCCTCGGCAGGCGAGCCTCCTGCGTCTCGTCAGGTGTCACTTGTCTCAGCTCTCGTCCATGCGGTGGCGAATATCCTTGCCCTCGACCACGTAGATCACCTCTTCGCAGACGTTGGTCGCGTGATCTGCGATCCGCTCCAGGGAGCGGGCGAGCGTGATCAGGCCCAGGGAGCGCGGTATCGCGGCCGTCGATTGCATCATGAGGCCGACGACGACGTCCGTGATGTGATCATAGAGGGCATCGACCTCGTCGTCGCGCCCCAGGGTGTCGCGCGCCAGCGCCGCGTCGTCCTTCTGAAAGGCCCGAAGGGATTCGCGCACCATGTCGATCGAAAGCTCCCCCATGCGCTGTAGATCGCCGAGCGGCCCGCTCGGCTCTTGCTGATTCAGTTCGGCGACGTGAGGGCGCGTGTTCATCGCCAGGTCGCCGATCCGCTCCAGGTCGCTGGTGATCCGCGCCACCATCATCAAGAAGCGCAGGTCCATCGCCGCCGGTCCGTAGATGGTGATCAGGTGGATCGTCTTGCGGTCGAGCTCGACCTGCGCGCGGTTGACCCAGTCCTCGTCGGCTTCGATGCCGGCGAGCGCCCCTGCGTCGCGGTCGGTGAATGCCCGCAACACGGCCGTGACCATCTGCACGGCGCGCTCCCCCATCTCCATCAGCTGGCTCTTCAGGTCGCTCAGGTCTTGATCCAATTTCTGCATATTTTCTCGCTCTCGGTCGGCGTCTCCGGCTTTATCCGTATCGACCTTCCACGTACAACTCGGTCTCTTTGCGCCGTGGATTCAAGAACAGCTCCGCCGTCGGAGCATGCTCGATCAGCTTGCCCAGCAGCATATACAGGCATTCATCGGTGGCCCTGCGTGCCTGTGCCATGTTGTGCGTGACGATGACGATGGTGTATTTGCCTCGCAGATGATCCATGAGCTGCTCGATGGCCATGGTGCCCTCGCCATCGAGCGCCGAGCAAGGCTCATCCATCAAAATGACACGCGGCTTGAGCGGCAGCAGGCGGGCGATGCACAGCTTCTGCTGCTGTTCCAGGGTGAGCCGAGTGGCCCGCTCTCGCAAGCGGTCCTTCACATCGTCCCACAGCTCGACATCGCGCAGGGCCCCTTCCACCGCCTCGTCGATCTCGTTGCGGCGCAGCGCCGAGCGGCGGTTGTGCACCTGCGTGCCGAAGGCGATGTTGTCGTAAATCGAAATCGGCAGCGGATTCGGCCGCTGAAACACCATTCCCACGCTCTTGCGCAGCTCCTCGAGGCATACGTCTTGGTCGTAGATGTTCTTGCCGAGGACGCGGATCTCACCGCTGGTGCTCACGTTGCCATAGCGCTCGTTCAAGCGGTTGAAACACCTGAGCAGGGTCGACTTGCCACAGCCCGAAGGGCCGATCAAGCCGGTGATGATCCCCTCGCGAACCTCGAGATCGACGTCGATCAGGGCCTGAAAATCCCCGTAGAAGAGGTTCAGCCGCTCGGTCACGATGCAGGGCCGGCTCATCCGAAGTTTCCGCGCACGTAGTCGAAGGTGAGCTGCTGGGCGGGGCTTTCCGAGAAGATCTTCTCGGTGGTGTCGACCTCCACCAGTCGCGAGGCGTTGAAGAAGGCCACACGGTCGGCCAGCCGATGAGCCTGCTGGACCAGGTTGGTCACCAGAATGATCGTGATCTCGTTCTTCAATCCCAGCAGCACGTCCTCGATCTTCATCGTCGTCACGGGGTCGACGGCGATCGAGAACTCGTCGAGACAGAGGATCTCGGGCCGGTGCGAGAGGGCGCGGGCGATGGTCAAGCGTTGCTGCTGCCCGCCCGAGAGCTTGGTGCCCAGGAGATCGAGTCGATCGGCGACCTCGTCCCAGAGTGCGGCTTGCTCGAGACAACGACGTACCAGCGCGTCGAGCTCGCGGCGATCGGCGACTCCGGCCATGCGCGGCGCGTAAGCGACATTGTCGTAGACCGAT
This sequence comes from uncultured Gemmatimonadota bacterium, assembly GCA_964490075.1. GTDB lineage: Bacteria > CAZBBK01. The sequence continues at coordinate 54,692 of CAZBBK010000024.1, read as the reverse complement.
AGCGGCAGCCCGACCGGCAAGGGAAAGACCATGCCGATCCGGCGCCGCAGCTCGAACACGTTGCGCATCCGCCACACGTCGCCGCCGTCGACCAGCACCTTTCCGGTGACTCTTGCCGAAGGCACGAAGTCGATGGTGCGGTTGATACACTTCAGAAGCGTGGTCTTGCCGGAGTTGGCGGGGCCGATGATGCCGAAGATCCCCTTGCGCGGGATCCGCAGATCGACCGTGTCGAGCGCCTGACGGGTTCCGTAGTACACGCTCACATCGCGTAGCTCCACCTTGGCGGACGAGGGGGCTACCATCGCTTCTTCGATCTCAGGTAAGAGCGCAGCGCGATCGAGACCAGGTTGACGGCCAGCACCAATCCGATCAGTACCGCGGCCGTGGCGTACTGCTGGGCGTCGCTCACGCCGGTGACCTGGGTCGAGATCGTGAACAGGTGGTAGGAGAGGGCCATGCAACGATCGCCCAGTCCATAGGGGAAGAAATAGCCCCAGCCCTGGTCGGAGACCTTGACGTAGAAGACCGCGCCGGTGAAAAGGATCGGTGCGGTCTCTCCCGCGGCACGCGACACCTGCAAAATCACGCCGGTCAGAATCCCGCTGATCGAGTTCGGCAGCACGATGGTTCGAATCGTCTGCCAGCGCGAGGCCCCGAGGTTCCAGCAAGCTTCGCGAAAAGCCATCGGCACCGCCGCCAGCGCCTCGCGGGTGCTGGTGATGATCACCGGAAGGGTCATGATCGCCAGGGTGCAAGAGGCCGCCAGCACCGAGCGGCCCATCGCCGCGAAATGGACGAAGGCGCCGACCCCGAAGAGCGCGTGCACGATGCTCGGCACCCCGGCGAGGTTGACCACCGCCAGGTTGATCATCCGCGTGATCCAACCCTCGCGGGCGTACTCGTTGAGATAGACACCGGCCAGCACGCCGATCGGAGCGGCGACCGCGAGCGACACCAGGACCAGGTAGAAGGTGCCGATCAGAGGGGACCAGACCCCCCCCTCTCGCATGTAGTTGCGCGGGTTCTCGAAGATGAAGTCGAGCGACAGGGCCGGTGCCGCGTGCCAGGCGATGTAGGAGATGATCCCGATCAGCGGCAGCAGCAGCGAGAAGGTCCCGCACAAGAGCAGCAGGTTCATTCCGCGCTCGGTCCGGCGCTTGCGAAGCGCGACCGCGGTGACCGCGAAGGTGCCGGGACCGGGCAGGGCCGGTGGCTCGCGGCGCGGCTCCGCCTTCATCACGAACGCTCCTCGTTGCGAATTCCCTTGACCACCAGGTCGGCCGTCACGTTGACCACGAAGGCGATCAGCATCAAGAGCGAGCCGATCACGAACAGAGCTTGGTAGTGCGATTCGCCCTCGACGGTCTCGCCCAGCTCGGCGGCGATGGTGGCCGTCAGGGTGCGCACCGGATCGAGCAGGCTGCCGGGGATCTGGACCGCGTGACCGGTGGCCATCAGCACGGCCATGGTCTCGCCGATCGCCCGCCCGACGCCCAGCAGGACCGCGGCCAGAAGGCCGTTGCGCGCCGCCGGCAGGAGCACTCGATAGACCAGCTGCCAGCGTGTCGCCCCCAGGGCCAGCGCGGCTTCGCGGTACGAGTCGGGCACCGCCTTGAGCGCGTCCTCCCCCACCGAGGCGATGATCGGCACGCTCATCAGTGCCAGGATGATCCCGCCGTTCAGCACGTTGACCCCGACCGGCGCTCCAGTGGCCCAGATGATGATCGGGTTCATCACCATGTAACCGACGAAACCCCAGACCACCGATGGGATTGCGGCCAGGAGCTCGAGCACGATCTTGAGGGTCTCCTTGCTCGCCCCGCTGCAGAACTCGGAGATGTAGATGGCGGCGCCGAGACCCAGCGGCACCGAGAGCGCCATGGCCAGCGTGGTGACCGAGAGGGTGCCACAGAGCAGTGCCAGGATCCCGAACTGCTGGCGCAGCTCGGAGTCGGGGCGCCAGTTGGGGCTGGTGAAGAACTCGCGGAGATCGAGCTCACGGATCAGGAAAGGAGCGCCTTCGCGAAGGATGAAGAAGAAGATCCCGAACACGAAGAGAATGGCGCTCCAGCCGCTGAGGCGGATCAGGAGCTCCACCAGCGGCTCGGACCTCGCCAGGAGCCGGCGCAGCAGGCTGTTCATCATCGATCGGGGCTGCTACTCCGTGGGACGGATCGGCACATAGCCGATCTCGGCGACGATCCGCTGCCCGGCCGGTGAGTAGATCCAGTCCAGGTAGTCCTTCAGGGCGCCGGTCGGCTCGCCGGCGGTGTAGATCAAGAGCGGCCGTGAGATCGGGTAGTCGCCGCTGGCGGCGGTCTGGGGCGTCGGCGCGAAGGCCTCGGCCCCCCTCGCGGCGGCCACCGGCAACGATTTCACCTCGGGTGTCTCGTAGGCCATACCGCTGTAGCCGATCGCGCAGGGGGTCCGGGAGACCAGGGCCACCACGTCCTTCGATCCGCTCTGGTCGATCGAGCCGAGCTCGAACTCCCGCTCGCTGCCCAGCACCGCGCTGCGGAAGTAGACATAGGTGCCGGAGTTGTTCTGGCGGCTGACGCGCACGATCCGGTCGCTGTCGCAGCCGGGCACCGGATGGGCGAACTGCCCCCAGGTGACGTACTCGCCCGCCTCCCCGTAGATCTCGGCGAGCTCGGGAATCGAGATCGACTCCAGCGGGTTGTCTCGGTGGACGTAGACGGCGAGCGCATCGAGACCTACGACGTGCTCCATTGCCTCCACGCCGCGCGTCTCTCGCGCCCGCGCAAGCTCGGTCTTCTTCATCTTCCGGCTGGCGTTGGTCATGTCGACGATGCCGTCGATCAGGCCGGCGATGCCGACCCCGGAGCCGCCGCCCGCGACCTGGAGAGAGACGCCAGGATGCTCGGCCTGGTAGTTCTCGGCCCAGGCCTGGGCCAGGTTGACCATGGTGTCGGAGCCGGTGATGCGAATGATCTGGGCGTCCGGGGCCGGGGCGTCGCCGGCGCGGCCGGCATCCGGCCCACCGCCGCAGCCGGCCGCGATGAGACCGATGGAGGGCAGCAGCAGGCGAAGGCGTGCCGGGTGACGAACTCTCACGGTCTACCCTCCTGGAGGCTGATGTCTGGCTGATCGGATGGCGATTGGCGCGCGTATGGTAGCGTGGCGAAGGCCGAATCGAAACGAAAAGCAGCGCGACGCCGGAGCGGCCGTGGGCGCGCCCTCATGGCCGGCGCAGCGCTCCGATGGCCAGCGTGACGAAGAAGATGGCCGCCATCGAAAGCACGATCGCCCCCCCGGTCGGCACCAGGAGACGGGTCGAGAGGAAGAGCCCGGCGACGCAGGCCGCCAGCGCCAGGACGATGCTCCAGAGCAGGTAGGCGCGCATGCTGGCCGACAGGTTGCGGGCCGCCGCGGCCGGGACCACCACCAGCGCCTCGACCAGGAGCGCTCCGATCACCTTCAAGCTGACCACGATGGCGCAGGTCAGGAGCACCACGAAGAGGTACTCGAGAAAGGCGGAGCGGCCGCTGGAGAGGCGCCCGGGGGTGAGCCCCAAGCTGTCCAGCAAGAGCTCGTTGTAGTGGACGCCGAGAAGCGCGCCGACACCGAGACAACCCCCCAGCAGCAGGACCAGATCGCCCTCGGTGACGGTCAGCAGGCTGCCGAACATGACGGCCTCGATCTGGTGGATGTTGAAACGCTTGGTGACCGCCACCAGGAGACAGATGCCGAGGCCCAAGGTGAGGGCCAGAAAGACGCCGATCAGGGTGTCGGGTGGCAGCTTGGAGCGGCGGCGGACGAACACCATGGCGACGGCGACCAGGAGGCAGAAGCCGAAGAGGCCACCGTAGGCGGAGTTGATCGGCTCGCCCAGCACCAGGCCGATGGTGAGGCCGGTGAGGGCGGCGTGTCCCAAGGCGGCGCTGAAGAATGCCAGGCGGCGGGTGACCACGAGGTGGCTCAAGCCGCCGAGCAGCGGCGCCACCAGCAGCACCGCGAGCAGACCGCGGGTGATGAACGCGTATTCGAAGGGCTCCGGCAGCCAGCCGGCGCGCGCCAGATCGGCCACCCAGATGTAGAAGGACTCGGTCACGGCGCCGCTCCCAGGTCGAAGAGCCCGGCGTCGTCGGTCCCGCGCAAGACCTGGTCGACCGGGCCGGAGCGCAGCACGCTGCGATCCAGCACGGTGACGCGGTCGGCGATGCCGCGCACCTGAGCCAGGTCGTGCGAGACCATCAGGATGGTCGGCTGCCGGGCGCGGCGCAGCTCGCTCAGAGCGGCGTTGAATGCGGCGCGGCCCTCGAGATCGAGACCGCTGGTCGGCTCGTCCATCATCAAGAGCTCGGGCGGGGGATCGAGGGCGTTGGCGAAAAGCAGCCGTTGCAGCTCCCCGCCGGAGAGGCCGTTGAGCGGCACGGCGGCCCGCCCGGCCAGCCCCACCGACGTGAGCAGCTCCGCGCTGCGCCGGCGGCGACGTCGCCCCAGACCGGCGACCACCGGCCACCGGGTACGCTCCAACATGAGGAACTCCGCGGCGCTGAGCGGCACCGAGGCGTCGATCTCGGCCCTTTGTGGGACGAAGCCGATCCGTCCGCCGCGGCGCCAGTGGCAGCGTGCTCGGCCCTGGAAATCGACGCGCCCCAAGAGCGCCGCCAGCAGGGTGCTCTTGCCGGCGCCGTTGGGGCCGACGATGCAGTGGCAGCTGCCCCGTTCCACGCACAGATCGACGTCGCGCAGCACCTGTTCGCGCCCCAGCCGAACGCACATCCCCTCGATTTCGAGCAACGCGTCCGAGGAGCTCATTCAGGGTCCGCCAGGGCGCCGACCAGTACTTCGGCGTTGGCGGCCATCTCGGTCTCGAACTTGTCGTCGGTGTAGGGGCCGGTCGCGACGTGGCTCAGCACGTGCACGGATGCCGGCGTGGCATCGGTGAGCACGCGCAGCAGGGGCTCGGGGAAACGCTCTTCGGTGAAGATCACGCGCACCTCGCGCCGGCGCAGGAGCGAGACCACCGCTTGCAGCTCGGCGGCCGAGGGAACCAGGCCGTGAGAGGGCTCCACGACCCCCGCACATTCGATGCCGAACTCCTGCAGCAGGTAGCTGTAGCCGTCGTGCACCGTCACCACGCGGGGGCTGCGCGGCGCGACCAGCCGGATCGCGGCCTTCGTCTTGATGGCGCGCAGGCGGCGGGCGTAGTCGCGGGCGTTGACACGGAAGAGGGCGGCGTGCTGCGGCGCCAGACCGGCCAGCTCGCGCTCGATCAGGTAGGTCTGCTGAATGGCGTTGGTGAAGGAGATGAAGGTGTGGGAGTTGACCGCGCGACCGCCGGCGCTTTGAATCAGCGGCGTGCCGGTGTTGGGCCGGATGATGCGGACGCTTGCGTTGCCGGAGGCGCGGATCATCCCCAGGATGAAGTCGTCGTGCCCCAGGCCGTTGATCACGATCGCGTCGAGGTCGACCAGCTTCTCGATCTCTCCCGGGGAGGGCTGATAGCTGCCGGCATCGACCGCGCCCGGCAAGATGGAGCGCACCTCCACGTCTGTGCCGCGCACGATGTTGCGAGTCCAGGAGTAGTAGGGATGCAACGTGACTCCGACCCGCAGGTCCGCCGCGCTCGACGGCGCCGCCGCGGGGACGGTCAGAGCCACCATCAGGGTCGCAAGGATCAGTGTGTTCACGGGAGACCTCCGGTGGAGTCGCCGGGAGGCGACGCGACGATCTGTTTCCAGTCCTGGTTCATCGGCGGATCGAGGACGCGCGCCGGCGCGGGGCCTGGGCGCAGCCATACGCCCAGGTCGAGGATCGTTCCGTCGTCGAGGCGGCGATGCAGCTCGTCGAGCGCCTTCATGCCCAGGTGGGTGACGTCCGGAGCGCGCGGATCGGGCTCGGCAATCGTCACCAGAAAGGAGCTTCGCCCCGGCGCGGCGCTGCCCAAGTATCGAATCGAGCGACCTTCGAGCCGCAGCGACCAGTGGTAGGCTCCGGCATCGAGAGGGTGCTCCGCGAAGGGCGGCACGCCGGCACTTTCGAGCAGCGCGACCGGCGGCCAGGCGCCGTCCATCGACCGATAGCGCACGAGCTCGGCAATTCCCTCGCGCAACTGTCGGTACATCCGCTGATCGCTTTGCGAAAGCTCGCCGAAGGGGAGCTGAAAGGGGAAGAGCCCCAGCTCCTCTCCGCCGCGCTCGATGCGCCCCCACAGCGCGAGAAAGAGCAGCGCATAGACCAACACCAGGAAGCGCAGCAACGCGAACGCCTCATCGCGCGCCGCGAGCGGCCGGATCTCGATCGTTTCGGTGGAGGACATGGTGCTGCTTCCCGGCATCGCGGGCGCGAAGGGTTGCGAAGGCGAATGGTAATGCCCCGGGCCTACCATGTGGGCGCTGGGGTAGGGTGCTCCGCCATGATCCCCACAACCCTCTGCGGCCTCGCTCTACTCGCCGCACCGAACGACCCGGTGCCGCCTCGCGCCGAGCAGTTCGGCGCCGGCATGGACCGCCAGGAGCGAGCCAGCGAGTCGTTGGCCCACAACCTGCTCGATCTCTCGATGGCCGTTCGCGACGGCGATTGGCAGGGAATCGAGCGCGCTTTCCATCCCGGGGCCGAGCTGGAGCCGCTCCCCCAGCCGGCGCCGGCGCCAGCCGAGCTCGATCCCTGGGCCCAGGAGCGCCGCTGGCTCCCGGGCGCCAGCGGGCCTCCGGGGGCCGGCTCGGATCCTCTCCTGGTCAGTGTGCGGAGCTGGCACCAGCACTTCACGGAGCTGGAAGACGTTCGATTCAAGGTGAAGAGCTCTAGCTTGGTGGACTCCGACCGCCGCCTCGAGGCCACCCTGCACTACTCCGTGGTGGGCCGCACACAGGATCGAAACCGCGAGTGGCTGCGGGGCAGCGCACGAGCCATCGCCACGCCCGATCGCCACGCACGCTGGAAGCCCATTCGCCTGACTCAAGGCCCGGCCGGCTCGCTGCTCGCCAACACCGAGCTCTTCGACGAGGTGGGCGCCGCGGCGGGTGTGGCGGCCGAGCTACCGCCGTGGCGCTGGTCCGAGGGGGTGTTCCACGGCGCGTGCGCCGGCGATCTGGATCGCGACGGCTGGCTCGACATCGTCGCGACCGGTCCCGCCCAGCCCCACGTCTATCTCAACCAGGGGGACGGATCCTTCGTAGATCGAGGAGCGGCGCTCGGTCTCGCCAGCCATCCCGACGCATCCGCGCCTCTCCTGCTCGACTGGGACAACGACGGAGATCTCGATCTCTTCCTGAGTGCGGTCGGCCCGGTTCAGTTCTACGAAAATCGTCTCGACCTCGAGGGGCGGCTCGGCTTTCGCAACGTCACGCGGCGATCCGATCCTCGTTCTGCTCTCGGCTACTCGGCGCTGAGCGCCGATGTGGATGGCGATGGATTCCTCGATATCTATGTCACGTCGTACAATCGCTACGGAAAGGTCTTTCCGGATGATTGGTCACGGGCGCGCAACGGCACCGCGAACCTGCTCTTCATGAATCAGCGCGACGGCACTTTCCGAGAGCAAGCTCGGGATTGGGGTGTGGACGATTCCCGCTGGAGCTACGCCGCGGCATTCGCCGACCTGAACCGGGACGGTCGAGTCGATCTCTACGTGGCCAATGACTTCGGGGAAAACGCGCTCTTCATCAACCGCGGCAACATCTTCGAGGACCGGGCGCGGGATTGGGGTGTGCTCGACCCCGGCAGCGGCATGGGCGTTTCATTCGGAGATGTAGACAACGACGGAGCACTCGATTTGCACGTCACCAATATGTCTTCGACGGCGGGAAGACGGTTGCTCGCGCGGCTCTACGGCGAGGCGCCGCCACCGCTGCTGGCCAAGCTGGCGGCAGGCAACAGTCTCTATCGGCGCCTCGCGGAAGAGCGCTTCGAGGACTGGACCGGGCGCAGCGGAGGACTGGCGGCCGGCTGGGCCTGGGGCGGGGGCTTCGTGGACTTCGACAACGACGGCTGGCAAGATCTGTATCTGCCGGCCGGATTCGTCTCGGGAACCTCGATGCACGACACGTGAAGCCAACATTGGCGCCACGTGGTGGCGTCCGAGGAAGGGCTCGAGGAGGCTGGAGAGTCCGCCTGGCTCGAAGAGCAGGCGCGCCTGCTCGACCAAGGGTTTTCGTTCAGCGGCTACGAGCGCAACCGTCTGTATCGGCATCGGGGCGGTGGAACGCCTCCCCTCTACCGCGAGCTTTCGGGAGTTTCGGGCATCGACCACCAGGGGGATGGCCGAGCGGTGGTGTTCGCCGACTTCGACAACGATGGCGATCACGATTTGTTTGCGACCACGCTGCAGGGTCCGACCCATCTGCTCTATCGCAACAACATCGGCCAGAGTGCTGGCTGGCTTCGCCTGGAGCTGACCGGGAGCCACGGCGGCGGCGCCGGCGCCCTCGGCGCGGTGGTGCGGGTCAGGGGATCCGCCGGGACGCAGACTCGTATCCGTTCGGCGGGCTCAGGATTTCTCTCCCAGCACGACCCGCGTCTGCTCTTCGGCCTGGGCGACGATCGGCGGGCCGACGTCGAGATAGAGTGGCCGGGCGGCTCGCGGACCCGGGCCCACGATCTTCCCGCCGGAAGCTACTGGCGTTTCGTGGCGGGCGAGCAGCGCCCGATCCGTCTGGAGCAGCGCGCGGCGCGTCTGCCCGATCCCGGCACCGCCGAGCCCTTGGCGCTGCGGGTCGGAGAGGCGCTGCCGAAGGGCAGCGCGGAAACGCTGACCGGCGAGCTGGTCGAGCTGCGCGCACTGGTCCCGGGCGGCGCTCGATGTGTGGTGAATCTGTGGGCCTCGTGGTGCCGGATCTGCCCGCGCGAGATGCGCTTTCTCGCCGGCCTCGCGAAGCGTCATCCACGCGATTCGGTGATCGGCATCAGCATCGATCCTCCGACGCGCAAGGCGGCGATCGAAACGCGAATCCACGCCGCCGACGCCACCTACCGCAATGCCATCGCCTCGAAGCCGCTGCGACGGATGCTCTTCGGTGGCGCTCCGCCGCGGGTTCCGATCACACTCCTGATCGAAGTCGACGGGACCGTGGCCCAGATCGAGAGCGGCTGGAACGCCGCGCACGCGCGCCGGCTCGAGCGCTTTCTGGAGGGCGCCGTGCCGCCGGGTCTGGATTGATAGGACCCGGTCAGCGCGAGCCGGCGACCCGCGGCAGTCGGGCGCGCGGAGCCCGCGGCGGCTCCACGATCTTCCGGGCGGCCAACGATGCGCCGACCAGGATCGGATCCCAGACCGGCGCCGCCGAAGGCGTGTAGGCGAGATCGATGGTCGCCACGTCTTCGGCCGCCAGCTCGGCGTGAAGCGCCGCGGCGAAGGTGTTGATCCGCAGCACTGCTCCATCCTGGCCGCAACAATGGGCTCCGATCAGCCTGCCCTCTTTGCGGTCGGCGATAATGGCCATGTTCAGAGAACGCCCCTCGGGCCGCCCGGGCGCTCGCGACGGTGCACTGGTTACGGCCATCACCGGATCGAAGCCCGCGGATTTCGCCTCCGACATCGTCAGCCCGGTGCGGGCCACCTGCGTGCCGCACACCTCCGCCGCCATGGTGCCGACCACTCCGTGGAAATAGTCTGCCTCTCCGGCAACCACAGAGCCCGCCACGCGCCCCTGCTTGATCGCCGTGGTGCAGAGCGGCACCCACGCCGCTCGCTCGACGATCCGGTGATAGGCCTCGGCACAGTCCCCGGCCGCCAGGATCCCGTCGATATTGGTGCGCTGCAGCGCATCGACGGCGATCGCGCCGGTTTCGCCCAGCTCGACCCCCGCCTCCTTGGCGAAATCGACGTTGGGTCGAACGCCGGTGGCCAGCAGCACCAGGTCGGTCGAAAACTTGGTTCCTTCTTCTGTCTCTACCACCAGGTGACGCGCCGATTGCGATTCCCTCTCGATCCCCGCCAGGGCGGCCCCCAGCAGCACGCGCACCCCCTGTTTGCGCACCGCCTTCACCACCTTATGGGCGATTACGCTTTCGACTCCGGGCAGGATCGCATCGCGCTCCTCGATCAGGGTCACATCGAGACCTCTGCGCGCCAGCGCCTCCGCCATGGCGACACCGACGTAGCCCGCTCCCACCACTGTGACTCGGGACAGCACTCCCTCGCGACAGTAGGTTCGAAGCACCCGCGCGTCGCCCAGAGATCGGAGCACCTCCACCCCCGGCAGATCGACTCCCGGCACCTCCGGCCTGACCGGCAGCGCCCCCATGGTCAAGAGCAGGTGATCGTAGCTCAGCACTACGTCGCGACCACCCGCAACGCAGTGCACTCGACCTCGATCGGGATCGATGCCCACGGCCTCGTGCTCGAAACGGATCAGCACCTGGTCCTGAGCGAAAGCGGCCGCAGGCCGCACGATCAGACTCTCCAGATCGGGGTCCGGCTCCGCCATCGCATCGGGAATGCCGCAAGCCCGGTAGGAGATATCGGCGCTCTTTTCGAGGATGGTGATCTTCAGATCCGGGGAGAGGCGCCGGGCACGGGCCGCGGCGCTGGTTCCCGCTGATACTCCGCCGATGATGAGGAATTCGGGCATGTTGGCTCCAATGTCTCAGAGGATGGATTCAAGCCTCGTACGAGCAACGGTCGTGCCAGCGCCGTCTGCGGCCGACGGTGGTTGAAATACAAGGACTTCCAGACCTCTGAACGACGCCCGCTCCTGCTCCGTGCCAAAGCGCCGCACATCGTCCGCCGCGGGCGAACCCATGGGACAAAGCGTCACGCGGAGCGGCGCTTCCGCCCCGCCCAACCGGCGCCTCATGGGCGAGGGGGGCGGGGCTTCACCGCGACCCGTGCGGCGCCGCCGCACGGTCCCTCGGTTCCCGCGAATGACGGTCACGGAATCGCCGCTATCTGGTTCCCACTCGATCCAGCAACACTCGAATCGCCGCCTGCACATCGGCGGGCGCCGCGATGATGCGGATCGCCAGGGTCAGCGCATCGATCGCCTGTTCGGCGCCGGCGACCGGTTCACCCTCCGCTGCTGCCGGCGCGATGGCGGCGCTCAGTGTCGCTTGTTCCGGCTCGTCGACCGGTGCGAACGCCGGCGCCGGGCGCGCGGCCTTGGCACGCGGAGCCGACGACGTCTTCTTGGTCGGAGCGGTCCGGACGGGGGCCACTACCGCCTTCGGTCCGCTGACGCGCTGTTCGTCCCGGAGTTGCTTGAAGACGTCGGCCGCGTCGGTCGGATACTGCGTGCGTCCCCCGACCTTGCGGCTGGGAATGCGGCTCGCGTAGGCGCGCGAGATTTTGTGCAGTTGGACGCGGTTGATTCCCGTCATGCGGGCCATTTCCGCCAGACTGTAGTACTGCGTCGAAGCCGGCGCCGCCTTGGCCACAGCCGGGCGCCCCGGCTTCCTTTTGACATTGGCGGGGTCGACCTTGTCGCGCCTCGTTACCGGCTTCCCGACGCGCTTGAGTCCTTCTTCACGAATCTGCTCGAAGGCCTGGACCGCCGTTTCGTGGAACTTCGTCCGAGCTCCAAATCTCTGACTCCTGATGCGATCGGGATGCGACTTCACGTACTTGTGTAGCTGGGCGCGATTGATACCCGTCAACCGAGACATCTCGGACAGGTTGTACCACTTTTCTTCGACTGCGGCGGTCATGAGACACTCCAGAACGTCCAGTCCGAGCTCCGGTCGGCCGTTGCGCTCGATTCGGCCGGTGCCTTGGCGGCACGGCCGGAGGGTGCCATCGGCAACGAATGACACAGGGGAATTCGGACCAGCTCTTCACATGCTTGCCGCGCGGGAGGCGGCAATTGAGAGGATCGGTGCATTGTCGCCCGGTTGCTCGGCGGGATCACCGATGGGGCGGCGGGTTCAGGTTCCTGCGCTCGCGACGACGGCTCGACTCGCGACCTGGCAGGGATGGGGTCCACCAACGCTTTGTTGACCGCGTCCATAGTAACGCGCCCATGGGGGCGGGTTGCAAGCCCTGGTTTCGCAATTCTTCGAAAATGGCGCGTAGCCGAGGCTCCTGGAACCTCGGATCGGCATCGACTACCATATGCGGCAGCGGCTCTTGGGATTTGGTCTCGCCGCCGGAGACAAGATCATGACTGCCATCCACCACATACTCGTGCCGATCGACTTCTCGCCCTGCTCCAAGAAGGCCGCGGACTACGCGCTCTTCCTGGCCGGGGCCACCGGCGCAACCATCGACCTCGTATACGTTTGGGAGCCACCGGTCTTCCTGGGGCCGGAGTACTTCGAGAGCGTGGGCAAGGAACGGAATCTCTCGCTCTCGCAGGTGGCCCACGGCAACGCCCTGCGCACCCTGGGGGAATTCGCACAGGAGCTCGCCATTCCGGAGCAGATCGAGCTGCGGCCGAAGGTCGTCAGCGGCCGGGTTCATGAAGAGATCCTGGAGCTGGCCCGCGCCGCCGACTACGACCTCGTCGTCATGGGCACCCACGGGCGCAAAGGGTTGGCCCACTTGCTGCTCGGCAGCGAGACGGAGAAGGTGATTCGCGAGGCGCCCTGCCCGGTGGTCGTGGTGCGCGAGGAGGCGGACCAATAGGCCGCACAGAGGACGAGAGAGGCGAGATGCTATCCGCGGAGCTCACTGCGCCGATCGACGCGCTGCGACGCGCCCTGGTCGAGGGTGGGGGCAAGGGCGTGAGCCTGCTCGACCCACAGGGCAAGATCCTGCGCGCGGGTCCCGGCCTGGGCGAGACCCTCGGAGCTCCGCAAGAGGAGCTGATCGGGGCCCCACTGCAGCGCTTTCTGCCAGGCCTGGTCGAGCGGCTGCCCGACCTCCTCGAGCAATCGAGGAATTCCGGCTGGGCCGCGCTCTGGGGCGAGGAGACGATCGCCGGCCGGCGGGTCGCGGTGTCGATCGCTCCGGTGTCGCCGGCGCCCAGCAGGCCGGGCAGCATCTGCGACCAGGAGAACGATGTCTGGGTCCACACCTGCGGCCGCCAGGATCCGGGCGGGAGGCGGATGTGCGGCCCGTGCAGCTTCGCCCTTTTCGTCCGCGACGAGACGATCGTGACCGAGCCCCTGGAGCGCGTGGTCCACCAGTTCGAAATGCTGCGCTCGTTTCTGTCCGGCTCGGGCGATCCGGTGATGCTCCTCGACAAGAGGATGCGGATCTTCGGCTGGAACCGGGCAGCGGAGCATACCTTCGGCTACTCCGAGCACGAGGTGCAAGGAATGCCGCTGGAGACCCTCCTCCCGCAGCGCCTGCGCGACGCGGGGGAGATCGACGTGCTGCGCCGGCAGCTGATGCGGGTCGGCACGATTCGCGGCTATGAGACGATGCGCGTCACCCGCGAGGGTGAAGAGCGGGCCATCGAGCTCACGCTCTCCTGCCTGCGGGACGGCAGTGGCGAGTGCGTGGGATTTTCCGCGATTCACCGCGACATCACCCTCCGGCAGCAGCTGCAAGAGCGCGTGATCCGCGACGGGCAGCTGGCCGCAATCGGGCGCATGGCGGCTCAGGTGGCGCACGAGCTGCGCAATCCTCTGGGAGCCATTCAGCTAAACGTCGAGATGGCTCGCGACGAGCTGGTCGAGCTGCCCGATAGCAAAGTCGCCGAGGCCCGGAAACTGTTGGATTCGGTCTTGAACGAGGTCGACCTCCTGGCCCGCATCGTCAACGAGTATCTTCAGTTCAGCAGGATGCCGAGCTCCGCGCCCGAGGCGATTGAGCTGGAGGAGCTGGCCTCGGAGGCGGCCGATCTGCTCGGCGGGGAGTTCGCAAGCGCGGGCGTACGCCTGTCCCTGGAGGGAGCCTCGTCCCCGGGCGCACTCTGCAGCGGCGACCGAGATCAGCTGCATCGAGTGATTCTGAATCTCCTGCGCAACGCGCTGGAAGCCACTCCCCGAGGCCGCAACGTCGACATGAGGGTGGCCACGCGGGAGAACGAAGCGCAGCTGCAAGTGTCCGACGAGGGCTGTGGCATCCCGGGCGAGCGGCTCGACTGGGCGTTCGAGCCCTTTCACACCACCAAAACCAACGGAACGGGTCTCGGCCTGCCACTGGCCAGAAAGATCGTCGAGGAGCACGGCGGCCGGCTGACCGCCCGGGCGCGGCGCGGCGCGGGCATGGTGTTCGAGATCAGCCTTCCGATCAGCGAGCAGGAGCTCGAGACATGAGCGCGGAGCTGCGAACGGTGCTGGTGGTCGAAGACGACGAGGCCCACCGCTCGGCGATCTGCCGGGTGCTGGAGCGCGAAGGCTACGCGGTGATCCAGGCGGAAAGCGGTGAGCAGGCACTGGCCGCGGTGGGTGACAAGGTGCCGGGGGTGATCGTCTCCGACCTGCGCATGCCGGGAATAGACGGACGGGAGCTGCACCGTCGAGTGCAGAGTCGGCGCCCCGACGCAGTCTTCGTGATGGTGAGCGGGGAGGGAACGGTCGAAGAAGCGGTGGCCAGTCTCAGAGAAGGAGCTTACGACTACCTGACCAAACCGGCGGGCAAGAACGAGCTGATTCGCACCGTGACCCACGCCTACGACCGCCACCGGCTGCTGCGAGAAAATGTGTTGCTTCGAGAGCGCCTCGAGGAACACGAGAGCAGGCGTCATATTATCGGCACGAGCCGGCAGATGCGCTCGGTGCTCGAGCTGGTCGAACAGGTGGCTGCCAGCTCGGCCACCGTCTTGATTCACGGCGAGAGTGGCACCGGCAAGGAGCTGCTGGCCAATCTTCTGCACAGCCTCTCACCACGCCGCGACAGCCCTTTCGTCAAGCTGAACTGCGGCGCCCTCCCGGACACACTGCTCGAGGCGGAGCTCTTCGGCCACGAGCGCGGCGCTTTCACCGGCGCGGTCGGATCGCGCCGCGGACGCTTCGAGATCGCGCACGGCGGGACTCTGCTGCTCGACGAGATCGCCGATATGCCGCCTTCGATGCAGGTCAAGCTGCTGCGCGTGTTGCAGGAAGGGGAGTTCGAGAGAGTCGGCGGCGCCAAGACGCTGCGAACCGACGTGCGCATCGTGGGAGCGACACATCGCGATCTGAGCGAAGAGGTCGCGGCGCGGCGTTTTCGCGAAGACCTATTCTTCCGCCTGAATGTCATCACCGTCGCGGTGCCTCCATTGCGCGAGCGGCCCGACGATATTCCTCTGCTCGTCAACCACTTCCTTTCCGTCTACAACCGCAAGAACGGCAAGTCGATCAAAGGACTGACCCGGGCGGCGATGGAGGCTCTGGTGCGCTATCACTGGGCCGGCAACGTGCGCGAGTTGGAGAACGTCATCGAGCGCGCGGTGGTGCTCTGTCGCGAGGAGTTCATCGACGCCAACCTGCTGCCGGCACAGGTCGGCGAGGCCGATGGCTCGACCGATGTGCTGCATTTTCCGGTGGGGACGGAGCTCACGGTGGTCGAGAAAGAGATGATCCTCAGAACGCTGAACCGAACCGGCGGAGACAAGAAGAAGACCGCCCGCATCCTGGGCATCGCCCCGCGCACCATCTACCGTCGTCTGACGGAATGGGGCATTGGCTAGCCTGGATTGGAATCGGCGGCAGCGTCGCCCAGCAAGGCGCTGGCGGCTTGCAGCAGCTCCGTTCCCTGCACCGGCTTGACCAGCACGTCGAGCGCCCCGCAGCTGCTCGCCTCGGCGATGATCCGGGCGCTCAGATGACCCGTGACCACCGAGGCTCGTACCCGCGGATAGTCGGCGGCCAGAGTGCGCAGCAGATCGAGACCGTCGCTCCCGCGAAGCACGACATCGAGCAGCACGCCCTCGATCGGCTCGCGCGCCAGGATCTCTTTGGCCCGTGCCGCCGATGTTGCGACCTTGACGTCGAAGCCCTTGCCGGCCAGCACACGCGCCGCTGCGCGCAGAAAACCGGGTGAGTCGTCGACCAGCAGGAGCGCCGGTGAGGACCCATCGCGCTTCCGTGCGCGCCCGGCCGGGTCGTCGGCCCTTTCCGGGGGGCAATCACCGCGCGCTGGATGCGGCCTGTGGTTCGTCTGATTCTCCACGCGGCCTCGATCACTCTGGAAAAGGCCTCTGGGGTGTCGCCGCCACCGGGCCTTCACGCCTCGATCGCGGTCGTCGTCGACACCCATTCACATGCAAGTTGCGGGCCGAGCATCCACCCCGCCTCGCCCGCCAGATCGCCGCGCCGCGGCGTCGTGCGGACGGCAGCCCCTATCTCTCCCGCGCGCCGCGTGTGGAACACCGGTGCGCAGAGCAGCGCCCGCCGCTGATCAGGCGAAGTGCGGGCGCCACAGAAGCCTGCGCGCCTCACCACACGCATCGCCGCGTCGAGTGCAGTGAGCAAGCGCCGCTACGAGAAGGGCAGGGGGCGGCGGCGGAGCGGCCGGAGCGAGGTCGGGCGGAGAGCTGTCAGCATGACAATGCCGCATCCGCCGAGGGGATGATTCTGCGCCAGATAGGCAAGCGGCGCCCGATCCTCCCGAGACCGCCGGTCGAGGTGTCCAGCCCCCCCACTCCGGACAAGCCCTATCCATCAACCGTTTTCTGGCGACGCACGATGCCTCGCGGCTGCCACCATTCGCCCTCTCCGTCGCTGGCACGCAGCTTGCGCTAGCCAGGTGATCGCCAAGTTCCGTATAGCGTCTCCCCCGACGCGCACCCGGATAAGTTATGCCGACCGCCTCCTTGGAGCTTGGCGAGCGATGGGCCGGCATCCCGCCTCGGCGTGGATGTCGGCCCACTCGTACTTCAGGGCGCTTGCACCGAGGTCAAGGTGATCGCGTTGCTGAAGATCCACGGCACCACGGTCGGCCCCCAGAAACGCTCGGCGTCGCGGACCTGCCGCACCTCTACTCGCCAGTGGCCGGGCTCGGGTCCGACGATGCGCACCCGACCCGGCGTGCCGGGACCGAAATGCGCGCTCACCTGGTTGTCGTGCAGCAGGGTCAGATCGGTCGGCACGCCGCTGGCCGACAGCTCCACTTCGAGCAGCGCGACCCGCGAGGCGGGCAGGCGGGCGCCCGCGACCTCGATCTCGCCCTCGGTCGTGTGCACGGCGAAACGCAGTGGAGGAACGGGCCCAAAGGCCGGAAGCACGATCTCGCTGCGGCCACGTTCCAGCGCCTGTCGTACCCGCTCGATGCGCTGCTCGGCGTCGAAAGGCACGGGCTGCCGCAGATAGACGCGTGTGACCAGCACCGAAAAGAGATCTTCGTAGCGTGGAAAACGCAGCACGTGGTCGCCAGGAAGCGGCAGGCAGGAGTGGGCGTCGACCGATCCGATCAATGGCGGCACCGTCTCCAGAGTGTCGAGCATCGCGAGCTCGTCGGCGGGTTCTCTGACGATCGATGCGAATGCCGCCCGGCGCCGGAAGGGCAGCGCCAGAATCGCCGCAGCGAGCTCGATCGGGGAGCGCTCGCGCCATGCCGTGTTGAAGCTGATCAGCTCCATGCCGCCACCAGCCGGCCACACGTTGCCGTCCCAGGGCCGCCGCTCATTGGTCGGATGGGCGACAAAAGGAACCCGGGAGGTGGAGAGAACGTCGAAGAAACGCCGTCCCCCGCCGCCGATGTCGGAATCGCGCAGACCGGAAGAGCCGAGAAAGAGCACGTGTCCGTCGGAGCGCGAGCACTCCACTCCCGCCAACACCAGCACGCCGCCGTGATCACCTTCCTGGTCCGCGGCGTGCAGCGTGTTGTGGTCTGTGATGACGACGAAGTCGAGGCCGGCCTTGGCGGCGGCACGCGCCACTTCGTGCACCGTGCCGCCGCCATCCGACGCCAGCGTGTGCACGTGTACGGCTCCGGTCAGGGTGGTCCATCCCTGCGCCGCCGAGCGCGCGTCGGCGCCGGCCACTTCGAGCGGTCGCCACTGGCTCACCCAGAGCACCGAGAACGCGCTGGCGAGGACCCACAACAGAAACAGCCAACGCAGCGCCTTCACGATTCCTCGCTCTGGGCGATTCGCCCGATTCTGTGCATCAGATCGCTGCTGGAAACGCCTTCGATCAGAGGCAGCAGCTCCACCGCGCCACCCCAGCCGCGCACCTCCTCGGCGCCGACCACCTCGCGATCGGCGTAGTCCGCGCCTTTCACCAGTTGCTCGGGCCGCAATGCCACGATCGTCTCCAGGGGAGTGTCCGCTTCGAAAGCAACCACCAGGTCGACCACCGCCAGCGCGGCCAGCACACGGGCCCGCGCCGCCAGCGTCTGCAAGGGACGGCCCCTTCCCTTCAGGCGCCGCACCGATGCGTCGTCGTTGATCGCCACGACCAGCAGATCGCCCAGCACCGCGGCGCCCTCGAGGATCTCCACGTGGCCGTGGTGGAAAAGATCGAAGCAGCCGTTGGTGAAGACGATCCGCTTCCCCTCCCGCCGCGCCTGGTCGCAGACGCGCACGGCTTCCTGCAGATCCACTACGCGCCCCATGTTCGCTCTCCCTCGCCGATGGCGGCCAGAATCGACGCGGCCTCCACCGCGGCAACGCCGACCCGGCCCACTTCGATCCCGGCGGCAATGCTCGACAATACCGTCGCAGTGGGCAAGGGCACGCCCGCCGCCATCGCCAGCGCAAGTGTCGCGATCACGGTGTCGCCGGCGCCCGAGACATCGTACACCTCGCGGGCGCTCGCCGGCACCGTGAACGGGCGTTTGCTCTTCTCCTCGATGAGCGTCATGCCCTTGTCGCCGCGGGTGAGCAACACCGCGTGGCAGGCCAGTCGCTTGCGCAGCTCGGCTCCCGCCTCGACCGCCTGCTGCTGATCCTCGATTTCCAGTCCCAGGCTCTTCTCCACCTCTTGTTGGTTCGGCTTGAAGACCGTCGCTCCCCGGTAGCGGAAGAAGTTGCGGAACTTCGGATCGACCGCGACCGGCTTGCCGGCCATTTCAGCCGCGGCCAGCAAGCCCTCGATGACGGGCGCTGAGAGCACCCCCTTGTCGTAGTCTTCCAAGAGCAAGGCATCACTCGCCTCGAGCGCCTTCAGGCCGGCTTCGAGCAGGGCGGCCTGGGCGACCGCGCCCGCCGCTACCGTGCGTTCCCGATCGATGCGCACGATCTGCTGGCCCCGCGCCCGCACCCGGGTCTTGACGGTCGTCGGGCGGTCCGGGTCCTCCACCAACCCGTTGCCGCCCACCCCTTCGGTCTCGAGCAGATCCGCCAGGTCCTGAGCCGCCTGGTCGGCGCCGACCAGGCCGACGAGCGCGACCTCTCCACCGAGCACGCGCACGTTGCGGGCCACGTTCGCGGCCCCGCCGGGGAGATGGGACGCGGCGTCGACCTCGACCACCGGAACCGGCGCCTCGGGAGATATCCGCAATGCGTCCCCGTCCAGGTACTGGTCCACCATCAGGTCGCCGATCACGGCGACACGCCGACCCCCTAGAAGCGCGAGGGCGTCTCGAAGCGCCTGGCTGGTTACCGTCACGATCGATTCTCCATGCGCACGAAGCTGGCGACGATCGTGTCCCAGCCACGTCGCTCTTTGCCCGGCTGCGTGCGCTCGGAGAGCATCTTGATCTCGGCCCTCCGCTCCGGCAATGCATCGAGCATTTCTCGGCGCAACCGCTGCTCGGTAAACTCGTCGAAAAGATGGTGCTTGATTCTCGCCGGGAGGTTATTGAAACCGTCGTTGTCCAGAATCGGACCCAGAATCCGCGTGGAGAGCCTGGCTCCGTACGGGTAGCTCTCGCAGATGATAATCTGGGCGGCGCCGTGGCGTCCCACGCCGCGCAGGAAATGTCGCTGATTCGGGATCAGGTGATGGAGCAGGTCGCCCGCCACGATCACGTCGACTCTTCGCGGATAGTTCCCGAAGTCGAACACGTCGAGCGCGATCACCTCGAGCCCCCGAGCCTGGGCATGGGCGCGAAAGGTCGGGTTCAGCTCGGCGCCGAGATAGCGACAGCTGGGATGTAAATGACCGGCAAGCGCGCAGGTGCCGGCCCCGAGATCGAGCACCCGCTTGTGCTCGCCGACCAGCTCGGCGATCGCGGAGAAACGCCGGCCCAGGGTGTCGCCGTGGAGCATGCGCAACATCTTGTCGTAACGCTCCGCCTTGCGATAGAGCCAGGATCTCATTTCGTTCCGCTCATCGGATGTAGCCCAACGCTCGCAGCCGCCGCCGTAACTCGTCGTCATTGTAGCGCTCGTCGACCGCTCTTTCGCCCATCGTCCGTCGACCCCAGGAGGGAAGAGCCCGCGGGGGATGCTGCTCGAGCCAGTCGGGATCGAGCAGCTCGGCGAGAACCCGCCCCTCCATGTCGTCGGGGATCGGCAGCCCCAGCAAGACGGCGACGGTCGGCGCCAGGTCGAGGGCCGAGGCTCCGCGCAGGCGCACGCCTGGGCCGCGAATGCCGGGGCCGGCGGCGGCGATGATGCCTCCGACGCGGTGGTTTCCGGAGAAGGAGCTGGCCTGCGAAAGGGGCGCGATCGAGCGCGCCGCGATTCGACCGCCTCCCGGAAGTCTGATTTCCATCTCTGGTCGCAAGCCGCGCGCCAGGCGCAGAGCGATGTCGGCCGCCTCGGGATCGCGCGGATCGAGATCGAGCGCCGCCACCCGGGAGAATAGGGCGCGGCCGTCGGAGCGTTCGATCGCCCGCAGCTCCTCGATCAGCCCGTCCCGGGTCTCGGCCGCCGCCGGCGCGGAAAGCCGCCCGGCCTGCTCGCGGCCCGCGATCGAGAGGTGGAGGCGGCGGCGCGGGCTCCAATAAGGGACCTCGGCGCTGCGTTCGTAGACGATCGAGCGCGCCAGATCGATGCCACGCTCGGCGTCGATCGACTGGGCTCCCATGGCGCGCAGCAGCGGATTCAGATCGTAGCTCGGCGCCGCGCCGAGACGCGCGCCGGCTCCGTGGTCGGAGACCAGAATCACCGCGGCATCGGGTCCCGCTAGCTCGATCAGGCGCCGCACCCGCCGGTCGGTCCAGGCGTAGACGGAGTCGATGGCGGCGGCCCGGCGCCGCACCGCCGCCGGCTCGAGCGGCCACAGACGCGCGGCGAGACGTGGATGCCGGCGCGCCGCCCGGTACTTCCAGAACAGATGCTGCACCGAATCGGTGGTACGCACGTAGACCATCCCCAGACGCCAGTCGCGGCGCGTCAGCAGGGAGTCCGAGACCGCGCAGATCAGGCGGTCCTCGAGCAGCTCGGCGCGTAGCACATCGAGGGCTTCACGCTCTTCTTCGGTGGCCGTGGAGTCGGGACCGAAGAGCCACTCCGCGGGCGCCGGGTCGGCTTGCAGACGGGCCAGAATCCGGTCCAACTCCAGGCACAGGCTGTCCGGGAAACAGCGCCCCGGCCGACCCGCGCTGGTCGCCCGATCGCTCACCATCGCGCCTTGCACCGGGGTGGCGGGAAAGGAGGCGAACCAGCCGCCGACGACCACCTCGATCCCGGCGCTCGAGGCCACGTCCCACAAGGCCGGCACGCGGCGCATCGTGGAGCCGACCAGGTCCGACTCCCAGCTGCCCGGGCGCGGCACGGAGAAGCCCTCGATGCCGTGCGTCAGGGGCCGAACGCCGGTGGCGATCGAGGTCCAGACCGGGGGCGAGAAGGGCGGCATGACGGCCCGCAGCCGGCCGCCGGCGCCGCGCGCGAAGAGGTCCGCGAGGGCCGGCAGCCGACCGGCGTCGATCAGGGGGGCGACGATTCCGAAAGACGCGGCGTCAACACCGATCACGAGCACCCGGGTGGGCGTCGAAGGCGTCGTCGCCCGCAGGGTCTCCACCCGCTCGGCGCGCCATCCGGCGGCCGGCGATCGGCTGCTGATCGCGAGCAGCACGCAGGCCGCGACCGGAAGCGCCGCCATCAACCGGGCGCAGGCTCGCCGGCGCGATTCTCCGAGCGGCCCGAGCAGACGCCGGGCCAGGCTGCGCACCGCGGCACCGGTCACGAATCCGAACACCAGCGCCCCGGTCACGGCTGCCAGCGTCAGCTTCAAGACGCCCGGGTCGCCGCTCAAGAACAGGTCGAAAGCGAGCGACTTCAGCTCGACCGCACTCCACAGCGACGCGTGGAGCGCGACCTGCAGCCCGGCGTGGCGCCCCAGCCTCCGGGCGCTGCGTTCGCAAGGCTTCCACGGCCCCCCTCTGGCGCGCTCCCAGAGCAGGGTCAGGGGTGTCAGCAGCAGCCCGAGCGCCGCGGCGATCACTCCGCAGCTCAGTGCCAGCTCGGTGCTTCCTCCCAGGCGTCCCAGCGCCAGGGGACCCAACCATCGGCCGCAAAACAGGAAAACGAGCTCCAGCAAGGTGTCGACGATGTGCGCGCTCTCGGAATGTGAGCGCGAAAGCCACCACAGCGCCCATCCCAACGGAAAGCCGATCCCGGCGGCGGTGCCGAGCTCCCGCAGGATGCTCATCCGAAGCGCTCGCTCGGCGGAATCACGCCTCATGATCCCACCTACTGGATGTATCCGAGCGATCGGAGCTGCTCGCGGATCACCTCGTCGACCTGAGCATCGGAGCGCACGCCCCCGCTCTCGACCAGCGAGAGCTCGTCGAAGCTGTCGACATAGACCGCCGGCCGCGCCGCCATGTCCGGGTCCAGCAGCTCACGCAGCACCCGACCATCCATGTCGCGTGCCAGCGGATGCCCCAGCAGATGCAACACGGTCGGCGCCACATCCAACACTCCCGCGCCGCGCGGAAGCGCGTCCTTGCGCACGCCGTGCCCGAAGATCACCAGAGTCGCGTCCATGCGGTGCATTCCCGAGATCCCGAAGTTGACCGCCATCTCGGAGACCGGAAAGCTCCGTCCCGCGCCGAGATCGACCTCGCCGTCGAGCGCCAGATCGGTCTCGATCTCGACCACCAGGTCGATTCCTCCTTCGAGCCCGGAGCTGCGCACGTCGCTGAACACCGGCACCCCCTCGGTGGTTCGCAAGCTCTTCAGCGCTGCGGCCAGCTCGGCCGCATCGCGACGGTTCGCCTCGACCGTCTGCGTGCCCTGCGGCTCGCGCCCGGCGAGATTGGCGGAGATGCGCCGCTCGGCGGCGATGCGCAAGTTGTTCGGGTTGTCGAAAAACGCCGTGCGCTGCCAGTCGATCGTGTCGCTGCCCTCCTCGAAGTGCAGATAGCCCAGCGCGGCCAGCAGGCGATCGACTTTCACGGCCCTGCCTCCCGCGAGATTGAAGCCGAAGCCGTGGTCGGAAGCGATGATCAGGGTGGTGCGCTCATCCATCAGCGACATGATTTCGCCCAGGAGCCGATCGACCGTCACGTAGTAGCTGCGCACCGCTTCGCCGAACGCCTCGACGTCGGCTTCCTGCACATCCCATAGCCAGCTTGCCAGGCCGGGGTTGCGGCTCGCCACATGGTGTTTCCAATGGATGTGCGCGACCGCATCGCTGGCACGGATGTAGACCGCCAGCAGGTCGGAGGGCCGTGGGCTCAGCCGCTCGATCTCGACCGCCGCGCGGATCGCAGTGATGTCACGGGCGATCGATCTGCGCACCACCTTGTAGAAATGGTGCCGCTCGTAGTCCGCCGTGTTGCGTGCAAAGCGGGTGTAGTCCTCATCGTAGTCTAGCGAAACGTAGTCTCTCATCGAAAAGGCGTCGCGGGCGCCGGCGACCTGGTCGGCGACCACCGGTGCCAACGAGTCGGGGGCGACGTTCATCGGCAGGTCGGTGTAGACCAGACGGTCGGAAATCATGTATCCATCGCCCGGCAGCACCGCCGGCCAGGTGTAGTACCAGTTCACGAAGCCCCCGCGCAGATCGCGGGCCGCCACGATATCCCACAGCGCCGCGGCCTGGATGTCACGCCGATCCAGCAGATCCGCGTCGTGGGTCTCGGCATCGACGAAGCCTGTGACGCCGTGCTTGGGAGGACGCTTGCCGGTGGCGACCGAGGTCCAGACCACCGGCGAGTAGTAGGGAATGATGGTGCGCAGGGGACCGATCGTACCGCCTTCGACCGCGCGGGCGAAGTTGGGCATCCTCCCCGCCCGCATCAGGTCGTGGACGATTCCACGTTCCAGTCCGTCGATACCCAGCAGGATCACCCGGCCGGGAGGCGTCTGGTAGACCGGTCCGGCGTCTCGTTGGCGACGGCCGCGCTCGCCCAGCGCCGCGCCGAGGCCGGGCCCCAACACCGCGACCGCCGCCAGCGCGAGGGCGCTCCCACGGCACGGCCGCCGCGCCGCGCGCTCGAGCGCCGGGGCGAGCAGGCGCCCCCCCAGACAGCCGATCCCCACGGCGGCCACGAAGATCACCGCGATCATGCGCTGCGCCATCGCGGTGAGCTCGGCGTGGCTGAAGGCGATGTCGAAGGTGCTGACCAGCCCGTAGACGAATACCGACAGGAAGGCGCCGAGGGCGACGTGGGCGCGCGCCAGACGTGCGCCGCCGGCGAGCCGGCGCGACAGAGGCGCCAGCAGTCCCCAATGCACCAGGCCGGAGAGCAGCCCCGCGAGGCCGAAGAGCGTGAACGTACCGGCCGAGCTGCCGAGGCTGGCGGCCAGCCATTCCGGCACCGCGCGGGCGAGGAGCCGCAGGCCGTACTCCCAGACGAAGTACCAGCTTCCGAGCAAGGGGTTCGATGTCCAGAGGGCGGCCAGCGCCGCACACACGCCGTTGACCAGACCGACGGTGAGGCCCATCCACAGCGATCTGCTCCACGAGGAGCTCTCGAGAGGAGCTGCGCCGGCGCTCATGGCATGGTCCCCGCGACCGGCACGGACCTGAGCTCGACCAGCGGCAGCTGCGCCGGCTCGATGCGCTCCACGGTCCCGGGGGAGCAGCGCAAGATCCAGTTGCGCGCCGCGTCGACGCCCCCCTCGATGTCGAAGGCCAGCGCCTGCACCCCGCCGCGCCCGCCCGCGGCGCCGATCTCGACCGCCAGCTCGCCCGCGCGCAGCCGGGTGCCCGGCGCCGGCGGCTTCTCACCCCACAGGAAGAAGCGCTCCATGAAGCTGGCGAAGTACTCCCCCCCCACGCGCTCCACGATCAGCCGTCCTTGTCGATCGCGCCCCAGCCGCGTCTCCCCGCCGTCGCCCGGCGCGCTCCCCACCCAACGGCTCACGCTCGGCGGCAGATCGGGCGCCAGGGTCAGAGCGCGCACCTCGACCCGCGGAAGGCGCAGGATGTTGCGCACCGCGGCAGCGAATCCCATGCAGACCAAGGGGGGAAGATCGACGAAGTAGAGGCGCTCCCCGGGGCCGGGCGCGATGCTCCGAGACGCCAGGGCGTGGAGCGGCGCCATGGTGTCGCGGATCAGGTCGTCGCGAAAGGCGATCTTCACCCAAGAGGCGGCGACCAGCAGGAGGCAGATGCCGCCGACCACCCATCGGCGTGCGTCGATCCAGCCGCCGAACGCTGCGCCGATCGCGCACGCGAAGCCGGCGGAGGGCAGATAGAGGAAGCGCTGGCCGGCCACCACTCCGATGGCGGGGGCCAGTGTCAGCACGAAGATCGCCAGGCCCAGCAGCACGCCGCGGTCGGGCCGGGCCCGACGCTGCGCCCACCCGATCGCCCCCACCAGCAAGGCGACCAGCACACACACCGCCCAGGGGCGCGCCGCGAGGGCCGGTCCGACCACCACCGGCTCGATCGGAACCCCGAACACCAGGTTGGCCGCGTAGAGGAAGGTGCGCCACAGCGCGGTGGCGGCGAAGCCGGGATCGGCCGGCGTGATCAGGTAGGCGGAGCTGGGGTTGCCGAAGCCGCCCGCGGCGAGGCGCGCCCCCAGGTAGAAAAGAGTGAGGAGCACAGAGGGCCAGGCGGCGCGTAGCGCGCTGGCGATGCGCGCACGGACTCCGCCCGCGGAGGGTTCGGCCGCCCCCAGCAGGGCCGCGACCAGCGCAAAGGCGGCGGCGCTCTCTTTAGCGAGGAAGGCCGCGGCGAGCAGGATCGGCGCCGCGACGCCGGCGGCTCGGTCTCCGCCACGCCAGCGCAGATGTGCCCACAACGCCGCCAGGAAGGCGATCGTCGCGACCACGTCGGTGCGGCCGGTGATCCAAGCCACGCTGTCCTGGTGCGAGGGGTGCACCGCGAAGATCAGACCCGCCAAGAGACCGGCCCCCGGGCGGCCGCTCAATCGTGCCGCGAGCAGCGCCACCAGCACCGCGGCGATGCCGTGCAGCAGCAGATTGGTGGCGTGATAACCCCACGCCAGGTTGCCCCACAGGCCCCAGTCGAGCGCGAAGACGAGCTGCACCAGCGGCCGGAAGTAGGTGACCGACCAACTCCGATTGGCGAGCCAGAGCGGTGAGACATCCTCGGACGAAAAGCGAAAGCCGTCGGCCAGGCCGCCCGGGTCGGTCCAGAGCGCCGCCGCCCGCTCGACCTGCAGATAGTCGTCGAGCCAGAAGGGCGAGCCGACCGATGGCGCCCAGGCGAGCACGGCGAGCAGGAAGACCAACGCGGATGAGCGGAAAGTGGGACGCATTCGGGTCCAGTCGAATGAAGGCGCGGGCGCCCGGCGCGATCGGCGCCGCGCGAGTGTAGCGCAAGGGGTGGGGCGCCTATCGTGGCGGGGGCGGCGGAGCTCCGCGCAGCCCTGCGTAGCGCTCGAGGAAGGCCTGCTTCGCGCGCGCCGGCGGGAGCGGCTCGATTCCCAGATCGGGATAGGGCTCGACTCCGAGCTCCCAGGAGCGCGGCGGGGTGCCCAGCAGCTGCTGCGCCTCGGTCGCGAGCATGCCCAGATCGGCCTTCCGCACGCTCTCGGGCATGGCGGAGGCGAGGCCGAAGTGGGCCGAGACGGCGGCACCGACACGCCGCTCGAGCTCGCGGTAGCCGGTCATCTCCCCCAACCCCTTGAGCGGCTTGGCCAGATCGCCGATGTAGGCCTCGCTGCCATCGTGCAGGAGCCCCCAGAGAGCGTCCTCGTCCGCGCAACGCTCCGAGACCAGAATCGAGTGCTGCGCCACGCTGTAGAACACCCGGGCGTGTCCGGTGAAGCGGCAGAGATGGGCGAGGGCGTGGGCAATGTCTTCGATCCGGACCATCTCGGGAGAGGGATGGGCCAGGTCGAAAGCGAGGCCGCTGTGGGTCTGAATCCAGCTCATGGCGGGACGGGCTCCTTTCGCGCACGACTCTAGCTCACAGGCTCGGCCCCTGCCCGGCTGCTATCATCCGCGCCTCCTCACTCCTGGCCGGGACCGCCCTTGCCTGCCTCATCCTCTTCCTCAGACCTCTCGGCCGCCGCTCTGCGCCCCCCGGGCCACCGCGAGGCCCCGCCCGCCTCCGTGGCCCGCGAGTGGCTCCTGGCGCTCGCGGTCGGCGCCTGTGCGCTGGCCCTCTACGCGGCCTCGCTGCTGCCGACCGTCGGCTTCATCGACGCTCCACGCTACACCGCCTTCGTGCACCACTTTCACCTCGGCGTGGCGTCGATCGAGCATCCGCTCTTCGTGCTCGCGGCCAAGCCCTTCTCCTGGCTGCCGGTCGGCAGCCTCGCCCTGCGCGTCAACCTGGCCTGTGCCTGCTTCGGCGCGACGGCGGTGGCGCTCTCCTGCCTGCTGATTCTGCGCGCCAGCGGCTCGCGCTACGGTGCCGTGGTCGGAGCGCTGGCCTTCGCCACCTCCTACGACCTGTGGTGGCTGGCGACCGAGACCGAGGTCTACACGCTGGAAGTGGCGTTGCTATTCGCGGCGTTGCTCTTCCTCGTCGGCCGCCCCGCCGGGCGCTCCCCGGCGCCGGGCCGGGCCGCCTTCGTGATCGGCCTGGCGACGCTGAACCACCAGGCGGCGTTGCTCGTCCTGCCCCCCCTGCTGCTCTTCGCCGCCGGCGCGGTCCCCGCCGGCGAGCGGCGCCGCACGCTGCTGCGCGTCGCGGCCTGCTTCGCGGCCGGGCTGCTCCCCTACGCGGCGCTCTTCGCCGCCCACGCCCTGAGCGAAGGCTGGACCGCTACCGCCCGAGCGGCCGGTGGCGGGGAGTTCCAGAGCTCCTTCTTCGCCCCGATCGGCGTGCGCGGTTACGCCCGGGTCGTGGCCTTCCTGGTGGTCATCACCGGCTACCAATTCTATCCCTTTCACACCGCCGCCTGGATCGGCGGCTGGCGCCACGTGGCGCGCCGCGATCCGCGCCGCGTCCGGCTGCTGACCGGCATCGCGGGCTTGAACCTGCTGGCGGTGCTGGCCTACGACGTGCCCGACCGGATCTACTTCTACCTGCCCAGCTTCGCCATCCTGGCGCTCTTTCTGGGGGAGGGCCTGGCGGCCCTCTCGACCGCCACCCGCCGCTGGCCCCCGTGGCGGCGCCTCGCCTGCCTCTCCTTCATGGCCCTGCCGGTCTGCGGCAAGATCGTGCACTACCGGCTGGCCGATGACTTCGTGCGACGCTTCATGGGAGGCGAGGCGCGGCTCTTCGCCGAGATCGAAGCCCGCGCGTCGGCCGACTACCCGATCATCCTGCCGCGGATTCCCACGCGCGACGATCTGGCCTACTACACCAATCCCGACAAGAGTGCCGTGCGAGCCGCCGAGCACTACCGCCGCGCCTTGCATGCGCTGCCCGCCGGCGCCCTGGTGGTGGACGATTGGTACCACGGCTACGCCATCATGGCGGACTACTTCCAGGGTGTGGAGGGCGTGCGCCCGGATGTCGAGGTGGTGCGCTGGTTTCAGCGCTGGGGCGGCAGCGCGGCCGAACGCGACGCCCTCGCCCGCCGCCTGCTCGCCGAGATCGCGGCGGGACGCGAGATCTTCCTGGCCTCGAGTCAGTACCCCTCGTCTACACTGGCCGAGCGGATCGTCGCCGCCGGGCACCGATTGGAGCCCTGGGCGGAGGTCGAGGATCTGCGCCGGGTGATTCCCTGAAGAGAGCCAGCCATGAGTCATTTCTACATCACCACCCCGATCTACTATGTGAACGACAAGCCGCATATCGGCCACGCTTACACCACCCTGGTCGCCGACGTGCTGGCCCGCTTCAACCGCCTGATGGATGTGCCGACGTTTTTTCTCACCGGCACCGACGAGCACGGCCAAAAAGTGTACGAAGCGGCGACCGCCGCCGGCATCTCTCCGCAACGCCATGCCGACGACACGCATGTGCGCTTCCGCGATCTGTGGCGACGGCTGGAGATCTCCAACGACGATTTTATCCGCACCACCGAGCAGCGACACCGCACGGTGGTACGGCAGATCCTCACCGATCTCTGGGACAAGGGCGAGATATACAAGGGGGAGTACGCCGGCTGGTACGCGGTCCGAGAAGAGCGCTTCTACACCGAGAAAGACCTGGTCGAGGGGCTCAGTCCCGAGGGCAATCCGGTCGAGAAGGTGGTCGAAGAAAACTACTTCTTCCGCATGAGCAACTACCAAGAGTGGCTGATCGACTACATCCACGACCATCCCCGCTTCATTCAGCCCGCGTTCCGCCGCAACGAAACGCTGGGCGCGCTCAAGAAGCCGCTCCGCGATCTGTGTATCTCGCGACCCAAGAGCCGGCTGCCATGGGGCATCGAGCTGCCCTTCGACGAAAACTATGTCTGCTATGTCTGGTT
Source organism: uncultured Gemmatimonadota bacterium (assembly GCA_964490075.1). Taxonomy (GTDB): domain Bacteria; genus CAZBBK01. The sequence goes on along the minus strand of CAZBBK010000024.1, from coordinate 25,348 downwards.
CGACGCGCTGGTCAACTACATCAGCGCGATCGGTTACGGATCCGACCCGCAAGCCTTCGAGCGCCATTGGCCCGCCAGCTTCCACCTGATCGGCAAGGACATCCTCACCACCCATTCGATCTACTGGCCGACCATGCTGGCCGCCATCGGTCTGCCCCAGCCAGACACCATCTTCGCCCACGGCTGGTGGTTGATGGACGAGGCCAAGATGAGCAAGTCGGTGGGCAACGTGGTCGACCCGATGGAGATGGTCGATCGCTACGGGGTCGACGCACTGCGCTACCACGTGCTGGCCGACATGAGCCTGGGCAACGACGCTTCCTTCACCGAGGCCAAGTTCGTGCAGCGCTACAACGCCGATCTGGCCAACGACCTGGGCAACCTGGTCAGCCGGGTGGTGAAGATGGTGGAGCGCAGCTTCGCTTCGCGGCTGCCGAGCCCGGGCACTGCGGGCGCCGCCGAGGAGGCGCTGCGCGACCACGCCCTGGCGGCGGTTCGCGAGATGCTCGACCAGGTCCGGGCCATGGCCCTGGACCGCGGCATCGCCCGGGTCCTGGAGACGGTGCGCGAGACCAACCGCTACTTCGACCGTGCGGCGCCCTGGAGCCTGGCCAAGAAGGGCGAGCTGGAGGCATTGGGGCGGGTCCTCTACACGGCCGCGGAGTGCCTGCGCATCATCTCGGGGCTGCTCTACCCCGTGATCCCGGAGCGAATGGCGGCGCTGCGTGGCGCTCTCGGGCTCGCCGAGGCTCGGATCGAGCCGCACCGCGACGACCTGGCGCGTTGGGGCGTGCTGGTCCCCGGCACTCCGATCGGCCCCTTGCCGGCGCTCTTCCCGCGCATCAAGAAGGCCCCGGCCGTGAAGGAGAAGCGCGACGATCCGGCGCCGGCACCAGAGGTGGCCCTGTGCGCCTTCGAAGAGGTGGGCAAGCTTGGTCTGACCACCGCCGAGGTGCTGGCCGCCAGCCGGGTGGCGGGGGCCGATCGCCTGCTGCGCCTGGAGATAGACCTGGGCAGCGAGCGCCGCGAGATCGTTGCCGGCATCGCCGAGCACTACGCTCCGGAGGATCTGGTCGGCCGAATGATCGTGGTGGTCGCGAACCTGGAGCCGGCGACCATTCGCGGGGTGCGCTCTCAGGGCATGTTATTGGCGGCGAAGAAGGGCAAGCGGCTCACGCTGGTGGCGGTCGATGGCTCGGTCGGCCCGGGCTGGTCGGTCGGATAGGAGCGCCTGACGCGTCAGGGCGCACGCAGGATCTCGTCGACGAAAAGCTCCGGATCGAAATCCTGCAAGTCGTCGATCCCCTCTCCCACACCGACCAGGCGCACCGCAATGCCGAGCTCGGCCGCCACCGCCAGCACCACGCCGCCCTTGGCGGTGCCGTCGATCTTGGTGAGCACGACGCCGCTCAATCCAATCGCGTCGTGAAACTGGCGCGCCTGCACCAGGCCGTTCTGGCCGCTGACCCCGTCCAGGACCAGCAGCGACTCGTGCGGCATGCTCGGGTCGGCACGTCGCAGAACGCGGCGCAGCTTCTTCAGCTCTTCCATCAGGTTGAGCTTGGTGTGCAGGCGTCCGGCGGTGTCGACCAGCAGGATGTCGGCCGCGCGAGCACGCGCCGCCGCCAGGGCATCGAAGGTCACCGCGGCGGGATCGGTGCCCGGAGCCTGGTGGATCAGCTCCGCGCCGGCCCGCTCGGCCCACACCGCGAGCTGATCGATCGCCGCCGCGCGGAAGGTGTCGGCCGCCGCGATCAACACCTTCTTCCCCTCGCCGCGAAAGCGATGGGCGAGCTTGCCGATGGTGGTGGTCTTGCCGGAGCCGTTGACGCCGAGCACCAGGATCACCCGCGGCCGGGCCGACCCGGCGGGGGCGACGCTGGGCGGGCGTTGGCCGAGGATCTCGAGCAGCTCTTCGCGCAACGCCCGGGTCACTTGCTCGGCGCTGCTCAGCTGCTGCCGGCGAAGGCGCTCGCCCAGCCCCTCGATCACCTGTTCGCAGGCGCGCACTCCAAGATCGGCCTCGTAGAGGATCTGCTCCAGCTCCTCCAGCAGATCGGCGCCGGCGCGCCCGGAGCGCAGTGTGTCGCCGATCCGCCCCGCCAGGCGCGCCCGGCTGCGCGCCAGGGCGCTGCGCAGCCGTTCCCGGGCTCCGGGGGCCGAATCGGCCCGCATCCGGCGGCGTCTGAACATCGGTCGGGCTCCCTAGGCCGGGCCGGCGACCGCCGGACGCGACTGTCCCGGGCGCACCGGGCGGGCTTCGTGCAGCGCCTCGGCGAGCGCCGCGAAGGCCCGCGACGCCGGAGCCTCGGGCGCCGCCGCCACGATCGGCTCGCCGGCATCGCCCTGCGCCGAGATCGCCGGGTCGAGCGGGATCTGGCCGAGCAGAGGCACGCCGAGCGCGCGAGCCTCGCGCGCGCCTCCTCCCGCCCCGAAAATCGGTGTCGCCTCGTCGCACGCATCACAGACGAAGCCGCTCATGTTCTCGACCACCCCGACAAGGGCGATCTCCACCTTCGCGAACATGCCGGCGCAGCGCCGCATGTCGGCGCAGGCCACCTCCTGCGGGGTGGTCACCAGCAGCGCCCCCCACACCTGCGTGATCTGCGCCAGGCTGAGCTGCACGTCTCCGGTTCCGGGCGGCAGGTCGACCACCAGGTAGTCGAGCTCGCCCCAGCTGACGTCGAGCAGGAACTGCCGCAGTGCGCCCATCAGCATCGGACCGCGCCACACCACCGCCTCGCCAGGGTCGATCAAAAAGCCCATCGACATCATCTTCAGTCCCAGCTTCTCGACCGGCTCCAATTTGCTCTCGGCGCTGGCCACCGGCTTGCGGCGATGCCCCGCCATGATCGCCAGGCTGGGACCGTAGATATCGGCGTCGAGCAGGCCGACGCGCCGCCCCTGGGCGCGCAGGGCCAGGGCCAGGTTCAGGGCGACGCTCGATTTGCCGACGCCCCCCTTGCCGCTGCCGACCGCGACGATGCGTTCGATCCCGGGGATCGGCGCCTGCGATTCGAAGGGGTTCGGGCCCTGCTCCGGCACCGCCTTGCCGGGCGCGGCGCCCGGCGCGGCCGCGGCGGAGGTGGCAATCGGCCGGTGTCCACCGGCCGGGCCGGATGCGCGCTCGCGGGGCGGCGGGTTCATCAAAATGATGCCGACCGAGTCGACTCCGGGCACCTCGGCGACGGCGGCCTTGATCGTCTCGCCCAGCTTGCGCCGGATCTCTTCGTCGGGATTGGAGAGGGAGAGGGTGATCGTGGCGTCACCGCCCTGGACCCGCACCCCGGTCACCAGTCCCAGGGCGATCACGTCGGTCATCAGTCCGGGCGCCTGAATGCGTCGCAGCGCCTCGGTGATCGCCGCCTTGACCGGCGGCGTTTCGCCGGCGGCCGATGCGCTCGGAGCCGCGCTCCGTTGCGCGTCACCCGCGCTCTTGCGCTTGCCGCGCCACTTCTCGAAGAATCCCATGGTTGGTCTCCGTCCTGGTGAGCTTCGATGGGAGCCGCGTAGAATAGCAGCGTCGGCCTCCAGACACCGGGTTCTTGGCGCCGGTCGTGCGGGGAGCTTCGACTTGAACGCTTCGCCGAATTGGGGGACGCGGTTCGTTTCGCCCGCAAGTCGAGCGCGAAACGGCTCTTCGTTGCCTCGAGCTCGCCTGCTCTTCGGTTCCGGACGCACGCGCGGGGGAGTTCGTGGCCGATGCCCGATACCTGAAGCCTGAAGCCCAAGGCCTGAAGCCCGGTCCCGGCGACTTTGCCGGGAGCCTCGGTGACCTCGGACCGACTTTGACACTCGCCCCCCCCGAGGCTACGGTTGCACTCTTAGCCCCCCTGCGACCCGCCTGGAAAGTGCGCCCGGATGACCGAGAGCAAAGGAACCGATCCGCGACCTGTGCGCGATCTGCTGCAGGCCAACGCCGCCGAGTGCAGCGCGGCCCTGCAGGCGCTGGCCGCTTCCGCCGCCGACGAGATCGCCGCTGCCGCCGATCGAATCGCCGCCGCGCTGGGCACCGGAGCGCACCTGTGGACCTTCGGCAACGGCGGCAGCGCCGCCGACGCGCAGCACATCGCCGCCGAGCTCTCGGGCCGCTTCCTCTTGGAGCGTGAGGCCCTGCCCGCCACCGCCCTGACCACCAATCCCTCGGCCCTGACCGCGATCGGCAACGATTACGGCTTCGACCAGGTCTTCGAGCGCCAGCTCCGGGGCGTGTGCCGGGCGGCGGACGTGGCGCTGGGAATCTCCACCAGCGGATCTTCTCCCAATGTCGTGAACGCACTGCGCTGCGCCCGGGAGCGCGGCGCATTCGCGATCGCGCTCACCGGCGCGGATGGTCGGGAATGCGCGCGGGTTGCCGATCTTTCGATTCGGGTGCCGGCTCGGGCGACCCCACGCATTCAGGAATGCCACATCTTCATCGGGCATGCCCTTTGTCAACTCGTAGAAGAACGGCTCTTTCCCCAGTGACGACCGACTCCGCCGCGTCATCCAGCGCCGGTAAAGTGCTGATCATGCTCAACGGCGACCTGGTGGGCGGCGTCGAGGTCTGGGCGCTGACCTACGGGACCCGCAGCCGTGACGGAGGCGACTACCAGCCGGTCTTTCTCTCCCTCAAGGAGGGCGGATTCCGCCCGCGCGCGGAACAGCGAGATCTCGATCTGCACTGTCTGACCGCGCGCGGTCCTTTCGACCTCGCTCTGGTGGGCCGCGTGGCCCGCCTGATCCGCGAGCAAGAGATCGACCTGGTCCACACCCACACGGTGCGCGCCAATTTCGTCGGCCGGCTGGCGGCGCGCCGGGCCGGGGTGCCGGTCATCTCGCACATCCACAGCCGCACGCTGGACGAGACCGCCAACCATCTCAAGAACTGGTTCAACTGGCGCTACGATCGCCTCACCGAGAAGCTGACCGACCACTTCATCTTCGTCGCGCCCTCGCTGGAGCGCGACTATCCGGCGGTCGCCTCCACGGTGATCCCCAACGGGGTCGATCCGATGACCGATGAAGGGCCGCGCCGCGACCTGCGGCCCGAGCTCGGCATCCCTCAAGGCGCTCCGGTGTTCGGCTGCATCGCCGTGCTGCGCGCCCGCAAGGGCGTCGACGACCTGATCCACGCGGCCGAGATCGTGACTCACCGGGTGCCGGATGCCCACTGCCTGATCGTGGGCAGCGAGGCGGAGCCGGGCTACGTCCGCCGCCTGCAAGAAATCGCCCAGCAGGTGGGAGTCGCCGACCGGGTCCATTTCGTCGGCTACCGGGACGACGTGCCCGACGTGCTGCACACCCTGGATCTGCTCTGCCTGCCGAGCATCTACGGCGAGGGGTTGCCGCTGATCGTGCTCGAGGCGCTCTTCGCATCGCGACCGGTGGTGGCCACCCGCGTCGAGGGGACCGCCCTGGCGGTTCGTGACGGAGAGACCGGCTGGCTGGTCGAGCCGCGCAACGCCTCGGGCTTGGCCGACCGGATCTCGCGCCTCTTGCTCGACGCCGAGCTGCGCGCGCAAATGGGTGCGCGGGGCCGCGCCGACGCGCATGCGCGTTTCACTCCCGAGCGGATGATCCGCGATATGCACTCGGTCTACGACCGCGTTCTGGCGCAGCATCGGCAGCGGGCCACGCCCGAGGTCGTACTCTGATCGCATGATCGAGTATGACGTCATCGTCGGCGGCGGCGGACCGGCGGGCAGCAGCTGTGCAGAAACGCTGGTGCGTGCCGGCCGGCGCGTCGCGGTGATCGACGCGGCGGTCTTTCCGAGGGTCAAGCTCTGCGCGGGATGGGTCAGCGATCCGATCTGGGACGCGCTCGAGCTGGCTCCCGCGGACTACCCGGGCGCGCTCTGGGAATGGCGGCGCTGCCATGTCCACTACCGCGGCCGGCGCCACACCTTCGGCGCCCACGGGTGGTTCATCCGCCGGGCCGAGCTCGACCACTTCCTGCTGCGCCGCTGCCGGGCGGAAGTGGTGCAGGGGCATCGCGTGCGCGCCATCGAGCGCGACTCCTCGGGACACTGGATCGTCGACGATGCCTGGCGGGCGCCGCTCCTGGTCGGCGCCGGGGGCACCAGCTGTCCGGTCGCGCGCGGGCTCTTCGCACGCCGCGCCGATCCGCCGGCCGGAACGCAGGAGCTGGAGCTGCGCACCGACCCGGTCGCACTGGCCGCCTGTCGGTCGGGCGAGGACGGCGAGCCGGAGCTGCTCTTGCACGACGATCTGGGCGGCTACTCCTGGGCCGTCCCCAAGACCGATTGGCTGAACGTCGGCTGCGGCAGGGCGCGCGCGAAGGAGGTGCGCGCGGCGTGGCGCGGCGCCCTCGCGCACTTCGAGGCCGGTGAACATCTGCCCGCCGAGGCGCGGCGCGAGCTGGATCGCGCGCGAGGCTGGTCCTACCATCTCTTCGTCCCGAACCGCAGGGCCGCCCTGGCCGACCAGGGTGCCTTTCTGGTGGGAGACGCTCTCGGTCTGGCCCATCCGCTGACCGCGGAGGGAATCCTCCCGGCCGTGCGTTCGGGGCGGATTTGTGCGCAGGCCTTGCTGGACGGAGCGGGGCGGAGCTACCAGCGACGGCTCCGCGCCGATCCGCTTTTCGTCGACTATGCGCTGGTGCGCGACCTGCAACGCGCCGGGGGGCGGCTGCGAGGCGGGGCGAGAGTGCGCGCTGGTGTTCGGGCGGCGTGGCTGGATCGGGCGGTGGCGCGCGTCTTCGTCTGGCTCTTCAGCGGCAAGAGCTTGCCGGGAGGGCGTGCGCTCCGGAGCCTGGTCGGCGGCGGACCAAGCGGCGCCCAGAGCAGCGACAGCCAATGAGGAGGCGGTTCACATGGAGACCATGGAGAAGCGAAGGGTGGCGGCGAACGCGACGGCGGGCAACAGCGAGGCGGTGGTTCGGGGGTGGCTGGAGAGCGCCGCGGTCAGGGTCGGCGGCAGCGCGGCGCACGACATCACGATTCACGATCCGCGCTTCTACGCTCGGGTGTTTCGCGACGGCTCGCTGGGACTCGGCGAGGCTTACATGGAGGGCTGGTGGGACAGCGAGGCGGTCGACCAGTTCGCCTCCCGGATGATCGCCGCGCGCATCGACGATGAGGTGCGTCGCAATCCGCGGGTCCGAGCCAACGTCATGAAGGCGAAGCTCTTCAATCTGCAGTCGGTGCAGCGGGCCTTCCAGGTGGGAGAGCAGCACTACGACATCGGCAACGATCTCTACCGGGCGATGCTCGATCGGCGCATGGTCTACACCTGCGGCTACTGGAAGGCGGCGGACGATCTCGAAGCGGCGCAAGAGGCAAAGCTCGAGCTGGTCTGCCGCAAGATCGGCGCACGCAGCGGCATGCGCATTCTCGAGCTGGGCTGCGGCTGGGGCAGCTTCGCCCAATTCGCGGCCGAGCGTCATGGCGCGGAAGTGGTGGCGCTGACGGTCTCGAAGGAGCAGGCGGCCCTGGCCCGGGAGCGCTGCGCGGGCCTGCCGGTGGAAATCCGACTCGAGGACTACCGGCGCGCGACGGGGCGATACGATGCGGTGGTCTCGATCGGAATCATGGAGCACGTGGGACGCAAGAACCACCGCACCTATGTCGAGACCGCGGCCCGTTGCCTGGCGCCGGGCGGCGTCGCCTTCGTACGCACCATTGGCAACGTGGCGAGCCGGGAGCTGATCGATCCCTGGTTCCACAAGTACATTTCCCCAATGCCTGTGCGCCCTCGATCGCCCAGCTCGGCAAGGCCATGGAGGGTGTCTTCGTGCTCGAGGATTTGCACAATATCGGCCCCGACTACGACCGCACCCTGATGGAATGGCATCGCCGTTTCGCGGCGGCGTGGCCCGGGCTGCGCGGCCGCTACGACGAACGCTTCCGCCGCATGTGGCACTTCTACCTCCTGATGTCGGCCGGGGCCTTTCGCGCGCGTGGGCTACAGCTCTACCAGCTCGTGATGACGCCGCAGGGGGCGCCGCAGCCCCCTTTCGTTCGTTCCACTTGACGCCCCCTCAATCGACGTAGCCCAGAGCCTCCATCTGCCTTTTGGCGGTCGCTCCCCCGTCCAGCTCGTCGGCGGGCTGGTCCAGCCCCGCCGCGAGGGCGCGTGCGCCCCCGGCCAAGATCCTGGGACGGCGCCAGAACGCGATGCGCGGCGTCGCATTCCCGTCTCCATATCCCTTCGCGTCGAGACATACCTGGACTTCTTGGCCGGCGAACGCATCGAGCGCAAGCTCTCGCTCGACCCAGTCCTCGCCCGAACCCGGCACCAGGGTGTCTTCCAGCAAGACGTGCTCCTCCTTATCTTCTCCGGCGGAGCGCACCGCGATCGTGAAGGTCGTGCCATCGCGAACCTGGGTGCGCCCCGTATCGTGCCCTTCGGTGGCGAAACCGTAGCCCGCGAGCATCACCGCTTGCTGCGGAATCAAGAGATCGCGGCATTCGTTCGCGTCCGGCAGGCAGGGGCGATCCTCGCCGTCGATGTTCCGAGTCGACAGCGAATCGTGTTGGATCACGAAGGAGTACAGCGAGCGGTCGATGAAAGGCGTGCTCGCCGCCTTCGGCTCCAGGTCGGCGGCGCTGATCGGCGAGTCCGGAAGTCGGGGACAGAAGTCCACTGCGTAGCGTCGTGAACGCATCGGCGGGAAGGGTGGCGTCCACTGCCAGACGATGGTCCCTCCAGGGTCGACCTCGAAGGTGCGGCCGCCGTCGCTGGAGCAGATCAGAGTGTTGCCATTGGGAAGCCGCTGCTGCACGCCACCGGTCGGTGAGAAGAAGCGCTCCGAGGCGTATCGCCACACCACCTCTTCGGCGACCGGATCGAGCTCCAGCACTTCGCTGCGCCGGTAGGCGTTTTTGTTGGCCAGACCGTTGTTGAAAACGAGGATGTTGCCGGCCCCGGGCAGGTGCGGAGCGATCATCTGGGCTTCGTGCTGGTGGTCGAGATCCTGCTCGTAGCGCCACACCACTTCGCCGCTCTCCTTGTCGATGATGAATACCGTATTCAGGTTGCGCGCGCTGACCAGGATGTTGCCGAGCGCAAAACGGTCGTCGCCCTGTTGATGCATGCGGTTTTCCGGCAGCTCCTGCACCGAGTTGACGTGGGTAATGTCGCGCGGATCGATCTCCAGGCCCGCGAAATCGCGCTCCATGTGATCGGCGAAATGCCATCTCCAGACCGTCTCTCCAGAGCTGGAGAGCTCGAGCAGGTAGTCGAGCTTGCTGCCCCATTCCCGATAGGGCACGAGAACGTTGCCGTTGCGCAAGCGAATCAGATCATGGTGGGGGAAATCTCGCGCCGGAAGCTCGCCGGCGTCGAAGCGCCAGATCTCCCGCCCCTCCCAGTCGACCTCGCGCAACGAAGTGTCGGCGTCGATGAGCAGCAGGTTGCCGCGCTCATCGAGACGCGCCCGACCCCGGCAGATCACGTCGTTCCAGACGTGCACGATGGCGCCGCTCATGTCCATCAACGCCGGAATGCGGCGCCAGATCAGCACCATGTTGTAGCCGCCGGCGCTGCGCAGGGGATCGTGGACGGCGATCCGGAGCCCCGGATCGGGCTCGGCCAGGAATTGCCTGACTCTGGCCTCGAACTCCGCGCGGGTGCGTCGCTCGCGCACACTCGCCGCCACGCGCCGGCCGAGCGCGGCGATCGAGGGGCGAAGCAGCGGGAAAGCGGCGGCCCCGAGGAACGCCGCGGCCAATACTGCGATCAGGATTCGGCGTCGCCGCCGTGTCGTCATTCTTCACCCTTTCAGGATCGATTCCAGCGCCGCCAGAGAGGCGGCCGATGGCCGCAATCATGGCACGCACAGCGTCCCTCCCGCCGCGGCTGCAGCGGCAGCAGGCAGATTTCGCAGCAGGGCGGCACGTCGCCAGCCAGCGCCGGGGCGACCGCCTCGACCAGCGCGTCGAGAAAACGAGGATGACCGTCGAGCGCCGCGCTGCGCGAGAAATGGGTGATGCCCACTTCGGCGGCGAGACGGGCGTACTCGATGTCGATCTCGAACAGGGTCTCCAGATGGTCGCAAACGAAGGAGATCGGCGCCACCACCACGGAGCGCCGCTCCTCCCTGGCCAGCGAGCGGATCCTGGCGGCCGTGGAGGGACCGATCCAGCGAGCGGGGCCGACCCGCGACTGCCAGGCCAGCGAGCTCTCGATCGGCGCGCCGAGCAGCGCTTCGATGCGCGGCAGAACGAGCGCCACGGTCTCCTGGATCTGGCGCGGGTAGGGATCGCCCAGACGCCGCGCGTAGGCGGCCGGGATGCCGTGGGCGGAGAAGAGCAAATGCGACCCTCCCGGGGCGGCACGCAACGCGGTGGCGATTCGCTCCGCCAGCGCATCGAGGTAGCCGGGCGAGCGGTAGAAGGCCGGAACGAAATGGAGACGCGGCGGCGGATCCCGGCGACCGGCCAGGTGGCGCGCCACGGCGTTGAAGGCGGAGCCCGTGGTGGCGATGGAGTACTGCGGATAGAGCGCCAGGCAGACGATGCGCCGCGCGCCCGCCGCCAGCGCGGCATCGAGCGCGTCGCCGATGCCGGGCGTTCCATAACGCATGCCGGTGAATACCAACGCGTCGTTGCCGCGCGCCCGCAGCCGCGCCTCGAGAGTCGCGCTCTGTTCGAGGGTGATTCGCGGCAGCGGCGACGCCCCGCCGATCGCCCGATACTGGGCGGCGCTGCGCGGAGCCCTGCGGCGCGCGATCCAGCGCGCCAGTGGACGCTGTAGGATGGGTCCCAGCGGCAGGCGGATCGCGTCGCGATCGGAGAAGAGCGCCTCCAGGAAGGGGCGAACCTGATCGATCGCTCGCGGTCCTCCAAAGCTCGACACGAGTAGCGCGCTCTGCATCGCGCGCATGGTATCAGGCGCGCGGCGCGAGGACCGCGGAGAGGATCAGACGATGGCAACGCCGGTCGCCCTCAGCATCGCCGGCTCCGACTCCAGCGGCTGCGCCGGGGCCCAGGCCGATCTGGCGACCTTCGCCGCCCACGGAGTGCACGGCGCGGTGGCGCTCAGCGCGGTCACGGCGCAGAGCACGGCCGGCGTGCAGGCCCTCCACCCCTTGCCCCCCGAGCTGGTGCGGGCGCAGATCGAGAGCGTGTTGGACCATCTCCAGCCGCGTGCCCTCAAGATCGGCATGCTCGGCCCCGCAGGGGTGGTGCGCGCGATCGCGATGGCGCTGCGCGCATACGAGGCGCCCCTGGTGCTCGACCCGGTGGCGGGAGCGAGCAGCGGCCAGTCGTTTCTGTGGGAAGACTCGCTCGGCGCGCAGCTCGCCCCTCTACGCGAGCGGGTCACGCTCTTGACCCCCAACCTGCCGGAGGCACGGGCCCTGGCAGGCACGGAGCCGCTGGCCGACTGGTGCGCCCGGCAGCCCTGCGCGGTGCTGCTCAAGGGGGGGCACGGGCCCGGCGATCCACTCGTCGATCGGCTCTACAGGCCGGGGCTCGAGCCGATCGAGCTGCGCCATCGGCGACTCGAGGGGGCCGCCGCCCGCGGCACCGGCTGCACGCTTTCGAGCGCACTCGCGGCGCGCCTGGCGCGGGGCGACGACCTGGAGTCCGCGACCCGCGGGGCGATCGACTACGTGCAAGCGGCGCTGCGCGCCTCGCTCGGTCGCGATCCCGAGCTGGGGCTGATTCGGCCGCAAGTGGTGGCGGCGAAAGAGCAGCGATGACCCCGGTGACGATCTGCATGATGGCGAAAGCCCCGGTGGCGGGCCGCGTCAAGACCCGACTGGCGCGCTCCATCGGGGACCGGCCGGCGGCGCGCCTGGCGGCGGCGCTGCTGGTCGATTCCTGGACCTGGATTCAGGCGGCCGGCCCCGCGCTGGAGCCGGTGCTGGTGCTCGACGGGGCCCGTCGCGCCCTGCCGGAGCTGCATCCGCCGCCGTGCATCTGGCACCAGCGCGCCGGCAGCCTGGGCGATCGACTGGAGCGGGCGCTGCGGCGCGCCGCGCGTGGCTCGGAAGGCGGTGCACTGGCGATCGGCACCGATACCGTGGGGCTGCCGGCGCAGCGCCTGGTCGAAGCGGCGCGGGCGGTGGCCGAGGGCCGGGCCGTGCTGGGTCCGACCGACGACGGCGGCTACTACGTCATCGGCGTGCCCTGCGCGCCGCCGCGCGGCGCGCTGCACCAGGTTCGCTGGAGCAGCCGCCACGCATTCGCCGACACCGCGCGCGCCTTCGACTCCCTCGGCTGGACCACCCAGCGCCTCCCGCGCGCCTTCGACATCGACCGGATCGAGGACCTGGAGCGGCTGCGCGAGCAGATCGAGCGCGGCGACCTGCGGGCGCCCGCCACAGCGCGGGCGCTGGTCATTCGCTAGTTTCCGTCCACGAATGCAGGTCTGCGGCTGCCGGAGCGCGACGGGCCCAGCTGCAAGGCGGCGAAGCCGAAGGAATAGCAGGGCTATTTCGAGGTTTCGCCAACGCAGCAGATGGGTCCGTCCCGCCCGGCAGGCGCGGAGCTGCATTCGTGGACGGAAACTCGCTAGGGGTCGTACCGGGGAGCAAACGCCGCGCCCGCTGGCGCAAGGTCCGGCCGGCGAACTTCAGGTGGCTGGGCGAGGGGAAGACGATCTCGTCGGCATGCAGATCGAAGGTCCCGCTGCGTCCCCGTCCCGAGCCGTTGAGGCCGGTGGCGATGCCGAGGTGGCGATCGTCCAGACGCGCCAGGGCCAGCGCGATGACCTCGGTGTCGTCCAGCTTGGAGCCGAAGAGCTTGTCGACCCACCAGTCGATGTCGATCTGCAGCTCTCCCCGGCGCAGCACCAGGAGCCGCACCTCTTCCAGGTAGCGGCGGCCGCCCGCGGGATCGTCCGGCAGACGCATCCGCCCCAGGAACCACTCGTCGAAGAGCAGCTCCCGCGAGGCGCGCAGCGATCCGGGGTGGTAGCCGAGGATCGAGTAGGGCACCGGAACGTCGAGCGGGTCGGAGAAGGCGACGCGCACCCGGGCCGGCAGCTCCGCGGTGGCGCCCGCGACCCGGCTGACTTCGTGCAGCAGGGCATGGGGCAGCCGGCTCTCGCGACCGCTCTTCTCCACCAGGCGGTCGAGGGCGGTGCCGCTGAGCTCTCCACGCGCGTCGTCGCGCGCAAGAGCCACCAGATAGGCGAAGACCGGATCGCGGACCCCTGCGATCATCACCGGCTGGTAGGGCACCTTCACGCCCTCCTCGACCCGGTGCAGCGGGGTGAAGACCGCCAGCAGAGCGGGCAGCAGGGCCGCCGGGAGGGCGCATCTCATCCGCGCGCGCCCGCTTCGCCGGCCGCCTGGAGAGCACGGCGCACCGCCTCGCGCGGATCCTCGACGAGCACGATCGCCGGGTCGAAATCCCAGTCCCCGAGGGCGATCACGGGGCGCGCGAACTTCAGCGCGAAGGCGATCTCCGAGAGCGTGCCGGCGCCGCCGGGCAACGCGATCAGGGCCTCGCTGGTGCGAGCGACGATGACGTTGCGCGCCTCGCCGAGCCCGGTCACCACCGGGATGTCGACCCAGCGGTTCGCCTCGCCCGCGGATTCGCCGGGCAGGATGCCGAGGGTAAGGCCTCCGGCCGAGCGGGCACCCCGACAGGCCGCCTCCATCACTCCGCCGCGGCCACCGCAGACCAGAATCGCCCCCGCCTCGGCCAGCGCCCGACCGACGGCGTGCGCCTCCTCGAGCACCGCGGGCTCGGCACTGGCGGCACCGACCACACCGATTCGGCGACGCCGCGGCGCGCGCTCTCGGGATGCCGACGCCCCGCCGGTCCTTGCTTCGCTCATCGGCGCCTCCTCGTCGCGATCGCGGTACGACCGCGCAACTCACGCAACCCCTGGTCGCTCAGAGTCCTATGATACGCAGCGAGTCGCCCACACTTCAGATCTTCGACCGGAGGCCGTCGATGTCTGCCCAGACGCAGTCCGCGCCGCCCGCCACCCCGCTCGTCGAGCTCGACCGGATCGTCGCCAGGCTGCAAGAGGCCAAGGGTCGCTTCGCCGCGCTCTCCCCCGACCGCCGCATCTACCTCCTGGAGCAGATGATCGAGGGGGTGATGGAGGTGGCGGAGGATTGGGTCGCGGCGGCGATCGGCGCCAAGGAGCTCAACGCCGGCAGCGCGGCGGCCGGAGAGGAGTGGCTGGCCGGACCGATGACCGTGGTGCGCAATATGCGCTGCCTGCAGCGGGCGCTGGCCGAGATCCGCGACCGCGGCGCGCCCTGCTTGCCGGCGGGGGCGCTCGAGCAGCGCGGCGACGGGCGGCTGACGGCCCGGGTGTTCCCCGATCGGCTCTCCGATCGGCTGCTCTTCTCCGGCTTCCGCGCCGAGGTGTGGCTGGACCGGTCGATCAGCCGCGACAACCTGGCCGCGAACCAGGCGGCCGCTTATCGGGAGCCGCGGATGGAAGGCGGCGTGGCGCTGGTCCTGGGAGCCGGCAACATCGCCTCGATCGGTCCCACCGACGTGCTGCACAAGCTCTTCGTGGAGAACCGGACCTGCGTGCTCAAGATGAACCCGGTGAACGAGTATCTGGGGCCCTTCATCCGCCGGGCGCTGCGCTGCCTGGTCAGCGAGGACTGGTTCGAGGTGGTCTACGGCGGCGCCGAGGTCGGCGCCCATCTGGTCGCCCACGAGGGGGTCGAGGAGATCCACATCACCGGCTCCGACGCCACCCACGACGCCATCGTCTGGGGAGTGGGAGCGGAGCAGGAGAGGCGCAAGAAAGCCGGCAGCCCGCTCTTGGAGAAGCCGATCGCCTCGGAGCTGGGGAATGTGACGCCAGTGGTGGTGGTGCCCGGGCGCTGGTCGTCCGCCGATCTCGCCTTCCAGGCCGAGAACCTGGCCGCGATGGTGGTCAACAACGCCTCGTTCAACTGCAACGCCGCCAAGCTCTTGGTCACCAGCGCCGACTGGCCGCAGCGCGAGGCCTTTCTGAGCCGCCTGCGCGCGCTGCTGACCGGGCTTCCGGTGCGCCGCGCCTACTACCCCGGGGCCCGGGAACGCTGGTCGCGCTTCGTCGCGGCCCATCCCGATGCCGAGCTCTTGGCCGAAGACGACGGCGTCAACGTGCCCTGGACCCTGATCACCGATCTCGATTCCACCGCGCGCGAAGAGATCTGCTTCCGCCAGGAGCCCTTTTGCGCGGTGCTCCACGAGGTGCCGCTGCGCGGCCACATGGCCGAGGACTTCCTGCCGCGCGCCGTGCACTTCTGCAACGAGCGGGTCTGGGGAACGCTGGCCGCGTCGATCCTGGTCCACCCGCGCTCGCGCGAGGCGGCGGGCGGAGAGGCGGCCCTGCAGACGGCGCTCGAGGGACTGCGCTACGGCTCGATCACGGTCAACACCTGGCCGGGGCTGGTGTTCGGCCTCTGCTCGCCGCCCTGGGGGGCCTACCCCGGACATCGCCTCGACGATATCCAGTCGGGGCGTGGCTTCGTCCACAACACCTACATGTTCGACAAACCCCTCAAGACGGTGTTGCACACGCCCTTCCGAGTGCGGCCGAAGCCGCCCTGGTTCCCGACCCACAAGAGCGGCTACCGGGCGGCACAGGAAATCACCCGTTTCGAGGCCCATCCCTCGCCCTGGCAGCTGGCGCGTGTCGCGGCGGCGGCGGCGCGGGGCTGAGATGCCCTACCTGGAGCGGGGTGGACGCCGGCTCTGGTACGACACCGGGGGAAACGCGGGTCCGCCGGTGCTGCTGGTCATGGGGATGGGGGTGCGGGGCGAGGCCTGGTTGGCGCAGATCCTGGAGCTCCAACAGCACCACCGAGTGGCCTGGTACGACAACGCCGGAGTTGGGCGCAGCGATCCACCGCGCGGCCTGTGCAGCATCCGCTCGATGGCCGCCGATGCGCTGCATCTGCTCGATCATCTCGGCTGGGGGAGCGCCCACCTGGCCGGCATCTCCATGGGCGGCATGATCGTGCAGCGCCTGGCCCTGGATTCGCGAGCGCGGGCTCGCAGCCTGACCTTGATCGCCACCCACGCCGGAGGTCCGAGCACTTCGCCGCCGCGCCCGCGCGCCCTCCACCTGCTGCACAGCTCTCAGCTGCACCGCGGCGCCGAACGCTGGGCGCGGGTCGCCGCCCTGCTCTTTCCCCCGACCTTCCGCGACGATCCGGGCAACGCGGCACTGCTCGAGATGGCGGCGTCGCTGCTGGCGATCCAGTCGCATCCGGCGACCTTCGCGCGCCAGCTCAGCGCCGTGCTGGGCCATTCCACCCGGCGCCGCCTGGCCGAGCTGGAGGGGCTGCCGACCCTGATCGTGCGCCCGGGCGGTGACATCGTGATCCCGCCGCGCGAGAGCGACCGCCTCTCTCGGGCGATCCCGGGGTCGCGCCTGGCGCGCTTCGACGGCGCCGGGCACGGAGTCATCGCGCAGTGCTCGGAGCTCTTGAACCCCTTGATGCTGGAGCATTTCCAGCAGGCGGAGCGATGCTGATGAAGATCTGTTCCGAGCACCTCTACCGGCGCCGGATCGAGTTTCACGAGACCGACATGGCGGGCATCGTGCACTCCACGAGCTTCTTTCGCTACATGGAGGAGGCGGAGCACGATTTCTACCGGGCGGTCGGCTTCGATCTCGGCGCGGAGTCGTTCGAGCAGAGCTGGGGACTGCCGCGAGTGCACGCCGAGTGCGACTTCCTAAACCCCGCGCGCTTTCAGGAGATCCTCGATGTTCGACTGGAGGTGGAAGAGCTGGGCAGCCGCGCGGTTCGTTACTCCTTCGAGTTCAGCCGCGGCGCGGGACGGGAACGCACGGCGATCGCCACCGGCGCCCTGGTGGTCTGCTTCGTGAGCCGCGACAGCGGCGCCCGGAGCTTCGCGGCGGCCCCTTTCCCGGCCGCTTTTCGCGAGCGGATCGGAGTAGGCGGCGATTCCACGACCTACTCTGGCTCCGACTGACCCACCCTCCGCAGCCGGGAATGCCGACCCATGAAGAGACCGATGCCGCGAAGAGCCTGCGCCCTGTTGCTGGCGATCTGGACCCTGGCCGCGGCCAGCGCCTGCGGCGCCATCGGGATGCGCACCATCGAGGCAGGGACCGAGCCGCCGCCTTTCACGGCGCCCGGATTCCCGCACGACCTGCTCGACGGGGTGCTGCGGAAGGTGGTCGGTCCCACCGGCGTCGACTACCCGGCGCTGGTGCGCGACTCGAGCGCGCTGCGCGCCTACTGCGCGCTGCTGGCGGTCGCCGGCCCGGCCACCGCTCCGGAGCGCTTTCCGAGCGCCGGCCACCGTCTGGCCTACTACCTGAACGCCTACAACGCATTCGTGCTGCTCGGCGTGGTCGAGCACTGGCCGATCGAGTCGGTGCGCGAGGTGCGCGCCGCGTTGGCCCCCGGCGGCGGATTCGGCTTCTTCTACGGCCTGCGCTTCCGCCTGGACGGCCATGAGATCAACCTGCACGACCTGGAAAACGAGATCCTGCGAATGCGCTTCGACGACGCCCGCATCCATGCCGCGATCAACTGCGCCTCGATCTCCTGCCCGCGCCTGCGCCGCGCCGCCTGGTCCGCCGCGACCCTCGAGTCCGAGCTCGACGCCGCGACCCTCGAGCTCACCAGCGATCCGCGCCACGTGCGCTTCGACCACGAAGCCAAGGTGGTCCATCTCTCGGCGCTCTACGACTGGTATCGAGAGGATTTCGAGCGCCACGCCGAGCGCGCCGGGCGGGCGCCGGCGGTGCTCGCTTTCATCGCCCTGTTCGGCGGCGAGGAGAGCGCCGCCGCGGCTGCGCGCGCCGGGGGCTACGAGCTGCGCACCATGGACTACGACTGGAGGTTGAACGGGAGCTGATGTTGGGGTGTTGGGGCTCGCTCATCTCGTTGTGGAGCCGCCCGCCTCATTCGACCGGCCTCCGAGCCGCACCGGCGGCGGCTCCGCTGCCACCACCGGCACCCAAGGAGCGCCCAGCCACCCCCGATTCTCCGGTCCACCGTAGGCCCCCATATCTGAGCGCGTGCCGTTCGGCAGGTGCGCCGGCCAGCGCGGATGCCAGTCGGAGAGAGCGTCGTCGACCGTGGGATCGCCGGCATCGATGCTCGGGGAGGCGGGGCCAAGGAGGTATTCGAAGGGACCGAGGGTGCGGAAGCGGGGGTCGAGGTCGAGGTTGCCTTCGCCGGGCCAACCGTTCTGGACGTTGGAGTAGCGGACGGTGAGGGAGTCGGTGAATCCATCGAACTGGTCGGGGGTGTTGCCGCGGACGATCGAGTTGGTGAGGGAGCGGGGCGGGGCGAAGTAGTAGGCGTTGAAGATGGCGCCGCCTTCGTCGGTCGCCACGTTGTCGACGATGGTGCACTGGTCGTAGTGGGTGGCGGCGGCCACCTCGTTGATGCCGCCGCCCCACAGCGCTCGATTGCGCGCGATGATGCAGTTCTCGATGCGCGCGCTCTCCGGCGTGTCGATGTGGATTCCGCCTCCTTCGTTCGCCGCCCATCCGGCCTCTGTTGTTGCGGATCGTGCAGCGAACCAGGCGCGGTCCGCTCCCACTGCAGTACACACCACCTCCCGTGTACGCATTTCCGCCGGTAATCACCAGCCCCGCCAGAACACTGGTCGAATCCTCCCCGTTGGCAAAGGTGACCACAAACCGTCCGGGTAGCTCGGCGGAGTCGTCGCGTTCCAATGCCACCAGTCAACCCAGGACTTCCAGGTGGGCGCGGCGTCATGCCAAAGATCGTCTCCATCGCCTGGATCGGTGCAGGTCACCGTCTCGGTCCACTTC
Organism: uncultured Gemmatimonadota bacterium; assembly: GCA_964490075.1. Lineage (GTDB taxonomy): Bacteria > CAZBBK01. The sequence goes on along the minus strand of CAZBBK010000024.1, from coordinate 6,670 downwards.
AGCTCCTCCGGGATTCGATAGGCGCCGATGCGGGCGGGGGCGAGCCAGTGTGAGCCGGTGGCGTAGTTGCGGTCGAGACGACCGCTGTAGTCCTGGCGATAGACCAGAAGCCTCAGCAACGCCCTCGAGACATGATTCCAGGGCGCATCGGATTCGCTCGGAAGACCCTCCGGCTCGAAGCGAACAAAAGCGCGCGCGGTGCCCGTCGCGCTCTGGTGACCGAAGTTGCGCTGACCGACCATCAGCGTGCGCTCGGAGTCCGGATGGCGTTCTGGTTCGCAGTTGTCGGGGTCCGACCCCATTTGCACATCCTCCTTGTACTGGGACACGGTCGTAGCAAAACTGCGGCAGCACCGCGTTGCCGGCGATCTCCAGCCAACCGTCCGGGGCGATCTCGATCGGCAGTGCCGCCACGATCGCCTCGGGCGGCGGATCGCTCATGTCGCAAGGCTGCCGGTCCAGGTCGTCGGTGACCCTCACATCGTCCGGAAGGGCGCCTGCCGCTCGTTCTTGTACGGATCGTCGGCTCGACTCCACGAGGCGTCGAAGCCGCCGTTCTCGATCTGATCGTCCTCGCTCGACGTGATTGCCGGCGCCGACTCAGGCAAAAGGACAGAGGCTCCTACGGGAGAGAGATCCTGGACACCCATCCGCGATATACAACGACCCCCTTTGTGGGCGCTGGAGCTCAGGCTCGCGCCCCGCGGCGCGATCCATCGCCCCATTTTCGATCACTGGTGTTGAAACACCGCGGAGTGGTGGCGTCAACCGGTCGATTCTGGAGCTGTCGTTTCGATATGGCGCGCCTCTACGCGGGGAGCGGCACCGACGCTCCAGGCCTGGGCGGTCGCCGGCTTCCAAGGCGACGACGGCGTGGATGTCGAACCCGCTGGCGCTGTGGTCGTGTCGGGTCGTTGCCGTCTCCGCCCCCGCGGCCGGCCCCGACACAAAGCCCGGCTCCGCGCCCGGAGCCGCGAGCCATGACGCCTTTTCGCGACAAGACTCGCCACTCTCGGTCGAGAGTGCGGAGCTACGACCGTATATCCGTCACAACTCGCCTCTCATCGCGATGAACCCGGAGCCACGACCGTATTCGCGTCGTACCTCGCGACTCTCGATCGAGAGTCGTGAGTTGTGACCAGAATCTGGCCCCAACTTTCGGCTCCTCGATCGGAGTCGCGAGTTACGACCGGATTCCGGCGCTGATGCCACGGCGCCGGAACGAGGGGGGCGCCCGTGGAAGGGGGTTCTCACGCGGGTGTGGATTCCGGCTTTCCGGGATCCGAGGTTTCGATGTGGCGGACCTCTACACATGGAGCGGCCGATGTACGACATGGCCTGCCCTCGCCCGCTGTGGCGGGGAGTCGGACATGGGCGGGCGTCGGGGCAGGATGGGAAGCGTTCCGGGCGCTCGCTGCGCGGAGAGGCGCCAGGTCGAAATACCGCGACGGCAACCACATCTGTCCAGAACCCGCAATTTCAGTCATAATCCCCCGCTCATCCCTTCATCTACCATCGCCGGAGACGACCATGCGGGGCACCTGCCTGATCTACAGCTCGCACAATCGCTGCCGCCATATCCACGATGATCTGATCATCGAACGGGCGCTGCAGGGCACCGAGAACAAGCGCATCCTGCTCTTGCCGATGTCGCAGACCGTGAACGGCGGCGACGAGTACGATCGCCAGCGCTACGAGACCGGGACCTTCGACTGGTACTTCAACCGCTTCGCGCAGCACGGCCTCGAGCTGGTGCCTTTCTACTGGTCCAGCGGGCTCGGCCCCGACGACGTCGATCGCTTCTGGCACCTGCTCTACAGCTCGCAGGTGGTGCTGCTGGCGGGCGGCAGCAGCGAGCTGGGGCTGCGCCGCTACAAGGCGCTGGGCGCCCGCTTCGGCTCCGAACCGGGGCGCTTCGGCCGGATCCTCCACGAGCGCCAGGCGCGCGGGCTGCTCACCGTCGGCTTCTCGGCCGGCGCCGACCAGCTCGGCGAGGTGCTCTCCTCGGCCGCCCACTACCCGATGGACGATTCCGACGCCTTCAGCCTGGCGCGCAACGTGGTCACCACTCTGCACCACGAACGCGGGCGCGAGGGCGACCTGATGCACGTCGCCCGCAGCTTTCCGCACTGCATGGCCTTCGGGCTGCCGAACGATTCCGGGCTCAACGTGGACCAGGGGGTGCTGCCTTCGGGGAGCTTCTGGCAGGTGATCGAGTTCGTGGTCGATCGCACCTGGGACATCGAGTCGGAGCAGTGGCATATCAAGACCCGCCAAGGAGTCCCGATCGAGCATTTCGGCAGCCGCGGCGAACACTGGGCTTTCCACGGCGGCGAGAAGATGGTGCGGGTGCAATCGGCGGACCACCGCTACCGGGCGACCTTCGTCACCACTCCGGGCGGCCTGATCGACTTCGACCAGCACCAACCCGCCCCCTTCGGCAGCATCGAGGAGGTGCTGGCGTCGCATTGAGGTACTCGAGGAGCTGAATCCAAGGCGCCGATCGGCCGATCCTGAAAGAGATAGACCTGCTCTCTCTTTTCGACCTTCGGAGGTCGCCGATCATGGACGCCAAGACCCTTCTCTGCACCCTGGCGGCGGCCGCCCTGCACCCGGCGTCCGGCACCACCATCGAGGTGTCGGGCGATCGATCCTCGCTGCGCGAGGTGATCGCGACCTGCGCCGCCGGCGACACCCTCGCCCTCGATGGCTCGTTCCGCGAATCGCTGCGGATCGATGCGGCCCGTCTCTCGCGCCTCACTCTGGTCGCGGCCGGCGATGAGCCGGCGCGCTGGGCCCCGGGCGAGGATGGGGCGGGCATCCTCGAGATCGACAATCGCCAGGCACTTCCCTTCGAGCTCTCGGTCTCCGGGATCGACTTCCGAGGTCGCGAAGACTCGTCGATCGGCATCCATCTGCTCAACGCCTGGACCGCCGGCGATGCCGTCGAATCTCGAATCAGCGTCAACGACTGCACCTTTGAATCGCTCCTGGTGGGCATCAAGGCCGGTGTCTCGGCTCAGACCCGCGGCTGCGATACGCGCTGGAATGCGCTCGATCCGGCTCGTCTGGCCCAGGCACCTTCCCGGATCCTGGTGCGCCGCTGCGCCTTCCTGGGACTGGGTGGCAACGCCATCGAGCTGCATCGCTCCAGTGGGCGGATCGAGCACTGCCTGATCGCCCGTTGCGGCACCGAGGGGGTGCACGTGACCGAGGGCCAGGATCTCGAGATCGTCCACAATGTCTTATTGAGGTCGCATCGGGCGCAGCTGCACCTGCAGCTCCCCGGCGCGGTGCGGGTACACAACAACCTCTTCGCGGGCGCCTTCTCGATCGATCATCCGATCGGACTGGGGAGGCTGGGCGGACACGGGCTGGTGCTCGACGGCCAGCGCGGAAGCGAGGCGACCGCGATCTACAACAACCTCTTCCTGGCCAACGACGCGGCGGGATTGCTGGTCCGTCCCGCCGAGCTGGTGGCGAAGGAGCGCGAATGCCGCCTGGTGGCGGCCCTGGCGGACGTGCGCAACAACATCTTTCACATGAACGGCCGGGACCCGAAGCACGCGCAGCGCGAAGCGATCCACGTGCAGGGCTCGCCGCGCCCCGAAGCCCGGATCGAGCTGCGCTACAACCTGATCCAGCATCCTTCGGAGCCCGCCAACGTGGCGCTCGACGAGACCAATCGAACCGGCCTGGATCCGCTCTTCGTCGACCCGCGGCGCGGCCTGGTCGAGGCGGACGGGCTCGGCGGCGCGCGCTCCGCCTGGGCGCTGGCTCTCGACGGCATCGACGGTTTCGTGCTGGACGACGCCTCTCCGGCGGTGGACGGCGGGGACCACGACGCGCGGCTCGGTGATGCCGGGGGACCGGCGCGCGGGGAGGGGCGCGCGGACCAGGGGATTTTCGGGGGGCCGAGCTCCGACTGGTGGGCGGCTCAGCGCCGCCAGTGAGGGGCCGGGTGCGCCTCTTTGGGCCCCGGGCCGGGCAGGATCTCCCGCAGATCGAGCTCGGCGGAGGAGCGCCCGGCGCGCTCGTGGGGATAGCCGTGCGACACCTCTTCGAAGCGCACGCCCCGGCGCCACTCCGTCGCGGGCATGTGCAGATGGCCGGAGACCACCACCGAGGCGGCGAAGCGCCACGGCCAGTCTGCGGTGCGCGTGGTGCCGCACCAGGGGCCGAAGCGGAAGATCCGCACCAGCCGGACCAGGTCGGCGCGCAAGGGATGATGGTTGATCAGCACGCTGCGCGGCGGCGGGTCGGCGGTCGCCGCTCCCGCCGCCAGCAGACGCCGCTCCGAGTATCGCACCCGCTCCGCGCACCATTCGTCGACGCTCGCATGGGGCGCCGGGTCGATCGCCCGCGCGTCGACCGGCCCGAGGCCGGCGCGCCGAGCCCAGCGCCGCACCCGTTCGCGCGCCACGTGCGGCGGGCGGAAGCTGTGGTCGTAGAGGGCGAAGAGCGGCGCGATCAGAGCCGGTCCACCGGGTCCTTCCCAGATCGGAAAGGGGTCCTCGGGCGTCAGCACGCCGCGCTCGCGGCAGAGAGCGACCAGCGCGGAGTAGCGATCGGGACCGGAGCGGCCTTCGGAGGACCAGAGCTCGTGGTTTCCCGGCACCCAGATGACCCGCGCAAAACGCTCCAGCAGGCATTCCAGCCCCCACAGCAGGTCGCTCTGGCCGGCGGCCAGGTCACCGGCCACCGCCAGCCAATCTTCGGCATGACGCGGCAGTGCCCGGAGCAGATCTCGGTTCTCCGAGTACGAGAGGTGTAGATCGCTGATCGCCAAGAGACGCACCGTGTCCTCCGAGCGAGACCCTGAGGTCGGCGTAGATGTGGAGCGAAGAGGCCGAATTGGGTAACAATAGGACAACAACATATCGTCCCCCCGGGCCCAAGCTTCCGCGTGCGCCTTTGCGCCGTCCCGTTCCGATGTGCATCGCGGCTATGGGTCTTCGCTCCCCGTGGTGAAGCCGATGCGCCGGATCCGAGCCCTGCTCCTCCTCGTCATCCTGTTGGTCTTCGTGCCCCTCGCGGCGCCGAACGCCTTTGCGTTCGGTGTCGAAGTACATGGCTGGCTGGCCGAGGCCGCCCTGCGGCGCTCCGAGGGAACGCGCCTGGAGCGTATGCTGCCGCCGGCGAGCGAGCAAGATCTGGCGGCGTTCCGGAACTGGGTCTACCGGCAGGCGGCGGATCATCGCGAGATGGAGATCCGAGCGCTTTTCCGCGGCCGCTTTCCGAGCCCCGAGCATTTCGATGCCTGGGCCTTCAAAGAGTGGCTGATGCTCAACCCGCAAGCCCGCATCTGGGGCATCGACATCGCCCCGGAAGGCCCGCGGCGCGCTGGCGAGGCATGGGCCGAGGGCGCGCGCCATCCGGATGAGGATCGGCGCAACCAGGATCGCCATCTGCACGATTCGAGACGCCGCGTGCGACTCGATCCCGCGACCCGGGCGCCGCTCCCGTACGACCCCGCCATTCTCCTGATGGGAAACGCATCGGGCCCCTCGAGCCAGGCTCATGCCCACTGCCAGCTGGTGCGTGCCGCCAAGACCCGGGATCCGGAGATCCTGCGCCGCCAGCCCTGGCTCTTCGCCGTCCCACCCGGCACCGCGACCTACGGGGCCGACCAGGCCCAAGTCTTCACCGACCTGGCGTCGTTGGCGGAGCTCTGGGGCGGGCCCGGCGGCGAGTGGCTGCGCCACGAGTTCCAGGGCAACGCCTGGCACTACATCGCCGACGCCGGCTATCAGCTGCACGTGGTCCAGGTCGGCTCGTACGAGGTCTACCAGGACGCGCGGCGCCGGGTCTTCTTCGACCGGATCAAGGCCTTCTTCCTGCGCGGCACCCGTCCGCCCACGGTCTACCAGCACGGCCGCGCCACGGTCGGCAATCTGCGCGAATTCGGCTCCGAGATGCTCGACCAGCGCCTCTTCGCCGGCGACGCAGCGGGAACCCAGCGGCAGATGGTGCTCAGCGCGCCGCGGCGCCGCGACGAACAGCTGCATCGCGATCTGGCGCTGGTGCTCAAGCAGGAGCCGCCCTGTCTGCCGGGGATCGACCAGGCGACTCCCCGGATGCCGGCCTGGCGCAAGCCTTTCGGCCGTGCCCTGACCCACGCGGTGGCCAGCCGCTCGGCGCGCGAGAGCGAGTCGGTGAGCCGCTCCCTCCTGGAGCTGGGGTCGAAGCGGCTCCGCGGAGTCGGCTTCAGCTACCGCTGCGAGCTGCACGATCCGGCCGACTTCCTGCGCGACGACGATGTGCGCAGCGCCGCGGCGCTGGCCAGTTTCTACGATCTCGAGGCGCGCGGCTTCCAGCGCGTGGGCGAGGCGATTCGCCGCCATCTGGAGCTCTGCCGCGAGGTCACGGCCGGCGCCGATCCACAGGAGCGCGAGTTCCGCCAGAGCGACATCGTGGCGCGGCTGGTGCTCGGCCTGCACGCCTACCACAAGCGGGCGCGCAAGCGCCGCGAGCAGCCCGAGTACGATACCCGTGTGGCGCACTTCGCCGGGGCGGGCGGGGGCTGACGCTGACGTTTCGATCTGGCGCCTCTCTACGCGGAGAGCGCCCGGAACGCCGCTCATCCCGCCCCATGCCCGGTACCGTTTTTCCCATCCTGGCTGGAGCCCCTGCTCAGGGATGATCCAGTCAGGCCAGGCCAATCCGCCGG
>CAZBBK010000023.1:0-71489 GCA_964490075.1 uncultured Gemmatimonadota bacterium | reverse complement strand
ACCGCCCAGATCGTCGGCCCGATTCCCGCGTATCGTGCAGCCACGAAGCGATGTCTTCCCCCCATAGAACACCAGCCCCCCACCCTGGCGCTGGGCCCAGTTGTCCTCGATCACGCAGCGCAGCAATCGCGGGGAAGCGTCGTCGGCGTAGACACCGCCGCCCTCTCCGTCAAGACCCGTGGCCCGGTTCTCTCGCAGCTCGCAAGCGACGAGCGTGGGCGAGCTCCCGCGGCAGTAGATCCCGCCTCCGACCGTGCTCCTTTGCCCGTGGAAGCCGATCTCGGTGGTCACGCCGCGGCCGCCGGTCAGCGTGAGCCCCGCCAACACGGAGCCGGGCCCCTCCCCCGCGCTGAAACGGACCACACTACAGGTGTCCGCGCAGTAGGCGCCGGAGGCATCGACGATGGTGGAGGCGACCACGTCGGGATCGAGCGGATCGCGCCCGGTAACAGTGATCGCCTTGCCGCGAAAGGTGAGGATCTCGGGGTAGCGACCGGGCGCGACCAGCACGGTATCTCCGGTCGAGGCGGCGTCGATCGCGTTCTGGATCCTGGCGAAGTCGAGCGGAACGCGCACCACCCCGGCCGCCGCCGCCGAGCTCAACAGCAGCGCCGGCAGGCACTGTTTCCCATGGCCATTCATACCGCTCTCCCTTCAGGGATCTGCTCCCGACCAGAGAATCGGCCGATGCAAGACGAGCCGCCACGCACATCCCGTGCCGCCGCGGTCGGATTCCATGCCGGTAGCGTAAAACCATCAGCCATTCGGTCCGCCCATCGCCGCCACCCGGAATCGGGCGCGGGGTCGGGGTCGGGGTCGGACCTGGACCCGGGAACGCCGGTGCGCCGAAACGTCAGGCCCGCCCCCCAAGATTGACCCCCGCGCCCATTTCGGTAATCCTTGAGGTTTGCTGAACCACCGATCCACCGGGCGAGGCATCTGCTCACACCCCGCATGCCCCCGTTGAGGGTCGTGTCCTCACTCGGAGTCCTTTGCATGAAAAAGATCATCATCATGGGAGCCGCGGGTCGCGACTTCCACAACTTCAACACGCTGTTCCGCGGCAACGACGATTATCGGGTCGTGGCCTTCACCGCCACCCAGATCCCCAACATCCACGGGCGGGTCTATCCCGCTGAGCTGGCCGGCCCGGGCTACCCCGACGGGATCCCGATCCACGCCGAAGACGAGCTGGAGACATTGATTCAAGAGACCGGCGCCCAAGGCGTATGGTTCTCCTACTCGGATGTGTCGCATGCACACGTGATGGAGCAGGCCAGCAAGGTGGCGGCGGCCGGCGCCCATTTCGTGCTCTTCTCGGCGCGCAAGACCATGGTGCCTTCGACCAAGCCAGTGGTCGCGGTGACCGCGGTGCGCACCGGCGTGGGCAAATCCCAGACCTCGCGCTACCTCAGCCGCCTGTTCAAGAAGCTGGGCAAGCGCGTGGTGGCGATCCGCCACCCGATGCCCTACGGCGACCTGGTGCAGCAAGCCTGCCAGCGCTTCGCCAGCTACGACGACCTGGTGACGCACAAGTGCACCATCGAAGAGCGCGAGGAGTACGAGCCGCACATCAACAACGGTTTCGTGGTCTACGCGGGCGTCGACTACGAGCGCATCCTGCGCGAGGCGGAGAAGGAGGCCGACGTCATCTTGTGGGACGGCGGCAACAACGATACACCCTTCATCAAGCCCGACCTGCACATCACCTTGGTCGATCCCCACCGCGCCGGGCACGAGCTCAGCTACTTCCCGGGCATGGTCAACTTCCTGATGGCCGATCTGTTGATCGTCAACAAGGTGCGCCGCGCCGATCCGGAAAAGGTCGAAGAAGTCGTCGCCAACTGCGAACGCTACAACCCGAAGGCCCGCGTGCTGCGTTGCGCGTCGGTCATCACCGCCGAGAAGCCCGAGCTGATCGAGGGCAAGCGCGCGCTGGTGGTCGAGGACGGCCCGACCCTCACGCACGGCGGCATGACCTACGGCGCCGGTTGGTTCGCCGCCAAGGACGCCGGCGCGGCCGAGATCGTCGACGCCCGCCCCTACGCCGCCGGCACCATCAAGGCGACCTACGACGCCTATCCGAACGCCGCCGCGATCCTGCCCGCGATGGGCTACGGCGACGCCCAGATCCGCGACCTGGAGAAGACCATCAACGACACTCCAGCCGATGTGGTGGTCGAGGGTACGCCGATCGCGCTGCAGCGAATCCTCAAGGCCAACAAGCCGATCGTCAACGTCAGCTACGAGCTCGAGGAGCTCGAGGAAGGCGTGATCGAGGAGATGGTCAGGGGCGTGTTGTAGCTGCAGAAGAGTCCGTTCAAAACCAGCCCCCGCCGCGCCCGCGACCCGCGCTCGGCGGGGGCTCTCTCATGCTAGGCTGAGGGGTCATGTCCGACTCCGCCCCGAAGCTGCGCAACATCGGCATCGCCGCCCACATCGACGCCGGCAAGACCACGACCACCGAGCGCATCCTCTTCTACGCCGGGGTCACCCATCGGCTGGGCGAGGTCGACGACGGCGCCGCGACGATGGACTGGATGGAGCAGGAGCGCAGCCGCGGCATCACCATCACCTCGGCCTGCACCCGGGTCGAATGGCGCGGCCACGCCATCAACATCATCGACACCCCCGGGCACGTCGATTTCACCGTGGAGGTGGAGCGCAGCATGCGCGTGCTCGACGGCGCGGTGGCGGTGTTCTGCGCGGTCGGCGGGGTAGAGCCGCAGTCGGAGGTGGTGTGGCGCCAGGCCGACCGCTACCGGGTGCCGCGCGTCTCCTTCGTCAACAAGATGGACCGCATCGGAGCCGACTTCGAGCGCGTGCTGCGACATATGCGCGAGAAGCTCGGCACCAGGCCGGTGCCGATCCAGATCCCGATCGGCGCCGAAAACGACTTCGCCGGCGTGATCGATCTGATCGGCAATCGGGCGCTGGTCTGGGATGAGGGCACGCAGGGCGAAGAGGTGCGGGTGACCTCGATTCCGATCGAGCTGGCGGAGCGCGCGGCCGAAATGCGCGAAGAGCTGATCGCGATCTGCGCCGAAGCCGACGAAGAGCTGCTCGATTTGCACTTCGACGGCGAGCCGATCGCCCCCGAGCGGATCGTCGCCGCGTTGCGCCGCAAAACTCTGTTGCTGGAAGTATTTCCAGTGCTGTGCGGATCGTCGCTCAAGAACCGCGGCGTGCAGCCGCTCCTGGATGCGGTGGTCGACCTGTTGCCGGCGCCCCACGAAGTCGCCGCCATGTCGGGAATCGACCCCGATTCGGGCGCCCCGCTCGAGGTGCGCCACGGCGACCCGAAGCTGGCGGCGCTGGTCTTCAAGGTGATGGCTCAGGACGCCTACCAGACCTTGTGCTACGCGCGCATCTACTCCGGCCGCATCGAGCGCGGCGCCGTGGTGCGCAACGCCGTGAGCGGCTCGGACGAACGGATCGGCCGGATCCTGCGCATGCACTCCAACCGCTCGCGCCAAATCGATGTCGCCCGCGCCGGCGACATCGTGGCGCTGATCGGACTGAAGAACACCACCACCGGCGAGACCCTCTGCGACAAGCAACGACCGGTCGCTCTCGAGGGAATGCGCTTCCCGGAGCCGGTGATCCGCGCGGTGGTCGAAGCGCGCAGCGCCGCCGACCAGAAGCCGCTGGAGGACGCGCTGGCACAATTCGCGCGCGAAGACCCGACCTTCCAGGTGTCGCTCGACGAGGAGACCGGACAGACCCTGATCGGCGGCATGGGCGAGCTGCATCTCGACGTGATCGTGCAACGGTTGCGCGACGAGCGCGCGCTCGAGGTGCGCAAGGGGAATCCGCAGGTCGCCTACCGCGAGTCGGTCACCGCCACCGCCGAGCACGAAGACGTGTTCCACCGCCAGGTCGGCGGCGCCCGGCTCTCGGCGCGCGCGGTGGTGCGTGTCGAGCCGAGCGAACGCGGCGCCGGCATCGAGGTCCGCCACACGCTGCCACCGGAGCGCGCGATCCCCAAGGCGATTCTGGCCGACGCCGTGCAACTGCTGCACGACGCATCGACCACCGGACCGCTGGCCGGCTATCCCTTGATCGACGTGGTCGTCACCCTGGTCGACGTTACCACCCAGGGCGAAGAAATCTCGGCGGTGGCGATCCAGTCGTCGGCGGCGCGCGCCCACGGCGAAGCCCTGCGCTCCGCGTCGCCGACCCTGCTGGAACCGATCATGGCGCTCGAGATCACCATCCCGCCCGAGTGCACCGGCGCGGTGCTCAAAGACATCAGCGCGCGCCAGGGCGAGATCCTCGGGGTCGAGTCGCGCGCCGAGGCCGACATCGCGTCGGCGCTGGTGCCGCTGGCGCGGGTCTTCGGCTACAGCACCGATCTACGCGACCTCACCCGCGGCCGCGGCACCTTCACCTTGCGGCTGGACTCCTACGAACCAGTGGAGACTCGGGGCTGACCAGGTCGAGACAGACCGAGTTGATGCAGTAGCGCAGACCGGTCGGGGCCGGCCCGTCGTGAAAGAGATGACCGAGGTGTGCGCCGCATCCGGCGCAGCAGACCTCGGTGCGCACCATTCCGTGCGTGCGGTCGACCGTCTCGACCAGGTGGGCCCCGTTCAGCGCCTCGAAAAAGCTCGGCCAGCCACAGCCGGCGTCAAACTTCGCCTCGGATCGAAAGAGCTCGAGACCGCAGCCGGCGCAGCGGTAGGTCCCGCACATATTGGTTCGCCAGTAGGCACCGCTGAAGGGCCGCTCGGTTCCCTTTTCGCGCATGACGTGATACTGCTCGGGCGTCAGCTCGGCGCGCCACTCGGCGTCGCTCTTCGCCACTTTCTCGATCATCGACTCGAATCTCCCGCGCTGGCGGCCACGATGCCCCCGATCATCACTCTGACCACCGATTTCGGAACCCAGGACGGTTATGTGGGGGCCATGAAAGGCCGCATCTTGTCGATCTGCAACGATGCGGCGCTGGTCGATCTGAGCCACGAGATCCCACCCCAGGACATCCGTGCCGCGGCCTGGTGCCTGGCCCGCGCCGCCGCCGAGTTCCCGGCCGGAACGATTCACGTGACCGTGGTCGATCCCGGGGTCGGATCGCGGCGCCACGCCCTCCTGGTGGGGGCGGCGGGGCAGTGGTTCGTGGGCCCCGACAACGGGGTCTTCGATCGGATCCTCGAGCGGCTGCCGCTGGAGCGCGCGCTGCGCATCCACCGCCGCACCCGGTGGTGGCACGCCCACACGAGCTTCGACGGCCTGGCGGTCTTCGCGCCGGTGGCGGCCCACCTGGCGCGCGGCCTCGCGCCTTCCAGCATCGGCCGGGCGACCTCGATCGAGCCGCGCCTGAGAAGCGCGCCGGCGCTGCGCGAAGGGGGCCGCGTGCTGGGCCGGATCGAGCTCTTCGACCGCTTCGGCAACGCGATCACCACGATCCCGGCCGAGCTGGTCGATCCCGGCATCGTCGCCCGCTGCCGGGGCATCGAGTTTCCGCTTCGCGACCACTACGCCGCGGCCGCCGCCGACCAACCGCTGGCGCTGATCGACAGCGACCAGCGCCTGGAGCTGGCGCTCCGCGACGGCTGTGCGCGCGCCGCCTTCGGCCTCGAGCGCGGCGACGAAGTCGAGCTGGAGCCGGCCGAGCCCAACCGCCGGAGCTAGCCCCCGTCAGTCGTCCCAGTCCCCTTCGGGACCCTTGTCGGAGCAGATCAGCGCCGCCTTCTCGTGAATCCTCGCCTCGGTCCACTCCGCCGGATCCTCGATCGCCGCCGCCTTCGCCCCCAGGTCGTGGGAGCCGGCCTGGAGAATTGCGTCGATCGCCAGCGGCGCGGTGTCGCAGGCGTTGAAGACGTTGGCGAGCAGGTTGTAAACGAAGTCGGCGACGGCGCCGGTCATGCGCTCCCGGACCTCGGCGCTCTGCCCGAGCAGCTTGTTCTCGAAGGGCAGATTCAGCTTCTTGTAGTTGCCGGCCTTGATGCCCTGGGCCTCGGCGTAGGCGACGATCTCCGCCCACATCTCCTCGCTCATTCCCTGCCCGGCCACCTTGATGAAGGCGCCCTCCTCGTCGAGATCGGCGTTGCCGTAGTCGTTCACCTTCACCCCCCACGACACCATCTGCAGGGCGGTCGCCACGTTGGCCTTGGTGGTCCGCGTGCTGGCCGCCACCGTGCGCAGCCGCTCCGAAGAGTTGCCCGAAGTCCCGTGCTGGGCACCCGACACCGCGTAGGGAGTCAGCGTCTCGTGAATGGCCGCCGTCAGGTCGACCTGGATCCCCTGGGCGCTGGCCTGGATGCCGTGGGCCGAGCCGTTGTTGAGGGCGATCCAGTCGGGCGAAACACCGTGGGCGTTGAGCCCCTGGATCAGGAACATCGCCTCCTCGACCGTCGACAGACCGGCCTCGCCCTTGATCTCGCCGACCTCGGTCTCGAGCGATGCCCAGGAGGGCACCAGCGGCGCCAGCGCCAGGCTGGCCAGCAGATTCTCGTCGTCGGGCATGTGGCTGGCGTCGATCGCGATCGAGGTGATCCCGGCGTCGAACATCGACGGAATCTCGGTCTTGGCGATGCGGATGTCGCCGGGACCCTTGATGCCGTAGTGGTCGGCGTGGATCGCGACCGGCACGGTGATGCCGAGCTCGTTGCAGAGCGCGTCGACGGTGCGCGCCATGTTCCAGTAGTTGATCGCGCAGTAGGCGTTGGCCCCGCCTTCCGACTTGGCGATCTCGACGATGATGCCGGCATTGGCCTTCTGGGCGGCCAGCAGCGCGCCGCGCACCGCGAAATAGCTGCGGGCGTTGGCGGCGATGGTCAACGCCTTGCCCTTGGCCAACATGGCGCGGTCGATCGCCTTGCCGCTCACGACCAGTGCCTGTGAATTGGGAAAAAGGCGGACGATATTCGGGGGACGTCCTACCTCGAGCGCTCGCTGGAAATCGTTTGCCATCTCGGTGTCGTCCTTTCTGCTGAGGCGGTTGGGCCGGCAATCGGCGCATCCTCGATGTCTGTTGACTTATCGGGCATGATAGAACGAGCTGAAGAACCGAGCTACCGGGGCATGTTATCGATAGAGGGGGACCTTCGAATCGACACCCGCCCAGGAGATCTCGGCATGACATCCAAGCGCCTCGCCATCATTGCCCTGCTTTGCGGGGCCCTCGCCTGCTCCCGCGCCGCGGCGGCGGCTCCCAAGCAGGCATCGTTCTGGTTCGACGGCGTGCTGCGCACCGGTCAGTACTATGTGCCCGATGGGTTGCCGGCGGCTCCCGTGCCGCTGGTGATCCAGCTCCATGGCGGCGGCGGAGACAGCGATAGCGCCATGGAGTTCACATGCGAGCTGCGCTGGAACGAGCTCGCCGATCGCGACAAGTTCATCGTCGTCTATCCCGAGGGCGTCGACGACCACTGGCACGACTGTCGCGGCGACCTGTCCGATCTGCCCGACTCCGACGATGTCGGCTTCGTCTCCGCGATCATCGACCGGGCCTCGCTCTACTTCGACATCGACCCCGAGCGGATCTACGCCGCCGGCATGTCGAACGGATCGATGATGAGCCTGCGCCTGGCCACCGAGCTCTCGGACCGGATCGCCGCGGTGGCGGGAGCGGCGGGCTACGCGGCGGCGGTCAACGACTGCGGCGCGCCGCAGCAGCCGATCTCGATCATGCTCTGCGCCGGCGATGACGATCCGATCGTGCCCTACGAGGGAGGCGAGATCGCCTTCAGCCGCGGGACCGTGCTCTCGGCCCACGACACCGTCCGGCTCTGGGCCGAGTTCCTCGGCGTCGATCCGGGCCCCACGGTCGAGCCGCTGCCGAACCTGGTCCCGGGCGACCACAGCACCGTGATCCGCTACCTCTTCGGCGGCGGCGCCGAAGGCACCGAGATCGCCTTCTACGATGTCGCCGGCGGCGGCCACGCCTGGCCCGGGCCGACCCAGTTCAGCTGGCTCTGGCGCCTGCTCAACGGCTGGAAAAACCAGGACATCGTCTACGTGGACGAGGCCTGGGCCTTTTTCCAGCAACATACTTTGAGTCAGTAGACGGCAAGCCCCCCGTCATCGCCCGTCCGCACGCCACGAGTACGCAAAGTCACAAATGCGATCACCGCGGGCGATGGTCCCGGCCCGGTGCAGACCAATGCGCGGATCGTACGAAGCGAAGAAAATGTCGTCGAAGGCGCAGTAGATCGCGCCCACCTCGGGTGCATCGAGAGCGCGGCAGACCCGGGCCAGGCGGCAGGTGTGGACGTCCCAGCGAAATCCGGCCGCATCGTCGCGCACCACGTCGCCGCGGATCGCCGGGGCGAGACGGTTGTTGAGCGCCATCAGGCGACGCTTGAAGAGCCGCCAGGGATCACCCGATGGCACCGGCGGGCCGGGCAACAGGAGCGCGGCGGCGCGGCGTGAGAAAGAGTGCACGATGGTGGTGACCGCCGCGCCGGCACGTTGGGAGTCGTGGCGGCGCTCGATCTCCCGGTAGAGCAGCACCAGTAGCACCGCCGAGGACCAGAGCAGGCGACTCACGCGCGACAGATCGGAGGGATCGTCGCTGAGCGCGGCGTGGCGGCGCCAGGGAGCCCATGCTTGAGCCACCGCACGGGCCACCGAAGGGGCCTCGGCCGGCCCCAGCGGCGCTCGCAACAGCATTCCGAGCCAGCGACGCATGAAGAAGGAGCGCAATGCCCTCATCGCGGACACCGATCGCTACTGCACATAGCCGAGCGCCTCGAGCTTCCTGAGCTCTTCGGGATCGACCGCCAGCTCCTCCGAGGCAGCGACCACAGGCGCGGCATTCCCGAGCATCAGGCGCAGCCCGGCCAACATCTCCTCGGTCCGCTCCGGCCGTGCGCGGCCCTGATTCCTCAGCTCGCTGGGATCGTTCACGAGATCGTAGAGCCAGAGGGCGACCGGCTCGTCGTGCTCCTTCGGCCAATCGGCGATCAGCTTCCAACGCCCGTGCCGAACACCCAGGCGCCGGCCATCGGGACCCTGCGCCTGCAACAGGATCGGCAGATCGGCGATCGCCCCGCCGTCCATCAGCGGCGCCAGCGAGCGTCCCTCCGCGGAGGGATGGGCGGGCAGCCCCAGCAGCTCGAGCAGGGTGGGCAGGAAATCGAGTTGCTGCACCGGTTGCGCGACGCGCCGCCCGGCGGGCACCGTCCCCGGCGCCGAGACGATCCAGGGGATGCGCAGCGCCGGTTCGAAGAGCGACTGCGAGTGGCCGTAGTAGCCGTGCTCGCCCAGGTGCTCGCCGTGGTCGGCGACCACCGTGACGATGCTCGAACGTCCACCGGCGGTCTGTCGCCAGCTCGCGAAGAGTGCGCCGAGCGCGCGATCGACGGCGGCGACCTCCGCCACGTAGAGATCGGCGTCGAAGCCCGAGGGGTCCTCGCTCGACCTCCGCAGCGGAGGCGAATCGCCGCCCTCTGCCGCCTCCTCGATCGCATTCCCCGCGATCTCCGACCGGAATCGGGGCGCCAGATCGGCCGGCGGCGTATGCGGCGCGTGAGGATCGAAGAGGTGCACCCACGCGAAGCGCGCTCCGCCGCCTCCCTCCAGCCATGCACCCACCTCGTGGATCGTGGTCCGCGCCGAGCGCTCCAAGAGCGCCTTGGGCGCCAGCCCGATGCGGTCCAGCAACACCTGGACCGTGAGCATCCGCGCGCAAACCCCGGTCAGCAGAGCTCGTCGCCACGAAGCGCGTCGTTCTCCGCGGAAGCGATCGTGGTAGAGCTCGAAGCCGCGATCGAGACCGTAGCGTGATTCGAGCGGCGCGGCGCTGACGAAGGCGGCGCAGGCCAGGCCCTCGTTGCGCAGCATCTCGGCCAGTGTGTCGAGTCGCTCGCCCAGGCGGCGGAAACCGTTGTAGTCGATGCCATGAGTGAGGGGCCGGGTGCCGGTGAGAAGCGTGGTATGCGCCGGCAGGGTGATCGGAATCTGCGCGTAGGCGTTCTCGAATACCACTCCGGCGGTCGCCAGACTGTCCAGGGTGGGAGTGGCACCGTGGGCGGCGCCGTAGCAACCCAGGTGATCGGCGCTCAAGGTGTCGATGGTCACCAGCAACAGATCGGGCGGCGGTGCCTCGTCCTTCGTTCCGTGGAAGCCGCCGGGGGCTCCATTCAGACCGCAGGCGATGCGCACGGGTACGGCGAGCGCCAGCATTCCCCACAAGATCAGCAAGCCACGCCCCGCCCTGCCCCAGTCGGCGCGCGCCAGGGGAAGTGTCGCCATGGCGATCAGGGTCATGACGAGAACACTGATGCTGATCGACGCCAGGTCCATGCCGACTCGATCGATCAGGAGTCGCGCATTGATGGTCGTCACCAGGCCGACGGCGGTCAGCGGAAAGAGAGCGAGCGCCGTGCCGCGCACCACCTGGCGCGGCCTGGGCGAAGATCCGGGTCCGAATCGCCGTCCGCCGACAAAGACCAGCGGAGCCAGCAACAATGCGGCAAGCGCGTGCAACCCCGCCGAGATCGCGTACGATCCGAATCGTCCGTCGACCTCCGGATCGAGCACATGCCCCGACGCTGAGGCGATCCAGTGTGCCAACACCTGCAGATCGAAGTACAGCACGCCGGCCAGGGCGCATGCGGCCAGGGCAATCCAGAGCATAGGGGTCGACTGCGTGCTCATGCCGACTCAGTCCATGTAGCCCAGAGCTTCCAGGCGACGCTGGGTGGCCGGATCGATGGCGGGTGAGCGGCCGGTCGAACGTGTGAGCCTGGCCGCGCGTGCGCCGTGGAATCTCCGCAGCAGCTCTTCGACGAGCCGAGATTCGAGCGCCGGGTCGTCCGCCGCGAGATTCTGTTGCTCGCCCGGGTCGTTGCCGAGATCGAAGAGCTCCAGCTGCGCTGCGCCGCCGTCCGCTGGCGACTTGTAGAGCAGCTTGGACGATCCGTTCCGAAGGGCCACCGCCGAGCCCTGGTAGTAGAGCTCGGAGAAGGCGCCGCGGTCCGGATCCCAGTCACCCGGCTGGTCTAGCAGCTGCTGCAACCCCGCCCCATCGATCTGCACCCCATCCGGCGCTTCCACTCCGGCCTCCGCCAGCACGGTGGGAAAGAGATCGACAAGCTGCACGGCGCGCTCGACCCGTCGGCCGGCGTGGTGCCCCGCGGGGAACTTCACGACCAGGGGCACGTGCACCATCTCCTCGTAGAGGCTCTGCCGGTGAAAAGTGTGGCCGTGCTCTCCGAACTCCTCACCGTGATCGGAGAACACCACGATCAAGCTCTGATCGTAGAGATCCAGCTCTCGCAGCCAGCCCAACACCTGGCCCAGCTGCGCATCCAGGTGGCGGGTCGCCAGACGATAGCGCTCCTTCAGGTGCGCGATCTCGTCGCCCAGCACATCGCCGGTCACCGGCTCCTGTTGATAGCGGATGACCAGTTCGCGAATCTCTGTATCGAAATCACTCAACCCCGGCCGCTGTTCGACTCCTTCGCTCGCGAAGAGCTCATCCGGCGCCCAGTAATTGTGAATCGAGTAGTTGTGCAGAAAGAGCAAAAAGGGATCGCGCGAACGCTTCGACAGCCAATCGCGAATCGTCACCGGGAACCAGCCGATCGGAATCAGCCGGTAGGAGTCGAAGCCGCGCGCGAATCCGAACTCATCGCCGACATAGCCGCCGCTGGTGAAGGCAGCGCTGCGGTATCCGGCGTTGGCGAGCAGCTCGGCCAGCATCACCGAGCGCGTTCTGTCGAGTCGGGCGAACTTGTGAACCACCGCGTGGCGCGACGGGTGCTGGCCGGTGAAGAGCGACATATGAGAGGGCAAGGTCCAGGCGGCCTGCGAAATGGCGTTTTGGAAAGCGACGCCGTCGCGCGCCAGAGCGTCGATATTCGGCGTGGTGCCCTCCGGCCCTCCTAGCGCGCTCACGTAGTCCCAACGCAGGGTGTCCATCGACACCAGGATCACCGGCGGTCCCTGGGCGGCCGGAGCGCCAAGCGCGGCGAGGTTGAGGGCTCCGATCGAGATCGCGCTGGCGGCGGCGACCCGCGACATACGAACCGTGTCGCGAACGGCGCCGCAAACACGCGTCCAGAGCGGACGGCTGGAGAGCAGTGCGCAGGCCAGGGCCCCCAGTCCCAGGACCAGGAGGATGATCCCGTTCCACTTGAGCCCCGGGCCGCTGCGCGAGGCCGGGAACCACGGGGCGTGGTTGATCCACAACAGCAGCGCCGCGGATCCGAAGAACCACAGGCGCAGCCCCGCGCGCACCGCGGCGATGCGAAGGGGATCGGCGACCAGCCAGCGCACGACGAGGGTCGCCGCGCGGGCGGCGAGCTCGGCCAGGGCCGCCAGCAAGACGACGCGATTCAGCTCGTCGACAAAATGAGCCCGCGCGAGATGATCGAGCCCCAGCGCCCAGTAGTGTTCCTTCTGCAGCAACAGACCACCGGCGCACAGGCCCCCGACCAGGCCCAGGAGCAGTGTGGGGCCGAGACCGGCGAGCGCGCGCCGCGCCACTCCACCGGAACGTGGGCTGCGCCGGTCTGCCGGTTTCTCCATCATCGAGGCACTCCCATGATTGGCGACGAGGGCTGCTCTCGACGGGCGAGCGGCCGCGAGGGCGGAGCATAGCAGGTAGCATTCTCCGCAGGGCCGGCGCGCGGCACACCCGGCACATCCGAAGGGTCCGCTCATGCCCTTGTCCGACCTCACCCCATCCGAAGCCCTCGACGAAGCGCTGCACGGCGAAGATCCGGCGCGGCGCGAGGCGGCGCTCGCCTTTCTCCTGGCACATGCCGACGCGGCGCTGGTGAAGCAGTTGATCGGACTGCTCGAGGCCCCCCGCCGCGTGGCGCGGCGCCGTGCCGAGCGGATCCTCTGGGAGCTGCCGGTCGGGCGCACCCGCGCCGCCCTGGTGCGCACCACCCACAACCGCTCGGGTGCTCATTCCTCACGCGCGCGCGCCGTCGCGGCCCGCCTGCTGGCGGCCCAGTCGCCGGGCGACGAGGAGCTGGCTCTGAGCGTCCTCGACGATCCCTCGCCCCGCGTCCGGCGGGCGATCCTCGGCCCGGCGACGCCGGCCGCGGTGCTGGCGCGCGCCCTGCTCGACCCCGATCGAGCAGTCGCCGAGCGGGCGGCGGAGTTGATCTGCGACGCCGGAAGTCTGGCCGCCCTCGATCCCGATCTGGTCCGGCGAGCGCTACCGGCGCACCGGCCGCCCCCGGAACCGCTGCTGCGGCTCCTGGCGGCGCTCGATCCGACCTCGCCCGAGCTCGCCGAGCGCGCCCTCGCAGGCGACCCGACCGCCCTCGACCACCTGGCCGATCGCGGCGCGCTGTGCACGCTGCTGGCCACCGATCACCGGATCGCGGCGGTCTGGGGGCTGGCTCGGGCGCAGGGCATCGACGGCGACCTCGGCCGGGAGCTGGCGGCGGACGCCGATCCGCGGGTGCGTGCGGCCCTCGCCCGCGCCCTGGCCCCGGCCGACGATCTCCTCCCCACCTTGCTGGCCGACCCCGACCCCGGGGTCGCCTGGCTGGCGGCCCGCGCTCGCGGCGGCGAGCTCGACGCCGCCAGAATGGCGCAGCGCCACGGGTCCCATCCCCGCGCCGCCGACCGCTCCGCCACGCCGCCCTACGGCCTGCGCGAAGGCCCGCCCTCCGCTCCCGCACTGCCCCCGCGCCGCCTCCACGCCGCCCTCGCGCTCTGCCAGCCGCGCCTCGACGTCAACCTCGGCGTGGCGGCCCGCAGCGCCGACGCGGCAGGCCTGAGCCGGCTCTTCCTGGTCGGCAGAGGAGATCTGCAGCGCGCCGCGTCACGCGGCGTCGAACAGGTGCTGCCGATCACCGCCCTCGCCGATTCCCGAGCTTTGCTGCGCGCCGCCCGCGAGGGCGACCATCAAATCGTCGCCATCCAGCAAACCCCCGCCAGCATCCCCTACCACCGCGCCCCCTATCCCCCACGACCGCTCTTCGTCGCCGGCGCCGAGGCGGAGGGTCTGCCGGCCCTGCTGCGCGCGGAGGCCGATCTACTGGTCGACATCCCCCAGTTCGGAGCGATCGACAGCCTCAACGTCGCGGCGGCGGTCACCGCGGTGCTCTTTCAGTGGCGGATGGGGGTGGAGGATGGCCTGGGCGCGGGGGAGGGTCGGGGCTGCTGAAGACAGCCGCGCACAAGGCCCTTCGGTCCGACGTTCTACTGGCCATCCTACTCGTCACAAAGCGATTTCAATTTCAAACACCTCCTTCTCAGCTCGCCGATCTCGTCGGCTTCACCACCACGGATCTCCAGCAACAGATCGATTGCGTCGATCAGGTGCTGAAGTGCGATCTCCTCCTCCTCGAGCAGGAGATCGTCTTCGCACTCCCAGTCGTCGAGGAATGTGGAGAAGTCCTCTATCACAGCCTCACAAAGCGAACCTGACTTCTCTGCCTCGCCGAGCTCAAGGCCGCAGCGGGCAGAGTCGAGCATGGCGGCACCGACTCGATCGGGACAGTGCCCGAGCGCTCTCGTCACGATATGTCGACGTACTTCGAGAGCAGCGGACTGCTTGGAGACTTCGCCGGCGCTCGCGTACGACCGACTCAGGTCGTACGCCGCCGAGCCGAGCCGGATCGCATCGAACCGTGGAGCCAAGCACGGCTCGGTCACGAATCTGGCGTCGAGTCGTGGTGAAGACAGCCTCGCACGAAGCAGCGGTAGCTGTAATCTCCCTGGCTCATCCACTCGCTGAAACGGTCGTGCCGCGAGGGCGCCGGGATCACCCGGGCGACGATCTCGGCCTCGCCCACGCCGGCCCGGTGCAGAGAGCGCACCCGCTCGGCGGCGGCGTCGAGTCGATCGGCCTTGAGGTGCAGAAGCGGCTCGGGATCGTCGATCACCTTGCCGTGGGCGTTGGCGATGCGCCGCGGCCGCAGCTTCGCCAGGCGCCGCAGCGACGCCGCGAGCAGTGCCGGCCGCTCCTGGCGCATCACCGGCGTCAGGCGTTCCGACAGAAAGAGGTCGCCGACCAGGGCGAGACGGGAATCGGGGTCGAAGAACACGCTGTGGGTCGCCGAATGCCCCGGAGTCGGCAGAGCGAGCAGGGCGCGGGCGCCGGTGTCGAGCTCGGCAGGCATCGGCTCGGGCCGGTAGGGAGCCGGCCAGCCCCACCAGAAGCGGCGGTAGAGCGGCAGTCCTCCGACGCCTTCGGTGGCGCGCAGCTCCGGCCTCGCCAGGTAGATCGGGCACCCGTGACGGGCGGCGATCAAGCCGGCGTTGCCGCTGTGATCCTCGTGGTGGTGGGTCAGGGCGAGCGCGCGCAGCGGGCGCTCCGCGAGCAGCGCCAGAACCTCGGACGACTGGTGCCGGTGGCCGGAGTCGACCAGGAGCTCGTCGACCAGGAAGAGCTCGACATCGAATCCCATCGGCCGCAGAAAGCGGTTGCTCAGGCGCAGCCGTTGCACGCCCGGCGCCAGAATCTCGACGGTGGCGCGGGGGCGGAAGAGCAGGGAGCGGGCGGTGGAGAACATCGAGGCGGAGTGCGCGGATGCGGTAGAGATCGGGAACCAGGAAGTCCCTCCTGCGTGGACCCTAACGTAACAATCGCCGCCCCTCGACCCGCGTCGCCTCCCGCAGGTTCCCGGTGCGCGCCGGGTCGTGGTGGAAGGTCGGCCAGGGCGCGCTCTCGGCGCCGGCCGGTCCGCTCGCGCGCCAGGCCCAGAGCCATCCCTCGCGCGTCACCGCCGCCACGTCGAAGCGGCCGTCGCCATCCAGATCGCCGATCGCCGGCGCCGCGATCACCCAGCCGCCGGTCCCCTTCGGCCAGCCTTGGGGCTCCCGCCCGCGGTGGTCGAAGGCGTGCAGCAGGTAGGCGCCGCTGCCCAGCACCATCTCGGGTTGATCGTCGCCGTCTAGATCGGCGAGCGCCGGGTTCCCCAGAAAAGTGTGTCCGTCGATGGCGCGTGGAAAATGCGGATGAAACTCCCCGGTGGACAAATCGTGCAGCGTGGCGTGGTAGTCGTGGGGAACGTAGTAACCGGCGAAGAGCTGCGACAATGCCCAGCGGAATCCGGCCCCCGCACCGGCCACATCGAGCGTCCCGTCGCCGTCCATGTCGCCGACCGCGACACTGTTCAAGTGTGAAAGCGTCGGAATATCGAGGCTCTCGCTGAACGGTCCGATGCGCGCCACGTCGGTCTCGGCGATCTCGCGACCATCGGTCTCATAGACGTAGGTCCGACCCAGAATCGAGCTCACGACGACTTCGAGCGTGCCGTCGGCGGTCACATCGGCCAGCACCGGCGAGCTGGGAATGCCGCGTCCGATCCAGCGCAGCAGATCGGCGTAGAACCCCAGCGGCTCCACCGGCCAGCCGGGAAGCGCCTGTCCATCGATCTCGAGCGCGTGCAGGCGCCCGATGTTGCGATAGACCTCGTTGCTGCCGACCACGATCTCGACCTGGCCGTCGCCGTCGAGGTCGCCCACGGCCGGTGTCGAAATGATGCGCGATGGCGTGGGCTCGTCTTCGGATTCGTCGAGAACCGGCAAGGGGAAGCCCGACATCGCGGCGCCGTCGTGGTGCCAGGCGTAGAGATGTCCATCGAAGGCCCCGACCAGAATCTCGCGCGTGCCGTCGCCGTCCAGATCGGCAAGCACCGGCGCCCCGCCGATCCCGTCGTCGATGATCCGCGACGGTGAGCGGATCCGCGACAGTTCGGGATCGGTGCGCACCGGAAAGCCGGGTCGCGGTGCGCCGTCTCTCCCCCACACCTCGACCCAGCCATCGAGCGTGGCCGCCACCAGCTCTAGCGTTCCGTCGGCATCGAGATCGGCGCACGACACAGCGCCTTCCACGCCGCCGTGGATCGGCGGCACGGCGCCCGACGCGAAAGCGGCGGCGTCGAGGTGGTTGCCGGGATCGGCGGGATCGGACTCGGGCTGCAGGCGGGTGCGCAGCGGAAAGCCGGGCAGCTCATCGCCGCCCGCGTTCAGGGCGTGCACCCAGCCGTCGGCCGTGGCCACCACGATTTCATCCGCGCCGTCGCCGTCGAGATCGGCGAAGAGCGGCGGCGACTCGCCGGAAGCGCCGAGCTCGACCGGAAACGCGACGTGCAGATCGGGGTCCTCGTGGAGGAAAATCTGTACCCGATCCTCGCCCAGAATTCCACCGGCGTCCCAGGCCCGCGCCCACAGAGTGAGCGCGAAACGGTTCGGTCGATCGGCGACTCCGCGCGAGCGTTTGCGACGCAGATCGTGCATGCGCCAGGTGCCGAGCACGCCCTCGGTCGGAGCCCCCAACCAGGGCGACTCGGTGATGGTGTGCCAGCGTCTCGGGCAGACCCCCCATCCCCAGCGCAGATCGTACTGGTAGCCGGACGATCGTTCGGCGGCGATCCGCCCGACGATCTCGAGCGGGGCGTCGCTGCCCGGATCGATCGTCACGAACCAGCCGGGCGCACCGATGTCGACCTCCGGCGGAATCGTCTCGTTCGCCACACACGCCAGGGCGGCCTCCATGTCGATCCGGCCGTAGCCGTGCACTTGGTCCCATCTCGGGCCGCCCGGCCAGCGCCAGGGCAAGGGCAGTGGATTGACGTCGTTCGCCGTCTGCAGCACCACCTGCTTCGCCTCGTTGACGCTGAGCGAGCGATCGAGCCGACCGCGCGCGACCAGGTCCTCGGCGTAGCTGATCAAGAGACCGAGATGACCGGCGGCGGTGGCCGTCGCTTCCGAAGAGCAGTACTGCGCCGGGATCAGCAGGTCCAGCCGCGCGCCATAGTTGGTGCAGTTGTTCTTGGCCTCGAAGCTGGTGAAAGGCAGTACCTCACCCACGTTGACGTTGTCGGCACCGATCGCGCTGGTGGCGATGGTCTGGTCGTAGAGGGTGGGCAGATTGTGGTGGATGCTGTTCTCGTCGGCGAAGCTGGCGACCGTGACGATTCCTTGCTCGGTCGCGTAGACCAGCGCATCGCGCGCCGCCCGCGGATTCGACAGAGCGCCCAATGACGAACCGATCACCCGGGCGCCGATGTCGGCGGCGTAGGCGAAAGCAAGCGCCACGTCGTTGCCGTCGGCGATGAAACTGTCGGCCACCCGCAGCTGAATCACCGAGCAGTCTGGGCAAGAGCCGATGCCGCCGATGGCGTTGTTTCCTTCGGCCGCGGAGTCGTGCGCCCCGCCGTTGCCGTGACCGAAGCGGGTGTCGTCGTAAGCGTCGTTGTCGCGCTCCCAGAAATCCCACCCGGAGATATCGTCTTGGTAGCCGTTGCCGTCGTCGTCGACGCCGTCCGAGAAGAGCAGGATCAGATCCTGCGGATCGATGATGCCGTTGTCGTTGACGTCGCCGACCCGTGGGTCGCCGTCGTAGTCACGCACGTTGAAGCGACCGTCTCCGTTCACGTCGTGGGCGCCGAGCGACAGACCGGGGGGAAGGGGACGCGCCGCGGCAGGCGCGCGCTGGCGGGACCGCCGGCCCAGGGGCCGAGCCAGGTAGGCCTGCTCGGCGGCATAGGGAAGCGGCGGCCAGCCGCCGCTGAAGTCGCCTTCGGGATCGAGCGCGGCGGCGGCGACGCCTTCCAGCTCGATTCCCATCTCTTCCAGCCGCTCGGCCAGCTCGGCGGTCGACGGCGGACGATCGGCGGGCAGCGGACGAGCGATCTCGCGCGAGCGTCCAACTCCCGCGACGGTGCGGGCCGCGCCGACCTCGGGCACCGGCAGCTCGCCGGGGTTCAGCCACAACTTCTCCACGACATCGGGCCGATCCCAGTAGGCGCCCGAGTCGACGATGGCGATCGGCACGTCCCAGCGCCCGGTGGTGCGCTTCCAGGCCAGATCGGTGCGCGCACCCGGATGGGGAAGATGGGGAGCATAGAGAGTCTTCTGGCTGTAGTGTTTCCAGCTCTGGTCCCAGAAATCTCCTTCCGGAAACGCCTCTTCCGCCCGAGCCCAGTCCGGGTCGTTGGGGGGATCGTCCGGGAAGTCGGCGTGCGTTCGGGTCGCGGCGAGCGCCAACGCGGCGGCCAGGGCGGCGCGGCGGAGGTTGACGAGAGGAGCCCGGAGTGAGGGTCCGTGGCGGCGGGGGCGAAAGGTCGGGGAGAGTGGCCAGATCATGGAACAAGAGTAAGGGCACTGGAAGGCAACGAGGCAAGGACGTAGGATGTTCCGTGGATGAGCCGGTAGCCGATCCCATGTCCTCATCAATCAGCCGCAGATCGAGTCGAACGCGGGCAGCCTCCACGCTGCTGGCTCTGCTCATGGTCTGGGCCAGCGTCGGGCCCACACTCCACTACATCGCCATCTCGCACACCCACTGCGCCGAGCACGGCGAGATCGTCCACGGCGGCGCGGCGCACGAGGATTCGCCATTCGCCGAATCGGGCGCCGGCCCGTGGATCGCCGGGACCGAGCCGGCCGAAGACGATCACGGCCACGATCATTGCCCTTTCGCGCCGGTGCCGCGCGCCCAGATGCTGGTCGCCGCCGCCAACCAGTCGAGTCGATCGGCTCATCCCGCGCCCGATGCCGCGCCCGACGCATGCCGGCGCACGCACGCGACCATCGCGCTCTTCCGTCTCGCCCCGAAGCAATCGCCCCCGGCCTGATGCCGATCGACTAGGGCGGGCTTTCCCTCGCCCCTCAAGTGCAGGCGAGCCGAGCGTGGCGCCGACCATTGCTCGCGCCGCTCGACGCCTGCCCCGATTCGAGATCGATCCACCATGCCGCGACCGGCGCCGTGCGCCCGCGCGGCATGGGATTCGGAGCCTGAGATGATGTATCTATCGATAATGCTGTTGCTCGCGGCAGGCGCCTCGTCGGCCGCCGCCCAACCAGCCACCGCCACCGGTATCTCCCGCGCCTTCAACCCCGCCATCAGCGTCAACGCGCTCTTCCTGGGCCGGGCCTCCAACCTGAGCGGCGAGGAGGGCGAGCACGAAGAGGAGGGCGCGGAGGAGCACGAAGACGACGCCCACGACCATGGCCCCCCGGCGCGCGGCCTGAGCCTCCAGGAAGCCGAGATCCGCATGACCAGCGCCATCGATGCCTACGCCCGCGCCGACCTGGTGTTCGCCTTCGAGCCGGGACACGGCTTCGATCTCGAGGAGGGCCACGCCACCCTGGAGAACCTGCCGCGCGGCCTGCGGGCCCGGGCCGGCGTTCTCAAGCCGGCCTTCGGCAAGCACGCGCCGCAGCATCTCCACAACTTCCTCTTCGCCGACGCGCCGTGGATCATCGAGCACACGGTCGGTGCCGACATCCACGGCGATGCCGGATTGGAGCTGAGCTGGCTCGCTCCGCTCCCCTACTTCGCCGAGCTCACCACGCAGCTGACCAACGGCGGCGAGGGCACCCTCTTTCACTCGCCGAACGACGAAGATCTCGCCTATCTCACCCGTTTGCGCAACCTGTGGGACCTGGGCGAGAGCGGCACTCTGGAGCTCTCCGCCTCTCAGTCATCGGGTCGCAACGAAGATCTCGGGTGGACCCACCTGAGCGGCGTCGATCTGACGCTGCAGTGGGCGCCGACCCGCAGCGCCAATCGCAAGAAGCTCATCTGGCAGAGCGAGCTGATTCGGCTCGCCAGAGAGGAGGCGCCAGGCGCCGATTCCCATGCCACGGTGGGCGCCTACTCCGCCCTCGCCTGGAAGCTGTCGCGACGGTTCTGGCTGCAAGGCCGGCTCGACCTGATGGGGCTGCCCTCGTCGGACGACGCCGACCTGCGCGCGGGGGGCGCGCTGCAGATCGCCTTCGTGCCGAGCGAGTATCAGTCGCTGCGCCTGCTCTACGCCCATCGCCCGGCCGAGGAGGAGCACGACGAGCACGAGAACGAGAACGGCGTCGAGGATTCCCATGAGCTGCGCCTCCAGTACTCCATCACCATCGGCTCACACCCCGCCCACTCCTATCGCTGATCGAGCCCGAGGAGACACGTCATGTGTACGTTGCACACGAAGATCAGATCGCTGAGCTCGTTGCTGGCGCTGCTGGTGGCCGGCTTCACCGGTTCCGGGGCAGCGCGTGCCGCCGAGCTCGATGTCGTGGCCACCACCCAGGACGTGGCCGCGCTGGTGCGCGCCGTCGGAGGAGACAGAGTTTCCGTGCGCGCGATCGCACAGGGCTACCAGGATCCCCACTACGTGGCCGCCAAACCCTCCTACATGGTGCAGCTGAACCGCGCCGACCTGGTCGCCTACAACGGCCTGCAGCTCGAGATCGGCTGGCTGCCGCTGCTGCTGCAAGGAGCCCGCAATCCCAACGTGATGCCGGGGACACGGGGCGATCTCGATCTGTCGGCCGGAATCGATGTTCTGGAGATACCGCGGGGCGAGGTCTCGCGGTCGGCGGGTGATGTCCATCCCGACGGCAACCCCCACTACACCCTCGACCCCCGCAACGGCGCCATCATGGCCCGCGGCATCGCCGCGCGTCTGTCGCTGCTGGATCCCGAGGGCGAGCCGACATATTCCGCCAATCTGCAGCGCTTCGAAGCCGAGCTGAATGCGCGGATCGCCGGCTGGGAGCAACGCCTCGCGCATGTTCGCGGCCGCCCCGTGGCCTGCTACCACCAGCAATGGGAGTACCTGCTGCGCTGGATGGGACTGCGACGGGTCGGCCTGATCGAGGAGAAGCCGGGCATCCCGCCCGCGCCGCGCCACCTGGCCGAGCTGGTCTCCACCATCAAGGAGCAGGAGGCGGCGCTGGTCATCCACTCCGACTTCGTCGACCCCAAGGCGGCCCAGGCGGTGGCGAAGAAGGCCGGCGTTCCGGTCCTCGAGCTACCCGCGGCGGTCGGGTCTCGAGACCACATCAAGAGCTACTTCGACCTCTTCGAGCACCTGATCGGCGAGCTCGAAACACAGCGGTGGAGCGCGCAGTGACCGATCTTCTGACCTTCATGGGGCCGGCCGTCGCCGCCTGCATCGTGTTGGTGGGCCTTCATGCCTACCTCGGCATCCACGTGCTGGAGCGCGGTGTGATCTTCGTCGATCTGGGGTTGGCGCAGATCGCCGCCCTGGGCACCATGGTCGGCGTGCTCTTCGGCCTCGATGCCCACGGTCTCGGCGTCAAGCTGGTGGGGCTGGCCTTCACCTTTCTGGGCGCGGCGGTCTTCGCCGCCACCCGCACCCGCAACACACAGATCCCCCAGGAAGCGATCATCGGCATCGTCTACGCCGTCGCCTCGGCCGGCACCATCCTGGTCGGCGAAGAGCTCCCGCACGGCGCCGAAGAGGCGAAGAGCCTGCTGATCGGTCACATCCTCTGGGTCACCTGGCCGGAGATCGGCGTCACCGCACTGCTCTACCTCTGCGTCGGCCTCTTCCACTACTTCTTTCGGCGCCAGTTTCTGACCATCTCGCGACAGGGTTGGCGGGCAGCCCAGCGCGCGGGGATCCCGGTACGGCTGTGGGACTTCCTGTTCTATGTCTCCTTCGGCTTCGTGGTCACCAGCTCGGTGGCCATTGCCGGGGTGCTCCTGGTCTTCATCTTCCTGATCGTGCCGGCGGTGGCGGGTGCGCTCTTCGCGCGGGGTCTGCGCGCCCGGCTGGCGATCGGCTACCTCGTGGGAGTGGCGGTGAGCATCGCCGGCTGCGCGGTCTCCTTCTACGGCGACCTGCCGACCGGCGCCACGGTCGTGGTCTGCTTCGGAATCGCGATCGCCCTGCTGGCGCTGGTGCGGCAGGTCTTTGGCGTGACGGCACGGGCATGAGAGCAGGCGAACGAATCCCGATGCCCGCGGGTCCCGTAGTAGAATTACGTCCCCGTCGCTTCACTCCCACCACAGGCGGAAAATGCTCTCGCTCCTCGCCTGCGCCACATTCGCCGGCCCCCTTCCCGCCGACTACTTCCAGCAGCGCGTCGACTACCGGATCGATGTCGTGCTCGACGACTCATTGCACACCCTCGAGGCAAACGAGACGATCCGCTACACCAACCACAGCCCGGACTCGCTCGACTTCCTCTGGTTCCATCTCTGGCCCAACGCCTATCGCGACGACCAGAGTGCGCTGGCCCGGCAGTTCCTGGAGCATTTTCAAACCCGCTTTCACTTCGCCGACGACGATGCACGCGGCCATATCGACGGACTCGACTTCGAGGTCG
Organism: uncultured Gemmatimonadota bacterium; assembly: GCA_964490075.1. Lineage (GTDB taxonomy): Bacteria > CAZBBK01. Next base: position 48,491 of record CAZBBK010000023.1, on the reverse strand, counting down.
ACGGCGTGGCGGCCGAGCTCGAGCCTCATCCGCAGTGGAGCGACGTCGCCAAGCTGCTGCTCCCTGCGCCACTGGCGCCGGACTCGACCGTGCAGATCGAGACACCCTTCACGGTGAAGCTGCCCGAGGTGTTCTCGCGCCTGGGGCATACCGGCAAGCACTACGAGATCACCCAGTGGTATCCGAAGCCGGCGGTCTACGACCGCGAGGGCTGGCACCCAATGCCCTATCTCAACATGGGCGAGTTCTACAGCGAATTCGGTAGCTTCGACGTGCGCATCACGCTGCCGGCCGAGTACCGAGTCATGGCCACCGGAGACCTGGTCGACGGCGCCGGCGAGATCGCCTGGCTCGACTCGCTGGCGGCCGAGGGCGCGGCGCTCTGCGCGCTCGAGGACGACGCCTTCGACGACGCGATCGAAGAGCTCGAAGAGGCCTTCGAGGAGGTCGCCCAGGCGGGCGACGAGACACCAAGCGGGCGGCGGAAAACCCTGCACTTCCACCAGGACCGGGTACACGATTTCGCCTGGTTCGCCGACCCAAACTGGATCGTACGCAAGGGCACTCTGCCGCGCGGCGAGGGGGCGCGAGAGATCACTCTGTGGAGCTTCTTCCTGCCCGACAACGCCGAACGCTGGAAGGACTCGATCACCTATCTGCGGCGCGCCGGTGACTGGTATAGCGACAACATAGGCGAGTACCCCTACGGCCACATCACCGCGGTCGACGGCGACCTCTCCGCCGGTGGCGGCATGGAGTATCCCAATATCACGGTGATCTCGCAGGCCCCCTCCGACGACATCCTGGAGATGGTCATCGAGCACGAGGTCGGGCACAACTGGTTCTACGGCATTCTGGCCAGCAACGAGCGCCGCCATCCCTGGCTCGACGAGGGCTTCAACGACTACACCGACATCCGCTACTGGGATCACTACCACGAGGGCGGCGCGTTCGAGTTCAGCGAGAGGCTGCAGTCGAAGTGTGGGATTCTCGACGACCTGCAGCTGCGCTGGGTGATGGGCTACCTGGGCTACGCCATCCAGGCGATACCGGGCGACGACCAGCCGCTCGATCTGCACTCCGTCGACTACCGCCTGCGCAACTATGGCGCCATGGTCTATGTGAAGACCGGGGCGGTTCTGCGCTACCTGCACGAGTACCTGGGTGACGACCGGATGGCGGCGATCCTGCACGACTACTACGACACCTGGAAGTTCAAGCATCCCGGTCCCGACGCCTTCCGGCGCATCGTCGAGGCCCAGGTCGACGAGAACTTGGACTGGTTCTTCGAGGGCTGTGTCGCCGGCACCGGGGTGATCGACTATGCCATCGGGCCGCTGCGCGACGGCCGCGTCGAGCTGCGCAACCAGGGAAAGCTGGCGAGCCCGGTGCAGCTCGCGTTCTACGATGCCGCCGGCGAGGAGATCGAGCGCCGCTGGGTCGACGGCTTCCAAGGCTCGCGCCTGGTGCCGGCTGCATCCGGATCCGCGCGCGTCCTCATCGATCCCGACCAGCGCATGCCCGACATCGATCGCAGCAACCATGCATCGACGCGCGGCTTCCGCCTCAAGCTGCTGGTCGACCAGCCGGAGATGAACGAGCGCGAGCTCTACTGGCTGCCCTGGATCGGCACCAATCGCTACAACGGCCTGACGCCGGGCCTGATGCTCTACGGCGGTCATATCCCGACCCACCGGGGAGGATTCTCGGTGGCTCCGCAGTGGGATTTTCGGCACCAGCGGCTGGTCGGAGAGCTGACCGCTAGGCAGCACTTCTACCGCGTCCTCGGCCAGCGCATGCTGCGTCTCTCGGCCTCGGCGTCCCGCATCTGGAACACCCACGCCGGTCGCGTCGAGCTCCACGCCCAGCGACGCGCACCCCTGGAGTGGCGCCGCTCGACCACCCTCGATCTCGCCTACCAAGTCGCCGACATCGGCGGCGGCGCTCTGAATCCCGGACTCTACGATGAAGGCCTGGTCCAGGTCGCGACACTCGAAGCGGGCTGGCGCGATGCCCGCTCGCCCTTCTTCCGCTACCACGTGGCAGCGGGCGCCACGGGCGGTCTCGGCGAGCAGCGCTTTTTGCGGGCACACACCCGTGGCAGCGCCCGCTGGCGCTGGGCCGACTGGGCCAGGCTGCGCGCCAGGCTCTGGGGTGGATCGTTCCTGGTCGACGATTCGATCCCAGCCCAGTACCGCACCCACATGGCGGGCGGCGTCGATCCGGCTTTCGACTCGCCGCTGGTGCTCGACCGCGGGCCCGGGGCGGGCGTTTTCCAGCTCGGCGCGCGACAGTTCATCGAGGAGGGGCCGGCGCTGCGCGGCTACTACGGGCAGGCCTCGACCGCCGCGGCCTGGGGGCTCAACCTGCAACACACGTTACCGCTGCTGCCGCTCTCGCTCTTCGCCGACGCCGCGGCGGCCAGCGACCTGGAGCAAGGTGTCCTCGCCGACGCGGGTCTGCTGCTGCACGCGGGACCGCTGGAGCTGATCGCGCCGCTCTGGATGAGCTGGGCCGACGAGCCCTGGACCAACGACCACCGCCGGCTCGCCGATCGCCTGCGCTTCGGTCTCGAGCTGGACTTCACGATCGGGTTCTGATCGTTCGCCGACCCTTGGTGGCCCACTCCGCAAATACGGTGAGCACCGAGGGCGCCGCTGCGCCGCGCTGGCAAGGCGCGACGACGAGTCATAGCCGGAGGCTATGGCGAGCAGGAGCAACGCAGCCAGCGTGGATGCAGCGGCGTCCGAATGCCACCGTATTTGCGGAGTGGGGCACCTACATCGGCAGCTTCTCCACGTTGCTCGCCAGGCAGGTCGCCAGGTCGATCACCTGCAGATGGCCGGAGCAGGCCCCGGCCGGAGCGTTGCCCGACACGCTGGCGGCGCCCAGCTCGTTGGCGGTCACCGTGGCGACCAACCGGGCGCCGGCCCCGAGCCCGAGCTCCGAGCCGCCGCAGACGCTGCCGCAAGGAATCGATCCCGCACCAGTCGCGGGCGAGTAGACCACCGCGACACGAGCCCTCGGCGCGGCATTGGTGATCTCCGCGGTCACGATGCCGGGGCAGCTGCCGGAGACAGCCAGCACCGGCTCGACGTCGAGCGGCCCCAGCTCCAGCTTGGCGATCTTGTCGGCGCCCGATTCTGTGATCCAGATCACGTCCTGGGCATCGACGTGCAAGCCGTCCTTCAAGCCCGCATAGCTGGTCGGAATTTTGTAGCTTTCCCAGGTTTCGGTCGCCAGTCGCAGCACGTAGACGTAGCCGGCATTGCGGCTGCCGACCACCACATCCCCGTTCGCCATCAAGTCCATCGGCCCGCCGAACTCGTAGGTATGAGGGTGGAGGTACTCGGTATTGGCGCCGGACGAAACATCGTACGCACCCAGCACTCCGCGAGTCCACAAAGTGTAGTAGACAACACCGTTCGCGAAGTCGTGGAACGAGGGCCCTCCCGAAGAGACCGACACATCACTGATCGGACCCCCCGGTGGCCGCACGCCGAGCTGATTGACGTTGTACTCCGTGAAGTAGAGCGTCTGGGTCGCCGGATCTTCCGCGGTGTCGACCACCCAGCAATCGGCGGTCGGCATCAGGTGGGTGCCGACCCAGGTCTGGCTCAGCGGATCGAACTCCGAAACGCGGTTGAGCTGGTGATCGGTGACCCAGATACCGCCGGCGCAGGTCTCGAAGGGGATCGCCATCAGGGACCCTCCGTAGGGGGGAGCGAAGCTGGTGTAGGCGTGGGTCGCGACGTCGACCCGGCCCAGCCCGCGCCCGGAGTAGTAGAGCCCCGACCAGACCAGGTCGTTCGAATCGACGATCAGACCGTCCGGATCGTCGTTGCCGGTCGACACCTGGTCGAAGGTCTGCGCAACGGGATCGAAGATCCGAATCATGTCGTTCAGAGGCTGACTGAACCAGATCTTGCCCTGGGAATCGGAGTCGATCTGATCGGGAAAGGTGCCGGAGGGCACGTTGTACTCGGTCCACTGAGCGACGCGCGGCGGTGCGGGTGGGGCCCCGGAGGCCGCCGAGACCACCGTGAGCAAGCGCTCGCCCGTGGCCGAGACGTAGCGGGTGCGCGAGTTCGGCCCCACGACCTCGCGCTGCACCCTCGCGAGCTCCAAGTCGACGCCGTCGCGACCGCCGGCCCCTTTGGGTCGGGGAAACCAGACCACGCTTCCCACTCCGTCCCGCGCCTCCGGCGCGCTCTGCGTCGAAACGTCGATCGGCCCGGGCAGGTCGCTCATCAACCCCTCGAAGCCGCCGTGCCGCCAATGCACGTCGATTCGCGCGCCGTGCAGCGCCACTCCCTCCCGCACCAGCCGGTACGACCAGACTTCGTTGTCGCGCCAGCTCGCGGATCGGAGGAAGACCGGATGAAATGGACCGGTGCCCAGTGTGTCGCGATGGCGGTCGAGCCACATGCGCACCGCTTCGTGGTCGCGCGCGAAGGGCGCGTCGACGCCCTCGGTCGCCGGCCAGAGCAAGAAGGGGAGCTTCGAGAAGGGCGCCAGGTAACGGTACTGCGCGGAGTCGATCCGCAGCTCGTGCACAGGCCGGTGACCAGCGCCGAACACCAAGTCGCGCAACGAGTTGGGCGGGCCGGCGGCGGACAGCGCCGGGGACGCGCTCAGGGCCACGCAGCAGAGGGTCCAGAGAAGAGAGCGGGAGCGAACATGGAGCTGAGTCATGACCGGGTTCTCCTCGACGACGGCCGTGGCGGGGGTGAAAGAAAGGCGGACGTTCTCATGTTATTCTTGATTTTGGCGCCGGGGGGGCACCGCGGCTGCCAATTCCGCTGAATCGTCTCACAGGGTGGTCGATCGACCAGAAAGCGGCGGGACTCGTCGTGTCCTGTATCGACTCGATCCAGAGGGAGCGTATGCCGTCAGACGTGCAGCCGATCCGACGAGGAAATATGCAGACCTTCGGGCGCGTGCGCGCGCTCCTGGCGGGGCGCAAGGTGCTCGATCTGGGCTGCGCCAGCGGCCAGTACTTGCGTTGCTTCGGCCCCGAGTCGGTGGGGTTGGAGCTCTCGGAGCCGGACCTTCGAGCCTGCACCGCCGCCGGCATGAGCGTTCGCCGCGCCGATCTGAACCGTCCCCTTCCGGTGCCCGACGGCGAGTTCGACGCCGTCTTCTGCTCCAACGTGCTGGAGCACGTCGACGCACCGCTCACGCTGCTGCGCGAAGCTCGCAGAGCCCTGCGTCATCCGGGCGGAGTGTTGGCACTCGCACTGCCGATCGAGGGCTCGGCCGCCGATTTGATCGGCAAGGACCGCTACTACGAGAGCCATCCGGGACATCTCTACGCCTTCTCCCCCCGCAACATCGGCCGGCTGCTCGGCGCTACCGGCTTCGCCGTCCAGCGCCACTGGGTAGAACCCTGGCCAGAACGGACCCTGCGCCGGCTGAAACTGATCGGCCTCGCCGAAACGCTGCTGAATCGGATTCCTCTTCCGATTGCACTGCGCCTCGGCGGCAACTACTGGACCATCGCCCGCAGCGCCGATCTGCCACGGCGCGACTCCGAGCAGGCATGCGACGCACAGCGGATGCAGGCCCTCGCGGGGGCAGGGTCCCCATGATGGGAGCCACGACGACCATGACCAGACACTGCGACATCAGAATCACCATCCTGGCGGCGAGCGTGCTCGCCTGCGGCGCCTCCGGCAACGCGGCGCTGTGGCGCGTTCCGAGCGATCTGCCGACCATCGGCGACGGAATCGCCGCCGCCACCACCGGCGACACCGTGCTGGTCGCCCCGGGCCTCTACCTCGAGACCATCAACCTGCACGGCAAGGCGATCACGCTACGTTCCGAGGGCGGTCCCGACCACACGGTCATCGACGCCCAGGGTGCCGGGTCGGTCCTCACCTGCAATTCGGGCGAGACTCCGGAGTCGGTCATCGAGGGCTTCACGCTGACCGGCGGCTACGCGGTGAACGGCGGCGGGCTCTTCCTGCTGGACTCGTCGCCCAGGCTGCATCACTTGATCGCAAAGGACAACGACGCCACCGCCGACGGCGGCGGGATGCACATCGCCCACGGAAACCCCGATCTCAAAGGCGTGCTGCTGATCGCCAACCGCGCCCAGCGCGGAGCCGGACTCTTCGCCATCGACGGCATCTACTCCCTCGACGATCTCCTGGCCGACTCCAACCAGGCGACCGGCGACGGCGGCGGCGTATGGATCTCGCGCGGCACCCTGGTGCTGAGGCGACCGATCCTGGAGGGCAACCGCGCCGCGAGCGGCGCGGGGGTGGTGGCCGACAACGGCAACCTGGAGATCTACGGGGGCCAGATCAGCGACAACGAAGCGACACTTTTGGGAGGCGGCCTGCACAGTCGCTGCGCCCAGGTGACGCTCGCGGATCTGCGCGTCGCCCGCAACCACGCCGTCTCCGGCGGAGGACTGAGTCTCACCGACGGCCAGATCAGCTTCGATCGCGTCGCCGTGCTGAACAACCTGGCGGAAGAGCAAGGCGGGGGACTGCACATGTTGCGCGCGCCGCTGGTCGCGCTCCAGAGCACCATCCACGGCAACGCCGCACCGGCCGGCTCCGGAATCCACGCCGTCGACCAGCATCTCACGCTCTCTTCCTCGCTGGTGACACAGAATCGCGACGGCGCCGGAATCGATGTGTTGCGGGTGGTCACGGCGCTCAGTCACAACGATGTATGGGCCAACGAAGGCGGCAACTACGCGGGCCTGAGCGCCGGCCCCAATGATATCTGTATCGACCCGCGCTACGTGGCACCTTCATGGGGTGACTATCGCCTGCTCTGGAGATCGCCTGCGATCGACGGCGGCGATCCGGCCGCCCGGCGCGATCCCGACGGCACCCGCGCCGACATGGGCGCAACCCCCTTCGACCAGTCCGACGCGCTCGAGCTCTATCTCAGCTCGCATCGCCGCCGAGTTCGCCCCGGCGACAGGATCCAGGTGTTGCATACAACGATCAACACCTCCGACGCGCCGATCCAGGTCGCGGCGCAGGTCACCCTGGGTCTGCCCGGAGGCGGCGAGACGGCGCTGCGTGAGCTGCTGATCAAGGTCGAGCCGGCGGGCCGGCAAGGCTACTCGACGCAGCGCACCTGGTCGGCGACCATCCCCTGGAGCGCTCCCGAAGGCCAGTACGAGTATCGCGTCGACCTGGGGGACTACGGAGTCTCGCGCCTGCCGCTCTTCGTCGACCGTTGATCGGCCCCGATCTGCCGGAGACGCGGGGGTCGATCGGGTAGAGTCAATCGCATGGTCGACCCTCCGCCGCCCGCGTGGCGTTTCTGCTTCCGCCGCGCCGGCGGAGCGCGACGGCGATCTCGACCGCCACCCTGGGTGTCGCCGCGGCCGCCCTCTTCTATGCCCGCGTCGAATACTCCGTCGACCGCGATCGGCGGCGCGAACGCTTCGACAACCGGACCATCTCCGGCCGTCGCTTCGACGCGCTGCGGACCACGGCCGTCCGCTACCTCGGCATCCGTCAACCGGGTCCGTATTACTTCACGCTCTACGAGCTGTCGCCGGTCGACAGCCCGTAGTTGGCGAGGAGCGCGCCCTGGAAGGCCGGCATTCGGACGCGAGGCTGGGGCCGGGGTCGGCGGTTGTGTTTGAATGGGGGGGGGCGGCGGCAAACCCGAACCTTCTTTCCGCGGATACCTCGATGCGCCCCTTCACGCCTCTCCTTCCGATCCTGATGGCTCTCCTCACCGCTCCGAGCACCGCGCCGGCCGCCGAGCTCTACCACGAGCAGGGACTGGTGCACTGGATGACCACCGCCCACAGTGCCGGGCTCAAGCTGGTCGATCCCGGCGGGGAGCTGAAGCCCGACGCGGAGGTGCTGGTCGAGTTTCGAGCCCTGCACGGCCCCGCCGAGTGGCGCGCGGCCCAGTCTCTGGAACCGATCTCCGAGGGCTACTGGAGCGGCTCGATCGTGCTGCTCGACGTCGACACCGAATACGAGCTGCACGCGTTCCAGCAGGGAGCGTTCGGGGCGTTCAGCGAGCGCGACACCTTGCGCACACAGACCATTGCCTTGTCTCCCGCGTTGGGGGGCGACTGGTACGTCGACGCGGCGAGCGGCGACGACGACAGCTCCGGCAAAAGCCCTGACCAGGCGCTGCGCACCCTGGGCGCCGCCGCCGACAGCCTGGCGGCCGGCGACTCGCTGCACGTCCTTCCCGGGATCTACCGGGAGACTCTGTGGCTCGGTCCCGATCTTCCGACCACGGCGCAGACCCCGATCGTGCTCAAGGCGGAAGGCGAGGGCGTGATCATCGACGGCGCCGACACCACTTACCAGCTGCACAACGATCCCTCGCGCTGGGAGTGGGACGCGGCGCACTGCGCCTGGAAGATGGTCGAGCCCTTCGACGAGCATCCCTGGGTCGCCTACTACGACACCGAGACCGAGACCGATCTCCGTCTCTACAAATTCTCGCATGTCGACTCGATCTGCACCGGCCAGACCTTCGAGATTTCTCCCGGCGAGTACGTGACGATCGACTACGGCTGGGCGACCTCCGACGAGCGCGCCTACCTGCGGCTGCCCGGCGACGCCAATCCCGGCCAGCACCCCGTCCACTTCGGCACGGTCCACCACGGCATCACACTGCACGAGATGGAGCACGTCGTGGTCGACGGTTTCGAGGTGCGCCATACGCGCTGGGTGCCGGTCTACCTGTTCAACTCGGGCCAGTGCGTGGTGCAACGCTGCTACATCCACCATCATGGCTCAGACGGCGTGATGCTGCGCGGGCACGACACCGACCCGAACGACGGCATCGACGAGCTGGCGCGCACCCACCGCAACATCATTCGCGACTGTCGCTTCGAGACCAACAACATTTGGGGAATGCCCTGGAATGCGATCAAAGGGCACAACGAAGAAACCTGCGGCGTTCTGATCTACTACGACACCTACAGCGGCAACTCCGCCGCCGCGCACGGCGGCATCGAGCTCTATCGCAACTGGTCGGACGGGCATTTCAACGGCATGGCCCCGGTCGGCTATCCGTCGATCGAACCGGGTCCGCGCGCCGACCGCTGCTTCGAAATCGACATCTACGACAATCTCGTCACCCACGCCGGCGACGATGCGATCGAGGTCGACGGCGACGCGGCCAACGTGCGAGTGTGGGGCAATTTCGTCGAACAGAGCCGCGTCGGCGTCAGCCTGGCCCCAGTGCGGCACGGACCAGCCTATGTCTTCAACAACACCATCTTCGACCTGTTACGCTCGTCATTGAAGGTCTCCACGATCTACTCCGACACCACGTTCGCGGGGGGACCGATCCGCATCTACCACAACACCTTTTCGAACCGGGACGACGACCTGAGCGCCGACACGCCCGCGTTCGCCAACATCATGACCGGCAGCTCGTGGCTCGACGTGCGCATGCGCAACAACATCGTGGTCGGGCGCAAGAGCGCGATGTCGTGGGATCTGTCGTGGCGCACGGTGCCCCTCGATCTCGACTACGACAACCTCTGCGCCTGGCAATGGGCCGATTCGACCTGGCCCTACTTGCTGCATTTCTACAACCGGATCGAGCATCAGCCCGAGGATTTCGACGATCTCGAGAGCTTCCAGGACTCCACCGCGCAGGAGCTGCACGGGATCAGCCACCTTCCGGAGTTCCGCTCTCCGGCCGCGGGTGATCTGAGGCTGGCGGCGGGCGACGCCAACCTCGATGCCGGAGTGTTGCTCGCCAATTTCTCCGACGAGCGCCCCGACGGCGCTCCGGATATCGGCGCGGCGGAGCGCAGCGCGATCGAGCTGGGAATCGTCGAGCGGCCCATCGATGCGGTTCCTCCCGGGGGGATCGCGCGATTCGTGGTGGCGATCGACAACCCGACCGCGCAGCAGCAGCTCGTCGACCTGGTACTGGTCGCGCGCCGCAACGGCGTGGAGATCGAGGTGCTGCGCAAGGACGATGTGAGATTCGCGGCCGGACTCGAGCTGGCGCACGAAGTGCAGCTCGTAGTCCCGCCGGGCGCTCCGGCGGGCGCCTACAACCTGCGGGTGGGGGCGTTCGAGCCGGGCACCGCGACGCTGATCGACGAGTGCCGCTTCGAGGCCGTGGTGCGTTGAAGGACGAAATCGAGGTCGAGCGCATCGACACCCACCATCCGCTCTACGGGGCGGAGTCGGCGCTGCGCCTGCACGTGCTGCTGGATCCTGTCGGCTACAGCGTGGAACGCTTTCACAAGGAGTTCCCGGGGGTCGACGACACCGCGGAGCATTTCGTCGTCACCCGGGGAGGCTCGGTGGTCGGTTGCGCCCTGCTCATCGTCGAGGGCGACGCGGGGAAGCTGATGCAGATGGCGGTGGCGCGCGCGCTGCGGGGCGGCGGAATTGGCAGCGAGCTGCTGGCAGCGATCGAGCGAAGAGCCTTCGGCGAGCTCGGGCTGCGCGGCCTTTACTGCCACGCGCGGGCGGAGGCGGTCGGTTTCTACTCGCGCCGTGGATGGCGACGGGTCGGTGCTCCCTTCGACGAGGTGGGGATTCGGCATTGGCGGATGGAGAAGGTCGGCGGATCGCTGGCCGCCGGCCCCGCGGCGGGGTAGACTGAGCGTTTCCTTCGACCCGCAGTAGCACCTCCAACACCGAGCATCCCGTGATTCGCGCACTCTTTCTCCCCCTCTCCGTCTCCGGCGTCGCGCCGGGTGCCCAGGCCAGCGCCGATACCGCCATGCTGGCACGCTGGCTGCCCGAGCTGGTGTCGCGCCTGTTCGCCGGACCCTCGCTGGCGACCGCCTACGCCCGCATGGCCGGGCAGACCAAAGAAGGCGCCCCGGTGCTGGTCGCCTTCACCAAGCCGATGCCGGACGACCAGGCACGCGCGCTGGGCAAGCAGCACGCCGCACAGAAGGTGGTGACCGGCATTCTCGAGGACGCCGAGAAGGTGACGGTGCGGATGCAGATCCTCGACGTAGAGTCGGGGTCGAGCCGGCTGCTGGAAGACATCACCTTGCCGCGCGAGAACCTGGAAAAGCTGCCGGCCGCGGTCGGAGAGGCGCTGGTCGCCGCGCTGGAGGTGAGCGACACACCGCCGCCGCAGGAAGAGCTGCTGCTGCCGCACGCGGCGGCACAGCGGGCCTTCTTCCAGACCCGCGACGTGGTGGCGCGGCTGGAAATCGGCGCCCGGCCTCCGGCCGACGATCTGGAGCAGTCGATGGAGCCCTTCTTCGAGCTGGCCGACGCGGTGCCGGGATCGAAGCCGGCGCTCGACGGGCTGGTGGCGGCGCTCGGGCGCTTCTTCGACCCCCGCGCCCCGCAGCTGGCGGAGGCCGCCAAGCCGATCCTCGGCCGAGCGCTGGAGATCTTCGACGACTCCCCGCAGCTCTGGCATATCCAGGCCTCGGTGCACGCCACCTTCTCGCAGCCGCCGGCCACCGACGAGGCGGAAGAGACGCTGAAGAAGGCGATCGAGCTCGACCTGGGCTACTTGCCGGCGCGTTTCGCGCTGGCCGATCTGTATCGCTTCCTGGGGCAGCAAGAGGAGGAGGACGCGCTCTACACGGAGCTGGCGGATCACGCCGAGCACGGCGCGGCGGTGCGCGAGCGCTACGGCACGGCGCTGGCGGGCCGCGGCGAGATGGACGCGGCGGAGGCGCAGTGGCTGGAGGCGCTCGAGCTCGATCCCGCGTTCACCCCGGCGCTGCGCAACATGGCGGCCTACTGCAACCAGCGCGGCGAGCAGGAGCGCTCGAGGCAGTACTTCGAGAAGGCGGCGGCCCGTCCCGAGAAGATGCCGCTGGTGCTCTACGAGTACGCCACGATGCTGGCGGGGCAGGAGCAACCGGCGGCGGCGATCCCCTACCTGCAGCGCCATCTGCGCTACGCGCCCGGGCACATTCCGAGCGTCGTGGCGCTGGGCAACGCGCAGCGCGGGCTGGGCGATACGGAGGCCGCGAAGAACGCCTACCGCAAGGCGGTGGAGATGGATCCGCGGGGCCCCGCCGGAGCCGACGCACGGCTGGCGCTCTTCGGGATCGAGCAGCCGGAGCGGGCCACCGAGATGGACACACTCAGCCACAAGATCTGGGAGTCCACCGACGCCGAAGGGCTGGGGGCGCTGCGCACTTTCCTGGACGGCGACGAAGAGCTCGGCCTGTGGCAACCCTGGTACGCGCTCGGGATCGGCCACCGCAACCTGGCCGAGTGGGAAAAGGCCGAGGAGACCCTCGGCAAGGCGCTGGAGCTGTGCCCGGGGCAGCCGGACGTGCAGACCGCGCTCGGCACCTGCCACCTGCACTTCGCCATGGCGCCGACCGGCCAGATGGACGGCGAGCGCCTGAACAAGGCGATGTCGCTGATCGGCCCGGCGCTGCGGGCGCGACCGGGCGACGTGACGATCCTGTCGGCGTTCGGCCTCATCTATCACTTGGCGGGGCAGTTCGCCGAGGCGGAAAAGGCCTACCGCAAGGCCCTGGAGATCGCCCCGGACGACCCGACGGTGACCCAGTACCTGGCGAGCCTGGAGCAGTGGAAGGCGGGCAACCGCGCGCCGGTGATCTGATGGACGGCGCGGCCCGCGCCCGGCTGGCGGCGACCGTGATTCTGCTGCGCGATCGGCCGGAGGGCGGCTTCGAGGTGTTCATGGTGCAGCGCTCGCACCAGGCCTCGTTCATGCCCGGGGCCTTCGTCTATCCGGGCGGACAGGTCGACTTGGACGACGGGTCGGCGGCGGCGGCGGCGGTGTGCGCCCCCTTCGACGCTCCGGGGATGGCGGCGCGCCTGGGGCGCTCGCCGGAGCTGGCGCGGGCGCTGCTGGTGGCCGGGGTACGGGAGTGCTTCGAAGAGATCGGAGTGCTGCTGGCGCGCGGAGCGGCACTGGGGACGCAGCGGGGACGGGCGGCGCTGGCGCGCGAGCGGGTGCGGGTGCATCGGGGCGAGCGGCGCCTGGTCCAGGTGGCGCGCGATCTCGATCTGGAGCTGGCGCTCGATGGGATGCGGGTCTTCGCGCACTGGATCACGCCGGCCGCCCAGCCCAAGCGCTTCGACACCTACTTCATGGTGACGCGGCACCCGGACGACCAGGAGCCCTTGCACGACGCCGGCGAGACCATCGCTTCGACCTGGATCACCCCGAGCGAGGCGCTGGAACGCCACGCGCGCATCGACTTCCCGCTCTGGCCGCCGACCTTCAGCACGCTGGAGCAGCTGCGCGACTACGAGAGCGCGGCGGCGGTGATCGAGGCGGCGCCGCGGCTGCCGCTGCCGGCGATCGAGCCGCGCATGGAATGGGTCGACGGGACGCCGACGATGCTGCTGCCGGGCGACCCCCTCTATCCGCCCCGGAGCGACGCGGCCGGGGACGGGGCGCCGACGCGGGTGGCGTTCGAGGAGGGGCGGTGGGTTTCGCGGGGCAGCCGGACTTGATCAACGCCCGAGCTCGGCATCGATCAACCGGCGCACTTGCCCGACCAGGTAGAAGGGGATCGAGAGCAGTCGAAAGGTCTGCTCGGTCCGCCGCGGCAGGGCGTAGTGGGCGTCGTGGCGGGTCGGCCGGTCGCTGTTGATCCGCACTCCGAGACTCCGCCCCTTCTCGGCCAGAAACACCTGCATCGACTTCAGCTTGCCCGTCGCGCCCGCTTTCACTTCGAGCGGCACGATTGCGGCGCCGGCGGCCAGCAAATAGTCCACCTCGGCGCTGGATCCTCGCTTCTCGCGTACCCAGTAGAAGAGCTCCGGAGGCATGAACGACTGTCGTTGGTGCAGCAGATGCTGGCCGACGAACTGCTCACAGATGGCGCCGGAGTTGACCAGGGTGAGCTCGTCGACCCGCTCGAAGTCCAGCAGGTTCAACCCGCAGCTCGATGTCGCCAGCCCCACGTCGACGAAGAGCGGCTTGAAGACCCGCTCGTTGCCTTCGGCGCGCAGCGGAATGCCGTTGGCCGAGCTGTGGAAGATCCGATGCGCGACGCGGGCCTCGCACAGCAGGTCCAGGGCGCGAGCGAGGTTCCGCGCCTGGTCGCCGGGATCGACGGCCGCGAACTTCAGCTTGCGACCGAGCAGGAGCGGCAGACGGGTGAACACTCGGCGCAAACGCCGTGGATCGCTGCGCGTCGCATACTTGCCGAAGTCATCCATGAGAGTGCTCAGGATCGACTGCTTCTCGGCCTCGCAGTCGGCGAGCGCTCCGCTCTGAACGAAAGCCGCGAGGGGCGCCGGCATCCCTCCAACTACGAAGAACTCGCGCACGAGATCGATCAGCCTGCCGTGCAGTGACTCCGGGACGGGCTCGGCGAAGTCGTAGCCGGAGATGAAATCGAGCAGCCCCTTGTTGCCCCGGGCGAGCAGGAACTCCTCGAAGGTCAGGGGACCGAGATGGAGGTACTCGATGCGGCCAACCGGCACCGGAAAGGAAGGTTGCCGCAGTGCGAGATCGAGCAACGAGCCCGCGGCGATGAGATGGAGATCCGGCATCTCTTCGTGGAAGTAGCGCAGGGCGCCGAATGCCGCCGGTGCCGCCTGGATCTCATCCAGGAAGAGCAACGTATCGCCGGGATCGATCCGAGCGTCGCGCTGCAGCTCGATCGCCCGCACGATCCTTCGCGGGTCATTGCTCGCGAAGAGCTTCCCCAGCTCCGGATCTCGCTCCAGGTTCAGAGTCACGGTCCGATCGAACGCACGTCTTCCGAAGTCCTCGACCAGGTAGCTCTTGCCGACCTGGCGCGCACCACGCACCACCAGCGGCTTGCGGCGCGGGCTCGTCTTCCACTCTTCGAGGGCCGATGTGGTAAAGCGTTGCATCGATCCGATCACCTCGGGGACGGGATTGAATGAGCTATATTACCACATACTATCGCGCTTTGATGGATGTTTTATGGGGGTATTTTCGTGCCGCCCATGTCCACGTCGGGCAGGCGCACGCCGACCAGCCCGCCACGCGCCGTGGCGGCGGGTCGCGCTGGGCGATGCCGCGACACCCGGCTTCCTACCCCCGCAACAGAACCACCTTGCGCCCCCGCGGGGTCGTCGCGGTACCGAAAGCGGTGCGCTCTTCCGTGGGCGCCGCCGCCGTGCGGCGATCGAAGACCACCAGCACGCCGGTCTCCAGGCTCAGCCGGTCGAGGTAGGCGTCTGGCTGCACCAGGCCCTTGGCCTGGGGCAAGCGCGGGATCGGCGGTACCATGTAGTGCATCTCGGGGATGCAGATGCCGGTGGTGTTGAAGCAGCGCGTGGGGGGAGGATAGCGCGCCGGCGGGGGTGGCGCGCCGCGCTGAGCTCACCACTGAGACGGTTGGGCACGCAGATCTCGCGCCTTCACCCCCCCATCCACACCACCATCCCCTCCAGCGCCCCATCGAGCAGGCGCACCCCGACCAGTCCGCCACGCGCCGTGCCCAGCATCTCTATCGCCTCCGCCCGGGCGGCCTGCCCGAGCCCCAGCGCCAGGCGGCGACCCAGCAGCACCAGCGCTTCCGGCCGGCGCGCGGTCGCCAGCTCGACCAGGTCCCGGCCTCGATCCCGATTCCCCTCGCCCGGCTCGTCATCTTCTCGAACGATCCAGCGCAGCTCGCGCAGCGGCGCCGGAACCGCCTCGGAGCGAAACCGAATCGCCAGCGTCGCGCCCTTGGTCGGGTGGGCCGAGGGACCCGGGCGGCCCAGCTCCAGCGCGTGCGCCACCGCCCAGGCCAGCGCTCGGCTACCGGCCAGCACCTTGACGTCGCCGCGTCCCGGCAGGGCTAGGGTCGCGCGCGCCAGGCGCAGCAGATCGCCGGCCGCCTCGGCGTCAGCGATCGGCAGCCGAGTGCCCCGCGCCCAGGCGCGCCACAGACGGCGCCTCAAGCGCGGGCCTCGCACCGCCGCCAGCCGCAGCACCTCGGGATGCAGCCAGGTGCCCCCGGCGGCGGCGTGCACCTGTCGCACCAGCGAGGCGTGCAGCATCGTCGGCGCCAGGTGGGCACCGTGCAGGTGCTGCACAGCGCCCTCGGTGGTGTAGCCGCCGCGCGGCCACGCCGGAGCCAGGAGGCCCTTGCGGGTGGCGACTCCGTGCATGGCGCCCAGAGTGGCGGCCGCCGGGAAATGGTCCAGCCCCGCCTCGACGCCGACCAGCAGCAGATCCGCCCCCGCCGCCACACGCGCGCGAGCCGCGACGCCGAAGCGGCGCAGGATGTCGTGTTCTTCGAGACCGCGCGGATCGATCAGCGCAGCCGGCGCCGAGCCGCGATCGGCCCCGCCGTCGACCTCCAGGGTCAGGACTACGCCGCGATCGACGAAGGGCGCCGCCATCGCCGCCGCCTCGAGCAGGTCAGACGCGAGAATCGCGATTTCAGGCGCGGGGGTGGGTCGCGTCACGCCGCCAATCCTACCGGCGCCCGACCGATCTTCTCCGCCAAACTGGTGGTAGGCTGAAACTGACCCCGCGCACGCCGCACGCGCGGGCGGAGACCGCGATGAGCTCGACCTTTGGCCGCCTGTTCCGGATCACGACCTGGGGCGAATCCCACGGCGCCGGCGTCGGCGTGGTGGTCGACGGCTGCCCGCCGGGCCTGGCCCTCGACCCCGACGCGCTCCAGGTCGAGCTCGACCGGCGCCGCCCAGGGCGCAGCAAGCTCAGCTCACCACGCCGCGAAGAAGATCGCGTCGAGCTGCTCTCGGGCCTTTTCGAGGGGCGCACCACCGGCGCCCCGATCGCGATGGCCGTCCGCAACCAGGACGCCCGGCCGGGAGCCTACGAAAAGCTGCGCGACCTCTACCGCCCCTCCCACGGCGACTTCACCGTCGAGGCCAAGTACGGCCTGCGCGACTGGCGCGGAGGCGGCCGGATCAGTGCCCGGGAGACGGTGGGCCGGGTGGCGGCCGGAGCGGTGGCCCGAACGCTGCTCGCCGAGCGCTGCCGCGTGGAGATCTGCGCCTGGGTCGATTCCGTGCGGGACGTCGATGCCCAGGTCGATTCCGAGCAGGTCGAGCGCAGCGCCGTCTACGCCAGCCCGGTGCGCTGCCCCGACGCCGCGGCGGCGGCACGCATGGTGCAGGCGATCGACGACGCCCGCGCCGGCGGCGACTCGCTCGGCGGCGTGGTCGCGGCGGTGGCGCAGGGCGTGCCGGCCGGCTGGGGCGACCCGGTCTTCGACAAGCTCGACGCGCTGCTGGCTCACGCCATGCTCTCGATCCCGGCCTGCAAGGGCTTCGAGGTCGGTTCAGGCTTCGCCGGCACACGCATGACCGGCGCGACTCACAACGACCCCTTCGTCATGGAGGGCGACCGGGTGCGCACCCTTGGCAACCGCTCCGGCGGGATCCAGGCCGGGATCTCCAACGGCGAGCCTCTGCTGCTACGCGCGGCCTTCAAGCCGACCCCGACCATCCGCCAGGCGCAGCAAACGGTCGACCGCCAGGGCCGAAGGGTCGAGCTGGCCGCCGGCGGTCGCCACGACCCCTGCGTGCTGCCGCGCGCCGTGCCGGTGGTCGAGGCGATGACGGCGTGTGTGCTGGCCGACTGCTACCTGGCGCAGCTGGCCGTCGCCGGCGGGGGCTGATCGGCGGTTTAGTAGAGCTCTTCGTCGGCCACCGTGTGCGCGATCGCGCTGACGATCCGCGCCAGCTCGTCGAGCCCTTCGAAGAGGGCGGTGCCCGGATGCAGCAGATTGCGCGCGTCGACGTCGTAGATCCGCTCCTCGCGCACCGCGCGCAGGTCGTCCCAGCCGGGACGGTCGAAGACCTTTTCCCAGTCGTGGTCGCCGTCGGCCATCGACCAGGCCAGGATGATGGCGTCGGGATCGCGGCGCTGCAGATCGTCGATGTCGACGATGCGCGTCGCGTCGCTCCCCCCACGACGCTCGGCGTAGGGATCCATTCCCCCCACGAACTCGCACATCTGGCGCACCCAGTCGGGAGCATAGGCGACCGGCTTGAGCTGGGTTTCGACGTAGAGCGAGGGCCGCGCCGGCAGCTCGCGCGCCTTGCGCTGGTAGCGCCGGATGTCGTTCTGCAGGCGCTTGATCAGGTCGGCCGCGGTCTCCTTGGCGTCGAGCAGCCAACCGAGCAGGTTGATGTTGCGCAGGATGTCGTCCCAGGTGAAGGGATTGAGCGAGACGACGTTGAAATGACGCGCCACCAGCTCGCGCATCATCTGCTGCGAGCACTGGGTGGCGGTGAGCACCAGGTCGGGGCGGATCTTCTCCATCAGCTCGTAGCGCGGGTAGTTCAACCCCCCCAGGGAAGGCAGCTCCAGGTCGACCACCCGATCACCGATTTCGGGGATCTTGCGGCAAAACGCGGTGACGCCGTGCAGCCACTCCTCGCGCCCGAGCGAGAAGATGAGATCGGTGCAGCTGGGTTCCAGCGATACGATGCGGGGCTTGGCCATGGAACGCGATCTCCACGAAGCGAGAAGGGGCGCCAGGGTGCCGTCGACGCGATCGATTGCGGACCCCGACTCCCCCTCCTAAACCTTGCAGTCTCCCGCATCCTCCGGGCTCTTGTCAAATTTGCCCTCGCCATCGAGCGCGCGATGCTGATAGAGCTCCCCGTCGGTGAAGCCCAACCCCCGGTAGTAGCCGCGCGTCCCCACCGCCGAGATCACCGCCAGACACCGGTAGCCCCTCCGCAGCGCCCGCCGCTCCGCCCGCTCCACCAGCCGCCGGCCGAGCCCGCGGTGCTGCGGACCGCCCCGCCGATCGTCGCCCTCCGCGCTCCCCGGCAGGCGCGCCGCCGCGCCATAGACATGCACCTCGCGAATGACGGCCGCGCCCTCCAACTCGCTCACCGGCGCCGCCCCGCGCGGCAGCGACAGCCTTAGAAACGCCAGCAGTCGATCGTCGTCGCTCAGCGCTTGAAGAAACACCTCTTCACCGCCCTCGGTGGTGTAGCACGCGCTCCGCTCCGCCACTCCCCGCGGATCGAAGTCGCCGCCGCCGATTTCCCGGCCACGGATCTCGCGCCGCGTCGATCCGCGCCGCTCCAGCTCCCCCTCGACCACCTGGCGCAGGTTGGTCACCCGACTGCCGGCGACGATCTCATCGCCCGGAATGTCGCGAATCATGCGCGACACGCGACAGTATTCGGGCGTGCGCGCCAGGCAGTCCACGAGTAGATCGACCAGCTCGTCGAGCTCGTAGGGCCGCCACACGCCGCGTCGATGCAGCTCCATCAGCTCGGTGCCCGCGACCAGCGAACAGGGGTAGATCTTGAGCTCGTCCGGGCGCAGCGCGGGATCATCGAAGAGGCGAGCAAAATCGTCGCGGTCCGACGCCGGCGTGGCGCCGACCAGGTTTGGCATCCAATGCAGGTGAATCTTGAACCCCGCGCTCCGCAGCAATCCCACCGCGGCGCGGCTCTCGGCGACGTTGTGGCCGCGCCCGCTCAGACGCAGAATATCGTCGCTCAGGCTCTGCACCCCAAGCTGCACTTTGGTCGCCCCCAGACGCCGCATGCGCAGCACCTCGGCGGCATCGACGTGGTCCGGCCGGGTCTCCAGCACCAGCCCCACGCAACGGCGGCCGGCACGCTCGTTGCACCGCTGCGCCCGCGCCAGCCCCTCCCAGTCCGGCTCCGCGCGCGGACCTTCGGTCGGCCGCCGCTCCTCCCCTACCTCCGGGCCCATGGGCCGCCAATGCTCCGCGCCGATCCGGTTCAGCGCTTCCAGGCAACGGCGCACGAACCACACCCGGTAGGGCAAGGGATAGGCGGACCAGGTCCCGCCCAGAATCAGCAGCTCGATCTTGTCGACCGGATGGCCTAGCTGATGCAAGGCGGCGACACGATTCCAGGTCTGGAGAAAAGGATCGAATGCGTTGGCCAGAGCCCTCTGCGCCCCGGGCTCGCTCGCCAGGTAGCTCTTCGGCATCCCCGCCTCGGAGGGACAGAACACACAGTGCCCGGGACACCGATGAGGAGCCGTCATCACCGTCACCGGCGCCACCCCGCTCCGGGTTCGCACCGGCTTACGCCGCAGCCGCCGCTCCAGCTCTGCCCGGTCGACGCCGAAGGATCGGCGCGGTGCCAGCGCCCGAAGTCCAGCGATCAGATCGCTGCGCGAGAAAAATCCGTTGCCATCCTTCGGAACCTCGCGCAGGATGGCGTGCAACGACTCGGCGTCGACGCGCGGCAGCTCGGCAACGCGCCGCAGAATCTCGCTGAGCTGCGCCTCGTAGGCCGCCGGATCGAAGCTCTTCCAGGTCGCCTTGCCGCCGTGACTCATGGCTGTTCAGCTTATTCTGTCTCGATGAAACCCGCCACCCTTCACGCACTCGAAGCGCTCAACCGCCGCTTCTACTCCGACCACGCCGGCGAGTTCAGCGCCACCCGCCGCGCCCCCTGGCCAGGCTGGTCGCGAGTCCTCGCAGCGGCGCCGAGCACAGTGCCGCTGCGCGTGCTCGACATCGGCTGCGGCAACGGCCGCTTCGCCCGCTTCCTGCTCGGCCACGCCGCCCGGCCGATCGACTACCTCGGCCTCGACGCCTCCAGGCCGCTGCTGCGCGATTGCCCCGCCCCCGATCCCCGCTCCCCCTCCCGGCTGCGCTTCGAGCACCGGGACGTGTTGAACCACCCGCTCGCGCCGCCGCCCGGAGATGCGCGCTTCGACCTGGCGACCCTCTTCGGCCTGCTGCACCACGTCCCCAGCTTCGCCGCGCGCGCCTCCCTGCTACGCCGCGCCGCCGCCCTGCTCGCCCCCGGGGGGCGCGTCGCCCTCACCTTCTGGCGCTTCGCCGAACATCCGCGCCTGCAACGCAGAATCGTTCCCCGCCACGAGCTCTCCGCCCTCCCCGATTCCGCCGCCGGCGCCCTCGACCCCGACGACCTGGAGCCGGGCGACCACCTGCTGCGCTGGGGCGGCGACCCGGCGCGTTACCGTTACTGTCACCATGCATCGGCCGCGGAGCAGAACGCGCTCCTCGCCGCCGCCGCGCTGCACCCGCTCGAGCGCTTCGATGCCGATGGCGCTGGTGGCAGGATGAACCACTACGTGATCGCGGGCTCGGGGTGAGGGCGGCTCTGCCGCGGGACCACCCATCCCAATCGCGAGCGAGCTACCGAAGCTCGATCGGTACATCGATGCAGGGCGGGAACACAGTGGACTGCGAGGATCGCGGCGGAAACCGAATCCGCTCGTCTCAAGTGCTCGCAAGCTCCAGAACGTCATCGACCGAGCGCGCGACGACGTACTCGGCCGGAGCCTCCTTCACGTGCAGCGCTCCGAAGTGTGCCTTGCCACACGCAATCTTCGCACCTTCGCGGTCTCTGAGGTCGTCGAGGAAGAGGCTGCCCTTGGTCTCGACCACGAAGTAGAGGCGCTCACCCGCCTCGGTTCGCAGCAGAACGGCCCAGTCCGGGTTGTAGGACCCGAGCGGAGTCGGGACCTTGAACCAGCCGGGGAGCTTCGCGTAGACCCGCACGGCGTCGTTCTTCTCGAGTTGGTCCGCGAAGGTCCGCTCGGTATCGGAGTCGTAGACCACGTGCTCGTAGACCGACTTCCGAGTCTCTTCGAGCATGTTCTTGAGGTAGCCCGTGAGCTCCTCCTGCTCGAACAGTTCCTGGGCGTAGCAGTGCTCGTCGCCGAGACGCTGGTACTTGATGCCGTCGACGAGAGCCATCCGCTTGCCGCGGTTGATGGCGTCCGCGGCGAGCTCGATGAATTGCTGCGGGTTGCGCTTGAAGTCGTCGAGGCGCTTGCTGCCCACCAGGATGCGGTGGATGCTGCGTCGCGTGAGCTGGGTGCGGTCTTGCAGGTCCGTCAAGACGTCGGGCAGCTCGATGTCCCCCTCGTCGAGAACTACCGTGGCGGCGCCCTCCCGCTCGGTCGCTTCAACCCCCGCCTTGCCTATGGCGAGGTCGGCCTTGCGCCACTGGAGGCGCGTCTTCGGGATGCGGGGAGCAAGCTGGAGGGCGTGCACGCACTCCTTGAGCAGCGTCTCGTTGTCGAATTCGACTCGGTATGTCGTCTTGTGCTTGATGCGGTCCCAGAGCGCCTTGAATTCTTCACCGTGGAGAACGGCTTGGCGAGGACGCACGGGACGACGCTTATCGGCGTTCTTGACCTCGAGGCGGCCGGCGAGCTTCCGGAGCACCTCGGTAATTGCATCGCGCTGCGGGGCGAAGTCCTCGGGGACTTCGAGGGTTCCCTTCTTGAGGGTCCTTCGGAGCGAGTCCTGGACTCGACCATTGGCGTCGATGTGACCTTGGTCCTTGAAGTGTTCCCAGAGAAGCTTCGATCGCTCGGCGCCAAGGGCAGTGGGCTGTCCATCTTCGTCAAGAGTGGCAATGGCCGCGAACTGGTGCGGCTCCACGATGCCGAAGCGAATGCCGGTGTCCGCCTCGAGCTCCTTCTGGAGGTTTTCGGCGAACTGCTCGTAGTTCTCCGTTGCGATGACCGTGAGTGTGTTGACCTCGAAACCCCGCAACCGGACGCCGTCCTGGTTCACGCAAAGGCGTAGACCGCGACCGATAGTCTGGCGGCGTTCCCGTTCACTGCGAATGTCGCGCAGGCCGCAAATCTGGAACACGTTGGGGTTGTCCCAGCCCTCTCGCAGGGCGGAGTGGGAGAAGATGAACTTGAGCGGTGTATCAAAGCTCAGGAGGAGCTCCTTCTCCTTCATGATGAGGTTGTAGGCCCGCTCCGCGCAGTCGCGATTCGTCTGGTTGTTCTCGGCGGTGTCGGTCCATCCACCCTTCTTGTCGATGGAGAAGTAGCCGTTGTGAACCTCCTCCGCGGCTGCATCCAGGTCGACCTCGCCGAAGAGGGTGTGGTAGTCGGGGTTCCTCGCGAGTCGGCGGTATTCCTCTTCGAAGATACGCGCGTAGTCGCCCTTCACCGGGTTGCCGTCTTCGTCGTAGCTTCGATAGCGGCGAACCTCGTCGATGAAGAAGAGGGAGAGCACCTTGATGCCCTGCGGCCGGAGGCGCTTCTCCTTGTCGAGGTGCTCGCGGATGGTGCGGCGAATCATCTCGCGCGCCACTGCGAGCGCGTCGACGTCACCGTATGTCTCGCCTTTTTTGAGGTAGTGCTCGCCACCGGGAACTCGCAGCTCGAGCGACTCCGATCCCTTCGGGACTCGAATCTCGCCGATGCGACAATTCTCGTAAATGGCGCGGCCCGTCGTCTGCTCGAGGTCGTCTCCGTCTTGAACCGCGACTTCCTTCCGGCGCACGCCGGTCCGGGTCTCGACATCGAGCTCGACCTTGGCCGAGATGGCGCCTCGCCTGTTCGCGGCCGAGACGAAGCGGACGTAGGGCTTGTTGTGTGCATCCTCGAGAGTGGCTGCGGCCACTTCGATTTGCTTCACCAGCTTCTGCTCGTAGGCATCTACGGCGTCGAGCCGGTAGACCATGTGGTGCTTCTCGACGTGGGTTGCCGAGTAGCGCAGCGTGCAGAGGGGATTCATGGCGTCGAGCGCCTCGCGCCCCTTGCCCTTGAGGCCGCCATCCACGGACTGCGGCTCATCGACAATCAGGATGGGCTGCGTGGCCTTGATGAGGTCGATGGGCTTCTCTCCGCCCGTCTTCTCGCTGTCCTTGTAGAGGTTGTTGACGTCCTTCTTGTTGATGGCTCCGACGGTCACCACCATGACCTGAATCTGCGAGCTGGTCGCGAAGTTGCGGACCTGCCCGAGCTTCGAGGAGTCGTAGAGGAAGTAGTCGTAGGGAGTGCCCGCGTAGAGTCCCTTGAGGTGGTCCTCGGTCATCTGGAGCGCCTTGTAGACGCCCTCCTTGATGGCGACCGATGGCACGACGATGACGAACTTGGTGAAGCCGAAGCGCTTGTTGAGCTCGAAGACCGTGCGCAAGTAGACGTAGGTTTTGCCGGTGCCGGTCTCCATCTCGACGGTGAAGTCGCCGGACGCGAGGGTTCCGGACTGGGCCAAGCCGTTCCGAAGCTGCACGGCGTTGAGGTTGCCGAGAATCTCGTCGTCGAGCAGGGAGAGCCTGTTGCCGAGCCCGAGTTCACTTCCCATGCCCGGAAGGAAGGCAGTTCCTTCCGGCGAGGTTCGGGTGACGGTGAACTCGGTGCGACAGGTCTCTTGGCCACGAAAGAGGTCGCAGACGGCCTCGATGGCCTGGAGTTGGTAGTCGAGGTTGGGTTCGAAGTGGAGCTTCATCGCCATGGGCCTACAAGCTCCTCACGTTCTCGAGGCCATGCTGCTCGAGGATGGCTGCGATGTTCGTCTTGGCGACGTCATCGGCGAAGGCACTGTCACGGAAGACGACGGTGGTGTCGCCTGCGGGGTTCTGCTCTTCGCACCATGCGGCCATGCCGAGCGCCAGTTCTTCGGCCTCATCGGCCGCGATCCTCTTGGCCAGGCAGACCAGGAGAGTCCCGGCGCCAACCGAGTGGACAGGCTTGTCCGCGATGGTGCGCTCCTCGATGGGGACACAGAGGTCGAGACCGAGTTTCAACAGGAGCTCGTAGAGAACGTCTTGCTCTGTGCGGCCGTCGTGCAGATGCTCCACACCGTCGAAGAGGGCCTTCTCCAGGTCCTCAGGGTTCGGGTCCCAGGCGCGGATGTTCGAGCGGTCGAGCTTGAAGGTGCGGAAGCCGAGGTCGCCGGAGAACATCGGGTTGTCGGTCCTTAGTGCCTGACCCACGTTACGGAGGCGTGTTTTCGTGATGTCGGCAATGGTTGATGCGCCATTCCCGTTGATGGGCTCCGGAAGCTGCACGAGGATTCCACGCCGCTTGCCGCCGTCTTCCAGATTCTGGCGGTAAAGAGCATCGAGCGTCGAGCCGGTGCCTGCGAAGAAGTCCAGCACGAGTCCTCCCTCGTCCTTCGATGTTCCAAGATGCAAGATGCGGCGCAAGAGCCGGGTGGGCTTCGGCGTGTCAAAAACAGAGTCCGCCTGAGTCGGGGGGACGGCGGCAAGGACCTCCTTTTTCGCTTCCTGCGTGTGGCCCACTTCCTTGTAAGTCCAGAGCGTCTGCGGGACACGCCCGTCTTTGACCTCTGCAAGGAACCTCTTCAGGCGGGGGGTATTGTCGCCATCGTCTCCCCACCAGATACGGCTATCGCCATCCAGCTCCTTGAACCGGTCCTCAGAGACCCTCCAGTAGGTTCCTGGAGGAGGGCCATCCAAGACACGCCCCGACGGGCATGTTATGGCGTAGGTGCCGGAGCCGTAGAAATTCCGCGCAGAGAGGTCGCCTGAAGTCCAAGGTCCACGCGGGTCATCATCGGGATTCGAGTAACGGTCCTCCATCTCCTGCGTGCGCGGCAACAGCTCGGGTTTCCACACCTCCGCGTTGTTGGCGTAGACCACGACGTAGTCATGGTCTTCAGAAAAGTGACGGGCAGAGTTCTTGGGAGAGAACACCTTTTGCCAGATGACGGTCGCGACAAAGTTCTCCTCGCCAAACAGCTCGTCGAGGACACAACGCAAGTTGTGCACCTCGTGGTCTGCGATACTGACGAAGATGACGCCATGCTGGGAGAGGAGGTTTCGCGCCAACTTCAGGCGCGGATACAGCATGTTGAGCCAGTCGGTGTGGAAGCGCCCAGAGGCCTCGGTGTTCGACGAGAGCTTCCCGTTCTCGCTGTCGACTTGCCCCGTGAGCGCGAGGTAGTTCTGAATGTTGTCACGAAAGTCGTCAGGGTAGACAAAGTCCTTTCCCGTGTTGTACGGCGGGTCGATGTAGATGAGCTTGACCTTGCCGGAGTAGCTCTTCTGGAGGAGCTTCAAGACCTCGAGGTTGTCGCCCTCAATCATCAGGTTCTGCGTCGTGTCCCAGTCGACGCTCTCCTCGGGGCATGGCCGGAGCGTCCCAGTGCTCGGCGTCAAGGCGAGTTGGCGCGCGCGGCGCTTGCCATGCCAGTTGAGGCCGTACTTCTCTTCGCGCTCATCGACGAGCCCGCCGAGGAGCTGTTGGAGAACCTCGAAGTCGACCTTGCCCTCCGTGAAGGCCTCGGGGAAGAGCGAGCGCAGGTGTTCGACGTTCTCGGCGACGACGTCGACGGAGCGAGTTGCGGGGTCGTCTGGGGTGAGCTTCTTCATGCAGGCATCCTCGTTCATGATTACATTCGTGCCCGAGCGGCTGCATGCGCTTCTGCCAGGCGTTTCAGTTGAAGGTTGAGTTCGACTTGTCGCGGGAGCTGCTTCTCTCGAGCTGCCGCGGTGCGTAGTGAGGCCATCTCCGACTCCAGTCGCGCACACTCGAGCAAGGCTGCGCTGCGGGCGTCGGCGTGCTCACGAGAGCGCGGGAGGGTGAAGTCTCCGAGCACGCAGGCCGTCTGCAGCGCGAGCACCGTGTCGAGCCAACCTTGGTAGAGCTCGTATGACGTGTTGCGAGGCTGCTTGGCCAGCGAGAGCGCCGAGAGGAAGCTCACGAGCGCGTCTTCGGGGACGTTCTCGTCGATGTGGAGGGTCACGACGTCGCCGTCGACCACCACCTGGTTCTTCTCCCCCTGAGACCAGCGCTTGTGGGCCAGCGACAGCGCGAAGTGCTCCTCATCCGAGGAGACGAGCAGGAGGGGGTAAGGAATCGCACGGTGGATGAGCGGCAGGAGCTGGGCTTCCTTGCCCGCGGGTCGCAGGTGCAGGTGGAGTACCGCGAGTTCGAGGTACTCGCGCACGGCATCCGTATGCGCGGGAACACCGGACGTCGTCGGCTTGATGGCCGCAACCCAGCGAAGCGACTCGATGCCCTCCTGGATGTAGCGGCGTGCCGCCGCGGTGCTGGCGCCGTGCTCGGAGAGAGTCTTCTTAGGCACTCGTTGGTCGACGAATGCGCCTCTGGGCAGGTCCAGGGCGGCGATGCAGTCGGTGGCGGTCACGAGGCGCCCTCCGGTAACACCACGAAGAAGGCGGCCACCTCGAAGTCATCGCTGCCAGCGAACTCGCCCTTCATCGCGTGCGTGCCCCCCGGAGTGAAGAGGCTGGAGATGGCCCGCTCTTCGGTGTTGCCGACGACTGAGGCTACCGCCGTCGCCAAGAGCTGCTGGGGGCCGCGCATGTCCTTCCCGCCTCGGGTGTCCTTGTCGAAGCGCGTGCAAGCCTCGGCATCTGGAAGGTCCCGGCCGACGCAAAGACGCTTCAAGCGGTCGAGCGTCTGCTTGGTCTGGGAGTACGGGAGTAGAACAGCTCCGTCTTCGCCCACGTGGACGAGGTAGTGGGGCGCTAGGGAGTAGCCCGGTTCGGCCGCACGGCCAGCCGTTGGGCCTTCGGCCCGAAGGCAGAAGATGACACCAGGTTCGATGTCGGCGTCTCGGGTTGTGGTCACACCGCAGACCCCAAGAGGAAGGCAGTCGAGTGCGTCCGGATGTTCTCTCCGATACTCCGCGAGGTCGATGCGGAAGTCCGTGAGGGTCAGGTCCGCGATGGAAACGCCGGTCGAGAGGTCCTCGAGGTCGATGACCGCGTCTTGCAGCTTCAGAAGCTGCTTGCGGCGGTACTCGAGGTCGTTCATCGGGTCCCCGGACTGCTTCTCGATGAGGTTTTCCTCGCCGGTCGCGGATATGTCTAGCAACACCATACGCCCGCTCACTCGTTGCTCGAGGTCGAGATACTCCTCGATCTCCATATTGGGCCAGAAGTTGACGAGCTGGATGCGCTCGTTGGGGGACCCAAGGCGGTCGACGCGACCGAAACGCTGGATGATGCGGACTGGGTTCCAGTGGATGTCGTAGTTGATGAGCCAGTCGCAGTCCTGGAGGTTCTGACCTTCGGAGATGCAGTCCGTTGCGATGAGCAGGTCGAGGTCCCCGTCGGTGGCGAGCTCCTCGGGACGCTCCTTCGCGCGCGGAGCGAAGGCCGTGAGGATAGATGCTAGGTCCTTGCGTAGACCCGAGAGCGTGCTCTGGTTGCGCCCGCTTCCCGTGACGAGCGCAGCCTCGATGCCGAGATCCTCTTTGGCCCATGGCGCGAGCTGTGCGTAGAGGTACTTCGCGGTGTCGGCGAACGCTGTGAAGACGACAACCTTCCGGTTGCCGGGGTTGATGGGGGACTGGCACTTGCCCTGGATGACGTCCCGCAGCGCCGAGAGCTTGGCGTCCTGCTCTGGCTCGACGTCACACGCGGCGGCGTGGAGCGTGGCCAGGCGGTTGCGGTCTTCAACGAGGCCTTGCTTCCAGCGCACCAGGTCGACGTCGCTCAAGAGGACCTTGACCTTGCGGCCCACGATGAGGCTCTCGAAGGCGGGGTCCTCGAGGTCGATGTCGCCCGAGAGGCCACCATCGCGAGAGAGGTCGGTGTGATTCAGGACGTCGTAGTGGAAACGGTCCGCGGAGAGGATGTTCCGCCGGTCGTTCGCGCGGTACAAGGTCCAGTTGTCGCGCAAGCGCTTGGGGCAGAGGACGAGAACACGGTCGTTGCGAAGCTCGTGGTACTTGATGATGGCCAGCGCCTCGAAGGTCTTCCCGAGTCCCACGCTGTCGGCGATGATGCAGCCGCCGAAGCGGCTCAGCTTGTCGATTGCGCCGACAGCACCATCGCGCTGGAACTTGTAGAGCTTCTGCCAAACCACCGTGCGGCGGATGCCGGTGGCGGACTTGACCACCTGCTCCTCGTCTAGCTCGTCCCCGCGCGAGCCGAAGAGGTGCTGAAGAACCAGCGCGTAGATGGCGGATGGCGCGCGGTGTGATGCGACGTCGTCGAGAGCGTCGAGAACGGTGGGGGAGGCCCCATCGGTCGGCGGCAAGCTGGACCAAAGGGAGTCGAACCATCCGGAGAGGGCGGAGCTCTCGGCCGAGTTCTCCGAAGCCTGAATCAGGCTCAGGGGGTTGCCCGGTGTGATGCCGAGGCCCTCCGTGCTGAAAGAGAACGAGCCGAGCACAACCTGGAGAGGGACGGCGTCGGTGTCGCCGATGACCACGCTTCCCTGCGGGATGGGTCCACTGGCGTGTCGAAGTTCCGCCTTCTGGCGGAGCCAAGAAGCGCACTGAGCCGCAAGCCAACGAGACTGAAGGCGATTGCGGGCCGCGCGGTCGGCAGGAGAACCGAAGAGAGCCAGCCCATCACCAGGCGAGGGGAGCACCAGCCGAACCTTCAGGAGCTTCGAGAGTTCTCCGTAGAGCTCAGCGAAAGCGAAGAGGGACAGGGTCGGCGTGACCACGTCGAGCTGAGTGTCTCCCGCAAGGCGTGGGCGGACCAAGTCGAGAACACGGTCGGTGCCTGTGTTGTGGAGAATCCTCATGAGTGCTCCGCCTTGAAGTATCGCCGCCGCGGATCCTGCGGCCCGGTACCGATCTCGCGCACCAGCCCGCGGCCGACCAGGCGGGCCAGCCGCGTGCGCGTCGCCCGCGGCGTCAGGTCGATCTCGATTGCGATCTCGCTCGTTGGCCACCCCTGGCCATTCGCGAGGCAGGCGAGAATCGTCTGGTCCTTGTCGTCCAGAAGGGGCGGTCCGATGGCCACGGTGGCGATCGTGACCCGGAAGCGCGTGGCCAGCTCCTCGAACACCGGCGCCGCGAGCCCCGCTTCGCGGCAGGCGGCGGTCATGCGCTGGATGCCGCTGCCCCACTGCTCGATCAGGCCCAGCGCGTGAAAGACACGCCCGATGACTCGATTGCGCAGCTTCGAGACGCCGTGCGGCAGGTCCTCGACGGTGAGGCCAAAGGGTAGGAGCCCCGGGTTCTCGACCTCGAGGCGGTCGTCGAAGATCGACAGGCGCAGCGGCGCACCGCGCTGCGCGTAGTCGGTGTGGACGACGGCATTGACGACCGCTTCGCGCACGGCCACGGGCGGCAGGCTCCAACGCTCCTTGCGTCGCACCGCACCGATCTCCGCCCCATGCAGGGTGTGCTTGTTCACGAAGGAGATCGCCTCCTCGACGGCTTGCGCCGGAAGCGCGTGGATCTCCGTGCGATCCACGATGCGGCTCTTGTCGGTGCCGCCGAAGCGGCCGGCCTGGATCCAGGCGTCGGGGAAATGCCGCTCGCGGCCGGCGCCGAAGAGGATCATGCCCCCCACGGTCGGGACCTTGCGCCCCTGATGTCTCGTCACGAGGCGCAGGGCCTCGAGGTCGCGCCGGGCAAGCTTGCGGACCGCGGCGAACGACTCGGAAGCAGCTCGGAAGTCGAGGGCTTCCGAGTCGAGGCCAGGCATCGGCTGCTCGTCGAAGGCCTCCCCACGGGCGAATCGCCCCAGCTCCTGGATCAGCTCGGCGTTGGCGAGGCGGTTGGTGGAGCCCACCCGGACGTAGGTGCCGCCGTCCCGCCCCTTGCGGGCCATGTAGTGAGGGCGCCCCGGGCTCGGGTAGACCTGAACCGCCAGGATCTGCGTGCGGCGCCAGGGCAGGATCTCGATCTCCGGCACGATCCGAGGGGCGATGCGGTCGCTGATGAGGTTGGCCAGGCGCTCCTCCAAGGCCAGAGGATCGCCGACGCCGCGCACGCGCCGGCTCTTGTCTTCCACGCCCACGAGCAACGTCCCGCCTGCGGTGTTGGCGAATGCCACGACCGTCCGCAGTGCGCCCTCCGGCGAGGAGAGGTCGCGCTTGAATTCGAGCGTCTTGCCCTCGGGGCGCTTGAGGATCTCCACAAGTTCCATGCTCGGAATACTACTCGGAAGTCATGAGGCGGATCAAGCCTCTGAGCTCACGCTCCGGATGGCGCTTCCTTCGGAGCGCGCAACAGCCATTTCAGAGCCCCGGACATGGTCCCTCGGGCACGACCTGATGATGAATACGGAGCCCGCCCCATGCCGGACCCCGCCACGAACACCGGATCGACCCCACCGCCTCGATCATCAGCCTCCCGGAACGGGCGGGAGAGCTGGACTCCGGCGCAAGTTGAGCTCGATGCGCTGCCGAAGCCCCACTACCGGCCGATCAGACGATCGTCCAGGTCGAGCTCGATGGGACCCTGGACCGCTATGCTCGAGAAGCCGCCCATGAGTGGGTTGAGGAGGAAGTTGGACTGGCCTGGGACGATTGCGCTGGGGACACGCAGCGCCAGCGCGGATCCTTCGCGCACCCAGCGATTCCCGGCCAGGCGCAGCTCCGCGGGAGGTGGGGAGTCGCGCCAGCTGGACGGAAGTGTCGCCAGATCTTCGATGCTCGCGATCTCGGATGTCGCGAGATCGAAAGTGAAGTAGGAGTAATGGGCCAACAGGCCGGGCACGGGTAGATGCACCAGGATTTCGAGCATCGCCAAAGACAGCGAATCAGACGCATGGATGACTCGAATCCCCGGACTGGTCCAGCGCCCACCATAGAGACGGGCACCTTCGCCGGTCAGCGCGTGTGTGGTGTACTTGGTCTTGACGACGCGCCAGGCCCGGGTCACGTCGGGATGCCGTACTCGAGTCTGCCGATCAGAGCTTCCACCTCACGCGCGCCGATCTCCGTGCCGGCGAACTCCAGCGCCGAGTTGCCGCCGAACGCTTCTCGAGCCGTGGCCAACCACTCGCGCGCGGCGTGGCGGTCTCCCTCGAAGAGGGCCAGCGCGCAGGCGAAGACCCGGGAAATCCGCAGCAGGCGATCGGATTCATCGGGGAGCAGGCGGCCCTGGCGTTTGCGGCGGCTCAGAGTCCTGACCGGGATGTGAACCAGGCGCGCCAGCTCCTCCTTGGAAAGCTCGCTGTTGCGGGAGAAGCGCTCCAGCGCCTGGAACGAGAACCCGGCATTGATCTTCTGAACCAGCCGCGCCGTGTCGAAGGTGCGCAGCCCCAGCAGGACCACATGGCTATGCCCCGCGAGCTCGCCGCCGCGAAGCAACTCGGTGAAACGTTCAATCCCCGGCGGGTTGGCGCCTGGAGTCGGCAAGAACTGAGTCATGGGGCTTCTCCTCCCTTCCCAGGTGCGGCCATCTGGCTTGAACATAACTGCCATGTGGCCGAGTAGCAAGGCGAATCCACGCGTGCGGATCTCACCCCAGGGCCGCTCAAGCCCCCCTCGCACCCATGACGATGATAAGGGCGGAGCCTCCCCGTGCCGAACCCCGCCCCGCCCCAGACCCTCCGCGCCCGCAGCGAGCTGCTGCGCTCGGCCTATCGCGGCAAGCGACCGGGCCTGCTGCACGACCGTGGGGCCGATGCCGCCCGGCGGCAGGTCTGGGCCCAGGTCGCACGCTCGCCGCGCGATGAAGAGATGTCGGTCACGCGCGCCGCCGCGCTCCAGCTCACGCTCGGCCTGATTCCGGGCATCGTGTTGGCCGGCACCCATTTGCGCGGCGGATCCGACGCCCGGCTGCTGCGCCACTGGCAGACCACCGGGCGCAAGCCACGCGGCTACGGCCTCTATCGACTTTCGGGAGTGGTACAGCTGCTCGGAGTCCTGCTGACCGGGGTCGCCACGCTCGGCATCGGGCTCTTCGCCGCCTACTGGTTGATGGGCCGCGGCAGCGAGCGACTGGTGTTCCAGGCGCCGCCGCGCCAGGCCCGCAAGGGGCGGCGGAAGCGAAAGCGGAAGTAGTCGGTCGACAAATATTCGTCGGCATTCTACTCAGCTCTCGACAGAACATTCGTCTTTATGCTAGTCTTTGCCTAATTATACGAGGCAGAGGCTGCGCCAATGGCAACCCACACACCCGCCCCCACTCCGCCCCCACCCGCCCGCATGGACCGGACCGATCGCAAGATCCTGGTCGCGCTGCAGGCCGAGGGGCGGATCACCAACGCCGAGCTGGCGCAGCGCGTGGGCCTCTCGCCCCCCTCGGTGCTGGAACGGGTCAAGAAGCTGGAGCGGGCCGGAGTGATCCGGCGCTATGCCGCGCTGGTGGAGCCGGCGCTGATCGGCATGCGCTGCTTCACCTACGTGGAGGTCAGCTTGAGCCGCCACGGAAACGAAGCGGTGCAGCGCTTCGTGCGCCAGATCACCTCGATGGACGAGGTGCTCGAGTGTCATCACATCACCGGTGACGCCGACTTCCTGCTGAAGATCGCCACTCGCGACATTCCGGCCTACGAGGAGCTGATCCTGAACCGCCTCACCGCGCTTCCGGACGTTCAAAACCTCAAAACGCTGGTGGTGCTCTCCACCATGAAACACGAAACCAGCCTACCGATCGAAGAGGAATCGGCATGAGCATGCAAGGGTATCCCGACCACGAACGCGGACTGAAACACTGGATCCAGGAGGGGAAGAGGATCGCGTCCGATCGGGCACGGCGCATCGCCCGCACCCGCCAGTGGAAGTTCGACACCATCGCCACCCACGGTCTCTACGACTTCGAGCAGGCCTCCAGTCTCAACAACGGCTCGATCATGGAGCCGATCTACATGAGCCCGGCGCAGGCCTTCCACGACTACGACGAGATGGAGGTGGCGCTGGCCTACCAGATGCCTTCGTGGACCTACACCCGCATCGCCAATCCCTCGTCGTTCTTCCTGGAGGAGACGGTGGCGTTGCTGGAGAGCTACGGCAGCGATGCAGAGGCCGGGTGCGTCGCCTGCGCCAGCGGCATGAGCGCCATTCGAAGCGCCATCGAGCCCTTCCTGGTGCGTGACTCCACTCTGCCGCCACCGAATTTCGTTTCTACCTCGCGGGTCTATGGCGGCACTTTTCAGCAGTTCTCCAAGCGCCAGATGGAGGACAAGGGAATCGAGGTGCGCTGGATCACCGACAATCTCGACATGGACGAGTGGAGGTCGCAGATCGACGCCGGCACCCGCTTTCTCTACGGCGAGATGCCTTCCAATCCCGCGGTGGCGCTCTTCGACATCGAGAAGATCGCCGCGCTGGCCCACGACCACGGTATTCCCTTGATCGTCGACAGCACCTGCGCCTCTCCGGCGCTGCTCAGGCCGCTGCAGTTCGGCGCCGACATCGTCGTGCAGTCGGCCTCCAAGGTGATGGTGGCCAGCGGCATGGCGATCTCGGGCACGATGACCGCCAAGAAGGGGCTGCCGAGCCGCGTCGGCCCCGACGAGATGCGCGAGGACTTCGCCTCCTGGGTGAAGCTCCTCCCCTACCGCGACAACGGTCCGGCGATCAGCCCCATGAGCGCCATCCTGGCCCTCAACGAGATCCGCTCGCTGCGCGCCCGGGTGGCCCACATGAGCCGCTCGGCGCTGCAGGTCGCGCGCTTCCTCGAAGAGCACCCCAAGGTGGCCAGCATCCACTACCCAGGGTTGCCGAGCCATGCCCAGGCCTCGATCGCCGACAAGTACCTTGCGCTGGTCGACAGCGAGCACGACCCCACCGGGCGCGAGAACCTCTACGGCTACATGATGGCCTTCGAGGTGGCCGAAGACGATCCTTTCAATCCGCTCAATACCCGCACCTTCTACGACAATTTGCGCATGTTCTGGCGCGCCACCGATCTGGGACGGGTGAAGTCGGTCGCCACTTTACCTGCGATCTCGACCCACCAGCAGCAGGGCGACGAAGGCCGCGCACTGGCGGCGATCCAGCCGAACTATGTACGCATTTCGGTGGGTATCGAGCACGTCGACGACGTGATCACCGACCTCGATCGAGCGCTGAGCGCGATCGGCTAATTGCGAAGGAAACGATGATGGTACACAAACTGGCGCTGATCGGCTTCGGAACGGTCGGCCAAGGCCTGTGCGAGATTCTGGAAGCCAAGCACGAAATGCTACGCGAGCGCTACGGCTTCGACTGGCGCGTAGTGGCGGTATCCGACTTCATCAAGGGCTCGGTCTACTGCGCCGATGGGCTCAAGGTCACGACACTTCTGGAGCTCGCCAAAGGGGGACGCTCGCTGGAGGAGTACCAGGGCCCCGGCGATTTGCA
Organism: uncultured Gemmatimonadota bacterium; assembly: GCA_964490075.1. Classification (GTDB taxonomy): domain Bacteria; genus CAZBBK01. The sequence continues at coordinate 13,910 of CAZBBK010000023.1, read as the reverse complement.
CAAGGGCTGGGACGCGTTGCGCAGCGCGTCCGAGACCAACGCCGACACGGTCTGCGAGCTCTCCTTCACCGACGTGGAGACCGGCGAGCCGGCCATCTCACACTGCCGCGCGGCCTTCGAGGCCGGCAAGAACATAGTCACCAGCAACAAGGGCCCGGCCTCGCTGCGCTACGCCGAGCTCAGCGCCCTGGCGCGCGGCCACGGCGCCCGCTTCAAGATCGAGGGCACGGTGATGGCCGGAACTCCGGTGCTCAATCTGTGCGAGGGACCCTTGGCCGGCTGCGAGATCCGCGCGGCGCGCGGCATCCTCAACGGCACCACCAACTACATTCTCTCGGAGATGGAGCAGGGTGCGGCCTTCGACGAGGTGCTCACCCGTGCCCAGGAGCTGGGCTACGCCGAGGCCGATCCGACCGGCGACGTGGAGGGCTTCGACGCCATGGCCAAGGTGGTGATCCTGGCGAACGTGGTGCTCGGCGTGCCGATCAGCGCCGCCGACGTGCAGCGCGAGGGGATCACCGAGATCAGCCTCGACATGATCGACGAGGCGCGCGCCAAGGGGGCGCGCTGGAAGCTCCTGGGCAGCGTCGAGCGCTGCGCCGGTGGGGTGCGCGCCTCGGTGCAGCCGGAGATGGTGCCACTGAGCCATCCACTGGCGGGGATCATGGGCGCCACCAACGCCTTGACCTTCAGCACCGATCTGCTGGGCGACGTGACCATCGTGGGCCCGGGCGCCGGCCGGCTGGAGACAGGTTTTTCGATTCTGACCGACATCATCGAGATTCACAACGAGAGTAAGGGCGGAGTGCGATGAAGATGCTGATTGGCGGCGAGTGGATCGCCAAAGAAGAGACGATCGACGTCCTCAACCCCTTCGACGGATCGCTGGTAGACAGGGTGCCGCGCGGCACCGCTGACGACGTCGACCAGGCCCTCGCCGCGGCGCAGCGCGGCTACCAGATCAACCGCGACCTGCCAGCGCACCGGCGGATCAGCATCCTCTACCGGGCCGCCGAGCTGATGCGGGACCGCTACGAGGAGCTGGCCCAGACCATCGCCTCGGAAGGATCGAAGACGATCGCCGAAGCGCGCAAGGAGGTCGGCCGGGCGATCAACACCATGACCATCTCGGCCGAAGAGGCGCGCCGCATCAACGGCGAAACCCTGCCCTTCGACAGCGCCGAAGGCTCCGAGAACCGTGTCGGCTACTACTTCCGTTTCCCGATCGGCATCATCGCCGCCATCACCCCCTTCAACGATCCGCTCAACCTGGTCGCGCACAAGCTGGGGCCGGCGATCGCCGGCGGCAACTCGGTGGTGCTCAAGCCGGCCACGGTCACTCCGCTCTCGGCGCTGAAGCTGGCCGAGGTGCTGCTCGACGCGGGGCTGCCGGGCGAGGTGCTGAATGTCGTCACCGGACCGGGTGGCGAGATCGGCGAAGCGCTGGTGCGCGACGAGCGGGTGCGAATGGTGTCGTTCACGGGCGGCGTCGAGGCCGGGGAGCGAATCGCCAAGCTGGCCGGCCTGAAGAAGATCGGCATGGAGCTGGGCGGCAACGCGCCGGCGATCGTGGCCGATGACTGCGATCTGGAGCAGGCGGTGGAAAGCTGCGTCTCGGGCGCGTTCTGGGCGGTCGGACAGAACTGCATCGGGGTGCAACGCGTTCTGGTGCAGGAGGCGATCTACGAGCGCTTCCGCGACGCTTTCGTGGAGCGCACGCGGCGCTACAAGGTCGGCCGCCAGCTCGACGAGGGGACCGACATGGGACCGATGATCACCGAGAGCGAAGCGGCGCGGGTGATCGACTGGGTCGAGGAGGCGAAGGCGCTGGGTGCGCGCGTGCTCTGCGGCGGCACCCGCGAGGGAACGCTGGTGCAGCCGACGGTGCTGGAGCAGGTCCCGGCCCACGCCAAGCTGGCCTGCCAGGAGGTGTTCGGTCCGGCGGTCACGCTGGAACCCTACGACAGCCTTGACGACGCGATCGACAAGGCCAACTCTGTCGACGTCGGCCTACACGGCGCGATCTTCACCCGCGACCTGAACCGAGCCTTCTACGCCATCCGGCACATGGACGTCGGCGGCATCATGGTCAACGACTCGAGCGACTACCGCGTCGACCTGATGCCCTTCGGCGGCGTCAAGAAGAGCGGCCTGGGGCGCGAGGGGATTCGCTTCGCGCTGCAGGAGATGACCGAACCGAAGGTGGTCTGCTTCAACCTCTGAGGATCGGCGCCGAAGCGCGCCGGCCACCGGGAGGAAGCCGTGCACGCCAAAAGCCGCTTCTCTCGCTCCGCTCTGGTGGCCGGCCCGATCGTCTACCTCGTGCTCTGGCTGGCGGTGCTGCCGCTGCTGGCCGACACCAGCCCCGCCCTGGCGCTCGCCGCGCTGGCATCGGCGAGCGCCGGGTGGTGCCTGGTCGCCGCGGCGATCGGGGGCCGCAATCCTGTCGCCTGGGGCGCAGCCGGGGCGCTGCTGGGGCTCTTCGAGCTCGGGGTGATTCCGGTGGTGTTGGTGAGCTGGTTGGGGGCCGGGTTCCGGCCTGCGCCGGATTGACGCGGGAGCGGGGAGACCGAAAGGGGTAGTCTTGGATCCGCCGTTCTCTGCAACCCGAATGCGGCCGTGGAGCAGATCCGCATGAACACTGATCCGATCGTGGAACGAAGGGTCCAGACCATGGGCGCGGGAATCCGACCACGGCAGATCATCCTCTTCGGTTCGCGCGCATCGGGCAAGGCCGCCTCGGAAAGCGACCTCGACCTGGGCGTCGTAGGCGACGGGGAGCACTCCAAGCAACAGATCAAGCTCGACATCAGGCGCCTCCTGGAACCCGCCGAGCTGGCGCTGGACCTCTTCGTGTTGACGCCCGACGAGCTGAAACATCAAAAGCACGTCGCCAACACACTGGCACGCGAGAGCACCGAAAGAGGAGTGGCGGTCTATGAATGACACGGTTCGTGCGGAACCGCCCCAAGCGGGGGCGCTGTGATCAGTTCACATACCCCAGCGCCCTGAGCTGCTCCAGCACCCGCTCGTTCTCCTCGTCGCTCTGGGGCGCCGCGGCGTTTGCGCGGGTTGCCGCGATCAGGTCGGCGTAGCTGGCGCGGGCCACGCGGGCGTGCTCGGTGCCGCGCAGCACCGCGCCCATGATGCCGCCGTCCATGTCGCGAGCAATCGGCAGCCCGAGGTAGGAGAGCAGGGTCGGCATGATGTCGAGGGTGGTGTAGGGATCCATGATTCCGGCGAGACGCGCGGCGGCGACCAGGGGATCTAGTGCGGGCACGGTGCCGACCAGGTAACGCAGCAGCTCTGAGAACGATGTATCGAGACACACTTTGTCGATCGCTCCGGCGGCCGGGAAGTCGCCCCCCGAGAACAGGAAGACGCCGCGCGGAGAGTGACTGCCGTTGATGTTCTGGCGCACCACCACGTAGTCGCTCAGAGGGTGGCTCTTCCCCCCCACCAACGCGCTGCGAGCGCGCGGCGACTGGCGCAGCACGCTGGCCATCACCGCCACCCCGATCGCGCCGCGTTTCTTGTGGCGCCGGTGGCCGCCCGGCGTCGAGTCGCCGCGCAGGTCGACCACCTCGCGGAAAAAGAGATCGTCGGTCTCGGCTACGCGCAGGCCACGCAGCTCCGCGAACACCGCATCGAGATCGGCCGCCGCGATCCCCGGCGCCGGCGGATCCTGGGCGAAGAAGGCCAGGTCGTTGTGGTAGGCGTCGTTGCCGACCGCGAACACCACCGACGCGCCCGGATCGTGCTTGCCGGTTCGCTTTCCCGACTCGTGCGGCAGACAGCGCGCCACGCCCATGTCCTCGAAGAGGGCGTTGAAGTTGAACACCGCCTGGGCCTCGGTCTGGGCCCGGGCGCCGTGATCGGAGACCACCACGATCGGCCGACCGTCGGCCAACAGGAGCCCCAGCAGCTCGTCGACCTGCTCGTAGGTACGCGCGATCAGGTCGCGGAAACGCCGCATCTGGTCCGGGTCCTTGTCCCACACCGCGTCGTCGAAGAGCTCGGGGTAGCGGTGCAGGAAGTAGCGGTGCTGCACGTGATCGGTGGCCTGGGTGCCGAGCACCACCAGGTCGTAGTCGCGCAGCTCGGTCGCCATCTGGTAGACCCGGCCCACCAGGTCGACCAGCTGCAAGGGCTCGGCCGCGGGGTCGCCGTGCACGTAGCCCGCCGCCTGGTACTCCTGCATCACCGCCTCGGCCAGCGGCGCCGGATGGGTCGCCGGGGTCGACCCGAGAAAGACCCGGTCGAGGTCGGGGATCACCGCTCCCTCAATCGTCTCGGGCGGCGCGGTGATCAGCCAGTTGAGCACCAGCGACGAGAGCCCGGCCGCGTCGGCGACGTTCCACAGCGCCGCGGCGTTGCGCGAGGTCGAGGGCACCACCACGGTGCGGCTGCCGTCGGCGCTCGGCTCGGTCCACCCGGCGACGCCGTGCTTCTCGACCTTCACCCCGGTCACCAGGGTGGTCCAGACGATCGGCGACAGGCGTTTGCCGTAGGTGATCAGATGCCCCCAGGCGCCGCGCTCCCGGAGCGCCGCGAAGCTCGGCAGCCGGCCCTCGTCGATCAGCTCGTCGACGATCTCCCAGTAGGCGGCGTCGACGCAGACCAGCGCCAGCCCGCGCCCGGGCAAGGGGGCCAGAGGGGCGTTCGGCGAGTCGCTCGCCGCTTCGGTTCCGAGCCGCGCGTGCGACACGCCGAGCACCAGCGCGACCAGGACCGCCTGGATCCAGACCAGGTTGCGGCCGAGCGTGCCGCTTCCCCGAGAGGCGCCGGTCTTCGCGCCGCGGCGCATGAGCCACCACGGAACGATCCCCACTACCAGCACCGCCGCCGCACCGCCGGCTGCCGCCTTGGCCAGCAGGACCAGGCGCAACGAGTCGCCCAGCCCGATCAGGGGCGGCAGCTCGAGATTGCTGCGCACCGCCAGCTCGCCGGTCGCCACCGCGAACGCGATCAGCCCCACCGGCAACCAGGTTCGCGGTCCCTCGCGCCGCGTGAAGGGACGCAGCGCCAGCGCCAGCGCCTCCACCAACAAGGCCAACAAGTTGCCGTAGACCAAAACCGTGAAGAGCCCCTGCAGAGCCACCCATCCCCCCGCGTGCAAGGGCTCGCTCCAGCGCAAGGCACCGACCACGACGTAGAGAGCGGCCACCCCGAAGGCGCTGGAGAGGCGATAGCTTGCGGCACGGGACATGATCGGGCTCGCGAAGTGGGTCGGGGATCGGAGGTCGAGACGGGGAGGGATGAGGCGCAGCAGCCGCTGTCGGAACAGCAGCCGCTGTCGGAACAGCGGGCGCAGTCTATTACAGATCGGAATCGTCGGAGGCGGACTTCGGGTAGCATCGGGGCCGCACCGTTCAACCGAATTCCCGAGAGGCAACCATGGCGACCGATCAAGCAATCCTGGAGATTTGGCCCGAGCTGGAGTGGATCGAGAACGAGACGCTGCGCGCCCAGACCCTGGCCACCTGGCGGCTGGCTTTCGAACGCAGCCCGCTGGAGCCGGCCGACCTGCTGGAGATCCCCTTCACGCTGCACGTGCCGGACTGCCGCGTCAGCTTCATGGACCACAAGCGCCTGGTGGTTCAGCTGGCGCGGATGAGCGCGGTCAAGATCGAGGAGTTCATGGGCGACGCGATGCCGATCGATCGCGACACGCTGATCGCCGGCGCGATTCTGGCCGACGTCGGCAAGCTGCTGGAGTACGAGCAGGGCGGCGGCGGCGAGCTGCGCCAGTCGCGGCGCGGGCAGTATCTGCGCCACCCCTTCACCGGCGTCGGCCTGGCCCAGGAATGCGGGGTGCCCGACGCGGTCTGCCACATCATCGCCACCCACGCCGGCGAGGGCAATCTGGTGAAGCGCAGCCCCGAGGCTTACGTGGTGCACCACGCCGACTTCATGACCTACGAGCCGCTGGTGAAGGGGCTCGTCTTCGGGAACGAATGAGCCCGGCCGCGCCCCTCCCCGCCTGGGCGCGGCTGCCCTGGCTCGACGACCTGCTCGAGATCGGCGGGCGCGGCTACGCGGTGGGCGGCGCGGTGCGCGACCATCTGCTGGGCCTGCCGGCGGGCGACCTCGACCTGGTGGTGTGCGGCGTCGGGCGCGAGTCGCTGCGGCGTCTGCTGGCGCGCCACGGGAGGGTCGACGAGGTCGGCGCGAGCTTCGCGGTGTTCAAGTGGCGCGGCCGCGGTGGGGCGAGGGCCGACGTGGCGCTGCCGCGCCGCGATCACTCCACCGGGCCGGGGCACCGCGACTTCACGGTCCAGTCCGACCCGGGCCTCGCCATCGAGGACGATCTCGAGCGCCGTGACTTCACCATCAACGCGATCGCCGTCGAGCTGTCCGGCGGTCGCCGCGTCGATCCGCTCGGCGGCCGCCGCGATCTCGACGCCCGGCTGCTGCGCGCGTGCGGCGATCCGGCCGCCCGGCTGCGCGAGGATCCGCTGCGAATCCTGCGCGGCGCTGCTTTCGTCTCGCGCTTCCAGCTCGACGTCGACTCCACCACGCGCGCCGCCATGGCCACCGCCGCCCCCCTGCTCGACACTCTGGCCCCGGAGCGGGTGGCGCAGGAGCTGGCCAAGCTGCTGGCCCTCTCGCCGCAACCTTCGCCGGGTCTGCGCCTGCTCTTCGGGCTCGACGCGCTGACCCGGCTGCTGCCCGAGCTCGCGCCGATGGTCGGCTTCGACCAGCGCAGCCCGCACCACCACCTGCCGGTCGACGAGCACAGCCTGCTCACCATCGACGAGGCGGCGGCCCGCGGGGGCGACCTGGTGGTGCGGCTGGCGGCGCTCTTCCACGACGTCGCCAAGCCGGCCTGCTTCAGCGAATCGCCCGATCTCCACGGGCGCATCACCGGCCACTTTCACGGCCACGAGAAGCTCGGCGCCGAAGTCGCCGAGCGCGCCTTGACGCGGCTGCGCCTCTCCTCGGCCGAGCTGCTGCCGCGCGACGGAGTGCGCGAGGTGGTCGCGCTGATCCGCCACCACCTGGTCTACCTGCGCGCCGACGCCTCGCCGCGCGCCCTGCGCCGCTTCCTGACCCGCATCGGCGATCCGCTGCGCATGCGGCGCCTGCTGCTCCTGCACCGCGCCGACCGCGCCGCCCACGCCGGCGGCCAGGAGGACGCGGCCATCGACGCCCTCGAGGCGCGCCTGAGCGAGCTGGCCCGGGACCTGCCGCTCTCGACCCACGACCTGGCGCTGCGCGGCGGCGACCTGGTGCGTCTGCTCGGTCTCAAGGGTCCGGCCGTGGGGCGCACCCAGCGCCGGCTGCTGGCCGAGGTGATCGACGGACGTTTGCCCAACGACCGCGATGCGTTGCTCGACGCGGCGCGGAGCTGGGTTGGGGGGGGCGGGCCGGGGTGGTGGTGAGGGCGTGATCAGGTACTGCGGCGTGCACGCCGACATCTGCGTCCACGGCGGACCCGAGAACCGTACCTGGTGGGATGGGGGAGTCGGGTCCGACGATGGGGATCCGGCGCTTGCGCTGAACGAACCAATCGCCTCCGTCCCGATCATCAGCGCAGTCCTCGGAAAAGAGCAACCATGACGAAGAGACGGCTGATCAGCGAGTCCCACCACGCCAAGATGCGCGAGGAGATCGAGCGTCGAGTGGAGGCGGGTGAGACCAAGAAGGAGATCTTCGAGGATCTCCAAGGGCGCTACACGCGGCTCAGCATGATGGCCGTCGCCCAGTAACTGACGATCACGGCGTCGCCGCGGGCCCGAGCTCGGGCCGAGCGGCTGGCGCGGGCCCTGGTGGTCGCAATCGTCTCGGCGGGCCTCACGCGCTCCGCGGCGCTGGTCCTGTGCACTCACAATGCGGAGAGCGCGGGGGCTTTGACCTACGGCTACTTGGCGGCAGTGTTTCTGTGGGGATCGGCCTGGTTGGTCCGGAGCTGGCAGTTCCGAGCCTACTCCCTCTCTGCGTTGCCGGTCTGGTGATCGTGACGGCCAACACCACAATGTGAATGCTGATCACCCAGGGCAACAGGGCTCACCGAACGGAGCGTCTGCTCGAGCCGGTCTTGGCCAACGGACATGGCGATGATCAGACCGGTCATCACAGCTGCAGCGGCCGCGGCATAGAGCATCTCTGTCATCTGCCAAAGACAACGTCCAGGGAGCCCAGGGTCAGACCCAGACCCCTGGCCCGGGATTGAGCGATGTCTCTACCGGTTGATCACCGGGATCTTCGTTGCTCAGGGCTTTACGAATACCGTTCCAAGCCTCCTTGACTTCTTCGTGAATTGCGTCTCGATTCAGTTTGTACTCTTCGACCACTATAGGAGCCACGACGCTGGTCAGAAGCCCCGCGCCGATGCCCAATGCTATCGCGCTAACGCCGGCAATTCTCCCATCCGGATCCACCTAGAACAACGGATTCCCAAGAGCATAGGCATAGAGCGACACTCCGGGAAAGAGCGCCCGCAGCGGCTCCGGCTGCAGCCACCGGCCAAGCTCCGGATCGTAGAGCCGCACACCGTGCTCCTGGTAACCCAGCTCCACGTCCAGCTCCTGCCCGGTGTAGCGCAAGAAGTCGCCGGAGACGGCTTCACCGAGCGCATCGTAGACTTCGCCGTAGCCCCAGTAAGTGGTCGCTTCCAGGGGTGTGCCCTCGGCGTCGACGATCAGGCGCACGGAACCCAGGCGGTCCTTTGCCAGAAAACGTGTCGCATACTCGGTCGGCTCCACTTCTTCGACCGCGATGGTGCCGCCCAAGCCGTGAATGAAGCGCCGGGTCGGTTCCAGCTCCTCGTCGTAGTTCGCCAGCAAGGTGGCGCCCAGGCGCAGATAGTAGGTGCTCCGAGAGCCGTAGCTCCCGGAAGCCTGCACGCGCCTCACCAGACCGCCTTCATCGCCGGGCCTATCGACGACCAGCTGCCATTCCCGCACCGTCTTCTCGATCCGGTGGCCGTAGGCGTCGTTTCCGATTCCAGGCGCCCCATGGCGTCGAAGTCGCGCCAGATCTCCTTGCCTTCCGCAGAGCGGATCCAGATCTGGTGGTTCCGGAGGTCGCAGTGAAACGGTGTCACCTGATCTTGCGGCGCTCGATGGGGTTCCTCGCACTCGACCACCCGGTGGATCGCCCGCAGATTGATCCCATCGGGATCGTCGGCCAGTGACGAACGCTCGTAAGCGTATGTCGTGGAATGCAGATCCGGATCCTCGGCGACCTTTCGCGGGAGCAACAGGTAATCAGGGCTCTCCTCATCCATCTGGTACTCGCAACCGAACGAGTGCTCGGTGATCCCGGGGCCGTCGACCGAGCGACTCTCCAACTTCAACTGATACCCTTCATCCTGAGCCCGGAGGGGCGCCCCCTCACCGGGAGGCGTTTCCCCGTCGTAGATCACATCCCAGGGGTCGAAGGGGTGGAGGCGAGATTCCGTGGTCCGAACGTTGCCGAGCGTCCCTCCACGACTGGCGGGACCGGGTGTCAGGGTTTCGGTCTGTGCGAACCAAGTCGCCGTCTCGTGCGTTGAAGGGGACCCATCACTCTCGTATGCATAGTCGACGCGGTAGAGAAGACTGTCGCTGACCTCTTGGTCCAGGTAGACCGAGCGGGTCTGGAGCATGGCGCCGGAGAAGGGGTCTCGACCGTGGAGGAAGTAGTCCTCGGAGAGAAACGCCTACTGTCCTGCGACCAGGCTGTAGACGAAGTCGGGATCCTCGACCAGCTCGACGTAGTCGAAGCTCTCGATTGCTCGTTCGGGGTGTTCGATCCCGACCAAGCGTTGGAAGTGCGCACTATCCGCATCAGCGTCTTGGCGACCCAATAAGTGGCGAATCAGCTCCTCGTAGTCGAAACGCGTCACATGGGAGTCATCGGACCCCGTGACCGCTGTCACCTGGTCGGCGCCGTAGTACCAATAACCGACGGACGACATGTCGATGCCGTAGGTCGACCGAGGCTGTCCTTGATGGAGCTCGGTAATCTCGACACGATTCATCTTGTAGTAAGTCATCCAATGGTAGCTGATCAGATAGCGCAGATCTCCCACTGTAGCGTTCCCAAAGGCGCCGCGCAAGTTGTAGCTGCCCTGGTAGTGGGCGTAGTCCTGAGGATCGGGGCCGGGCAGATCGGTGATGGAGAGCGCGGCGGTGGGGGCAATGGCCGCCGCGAGTCCGCCGAGTCCTAGGATCCGGGCGAGCCGCCTTGCTCGTGCGGGCGGTCTCTTTGTACTCGGCTGGTGCCTTGATTCGGTGCGTGCACTGGTTGCCATGTTCGTAGCTCCTGTAAGTGTGGTGGGCATCTCGTTTCCAGTGCAACAAGATCCGGACCAGAACCGGAGAACTCACCGAGGCGACCACCGGGGAATCGCTCAAGCGACTCTCTGGCAGTCGATTGCACCGTCTAGCCGCCCCTTGGCGCGCTTGCGGGGCGTCCTCCAGGGACGGATTCGCGCCCACTCTCTCGCGCACCGTCGATTGACTCTCATCCTCCTTCTCGGACCGCGTTTACTCTTCTTCCCAGAAACCCGCCACCCGGCCACCAAGGATCCGCGATGCTCGCCTCCGTACTGCCACCACTGATCTCCGCGCTTTGCACACTGCCGATCGCCGCGGAGCCGATCTGGATCTCCCAGGAGACCAGCGAGTACTTCACCGGCGCGGCGCTGGTCGACCTGGACGGCGACGGCGACCAGGACTTCGTATCGTCGGCCGGCAACGACATCATTCGCGCCGCTAGCTTCGCCTGGCACAACGAGGGCGGAGACTTGAGCGCGTCGGCGACCTGGGTATCGAGCGACACCGATTATTCCGGCCACTGCGCGCTCGGCGACATCGACGCCGACGGATTCCGGGAGCTCGCGGTCGCCAACTACATCGCCGACGGCTGGGGAGCCACCCGCTCGCAGCTCTATTCCAACCAGGCCGGCCTTCTGGAGAGCACGCCCTCGTGGCTCAGCGGCGAGCTCTTCCACTCCTTCTCGTGCGCCTTCGGCGATCCCGACGGCGACGGCGATCTCGACCTGGGCTTCGCCTGCGGCGAGCAGTACGGCGCGCAGCACGAGCAGAGCAGAGTGTTCTTCAACGACGGCGGTGCACTGGAAACCACGGCCTCCTGGCGGTCGGCCACCGCGCGCATGAGCTACGACATCTACTGGGTCGACGTCGACCGCGACGGCGATCTCGATCTGTCGTTCATCACCGCCGACGGCCCGGTGCTGCTGCACCGCAACCACGGCGGCTCGATCGAATCGTCGCCCTCCTGGCAATCGGCGGACTCTGACGATGGCAACACACTCTGCTGGGGCGACGTCAACAACGACGGCTATCCGGACCTGGCGACCGCCAACAACTTCCAGCTCGGCGGCGACGGCTACTTTCAGCTCTACCTGAACCAAGGCGGCACGCCGCAGACCACGCCGATCTGGACCTCTGCGACACCCGGATACGGCTCGGCGGTCGCACTCTGCGATCTCGACTTCGACGGCGACCTCGACCTGGCCACCGGGCGCTGGTGGTCGCGTCTGGCGATCTACGAGAATATCGGTGGGATCTTCGCGGCGCAGCCCTCCTGGGAATGCGACCCGAGCTTCGAGAGCGTGGTCGAAGAAATCAGCGTCGGCGACATCGACGGCGACGGGGTGCGCTACGTGGAATTCGAGGCGCTCGCCGTGGACGGCGCGAAAAAAGTGTTCTATCCGGTCAACACGCCGGCCGTCGAGATCCTGGCGCTGCGCGCCGACGGCCGTCTGCTCGAGCGCGACGAGTATTGCGCCGATCCGGCGGCCGGCTGGGTCTCGCTGGCGGCGGCGCCGACCCAGAGCCTGGAGATCGCCTACTACTACAGCATCAAGCCCGATCTGGGCGTCTCCAACTGGGACACGTCGAACTACCTCTTCGGCAACTCGATGGAACTGTCGGCGCCGCTCTCGGTGAGGTTGCGCGGCCACGATCTGCCGCTCGACCTGCCGCGAGCCGGCGGCGAGATCGCCGTCGACTACACGGTGGTTAGCAACCAGGGCAGCGGCCAACCGGTCGACCTGTGGCTGATGGCCAGGCGCGAGGGGGGAGAGACCGCCGGCCCCTTCCTGCAGACCAGCCTGTGGCTCGATCCGCTGCGCTCGGTCGGCAGTGCGCGCCTGGCGCGACGGGTGCCGGCGTCGGTTCCGAACGGCAGCTACACGCTGATTCTCTATGCCGGGACCTACCCCGACGCGCCGGTCGATTCTTCGAGCGTCGCGCTCAGCAAAGGCCCGTGATCGCGCACCGCGGCCACTTCTGAGATACACTGGATTCGGAGGGAATCACCGGACTCGAACCAGGACCGCGACATGCGAATCAACTCGACCGCCGCGCTGCCCCTGATCAGCGCCCTGCTGCTCGCCATCCCCGCCACCACCGCCCGGGCCGGCTGGGAGGTGCGATCGACCCACATGGACGTGCTGCTGGGCATCGACTTCGTCAACGACGAGAGCGGCTGGACCGTAGGAGCGCTGGACGGAGTCGGGCCGGTGATCAAGCGCTCCGACGACGGCGGACGAAGCTGGATCTACCAGTCGACCGACCTGGTCAACTTCTACTGGCTGGACGTCGACTTCGCCACCATCGACAAGGGCTGGGCCAACAGCCTGGTGGCGCTGATCGGGCGCCAGAGCGTGGCCGGATCGGTCGACGGCGGCGCCACCTGGAACGCGCAGGTCACGAGCTACAGCATCGCCGCCTGGATGGACATGTTCGCGCTCGACGAGAGCAACGCCTGGAGCAGCGGCTTCTGGATGTTCCTGCTGCGCGAGCACGAGGGCTTGCTGCGCACCACCAACGGCGGCCAGAGCTGGAAGGCCCACGACTGGAAGAAGCCGGAGGCGGCGCGCTTCGTGCATTTCGTCGACGCCAAGCACGGCTGGATGAGCGGCGGCCACTGGCCCGAAAGCTCGGTCGCGGCCGGAGGAATGACCTGGCGGCCGACCGAGCACTTCCCCATCGCCCTGCCGCTGCCGGCCGAGCTGCCGAGCCGTCCCGGAGAGCGAGCCAACGACTACGGCTGCCTGATCGGCGGCACGAGCGACGGCGGCAAGACCTTCGAGACGCTTTTCACCAGCGATCAGTACTACCCGAACCACATCGAGTTCGTGAACCGCAACGAAGGCTGGTTCGTGGCCGAGGGGGCGACCGGCACCCGGATCATGCACACCACCGACGGCGGCTCGACCTGGACCAAGCAGCCGCACCCCCTCGAGGCCGAGCTGATCTCGCTCACCGACATCCACATGTTCAATCGCCGTGAAGGCTGGGTGGTAGGCTGGGGATCGACCCCCTTCGGCAATCCCGACTTGCGCTTCCTGCACACTTTCAACGGCGGCGAGAGCTGGGAGGTCGATCCCTTCGAAAGCAACGTCGGACCACTGCACATGTCGTGGGTCGACGAGTCGAGCGGATTCAGCGTCGGTGGCAACAATCTGAATGTCTCGAAGGTGGTCGCCTACGATGAGCCGGGCCGCAATCCCAAGGTGACGCTCGAGGTGGTCTCCGCACCCGAGACCGCCGGGGGCTCCGACACCATCGAATGGGATCTGCGGGTGCGCAATCTCAGCGGCGTGGAGCAGAGCTTCGACGCCTGGGTACAGGGCACGAGTCCGGCGATCCCGGGCTACGAAGGCAGCGCCGAGCTGGCGACCGGGTTGGCGATCCCGCCCGGATACCAGGGAGTGCACCGGGTCACCTTCGACCTGCCCGGGCTCCCGAACGGAATCTACGCGGTCGAGACGATTCTCGGACCGAGCGGCGACGTCGATCCGCTGGCGATCAAGGCCTACGCCACTTTCAGTATCGAGATCAGCAACCCCTGAGCCCTGCCGGCACCTGACGCGGCTGTTATTCTACAGGTGCCCGGGGGGGGCGCCCCCGCCGGGGGGGGGGGGGCGCGGCCGCGGCCGGGGGGGCGGC
>CAZBBK010000022.1:0-71867 GCA_964490075.1 uncultured Gemmatimonadota bacterium | reverse complement strand
GTAGGTTCCCGGGGCCACCAGGACGGTGTCGCCGTCGGCAGCGGCATCGATCCCAGCCTGGATGCTGGGTTCGTGCGCGGGGATGTGGATGATCGACGCCACGGCGATGGGCGTGAGGAGAGAGACGAGCGCAAGTTCCAATGCTCTTGAATCCATGGTCCAATTCTCCGAATCCGGCAGGGACTTCCTCCATGAATAACACGGGAATGGTCGGGTAGCCGGGAAACCAAGTGCTGAAGTCGCCCGGCGTTCGTCTCGCTCCGGCGATCACCGGCGCGGTCGAGGACGATCCGGCCTTGGAGCTCCATCGCTGGCGCGCGTTTTGAGGCCCGCGCTGCGCCGTGCCGTGGTAGAAGAGAACCCATGCAAGCCATTCGTTTCATCGTTCTGACCGCCAGCGATTCCGGCGCGCGCGGCGAGCGCAGCGACCGCAGCGGTGCGCTGATCGCCGAGCGCATCGACCACTGGGGTGGAGAGCTGATCGAGCGCCGAATTCTGCCCGACGACCGCGGCGAGCTGGGCCGGTTCCTCGCCGAGCGCTGCGACGCCGCGGCCGCCGACGTCATCCTCACCACCGGCGGCACCGGATTCACGGCGCGCGACCTGACCCCCGAAGCGACCGCCGACGTGATCGAGCGGGCGGTGCCCGGAATCGGCGAAGCGCTGCGCGCCGAGGGCCTGAAGAAGACCCCGCACGCCATGCTCTCGCGTGGCATCGCCGGCATTCGCGGCGCCACTCTGATCATCAATCTGCCGGGTGGGCCCAAGGCGGTGCTCGAGGGACTCGAGGTGCTGGAGGCGGTGCTGCCGCACGCGGTCGAGACACTTCGGAGCAGCGGCGGCGTCGACTGCGCGCCCCCCCTGGACCCGCCTCAGTAGGGCGGCCCGGCGTGTGGCGGAGCCGCATCGAGGAGCTTTCCGGGCGTCGTGGCCGGCGCGTCGTGCTGCTGGATCGGGAGCGCGTCTTGCGCTACGAGGAGGTGTTGCGGCTGCTGCGCCTGGATGCGGCGTTTCGCGACCATTTCATCGAGCTGTTGGCCGCCGCGCCCTACGCCGCCTACTACTGGGAAACCCCGCCGATCGATCGCGGATGCGCCGGCCGGCCCTTCGAGCAGGTGCTGATCGATGCGCCGCCGCTGGCCGGCGCGGGCGCCGAGTCCGGGCCCTTCGAGCAACACTTCGCGCGCGCGACCGATCCCGAGGGGATCGCGGTCTTCCCGAATCTGGGCGCCGATGCCACCCTGGTCGCTCCCGCTCCGCGGGCGCCGGAGGCGGCCTACCCGCACCTGGCGTCCTTCTCGCGCGGCGCCCCAGCCGCGCAGCAGCATGCACTGTGGGGCACCGTGGGCGAGACGGTCGAACGCTCCCTGAGCGACCATCTGCTCTGGCTGAGCACCGCGGGCGGAGGCGTCTACTGGCTGCACATCCGTCTAGATTCCTATCCGAAGTACTACAGTCACACACCCTACCGGCGGTTTGGCTGAGACCTGGGCCTCCTAGAGTCGCTCCGCCAGCAACTCCGCCGCCCGCAGCGCCAGCGCCATGATCGTCACCTGCGGATTGACGCCCAGCGAGGTCGGCACGGTCGACCCATCCACCACGTAAAGATTGTCGCTGCCGAAAACCCGATGCTCGAAGTCGACCACCGCGCTTCCCGCCGAGGCTCCCATGCGGCAGGTGCCGAGGGGATGAAAGGCCAGCACCGTGAGATCGTGGGCGCGCAAGCGCAGCTCGGCGATGCGCCGTGCCTGTGTCACGCTGCTCACCTCCCGTGCCGGAGCCACGCCGGTGAACACCTCCTCGGCGCCGCCACGGAGCAGCAGCTCGGCCAGCCCCGCCGCACCTTTGCGCATCAGGTCGACCACCTCGGACGTCAGGGAGTAGCGGATCAGCGGACGCCCCGCCGGACCGCGCAGCACCCGCCCCACGCTCGGGTCGCGCACCATGAAGCCGAACTGTACGCTGTGCCGCTGAGCATCCATCCAGCGCGTCAGCGCCGCGCCGCGCAGCGAGAAGGCGGGGGCCAGCAGCTGCGGTGGAGCATAGAAGCCCTCGAAACGGATTCGTGGATCGACGAGCCCTTCGACGCCATAGCCCTGGGGGATGGCGCTCCAGGGATCGGTCGCCCTCGCGCAGCGCGCCGTCATGCCGATGGCCGGATGCAGCGACAGATTGCGCCCCAGCGCCGGCAGCCGCACTCCGTTGGCGCGCAGCAGCAGCGGGGAGTGCAGCGTGCCGCCCGCCACCACCACCGCCGCGGCGCGGATCCTCAGCACTCGCGGCGCTCCGGCGCGGTCGCGCCCGCGCGCCTCTACCGCCACCACCCGTTGCCCGCGGCGCAGCAGCCGCGTCACGGTCATTCCGGTGAAGAGCTGCGCCCCGGCGTTCAGCGCCCGCGGCACGAACGACACATCGACGGAGCGCTTGGCGCCGGTCGGACAGCCCACGGAGCAGACCCCCTGCCCGTCGCAGCCGCGGGCGTTGCGCGGCAGCGGCCCGTGCGCCTTGCCCAGGGCGTCGGCGCCGCGCCCGACGATCTCCGCCGCAGCCCCCAGGTAGCGACAGTCCCCCGGAGCAACCTGCAGCTCCGCCGCCACCGCGTCGAGGTGAGGCCGGAAGCTCTCCGGCGCGAAATCCTCGGGGAATCCGTGCTCGCGCCGCCACTGGTCGAGCACCGCGTCGGGAGTGGGGAAGCAGGTGCCGGAGTTGATCGCCGTGGTGCCGCCGACCAGCCGCCCGGTCGGCACCATGATCGGTGTGTTGCCGGCCGTGAACTGCATCCCACCGTCGCGCCACAGCTCCATCACCCGCTGCTCCGGCGCGCCGCTGAACTCCGCCCGGCGCCGGTAGCCGCCCTCCTCGATCAGCGCCACCGCCACCCCGCGCTCCGCCAGCGCCGCCGCCACCGGACCGCCGCCGGCGCCGCTGCCGATCACCACCACCTCGGCCTCCAGGTCGACCTCGAACCCCAGGTCGTCCGGCGTCGAAACCTGCGCCATGTGGCGCGGCTCCGGCTCCCGCACCCGGTTCACGAAGCTCGGCGCGCCGAGCGAATCGAGGTAGTCGCGGCGGCCGAAGTGAGCGGTCTTGAGCGGCATCGTCAGGCCGAGAAGCAGCCGCCCTCCGCTGCGCGGGTGGCGCTCGATCCGCTCCAGCAACGCCTCGCGCCGGCGCCGATCGAGCTTCGCGAAGCGCCGCCCGAAGCGCAGCAGCGCCAACGCGTCGAGCGTGGAGAGGCCACACCGGTAGAGGGTCACCAGGTGCGGGGGAAGGTGGGCCAGGAGCGTTCCGCAGCGTTCGATGGTCAGGCGATCGGGCGCAGGCACGTGCTCCCCCGGCGCCAGGATCTGCTCCGCCAGCGCGCCCAGCGTGCGTCGGGCCCCGGGCCCGAGCGCCGGCAGCCCCGCGACCTCGGCCGCCGGCCGCAACAGATCGACCCGCTGCATCGACGAGGCGCCCGACCAGCCCGCCACGAAGGCCGGAAGGTCCTTGAGATCGAAGAGCATCGAACCCTCGGCGACCAGCTCGCCTTGGCGCCGCAAGGTGGCGCGCATCCTGGTCATCGAGCGCAGCGGTCGCATCAGACGCAGGGTCTTGCGCCCCAGGAAGTGGTAGTCGCGCTCCTGGTCATCGCGAAAGCGGAAGCGATACTCGATGGTGCGCCGGCGCACCGGAGAAATATGCAGCATCCCGTCCAGCGCCGCGTCGTCGGCCCAGGGATGGGCCCGCACCACGCCGCTGATATGGGAGCGTCCGGTGCGCAAGAAGCGCCTGGTGTGTGCCGCGTCCGCCTTGATGTCGAAGTCGACCTTGTGGCTCATGCCCTCGCGGTCGACCAGCTCGCCGCGCATCGTCTCGAAGAAGCTCAGTGCCATGTTCAGACCACCTCGTCGATCGCCGCCGCCGCCTCGCCCCGCAAGAACTCCAGCGCGCCGCCGTGCTCCGAACGGCATTCGAAGCCGTGTCCGTCGACCGGATTGACCCGCAGCGACACCGCCGCCAGCTTGCTGTTCAGGCAGTACGAGGTCGGCCCGCGCGGGTTGTTGTAGCCGAGCTGCACCATTCGTTCGGGCCGCGCCCGCATCGCCAGCAGCGCTTCGCCGTCGGGCCCGGCCATGCGCAGCGTCCAGTCGGGAAAGCTGATGCTGGTGCGCCGATTCCACAGATCGAGCAGGCGGTCGAAGCGGTACTCGCGCCCGCCGTGACGGATGCACATCAGCGCCAGCACCGGCGACAACATTCCGGCGATGCGGATCCGCCCCGCGGCCCCCTCGACCATGCAGAAGGGCTCGCCCTGGGAGTCGGTGAAGACACACTGACCCCAGGCGTATTGCGGAGCGTGGGCCGGCCCCCAGTTGTGACCCTGCATGCCGATCCAGTCATCGATCCGCCACTCTTCCTCTTGCCCGGCGAGGCGCACCTTGCCCGAAAAGCGCAGCGCCGGGGCCGGCGTGAGCAGCTTGTTCTTGGGCAGCGCGGCGTCGACCAGGCGGCGCGCCGGAAGCATGCAGAGCGGTTCCCCGAGCGCCCCCCGCAGCGGCCGCCAGCCGAGATCCCAGCTGATCGAGCCCCCGTCGAGCTCGCCGCGAGCCTCTCCGCCCCGCGGCGCGAAGCGGAATCGGCCGCCCGCGATCTCCACCTCCAGCGGTGCCTCGCCGAAGCTCGCCTCGGCGATCGGCACCGTCTCTTTGCGGCCCCGCGCCCAGCCCCGGTCGCCGTCGAAGAGACTGCACCAGAGCTCGGCCACCGACTCTCCGCCACGGCGCCCCAGAATCGTCGCCTTCAGCCACAGCGCCCGCGCCCGGGTCGGGTGGTTGGCGCGCAGAAACCAGCTCTCCACGTGGTCGGTAGGTCGGTCGAATTGGAAGCGAGCCCGGTTATCGGCGACAAAAGTGTCGGCGACAAAAGTGTCGGCGGATCCGTTGTCGGTCACGGTGCGATCCAATCTTCCAGCGCGGCGCGGCCGTAGGCGCTCATCGCCGCCCGGGCGTCGCCGGCGTCGCCCGCGCGCAGCGCCCCCGCGCACGCCCAATGGTGGAGAGTGTCGAACGCGTCGCCGCCGTAGAAGGCCAGGAAGAGCGCGCGGTTCTCGAGGTAGACCCGGCGGATGGCGTTCGCCAGGAGCCCAAGCACCCGGTTGCGGCTCAAGGCCACCAGCTGCTCGAAGAAGTCGTAGTCGAGCTCCTGCCGGCGCGCCGGATCGCCGGCCGCCTCCAGCGCCTCGATCGTCGCCTCGAGCGCCGCCGCGTCGTCCGCTCCCGCGTGGCCGGCCGCCTGCTCCGCCGTCCACCCCAGCAGCTCCACGCGCAGGTCGAGCAGGTCGCGCAGCAGCGCCGGATCGAGCCGCCCCCCGGGCGCCAGCAGGAAGGGCAGCAGGTGCAGCCCCGCGGTCGCCAGAAAATCGACCACTCGCGTGCCGCCGCCCTGGCGCACCTCCACCAGTCCCCAGGCCTCCAGGCGGTGGATCGCCTCGCGCACGCTCGAGCGGTTGACGCCGAACTGCTCGGCGAGGCTGCGCTCGGCGGGCAGTCCGTCCCCCGGGGCATAGCGGCCGGTGACGATCGCCTCGCGAATCGCCTCCGCCACCTGCTCCGAGACCTTGGTGCGCTGGACCGGCGTGAAGGGCATCGGCTCGGGCTCTCCTCTCGATCGGCCGGATGGCCGGGTGGTCCGACCAATATGGCACGACCGCATCATTCTGTCAAGGACCGCCAACGGCTGCCGCCGGGATCCACAGACCGCGCCACCGACGACCCTCGCCAGCCCCAGCCCGCGACGCCTACCCTCTCCCCATGGCACCAGAGAAGCGTGGCTCAGCCCCGGCGACGATCCTCCTCTCATCGGTCCTCATCGCCCTGATCGTCGCCCTCGATCCTCTGGCCCGCGATCCCACCTTCCCCAAGTCGGTGGTGCTCTGGACCGGGGCCGGCATCGCTCTCTCGAGCTTCGTCCGGGGTTCGTTTTTGGGGACGGCCACCAACCTGGCACCGCTTCCCCCGCAGGGTTGGATGCTCGGCGCCGCGGCGCTGTGGCTGCTGCCCTTGCCGGCGAGCTCGGCGCTCGGGGGGCAGGTCGCGGTGGTCGCCTTCGCCGACACGGTGTCGGCGCTCGTTCTCTTCTTCTGGGCCTTCGCGCTCGCGCGCCGCAATCGGAGCGCGGCGCCGCGCATGCTCACCGCGACGCTCTGCCTGGCGCTGCTCCCCGCGTTCCTCTACATGGCCGGGCAGCGCGCCGGGCTCGATCCGGTGGTGTGGGCCGACGCCCCCGGCTCGCTGCTCGGCACCATGGGCAACCGCTATCTGATGGCGGCGGTGCTGGTGCTCTCCCTGCCCTTGCTGCTGGCGCATGCGACCGATCCGCGCGCCGGCCGCTGGAGCCGAATCGCGACGGGGCTGGTCGCCTCGTGCGCCGCCTTCGGCATTTGGACCGGTCAGTCGCAGGGAGCCTGGCTCGCCGTGGTCGCGATGTTGGCGCTGGCCGGCCCGATCCTGCTCCGCCGTCGCGGCGCCCGCGCCCGCGGAGGCCGCGAGCCGGCGCCGGCGGGCCCGGTCCCGCGCCGCGCGCTCACTCTGCTGATCGCCGCCGCCCTCGTGCTGACCGCCGGCACCCAGGCCTACCTCGGCAGCCGCCAGGACCTGGCCGACCATCCCCCGGCCGCGCTCGAGGCGCTGGCGCGAGACGAGCTCGACGTCAACACCGCTTTTGTGCGCCTGGCGCTCTGGGGCAGCGCCGCGCGCGCGATCGCCGAGCGGCCTCTGCGCGGTCACGGACCGGGCGGCTTCGTGCGCGCCTTCGCCCGCTGGCGCCCCCACGATCTGCACCTGCTGCACGTCGCCTGGAACACCCGTCACACCCACTCGGCGCTGCTCGAGTGGGCGGTCGAGGGAGGCGTGCCCGGCGCGTGTTTGTGGATCGTGGCCCTCGCCTGGCTGCTCGGCGACGCGCTGGCCCGGCCGCTGCACGATCCCGAGGCGCGCTGGCGGGTCGCCCTCGCCCTCGCCCTCGCGGGCGGCCTGGTGCACGGCGCGGTCGGCATCGCGCCTGCCACGCCCGGCGTGCGCGGGCTCTTCTGGATCCTCGCCGGGCTCTTGACCGGGCTGCTCGCCCCGGCGCCCCGGGCGGCCGCCCCGCACCCGCTCCGGCGCAGCGCCGGTGCCCTGGTCGCCCTCGCCGCTTGTGCCCTGGCGCTCATCCTCGGCTCCCTCGCCGCCCGCAGCTGGCGCGCCGAGCGCCTCTTGGTCATCGCCCAAGCGCCGATCGACGCCGGCCGCGCCGCCGCCGCGCTGCCGGCGCTCGAGCAGGCCCAGCGCCTGCTGCCGGCCTCGCTCGAAGTCGCCTACCTGCTGGCCTTCGCCGAGCTCACCGGCGGCCGCACCGAGCAGGCCCTCGCCCGCTACCTGGAGATCGAGCGCGCCTGCCCCGCCTTCGCCGAGCTGCGCTACAACATCGGCGTCGCCCATTACCACGCCGAGCGCTTCACCGAGGCCGCCGCAGCCTTTCGCTCGCAGATCGAGTCGGCGCTGCATTCCCAGGCCCACCTCTACCTGGCCGCATCCTATCTGCACGGCGGGATGCGCGCGGGAGCGCGGGCGGTCCTCGAGGAGATGCTCGAGCTCGCGGCCGAGCACCGCCCGCGGCCCGGCCGCCGCGCCTACCCGCACCGCGTCACCACCGGCCAGGCCCACGAGATGCTCGCCGACCTGCTGGCGCAGCGCGAGCCGCCCGAGCTGGCCCTGCGGCACTACCAGCAGGCCGACTCCTGCGTGCTGGGGCTCCCGGAGCCCGCGGAGCTCGTCGGCCCGATGCGGGCGCGCCTGGCGACCAAGATCGAGGCGCTGGGGCGGCGGTGATGGTCCGACCGCGGCCAGCCCGCCCGAACTTGACATTCCTCGCACCGAAGCGAGCTCAGTTTGACATTTCCCGGCGAAAGGGGCGTGTGTGCGGTGATTTGGCGACCCTGGGCGGCCCAAATGGCCGTGGATCGGGGAGAGATGTCAAACTGAACCCGCCTCGCCGCGAGAAATGTCAAATCCAACCGCACTCGCCCTCGCTCGGTGGCCCATCCGGGTGGACCGGCGGGCGTGATTGACGCAGACTCAGTGGCCCACCAGCCCCAGGAGCTCCGCACCATGAACAGCTTCGATCTGATCGGCCTCGGCGTCGTCCTCCTCTTCACCCTGCTCGGGCTGCGCAAAGGCTTCGCCATCCGCCTGGTCGGACTGGCCGCGCTGGCCGCCGGGCTGGTGGTGCTGATCGGTGCCCGGCCGCAGATCACCGCGGCCCTCGAGTCGGTGCTCGGCAGCGGCGTAGTCGCCGGCCTGGTTGCGGTGCCGCTCGCCTTTCTCGCCGGCG
Source organism: uncultured Gemmatimonadota bacterium (assembly GCA_964490075.1). Lineage (GTDB taxonomy): Bacteria > CAZBBK01. The sequence goes on along the minus strand of CAZBBK010000022.1, from coordinate 63,515 downwards.
CGCTGCCGGTCTCGTTGATCGGACGGGTGCTGGTCAAGGCGGCGCGCGCCACGCCGCTGCGGGCGGTCGACGCACTGCTCGGCGCCGTGGTCGGGCTGGCCCAGGGCATCCTGGTGGTGGTGCTGGTGCTGCTGCCGATCGCCCTGATCGTGCCGGCGCTGCGTCCCGCCCTCGAAGAGTCGCGGGCCTACGCGATCGCCACCGCCGAGCAGGCTCCCTGGCGCGAGGCTCTGTCGAACATCGACAGCGGCCGCGACGCGGTGCGCGATCTCGGAGACCGGGCGGTCGACTTCGCGCGCGATCTCGATCTGGAGGACGCCGCCGCCCAGGCGGAACGGGCGCTCGACACCGCCCGCGAAGCGCTCCCCGACTCCGAAGAGATCCGCGACGCCGCCGAGGAGCTGCGCGAGCGTCTGGACGACTAGCCGCCCGGCGCCGCCGCCACCTCACCCACCTCCGGATCCATCCCCAGCGCCACGCCCAGCCCGGTCTGCTCCGCGCGCAGCCGTTCCACCACCAGCTGATAGGTCGCCCAGGGGTAGATCTCGGCGCGCGCCGCGCGGTAGCCGGCGGCGTCCAGGTAGGCGTGGGTCAGCTCGTGGGCGATGATGCCGTAGGGCACGAAGGGCAGGGCGTCGAGGGGCAGGTCGCGGGTCACCCGGTGGCGGTTGCGCTCGACCTTCCAGCAGGCCGCCGTGATCGAGATCTCGGGGCGCTCGCCCGGCAGGTAGAAGCCGAAGCTCTCGGCGGCGCCGCGCTCCAGCGAGAGCCGCTGGTGCGCCGCATCGCTCCGGATCACGATCGGCACCCGCTCTCCCAGCGGCGCCGGCGCGCGCCCCAGCACCGCGCCGCAGACCTCGCGCGCGATCTGGTCGGCGCGCAGCAGAAGCTCCGGCTCGAGCCGCGGCCGGCACCCCTCGCTCCACACCGCGAGCCCCTCGGTCTCCAGACGCAGCGCCGGCCCCAGCGCGGACTCCGGCGAGCCGAAGCGCCCCGCGCACCCGGCCCCCAGCAACGCACAAGCGAGCGCCGCGATCGACGAGCGGAGGAAAAGGAAAGTGGAGCGCATGGACCATTCCGTCCCCACCTCCACACTTCCTAGATCGGCTCTGGTGCGCGTTTGCGTGAGCAGCGTCCGGCCGCGTCAGTCCTCGTCGAAGCGCAGCGAGTAGATCGGCGGCAGGAAAAGGGCCGCGCAGCTCCAGCTTTCGCCGCGGTCCTCCGACACGAAGAGGTTGCCGGTCGTCGTCCCGAAGGCCAGGCACTCGCCGCTCAGATCGAGGGCGTGGCGGTAGACGATGTCGTAGCAGTCGCGCTGCGGCAGCCCGCGGCGCAACGCCCGCCAGCTGCGGCCGCCGTCGCCGGTGGTCGACACGCAGAGGGCGCCGCCGACCGCCATCCGCCGCTCGTCGCTGAGCGCCGGCACCACCCACGCGCGCTCGGGATCGTTCGGATCGGCCGCCACCGCAAAGCCGAAGCCGCCCGGTCCCTCCGCATCGTGCAGCTCGCTCCAGCTCGCCGCTCCGTCGGTGGAGCGGAAAAGCCCGCAGTGGTTCTGCATCCAGATCACGTCGGGATCGGCCGCGCAGCGCGCGATGCAGTGCGGATCGTGCCCGTATTCGCTCTCGGGCTCGGGCAGGAAGTCGGCGCGCAAGCCCCGGTTGCGCACCCGCCAGGCCGACCCATCGTCGTCGGTCTCGAACACCCCGGCGCAGCTCACGCCGACCAGCACCCGCCGCGGATCGCGCGGGTCGACCAGGATCGAATGGATCCCCGGCTCGTTCATTCCACCCCCGAACCACTTGGCCGGATCGCTGCGGCTCGGGTGATTCCACAGTCCCTCCACCAGCTGGAACGACTCCCCGCCGTCCTCGCTGCGAAAGAGCGCCCCCGGCACCGTGCCCAGGTAGAGGCGCCCGGGCCGGCCGCCTCCGGCGATCGTCCATATCGTGCGCAGCGCCGCCTCGGGGCCGCCCTCGTGCAGGCGCGGCCCCTCCGGCAGCCGCGGCGCCGCCACCTCGGACCAGGTGGCGCCACCATCCGCCGAGCGCTGCAGCTTCGGTCCCCAGTGGCCGTGGTCCAGCGCCGCCCAGAGCGTGCCGCCGACGCGCGCCGCGTAGGTCACCGGAATCCCCTCGAAATGGGCGCTCCGCACCCGCCAGCCGTCGTCGCCGCGCCGCAACTGGATCAGCCCCTTGCGGGTTCCGGCGATGAGCGTTCGCGTCCGCATGTTCAGCCTCCCGAAAGCGCCTGGAAGATGAAGACGCGCTCGTTCTCGTCCACCAAATCGCTCAGACCCATCCGATCGACGACCGGCGCCTCGCCCACGAAAATGTTCACATGGCGCCGCAGCGCTCCCTGCTCGTCGACCAGGTAGTGGGCCAGCCCCGGATGCCGCGCCTCCAGCGCCGCCACCACCTCCGCCGCCGTGTCGCCCTCGACCCGCGTCTCGACCTCGAGCGTCGGGAAGAAGCGTCGCAAATGTGCCGTCAGCTCGACCCGCGGCATGCCGCGCTCCTCTCGCGCCGGTCGCTGCCCGGCGCTCCGCGCTCCCGGGGGCGATGGTAGGTCGCTTTGGGGATCGGGACGGGGATGGGCGAGACCCCAGCCGTCTGCAGCTGGGTTTCGATGTCGAGCCCGTGTTCCCGGGTCCAAGTCCGCCCCCGACTCCGACCCCGCCCCCGACACAAAGCCGAGCTCCGCGGTCGGAAGAGCGCGTTACGACGCCGTTTCGCGACACGACTCACTGCTCTCGAATCAGAGTGTGGAGTTACGCCCGTATTCGCGTCACAACTCCGCGCTCTCGAGGAAGAGCGCCGAGATACGCCCGTATTTGCGTCGTGACTCGCGACTCTCGATCGAGATCGCGGAGTTGTGACGCGATGGCCGCGGCGCAACCGGCCCACGATCCCCCCTTCTCGCGCCTGAACCTGATCTCCTGCCGCAACGTGCTGATCTACCTGCAGCCGGAGGTCCAGTCGCGGCTGATGTCGCTCTTCCACTTCGCCCTGCTCCCTACCGGCCATCTCTTTCTCGGCAGCTCGGAAACGGTCGGCCGCTACACCGACATGTCCTCCCCGATCTCCAAGAAATGGTCGACCTACCCGCGCATCGGCAGCACGCTCACCGGGGTGGCGTTGCTGCTAGACGGGCTGGCCGAGCGGCTGCGGGCGCGGGCACCCGGGCTGGAAGCACCGGCGCCAGAGGTCGCCGCGGGAGTGTCGGATGCGCGCCGCCAGTTCCGTCGCGTGGCGCGCGGACTGCCGGTGGTCGACCTGCCCGGCCGCCGCCGAGCACCTCTTCGGCATCATCCAGGAAGCGGTCGCCAACGCCCTCTCACACGCCGCGGCGCGGCGCATCGAGATCGACCTGAGCTCCGGCGAGAGTCCCCTGGTCGCGGAAGTTCGCGACGACGGCTCCGGCTTCGATCGATCGCAGGCCGAGGCCCGCGGAGCCGGTCTGGCCACCATGCGCAACCGGGCGGCCCGGATCGGCGCCCTGCTGGTGATCGGCCCACGCCCCGGCGGCGGCACCATCGTCTCGGTCACCTTGCCGCGGCCGCTGGTGCTCGGGCCGAGAGCGGCAGAGTAGCGGGGGGGACTCCGGCGACGGAAGTCAAGATGAGACCCCTTCGGGGCACAGACTCACACCCGGTCCCGTCGCAGCAGGCGGCATCGCCCCCGGCCCGTGGGCGGCATCCGGACGGATCGATTTCGCGCTGGAGCAGGCGCGCGTCGCGGCGCCGGCCCCCACCGGCGGCGGGCGAAGCCCTGGCGGCGCTCCGCGGACCGGCCGGGATCCGGGTGAAGATGGGCACCATGTGCAGCCGGCGATCCAGATCGGCGCGCTGCCGCAAGCAGGCCCGGGGCCGGAGGGGGTCGGTGTGTCGTTACTTTTGCGTCAGGATGACCGCGCCGGGAACGATACAATCCTCGTCGCCATCGACCTCGATCAGCAAGGATTGACCGCCGGTCGGTAGCTCCAGGGCGACAGTTCTGGCGTCCATCAGCTGTGGCGACACCTCGCCCTGGATGCCGTCGAAGAAACGTGTTGCGAAGCAACAAGGCGGGCCGGAGCCGACGCCGATCCACAAGGTCTCGCGGGCATAGCGTGGATCGATGTCGTGTCCGCCGACGTCGTTTTGTCCCCCGAAACTGACGAAGCTGATCAGGCTCTTCGTGATTCCGGGTACGTGGATGTTACGTAGCTCGAAGTGGGCTTCGGCGTTGAATAGCCGTCCGGCCAGGGCGAGGCCAGTGTCTTCTTCGCGGTCGAAGAGCAAGGTCTCGCCCATTGGCTCTTCGTTCGAGTAGTAGACCCCCGTCATGGCCACACCGTCGAAGGCGGCCAGCGCGGCGGAATAGCCGTTGGTTTCGAAGGGCGAGCGCTGATCGCGAATGGCGGTGGTCCCGGTCGGGAGCACGATGCCGAATACTCCGTTGCCCGCTTGCACTCCGGCGGAGGGTCTGAATCCCAGAGCGGAGAGCTCGCCCTCGTGCAGAATCGCGCGGTAGACAAGGGCCGAAGTCGCGTCCTGCCAGCGGGTCTGTGCACTGCGGCCGATCAACGCCCCGAATATGGTGATGGGTGGGTAGTAGCTCGGCGTGTAGCGCCGCACCAAGAGGTTGTCCAGATTGGGTGGCGGCGCCGTCGTGTCGACCCCGGTGTAGGACCAGTGCAGCACCACCGCCTTGACCGGATCGGGCCCCGTCACGTCCGCCGGGCAACCGCTGAGCGCCAGACCGTTGGCGCGCTGATTGCGCATTCCCACGCCCGCCGTGGAGTGACTCGTGTTGTACCAGACAATCGACGGGTAGATGTTCAGCGGCGCAATGCCCGATCCCTGAATGTGGGCGTCGGTGCTGTTCGGTCTCGATCTGGTGACGGAGCATCGTCCCGCGCGGGAATCGTGACGCATCCGTAGGTCGGTGGCCGGCGCTGCTCCCGAGCGCCCCGGCAAGTGGTCATGCCCTGCCGGGACGCGGCCTCGCAACGTGCTTCTACTGCACGGTCACGCTCGCGGCGTAACTGTGCAGAAGCTCGCCAACGCGATAGAGCTTCGTCGTTCCGGTGTACAGCCCCGGAGCCACGCCGATCGGCACGAATTGTCGCTGCTCCGCGCACAGGGTACTGCCCGAGCTCACCGGTACAGTGATGCCATCCATGAGCGGGAGCGCGATCGAAACACCGGGCCCCGCCACGTCCAGAACCACCTCATCGAAACTCAGCACCGACTCGCAGGGATTCGAGACGCAAACCGTGTAGGCGAAGACCTCTCCCGCGTTCACGATTGCCGGGTAGTCGGTGATCTCGATCAGCAGGTCACAACCAGAGGGCTCACAGTTGTTCGGTCCGCCACCGGCCCCCATGTCGTTCCTGCTGGTGCCGCACGCCTGGCAAGCGTCGTCGTAATAGGGGACGGGATCGCCGGCATCCACGCAAGGTGAGGCGCTGCAGCGGATGCGCAGATCGTCGACGCCGTAGAACTCGGGATCGGCATCGATATTGGTCGAGTCCGGGTCGCTCCAGCCGCCTTGGATGCAGCTGTAGCGGCCGGCCACGCCGGCGCTCAACTGGTCGCCGGTGTTGAAGTACACGATCGAGTTGAGCACATAGACCGCACCGCCCTGCTCGTAGACGCCTTCGGCATCGTTGTTGTAGGCGATCGTGCAGTTCTCCAAGGACAACGTCGCCGCTTTGTTGAATAGGCCCGCCCCGCGAGGGTAGACGGTGCCGTCGGCTCCACCCGTTACCGCATTGGACGAGACCGTGCAGTTGCTCAGGACCGCCGTTCCCTCGTTCAAGTAGAGGCCACCACCGTAAGGGTACGAGTTTCTGTTGGAGCCGTAGCTGGGATCGTACGAGTACGCATACGTAGTATTGTCCCCAATGCTGCACCGGCGCATCCGGAGAGTCCCCTGCCCAAGATAGAGCCCGCCACCATAGCTGGTCGAGCTGACATTGTCATAATGGAAAGAATCGGTTCGATTGGAGCTGATGTCGCAGTCCTCGAAGGCGAGCTCACCCGCGGCGTCGGAAATGAAGACCCCGCCCCCGTGCCGATGGCCTGTGGCGTCGTCCCTGTTCGCGTCGTTGGTGTTGATCTCACAGCGCTGGAGAGTCAGCGAGCCGGAAGAGACGTTCATCCAGATCCCGCCTCCGTTGCCCGTTGCGGCGTTGTTGTTGATGCGGCAGTCACTCAGCACCAAGTCGCCAATCGGCCCGTCCAGCGTGATGCGCATGCCGCCGCCAGCGCCGCTCGAGTTGTGGTTCTTGGTGATATCGCAGTTCCTTATCGTCGGATAGCAGTCCGTGATGGTGATGCCGCTGTTGTCGGCGTACTCGACACGACACTGGTCCATCAGCAGCGAGGCGCTGGGGCCAACACCGTTGAACCAAATGCCATCCCAGTCGTTGTCGAGGCTCTGGCTGGTGAAGATGATCGGCTGAGCATCGGTGCCCTGCGCTTCGAAGCGAGTCGCGAAGGGGTCGATCTGGAAAACGTAGGCACCGGCGAATTCGATCTGCACGCCGGGTGTGATGACCAGGTCCAGGATGCGAATGTCGCCCTCGATGCAATAGGGAGAGCCGGCCTGAGACCAGACCTCGCCTTCGATGTCGCCGGACTTGGATGTGCATTCGGCCATGGCTGAAAGGGGGGCCGCGATCACTGTCAAGAGCGCAAAGATGCCGTGTAGCTTCACCGGTTGTCTCCTTCTCTGAGGGTTTTCGCCGATCTGGCGACTGGTTGACTATCGGACCAGCGCCATGGCCAGTCCATTGACGGGTCGGCCGGCTTCGGCGAAGTGCTGATGCTGTAGCCATCATCAGCTTTCGCCGACCGCTCGACCGAAGAACGACTCCGCGCCTTCATTCGCCCCGCCCCGTAGTATCCGCCACGATCACCACCGCGCGGCTGGGATCGGGGGGATCGCCGGGGATGGTCAGGGCGACGAAGAGCTCGCGGTCTTCGCCGGAGGCGCCGCGGGCGCGGGTGTGCTTGCTCAGCAGGGTCACGCCGCGGGCCAGGGCGCCGAAGATCTCGATGGCGTCCGGCTTCGATTCGGCCAGCAGGGTGGCGTGCAGCCCGTTGCGGAAAACGTTGTCGCGGATGGCTCCGAAGTGCTCCAGCATCTTGCGCCGCAGATCGGCGTCGCGCACACACGCGATCATGCGTTCGACCGCCCGCGGGTGGCAGGTCAGGTAGCCTTCGACGTCCGCCACGCCGCGCGCCGCGATTCCCCGGAGCTCGGCCATCAGGGGGCCGAGATCCTCCTCCCAGACTCCGACCGGCTGGCAGCCGGCGGGATCGGTGCGACGCGGCGCGCGGGCCAGCGATTCCATCGCACCGCTTGGTCGGGTGCTCGAGTCGCTGTGCGGGCGGAGCGAAACCATGATGACCTCAACAGCAGAAGCGTGGCAGACACATCTCCGGAATCACGAAATCGACGCGCCGTGCGATCTGCTCCCGCGGCGCGCCTTCCCAGAGCCGCTGCCGAAACGACTGGCAAGGCGTGCCGCTCTCGGTCGCCAGGCGGTAGCGGGCGCCGGGGGGCAGATCGTCGACGATGATCAGGTAGCGTCCTTGCTCGTCGGTGAAGGCCTCGGCGAGAGGTGCGCCTTCGCAACATTCGCAGCCACACGATGTCGCCACGTCCCAGAGCATCACCCGTGCGTCCTCGATCGGATCGCCGCTGGGCCAGCTGGTGACCGTGCCGTGCAGCACGATGGTCGTTGCCAATGCAAACGCCGGCGACAGCAGGCCGGCGATCAGAGCGAGGAGCAGTTTTCTGGTCATGTGGGTCTTCCGTTCCCGCGTTCGGTTGCCGAAACGAGCGGGCGGGCGGGCTGCTGGCGGCAGGCGGTCCGAGCCATTCGACCCGAGCCCGCCTCGGGGCACGCCACCAACAGCCAACCCATTGGAACCGCACGAGAACGAGCTCCCATTTTGGCATCCCATCTGCGGCCCATCTCTGGCCGACGGTTTCGGGACTCGCCGATCGACCAGATCTGAACCACATCTGGGCGCCAAAATGGGATCTCGTTCTCGCGCGGTCCCTTATTGTCCATGCCCGTTGGCACCACTCTTTACCTTGCAGTCACCACGACCGCGCCCGGCACGATGCAGTCACGGTCGCCCGCGATCTCGACGAGCACGTCGGAGGTGCCCGCGCTCAGCTCTTGGGTGAAGGAGCGGGCGTCGATCAGCTGCGGCGACCAGGAGCCTTGGGCGCCGTCGAAGAGGCGCTGCGCCAGCGCCGAGTTGCCCTGCGCGAAGTTGCCGTTGAGGCGCGTCACTTCGCCCATGCCCTGGGTCAGCCCGGCCTTGCGATCCTGCCCGCCGAAGGAGAGGAAGCTGAACTTCGAATCGTCGATTCCGGCGACATTCAGCCCATGAAGAGTGTAGCTGGCCTCCAGGTTGAAGAGCTTGCCGGCCAGCGCCCGACCCGAGCCGTGCTCTTCGTCGTAGAGGAAGGTCGCACCCATCGGCTCCCGGTCGGAGCGGTAGATCGCCGTCAGCGCCACGCCGTCGACCGCGGAGAGATCGTCGTCGTAGCCTTCGCGGAGCCAGGGATCGCGCCCCTGGGTCAGCGGGGTGGTTCCGTACACGGTCCAGACCGCGAAGGAGCCGCTCACCTTGACGTCGAACTTGAGCGCTTCCATCTCGTCGGGGCTCAGAATCGCCCGGTAGACCCGTGCCCGGGAGCGGATCTCCCAGCAGTTGACATGGCTCTCGCCGACGATCGTGCCATCGATCAGCACCTTGGTGTAGGGCGGCTCCATGCGGCTGATCCACATTTTGTCGAGGCCCGGCTGATCCGGATCGTCGATGCCGGTGAAGGACCAGTGCATGATCACCGCTTCGGCGCCGCGCACATCGTCCGGCGCGCCGTTGAGCTCGATGCCGCCGCCGCGCCGGTTGCGAATGCCCACGGCGTTGGTGACGTGGGTGGTGTTGTACCAGACGGTGGGGTAGGGGAAGATGTCCAGATCGTTCTGGACATATGCGGTCGGGCTGGTGCCATAGTCGACCACACTGACCCTCCCCGCAATGGCGTTTCCGGCCAGCAGCGCGGTGGCCGCCAGCGCCAGCGGAGCGATTGCTTTGCGCATCGTGTGTTCCTTTCGATCCGTGCCTCGCGGACGAAATCCGCGCCTCGAGCGTCGGTCTGTCCGAGACTTTTCGCGCGTGGGCACCCAACGCAGGCATCGTGCCGATCTCGGCGCATTCTTCCAATTCGTTGAAATCCAATCGCTTCCGCCACCAGGGCGGGCGCGGCGGCGGAGCCGAGGCTGGAGACTGATCGCAACAAATAGCGAGGAATGGCGGCGAGAAGCATCGATCCCCTTGCCCCACAGCGCCCTGGCCGGAGCTCGCAACAATCGGCGAATTCGCCGGGGCGTGCGACGCCCTTTCTCCACCGCGGACTTCATCACAGCTCCTGCTTGATGGCGCCCGGTCGACGACCGTGACATCTTCGTCCGCGCTTGCGTACTGAGCCAGCAGCGTGGTCGCCGCCGGCGCCAGAGGAGCGATCGCCTTGCGCATCGTCCGTGCCTTGCGATTCGCACCGAGTGTTCGGTGCGGCTGATTGGGGAGGTGGTAGGACCCGTTCTCCCGAGATCGGGACACCTCTCGCAGCCTGCGTGCCGGCCCGGACGGAGCTTCCCCAAGTGACGGCCGCTCTGCACTTTGCGGCGTTCAGAGCGGGATAGGGACAGCAGCCTGGGCCGCGCTTGGTCGCAGCAAGGAGCGAAAAATGCCGCCGCGATATGCCCTTTCCCTTGTCGCGCAAGGGACTTGCCGGAGATCGCCACAATTGGCGAATGCGCCGCGGGGTGCGATCTCATGCCCCGAGCCGACTGCGCGGAAGTGCGCAACCGGTGCATTTCAGTCGCCGAGGCCGGCGAAACGAGGGCGATATCGTGGCGAGCCGATGTTTCTTCGGAGGACCTGCAGCTCTGATCCTTCGGATGTCGCCCGGGCAATCGCCCTTCGGAGCGACAGATTCATGAAGAGCATGCCACGCGACGCGAGGATATCCGCTATTCCTCGCGATCCCGCGAAAAATATGACGCTGAAGGCTTCGCTTGACGGGTCGATCGAAAAAGTACTGATTGAATGTCAGGGGAACACCGGACGCGCGGTGCCCGACACCAGCGTTCGCCCCAGGGTGAAGCAGGAGCATCAGGCTCACCAGGAACGAAACATGACGAGGACTATTCTCTTTCTAGTAGTAGCAGGATTCGCCGCGTTGGAGGCCGCGGGCGAGACACGGAGCACCGGTGCGGCGGTCGACGACCGCTCCGAGCTGGTGCGGATCAACATCGGCGCCGCCAGTAATCTGGATCTGGACGACGCCCTGGCGCTTGTGCGCGAGAACCACGGCGCGGGCCTGGTACGGCGGCTCGGGCGAATCCGGGCCATGACCATCGAGGTGGCGCCGAGCGATGTGGAATGGCTCGTGGCGGATGCCGCGCTTCGTTCGCTGGTGGACTACGTGGAGCTGGATGGTGTGGCGCGCATTCCTGAGGATGAGGAGTGGATGGCGCAGTTCTCCGAGGGGGGGATGGCCCGGGAGCTGGGGGAGAGTGTGGTGCCCAACGATGAGTACTACCACCGGCAATGGGCGCCGGCTTGCGTCGACCTGGAGCGGGCTTGGGGGCGCTTTGGGTTCGAGAAGAGGAGCGTGACGATCGCGATCCTCGACACCGGCGTGGACTACAACCACGAAGATCTGATCGGCAACGTCGACACGGAGAACGGCTGGGACTTCGTGAACGATGACGCCGATCCGATGGACGATTATGGGCACGGGACGGCGTGTGCGGCGGTTGCTTCGGCCGTGACGGACAATGGGATCGGGATTGCCGGGGTGGTGAACGCGTCGGTCTTGCCGATCAAGGTGCTCGACGAGCACGGCTTCGGCTCCTGGTCCGATGTGGCCGCTGGAATCGACTACGCGGTGGGACTCGGTGCCCAGGTAATCAGCATGTCTCTGGGAGGCGGACACGACGCCACCCTGGAGCGCGCTTGCGAGGATGCCCGCTCTGCTGGGGTGTCGGTCTTTGCCGCGGCGGGTAACGGGAGAAACGACCGGAGCAACTACCCGGCGACCTTCACATCGGTCATCGGTGTGGGCGCGTTGGACCTGGGGTGCACCGAGATCGCCTGGTATTCCAGTCGAGGCTTCGGCGACCACGAGGTGGAGGGCAACGTGGAGATCGTGGCTCCGGGGGAGCACATCTACTCGACGAATCCGACCTTCAACTACAACTACTGGTCGGGTACTTCCTTTGCCTGTCCCTTGACAGCGGGGATCGGAGCCGGCTACGTCAGCCTCACGCCCTGGAACAACGGGCAGATCCGCGCTCATCTCCAGGAGAATGCCGACCCTCTGGGTGACGCCTACGATTTCGGCTACGGGCGGGTCGACGCCTACCCCTTCGAGGATTGATCGTACGCACAAGAGCGCGAGCTGCTGGTGGCAGGCGGCCTCGGTCGTTCGGCCGAGACCGCCTCGGGGCATGCCACCAGCAGCCGGCGCTGTTGCTCCAGCTATCCAGTCCGCCGTGCAGCTACCGCTGCGTGACGATGACGGCACCGGGGATGATGCAGTCCTGATCGCCCCTGACCTCGACCAACAGGTCGGAGCCGGTCAGCGCAGCCAACATCTCGAAGCTGCGGGCGTCCATCAGCTGTGGCGAGGTGTTGCCCTGCTCGCCTTCGTACAGGCTCTTGCCAAGCGCGTCGAGCGAGCTAGAGTTGCCATTGACCTTGTTGTCGATGAAGAGCTGGGTGAGCTCAGAGCTGAACGCGTTCTGCGCGTACCAACCGCTTTCACGATCGATCTGCCCGCCGAACGACACGAAGCTGAGCTTCGAGTACTTGTCTTCGGTGAAGCTGAGGTTCTGCAGCTGGTAGTCCGCGGAGATGTTGAACAGGTCCGCGGCGAGTGCGTAGCCGGCGCCTTGCTCCTTGTCGAAGAGCAGGGTCTCGCCCATGCCTCGGGGATCCTCGTCGGACTTGTAGACGACCGTCATCGAGACGCCGTCGAAGGCCGCGCGATCGTCCAGGTATCCGAAGGCCTGCCAGGGGTGGCGGTGATCGTGAATCGCGGTGGTTCCGGCCGGAAGCACGAAACCGAAGGTGCCGTTCCCAGCCACATCGAAACCGAGCTGCGTGAAGAGCGCGTCACCCGGCTCGACGATCGCCCGGTAGACTTCGGCGTTGGAGTTGATCTCCCAGCAGTTCTCTTCGCTGACGCCGATCCGCTCGCCGTAGACATCCCGCTGCGCGTACTGCGCGGGGGTGAATCGCCGGACCTGGATCAGGTCGAGATCGGCCGGCGGGGCCGCCTTGTCGACCCCAGTGTAGGACCAGTGGAAGATGACCGCCTTGACCGCGTCGGGCCCGACCACGTCGAGCGGGCAGCCGCTCAGCGCGCCGCCGTTGGCGTGCTGGTTGCGCATGCCCACGCCCATGGTCACGTGGCTGGTGTTGTACCAGATCCTCGACGGATTGATCTTGAGCGGCGTCTGCTCGGTGCCAAGGAGGTACTCGGTGGTACTGGTTCCCTTGTCGATCACCGTCTCATCCGCGAACCCAGCGCCCGCGAAGAGCGCGACCGAAGCCGCCGCAAAAAATGCCTTTGACATCTGCATTTGGTAGTTCCTTCGATCGCCCCCTCGTTGGAGACGATCGCTGAGTCTTGCGGGCTTCGAGCCGACACCTTTAGGGTCGAACCGATGCGCATCGATTCCCCCAGCCGTCCCGCCGTGGATCGACGCAGCGGTGTGCCACCGCCGAGGTTGGTTCGTTGCCGGATCAGCGCCGGTCGAAGCCCGCTGTATTGAGTGTCGAGCCGCGCCGTCGCGGATCGACTCGAATCGTTTCGGCGTGGCAACAGCAGGCTTCGTGCCGAACTGAGTCGGTTCGTATAACTCATGGCAGAGTAGCGCTTTAGCGGCGCGCCGCCCGACCTGGCGCGGGGCGGTCGAGCGCCCTCGATCGCAGCAAACAACGACACTTCGCCGCGTTGCCGCCCGAGTTCGTTTGCCGGCAAGGTCCTTGGCCCGATTCGCAACAAGCGGCGCCTTCGCCGCCTGCTGCGAGGGCTCCGGGAAGCCACCGACACTTAGCCAGAGGGCTGTAACGGAGCGCCCTTCCGCACCGATTGGGAGGGTGCATGGTCGACACGGCGACGCGCTCGAGGCGCGCGTCCCTTGCCGTGACCACACACCCAGTAGAGAAAGGAGTGGCCATGAATGCCCTCAAGGTGTTTCTTGGCACGATGATCCTGGCGGCCACACCGGCCCTGGCGGACTGCTCGATCCTGGACGAGCCGCGCGTCGGCATCATGACCCGCGGCGAGCTGGTCTACGAGATCGAGGACTGCTTCGCGCTGGTGTCCGACATCGGCGTGGAGTACGCCTTCCCGTGCGACGACGCCCCCGGCTACGCGGTCGGCGACCGCGTGCGGGTCTGGGCCGAGGTGTATAGGGGAATGGACGTCTGCATGGCCGGACAGCCCCTGCTGCTCCACCGAATCGAAACCAGCGAGTAGCCCTCGCCCGCCCCCGAGGCACCGGACGAGACGCAATCGTCCGAGTCGATCGCGCCGCCCGCCCCGCGCGGGCGGCGCCCGCTTACCCGACCCAGCGCGCGGCAGCGCCGTCTCGCTACGCAATTCTGTGCACGGCCTTACTTCGCTGGTCCTGTCGACCAGCGGAGGATGAACCGCAGAGGCCTCAGAGGCCAAGAGGCCAGGAGGCCTCAGAGGACGCAGAGAGCGCTGAGGGGTTCTGGGTTGTGGAGCGGGAAAGGGCCGACTGGCGTTTCGATATAGCGGCTCTCCGCGCAGGGAGCGCCCGGATCATGACGAATCGTGCCTCTGCCCAAGCCCAGGCACTTGCCCGACTCCGTTGCCCGAATCGGGCAGGGACTCCTCACCATTTGGCAATGAAAAGCTCCGGGGCTGTGACCCCGGACGCCACCTGGGAGCTATCGTCTTGCGCCGATCGACGGTCGTGGACCGGGGGGGGAACGCAATCAACGGCTCGAAGGATGAGGGACTCGAGAGCATCGCTGCTTCCGCAGGGAATCGCGGCGCAAGCTGCGGCTCCGCAAGCCCGGTCGCCAACACCGCCCAGGCATTCTCGACCGGCGCGGCGTCCTCCCGCTCTCCAGGGCAGCTCGCTGCCTGGAACCATAATCCGCCACCTGATTCGTGACCGAGCCGTGCGCCTCCTGGCCTTGGTCGAGGCGCCGGGCCGATTCGAGCGCAGGCGTAGTGGAGCTACGTTGAGCATCAAATCGGTGCGAGCATCGAAGGACAAGGCCAGGAGGCGCATGGCGAATCGCGAATCAGGTAGCGGATTATGGTGGAACGCGCCCCCTTCCATCCAGCCCACGCGAGGCTCCACGATCCCCGCGCCGGCTTCAACGGTGTCAGAGCAATCGCCGCGGTGAGCTTGGTCACGGCTCCTGAGCCAGAGACCGGGCAGAGCTCCTGGTGCGAAGCGCGGAGCTGGATCACCGATCAGTGGTGACACTTCCGGAGCTGGCGATTCACCACGCGAAGCCGCTCCACGAGCAGCTCCACATGGGCGACCGCGGCTTCTTGGGTCCCCGGAGCCACGTAGACAGGACGCTCGCCACCGGCCCCGACACAAAGCCCAGCTCCGCGCCCGGAACCGCGAGTCATGACGCCTTTTCGCGACACAACTCACCACTCTCGATCGAGAGTGCGGAGCCACGACCGTATATCCGCCACAACTCGCCGCTCATCGCGATGAACCCAGAGCCACGACCGTATTCGCGTCGTACCTCGCGACTCTCGATCGAGAGTGGTGAGTGGTGACCAGAATCTTGCCGCAACCTCCAACTCCTCGATCGGAGTCGCGAGTCATTACCGGATTCCGGCCCTGATGCTACGCGCCCGAAAGTCCGCGTTGACCTGGCCCTCTGAGGCCTCTGCGGTTGGATCTATTCCGACCCTCGGGAGCACCAAAGCCGGAACGAGCCGCGCTCAGAGCTCGACCCGCAACCGATCCCGGCAACGCTTGATGCGGACTCGGATGGTGCCGGGCTCCAGCTCCGGGAACATCGTGTAGAGATCGGAATTGTCGTAGCCGCGGGCCAGCAGCAGCAGCAGCTCGCGACACGTCGCCGGCAGAGAGCGCAGCGCGCGCTCCAGGCGGCGCCTGAGCTCCGGGTCGGGGGGCGGGCTGGGGCGCGCTTCTGGGGATGGTGCCGCGCCGGGCTTTCTTTGCCGCAGCGCGTCGGCGATCTTCCTGCGCAGCACGGCGAGCGCGTAGGCGTAGGGGCGGTCGTGGATGCCGCGGAGCTTCCCATAGACCGCCAGCAGCGTCTCCTGCACCACGTCCTCCGCCTCCGCCGCCGCACCGTTCCAGAGCCGACCCTGCGCCACGCGCAAGAGACCGATCCGCAGCAGCGCCAGCAGCTCGTCCGCGGCGTGCTTTCGTCCGGCCTGGGCGCGCCGCAGCAGGTCGTTCCACTCGCTGTCGCCCATCTCGTTCCAGGTCGCGAGGTGGGGCGGCGCGGGGTGCCGGTCGCCACTCTCGAACGCGGGATGCGGCTCACTCATCGCCGGCCACCTCGCGCAAATGGGCCTCGATCTCGCCGCGCATCGCGTTGGCGTCGCGCGACAGCTCTCCGCGCGCCTTCTGAATCGCCGCGAAGTGCAGCAGCGCCAGCCGCGGATCGCCCTTCTCCAGGCAGTGCATCGCGCTGAGCCAGCGGCGGTGCGGGGGCACCGGCCCGCCGCTCGACGAATCGCCGCGCGTGACCGCCTCCGCCTGCATCAGGGTCCAGAGCTCGGGCACGGCGTCGAACCAGCGTCCGTCCTTGCCGCGCGGCTCCAGCCCCAGCTCGCGAGCCAGGAGCTCGCGCGCCCGGACCAGCAGCCGGCCGAGCCGCACCGGAAGTGTCTGCTTCGGTCCCGCGACGGCGCGCAGCAGGCGGAGGTCCCCACGGCCCATCAGCTCGAACGTGTCGTCCATCTCCTCCACGTACTCGCGCGCCGCGTGCGACCGCACGATCAGCTCTTCGGCGCGCTCCAGCTCGGCGCCGCGCAGCACCTCGCAGGAGTAGCGAGTCAAGAGCGAGCCGGTTTCGTCGTCCATCGGTGCTCCTCGCCTTGGGTGACCGTTGCTCATATCCCACCGATAACCCACCACGGACGTGTTGTGTATCCAGGTCATCCCCCACTGGGCAGACCGCGACACCAGATTCCCTGTCCGTAGATCCCGAAGCCGGCCCAGAAGTAGGGGTGCCCGGGCGGCAACAGAAGGGCGGTCTCCGATCTGTCGCGACCTCGCGGCGGCGAACCCCTGGCGGCGGCCAGCATCGCGCGTTTGGCGCTGGCCAGCGCCGCGGCGGGATCGTCGCGGCCGGCGACCAGGGCGCGGTAGAAGAGGGTCATCAGCCGCGCCGTGACCGAATCGTCGACGGCCCAGCGGGCGGCCACCACCGAGCTCGCGCCGGCCTCGGCGAAAGCGCGGATCAGGCCCAGCGGACCCTCCGCCGGGCAGAGTCGGTCCCCGGCGCTTCCGCAGGCCGAGAGCACCACCAGGGGTGCGCGGGGCAGGTGCAGCTCGGCGATCTGGTAGGCCCGCAGACAGCCCTCCTCGGGCGGTTGCCGGCCCGGCGCCAGCGCCATCGCCGAATGACTCGGTTGATCGGCGTCGATCAGGCCGTGGCAGCCGAGATGAATGATGTCGGCTTCGGGGGCGTGGCGGCGATAGATGTCCGCGCGGGCGCGCGAGCCGGAGTACGACTGGGTGCGCGGGAAGAGCTCCTCGATGCCGCGCAGCTCCTCGCGGGTGCCGGGCAGGGGAGGGAGGGGCGGCGCCGCGGCGCTGCCCGGGGGCGGTTCCGGGGGGGCGCCGGCGGCGCGGCAGAGCGGATCGGCGAAGGCCAGCACCCTCGCCTGCGCCGGACTCGCCGGCGGCGGGTTCGCGCGCGCGTCGCGCTCGCCGCGGGCTCGCAGCCCGGGGTCCAGCAGGGTGGCCGAGGGGCCGTAGACCACCTCGAAACGCTCCGCCAGGTATTCGGAAGCGGCGTAGCGATCGCTGGTCGCGCGGCCCTTCCACCCGCCCTCGCCGGCGAGTCGCAGCACCAGCAGATCGAAGGGAAGCGCGTGCAGCGGACCGGAAGGGACCACCAGCAATCGACGAACGCCCTCGAGATGCGCTCGCGCCGGCCCCAGCACCAGGCGCGCGAGGTGGCGCAGCCGCGCGGGATCGAGCGCGCAGAGCGCCGCCGGGATGCGCGACTGCCGAAAGCGTGCAAAGGGACGCAGTGCCCGATCGACGCTACGCGCCAGCGGCGCTTCGCCCATTCCCAGCCGTACCGTCCGCACTCGGTCGGCGCGGATCACCCACAGGAAGGTCTCGGAGGGCGTGACCAGATACTCGAGCAGTGCGCTGCTCCGATCCCCGACGATGCGCCGCTGCACCTCGGCCAGGGGCAAGGGCGGGGTGAGTCCTTCGCCGGCGGCGCAGACCGGGCGGCGCAGCGCCAGCCGATCGAGCAGATCGCCGTGCTCGGCGCGCGCGCGGTCCAGCTCGGATTCGAGATGCTCCAGCACCTGGCGCCGCGCGCGCGGGCCCGAGCGCTCCTCGAGCAGGAGCTCCCGCACTCGCTGCAGCTGCGCCTCGAGCTCGCGGCGGCGGCGTGCGATCGGCGTCGAAGGGAGGGACGGCGGTGCCGGCCGGCGGACCTTCTCGAGCAGCGACCGGGCCTTGCAGCGCTCGGCCAGCTCGAAGGCTTCGGCGATTGCCTCGGCGCCGGGATCGCTTCCGCGCAGCAACAGGGCGACGGCGTCGAAGAGACAGGGGAAGGCATCTTCGAGGACGCGGCTCCGCCGGCGCTCGGAGCCGGTGTCGCGCAGCCACTGCTCCAGCGCCCGGAGCGCCGCGCGGAAGCTCTCCATGGCTGCTTTCGGGGCGTTCCCTCGGACCAGGCACAGGGCCCGCGTGTGCAGCGCCACGGGGAGCTCGCCGAGGGCGCCGAGCTCGCTGAAGATGGCATGGGCGGCGCGGCAATGCTCGAGAGCCGGGGCGGTTTCGCCGAGCTCGAGCTCGACCCGGGCGAGACCGGCCAGCGATCTGCCCTCCGGATAGCGCTCCCGGGCTTGGCGATGGATCCGCAGCGCGGCCCGGTAGAGCTCCCGCGCGCGCGCCGGGCGGCCGGCGGCGGCGTGGAAGCGGGCCAGGTCCTGCAGCGTCTTGCCCTCGCTGGCGCGATCCTCTACTTCGCGGTGGATCTCGAGCGCCGCCTCGAGCAGTCCGCGCCCCCGATCGGCGTCGCCGGTCGACACCTGGAGGGTTCCCATGTTCGCGAGCGCACGCCCTTCCCACGGCCGGTCGCCCACCTCGCGGTGGATGGCGAGCGCCGCCTCGTAGAGCTCGCGCGCGCGTCCGGCGGCACCCGCATCGAGCTGCATATTGGCCAGGTTGCCGAGCGTTCGGCCCTCGGACTGGCGATTGCCGAGGCGCTGGTGGATGCGCAGCGCGGCGTCGAAAAGGTGCTGTGCCTCGCCGAAGGATCCCCACTCGCGGTGCAGCTGGCCCAGGTTGTCGAGTGTGACGCCTTCGACCCGCAGGTCGCCTTGCTGGCGCTGGATCCGGAGCGCCGCCTCGAAGAGCGCGCGGGTGCGGTCGCGATCGCCGAGCATCCAGTGCACACAGCCGAGGCTGCCGGTCGCGATCGCTTCGCGGCGCCGGTCCCCGAGCCGCCGGAAGATCTCCCGCGCCTGCTCGAAGAGCTCCATGGCCCGCAGCACCGATCCGGTATCGGCGTTCACGTTGGCCAGGTTGCCGAGCGCGGTCCCCTCGAGCTCCCGGGCGCCCACCCGGCGCGCGTTTTCGAGCGCCGCACCGCAAAGCGCGCGCGCCGCCTCCGGGCGCCCGGTATCGCGGTACAGACTGGAGAGATCGAGCATCGCCCCCGCCTCCAGGCGCCGATCGCGCAGCGCCCGGGCCGCCACCGCGCTCTCGATCGCGGCCTGGAAGGCATGCGGTGCGCCGCGGAGGTCGCGCCAGGTCCGCGCCCGCAACTGCCACGCATGGGCGGCCCACCGGCGCCCCGGGTGCTCTTCGATCGAAGAGTCCAGGGTGGGGAGGGCATGCTCGGCGCGCCCGCGCAGGATCTCGCAGCGGGCGGCCAGGAGCGCCACGGCGGGCCGCGAAACGCCGCTGCCGGCGACGCCGAGGGCGCCGAGTGTGCGCGCCAGGCTTTCCGCTCCCGCGGGCTTGCGCTCGACCAGTCGAGGGCCGAACGCGACCAGGACGCCCGCCTCACCACGGTCGAGCGCGCCGGCTGGCGCGACCCCGGCGAGCAGCGCCTCGAAGGTCTCGCCCAGGCCCGGTCCGCTCGGTGGCGGGCCGGCGGCTTCCCGCGCTCGAGAGGCCGCGGCGCAGATCTCGTCCTCCAGGCGCTGCAGGGTTTCCCAGTGCAGCATCGACTGGTCGGCACGGCGGGCGAGCTCGGAGTCGCTCGGTCGCGCCGGCCGCGGCTCCGCCCCGCCCCGCGCCGGCGCCGCGCCCAGTCCCGGCAGCCCGCGCCTCCTCTCCTCGATCGCCAGCCGCTCGGTGCGCGCGCCGGCCCGCCATTCCGCGACCGCCACCGCGCGCACCAGCGCCGCTCCCTGGCACTCGAGCTCGCGCTCCACACCTGGCCGCAACGCCTCGCCGCCGCCCTCCCGGTCCAGCTCCAGCAGTCCGGCCAGCACTCGATTTCGGCTCGGCGCGGCCACCGATCGACCCTCCCGCGCCAGGCGCCGGACGGCAGATCCGGCACATGAAACGCCAAACCCCGTGACCTCAGACTAAAATAGAAAGTAGCCACAGGCATCGGGGGTCATCAAACATAGTCAGGAGAGACCACATGCGAATTGCCATCGCACTCGGGGCGCTGTGCCTCGGCATCGCCTGGGCGCCCCCCGCCCTGGCCGGCAACCAGGCCGACCGTTTCGCGCTGGGTCTGCAGCTCGGCAGCGGCGTGGTGCACGGAGACCTGCAGAACAACCTCGACTACGGTGGATTCGGCGGCGACGAGCTATATCTCGGCCTGCAAGGGCGTTACGGCCTCACGTCCAACCTGGGCCTGGCGCTGAACCTGGGCTTCCAGCACACCACCGGAGAGCAGGATTTCGCCATCTTCCGGTCCACCCAGGACCCCGCCGACTTCAGTCGAAATACCTTCGGCGCCGAGCTCGACGCCCTGGTCAACCTGGCCCCCGACTCGCGGATCAGCCCCTTCATCTACTTCGGCGGCGGCCTCTACTCGGTCTCCTCGCTCGACGAGACCGGCACCCTCTTCGCCGGCCTCGACTCCGGTGACGGCTACGGCTCCTTCCGCGCCGGCCTGGGCACCGACTTCTTCCTGGACGACCACTGGGCCCTGACCCTGCAGAGCGGCTACACGCTGGCTTCCAACGACCGCATCGACGGCATCGAGGCCGGCGGCTTCGGCGACGGTGTGGCCGGCGCTCGGGTCGGCCTGAGCTACGTCTTCGGCAGCTCGGTCCCCTCGATCTACACCGCCCTGATGGAAGGCAGCATCGACGAGGCGGCGCTGCTGGACCAGGTCGACACCCGGATCGCCGAGGCCAACGCCAAGATCGCCTGGGAGACCAAGAAGGAGCTCGACGAGCTGCGCACGGCGCTGGCGGGGGCCAGCCGCGAGCGGGGCGGGCTCAGCCACCAGCAGGTGGTCTATTTCGAGACCTCGCGTGCGGAGCTCGACGAGAGCGACAACGCCACCCTGGACGAGCTGGCCACCCTGATGGGCCAGCACCAGGGCAGCCACGCCCTGGTCACCGGCTACGCCGACGCGCGCGCCGGCCAGATGTACAACATCAACCTGAGCCGCGACCGCGCCCAGAGCGTCGCCGCCTACCTGACCGGCCAGGGCATCGACGCGACCCGCCTGCGCACCATGGGTCTGGGACCGATCGGTCCGGTGGGCAAGGGCATCGAGCTGGCGGACTATCGGCGGGTGGAGGTTTTTGTCTGGGACTAGGATCACCAACGAATGCTGTTTTGCTGGAAGAGAGTGGGTGCTCGCGGAACGGGCCTTCGTGCATGCGTGGATTCCGGCTTTCGCCGGAATGACGGAGTAACGAGGAGTGGGCGGGAATGACGCGGGCATAGCGCTCTTCCGTCATTCCGGCGAAAGCCGGAATCCAGTTCGTTCCAACACCAAGCTGACAAAGTAGAGCAAATCACTGAACGAGAAGCGCGAAGCGGCCGATTCCGATCGGGGGGGAAGGAGTCGGACACGCTTGGCGTGACTAGTGGAGATCATGCGCATAGCGGCGAGATTCGGGACGAATCGCTGTCGGATCGCGCTCGTGGCGGCGGCGCTCCTGGCTTCCGGGAGCGCGCTCGGTGGCGGCGGCTTCCACCCCGTGCAGCTGCACCTGCACGGCTCGCTCAGCGAGGGGGTCGGGCGCATGGTCGACCAGGCCGCGCGCAACCGCGAGCTGGGGGTCGAGGCGCTGTGGTGGACCGACCACGAGGGGATGTACTCCATCCCGCCGGAGTACGCCTTCGCGCTGGCCTTCGACTTCGAAGCGGGGACTCTGATCCTGACCGAGCCCCCCTTGCCGGAGCGCGGCTTCTTCGACGACCCCGGGGGGGACTTCGTCCGCGCGACCCTGATCGACAGCGCCGCGGCTCAGGGCAGCCGCTCCCTGGCCCTGAGCGCCGAGCGTTCGGCGCCCTCCGACAGCAGCGTCTACCCGCTCTTCGACGGTTACCGCTTTCACACCGGCACCGCCCGCTTGGAGATGCGCTCCTTCTTCCAGGAGATCGAGCTCGATCTCGCGCTGCGCCCGGGCGCGCCGGCCCCCGCTGATCACCACTTCGCCGTGCGCTGCCTGCTCTCTTACTCGGGCGAGGGGATGGTGCCCCATCTGCTCACCTTCGTCGCCGGGAGAGACAGCCTGCCGGCCGACGACGGACTGCACTTCTACCGCCCGATGGAGTCGCCGCCGCTCGGCTCCTGGACCTCGATCACCCTGCCGATCGGTCAGGTGGGGCGCTCGCTGGTCCCCTACGGCGAAGATCTGCACCTGCACGAGATCAGCCTGGGGTGGCTGGCCTTCGGCCCGGTGGACGACGCGGCAATGCTGGTCGACGACTTCCATTTGCGCATCGGTGGACCGGAAAGCGGCGCGCTTCTGGCGCGCCAGGCGCAATTCCTCGACTCACTCCCGGAGCCGGCCCCGGTCCACTTCGTCGGACTCGAGCTCAGCCGCGGGCACGACGGAGCCAAACCTCACCACATCAACATCTACGCCCCGAGCGGCCCGCCCGCCATGCCGGACTGGAGCGATCCCCGCTACGATCCGCTCGACTTTCCGCGCTGCGCGGTGCGCTGGGCCCAATCCCTGGGCTACGCCGTCAGCCACAATCATATTTTCGGTCCATCCACCGGCTGGATCGACGAGCTGAGCCGCGATCGACTGCGCCAGCAGACCCTCGACGAGCTCGCCTATGGTGCCGACTTCCTGGAGGTCGGCTACCCCTTGCGCGGCCGCGGAATCGAGGAACACTTCGCGGTCTGGGACGACCTGCTGCGCCGCGACTCTTTCCAGACCGGCCTGGGGGTGAGCGATTCCCACAACGCCGTTCCCTGGATTTTCACTCCCAACCGCTGGGTGAGCTTCGTGCGCACCGAGCTGCTCGCCCAGCAGGAGATCCTGCTCGCCCTGGCGCGGGGTCGGATCTGCCTCGGTGATCCCTACCTGGTCGGCGGCGACGCTTTTTTGATCTGCGCCGATGCCTCGGGGCGCTTCGCCATGGGCGACGTCGTCGTCAGCGACCTGAACGAAGTCGACATCGTCTATCGGGGCGCAACAGATTTACCCTCGATCGATCTGGACCTTTTGACCGTGCACCCCGCGCGGGTCGACACACTTCGCCTCGGCCACCCGGGCGCTCTGATCGATGGCCAGGCGACCCTCAGCGTGTCGGACACCTGCCACCTGCGCCTCGAAGCGCGCGACGCCATTTCCGGCGAGCTGGTGCTCGCCTCCAACCCGATTCACTTCCGGCGCGTGGCTCCGCCGCGCAGCCGACCCGGAATGAGGATCCGGAAGATCATCGAGATCGACCCCTGAGAGACTCTTGTCCGGACAACTCCTGATTACCGGCCGGTCGAGGGTCCACTACTATCCAATCGTAGGTGTCACCAGCGAGAGCGCAGGAACTGTCGCCATCTCTGGCGACCGACCGCTCGCCCCCCGGAGCCCCCCCGATGCCCAGCAAGAACCCTTCGAAACGCGCCCAGCCTCAGCTTGCACGCACCCGGCCGCGGGCCCAGGTGCTGCGCAAGAAGCGTCGGGCTCCGCAGTTCCAGGCGGCCCATTTCCAGCTTCTCTTCGAGACCATGCTGGAGGGATTCGTGCTGGCGGAGATCATCGTCGACGATGCCGGACGTCCCTGCGACTGGCGCTACCTGGAGGTCAACCCGGCCTTCGAGCGGCTGGTCGGCAAGAGCCGCGAAGAGGTGCTGGGACGCCGGGTGCGCGAGGTCTTTCCCGACATCGATCCGCGCTGGATCGAGATCTTCGGGAGGGTCGCCCTGAGCGGCGAGAGCGCGCGCCTCGAGCGCCACAGCGCCGAGGTCGACCGCACCTTCGACATCTTCGCCGCCCCGCAGCCCGGCGGCCGCTTCACCCTGCTCTTCGTCGACGTCAGCAAGCGGGTGCGGGCCGAGAACGAGCGGCTGGAGGCCGAGCGCCGCCTGCAGCACGCCCAGCGGGTCGAGAGCCTGGGGCTCCTGGCCGGCGGCATCGCCCACGACTTCAACAACCTGCTGGTCGGCGTGCTCGGCTTCGCCGACCTGGCGCTCGACTCGCTGTCGGCCGAGCATCCGGCGCGCGCCGACGTGCTGGGAATCATCAAGTCGGCCAAGCGCGCCTCGGAGCTGAGCCACCAGATGCTGGCCTACTCCGGCAAGGGGCGCTTCGTGCTCGAGCCCCTCGATCTCTCCGAGCTGGTGCGGCGCATGGACGAGCTGCTCAAGGTGTCGCGCTCCAGCGCGGTGCCGATGCGCTACGAGCTGGCCGAGCACCTGCCCGTCATCGAGGGCGACGCCACGCAGATCCGCCAGGTGGTGATGAACCTGGTGCGCAACGCCGCCGAGGCGGTCGAGGGCGAGGGCGGCGAGATCACCATCCGCACCGGGACCCGGATCTGCGACGCCGAGTACTTGCGCGAGCTCTTCCTGGGCACCGAGATCGAACCGGCGCCTTCGTCTTCCTGGAGGTCTACGACACCGGCGGCGGCATGGACGACGCCACCCGGGCGCGGATCTTCGAGCCCTTCTTCAGCACCAAGTTCGCCGGCCGCGGCCTGGGGCTCTCGGCGGTGCAGGGCATCGTGCGCGGCCACAGAGGGGCGCTCGAGGTCTACAGCGCCGAAGGCATGGGCACCTCGATCAAGGCGCTCTTCCCGGCGATTGCCGCGCCCTCGATCGCGGAGCCGGAGGAAGGCGTGGAGGCTCCGCGCTGGCGAGGCCAGGGCAAGATCCTGCTGGTGGACGACGACGAGACGGTGCGCGCGGTGGCCGAGCGCTTCCTGCGCGGCCTGGGCTTCGACGTGCTCTGCGCCCACGACGGCTTCCAGGCGCTGGAGATGCTCGAGAGCTGCCGCGACGAGCTGGTGGCGGTGCTGCTCGATCTGACCATGCCGCGCATGAACGGAGAAGAGTGCTTCCACGAGATACGCCGACTGCGCGACGATGTCCCGGTCATTCTGGCCTCCGGTTACAACGAGCAGGACCTGACCCAGCGCTTCGTGGGACGCGGTTTCGCCGACTTTTTGCAGAAGCCCTACAGGCGGCCGCAACTGGCGGCCAAGCTGAAAGTTGTGCTGGGTTGAGCGGCGCCGGGAGGGCACCGCCTCCGACCCCGGCGTGGGCCCGTCGAGCGGCACGGGCGCATCGATGTGGAGGGCCTGTTGCCGAGATTTGATTGACGGCTCCCGAGAGCCTCCGATAGCCTGCCGCTCGGTCAGCAGGAACCGGCCCAAAGAAGCAGAACGCCGAGACAGGAGTCGGGAGCACGGTCGCGACAGCGTGGGAGGAGCGACGTGGGCGGAAAAGGTCAGAGCACCAAGACGGGGACCGAGCGCGAGCAGCCGAAGGGGCGGCGCAAGAAACCCTCGCGGCGCCCGAAGAAGGGCCCCCGGCCGGTGGGGGACGACGCCCTCTCGGCCCCCTCCTCCCCCCCGAGGATGGCCGAGGCGCGCGGATTCGGCCGCGGCGCGCCGCTCTGGGACCTGGCCCCGGCGGTGCTGGCCGAGCTCGACTTCAGCGTACCCCTGGCGCGCATCGCCGCGCTCGGACTGGAGAGCGAGGGGGCGCTCTGGGACCACCTGCGGGAGCGCCCGGAGCTGGTGCTGGAGCTCGGGGCGGCGATCGAGGTGCGCTACGCCACTCGCGAGACCTTGCGCCTGCTGAAGGCGCGCGACGCCGAGGAGGCCAAGCGCAACCAGGCGAGCATGCTGGTCGAGGGCACCGTGCCGCCGCTGGCCGAGGTGCTGGTGAGCTTCTTCGGCGGCGCCGGCCGGGTGCGGGTCGAGGCGCCCCTGGTGGCGCTCGACGGCACGCCGGTCCTGCTCGACGTCACGGTGGCGGCCGGCGGCGACCCGCCCGATCATTCACGGGTCTTCATGGCCGCCCACGACCTGCTCTTCCGGCGCCGGCGCGGCGAGCTGAGCGCCAATCTCGAAGCCGTATTGCGCTGCTCGCCCAACGCCATGATCGCCTACAGCCCCGGAGGCCGGATCCAGCTCTGGAACCCCGAGGCGGAGAAGCTCTTCGGCTATTCAGTGTCGGAGGCGCTGGGGCGTCCGCTCTTCGATCTCCTGGTGCCCCCTGGATTGCGCCCCGAGGCCGAGATTCTGATGGAGCGGGCGCTGAGCGGCGAGCCGGTGCGTGGGGTCGAGACGCGGATGATCTGCCGCAACGGCGACCAGATCCCGGTGGCGCTCAACTTGAGCCGCATCGAGGATTCCGATGGCGAGGTGCTCGGAATCGTCGGCGAGGTGCGCGATCTGCGCGCCGATCGGGTGCTGCGCTACCAGCGCGATGAGGCGCGGCGCATGCTCGAGCGGAGCGAGGCCCACTACCGCCACCTCTTCGAGTCGGCCCCGGTGGCGATCTGGAACGTCGACCTCTCGGCGGTCCAGACCTCTCTGAACAAGCTCGACTGCGCGACCTCCCAGGCGCTCGATCGCCACCTCCTCGAACATCCCCTGGAGCTGGCGCGGCTCTACACCAAGGTGCGGATCCGCGACGTCAACGACGCCGCGGTGCGGCTCTACCGCGAGCGCTCCAGAACCGACCTGCTCATCACCTGGCCCAACGCCATCCCGCGCGAGGGGATGGATGCCATGCGGGCGATCTGCCTGGCGATCTACGAGGGCCGGGGAACGCTGCGGGTCGACACCCAGGGCCGGATGCCGAGCGGTGCCCGACTCGACATCGCCCTCACCGTCGGCGCCCCCGGCGAGCCCCCGGCCTGGGATCGCGCGGTCATGCTGGCGGAGGAGATCACCGCGCGCAAGAAAGCCGAGGAGGTGGCGCTCAGCCACACCGCCGAGCTGGCGCGCTCCAACGTCGAGCTGGAGCAGTTCGCCTTCGACGCCGCCCACGACCTGATGGAGCCGCTGGCGATCGTCTCGCGCTTCGCCGGGCTGCTGCACCAGCGCGCGGCCGGGTCGCTGGAGCCGACCGCCGCCGAGTGGCTCGGCTTCATCGAGAGCGAAATCGCCCGCATACGCGAGATGGTCACCAAGATGCTGGAGCTCTCGCGCTTGCAGAGCGAGCAGCGCCCCGCCGAGCCGGTCGATTGCGGCGTGCTGCTGCGGGAGCTGGGTGAGTCGATGCACGAGGCGCTCGAGGCGAGCGAGGCGACGCTGCGCATCGGTCCCATGCCGGCGGTGCGGGGCGACGGCGTGCAGCTCGCGCGCGTGTTCCGCAACCTGCTCGGCAACGCGCTCAAGTTCCGCGGCGACGCGCCGCCCGAGATCCGCATCGGGGCGCGCCGGGAGGGCGAGCTCTGGCAGATCTGGGTGCGCGACAAGGGCATCGGCATGGATCCGGCCGACGCGCGCGAGATCTTCCGGCCCTTCCGCCGCCTGCACCCGGTCGACGAGTATCCGGGGACCGGGATCGGACTGGCGATCTGCGCCCGCATCGTCGAGCTGCACGGGGGGCGCATCTGGGCGGAGTCGAAGCCGGGGCGCGGAACGACCTTCCGGCTCATGCTGCCCGGCGCGGTGGAGGGCTGAGCCGGTTTTTCGCGGCTCTTCCCGCGGCGACAGTGTTTTCCCGGACAATACACAGGGCGATCGCCGGACTACTGTCTGGGAAGGTGCCCCGAATGCGAAGCCCGCGCTCCGGGGTGCCGGCGATCCGACCCGCCGCCGCCCACCCCCCGATGATTGAATGCAATTGCACACAAGCGCCGGCGATCCTACCTTGACGTCGCGCCCCGCCAGGCCGAGAACCCCGCCCGCTCCCCGCCCCGGCCCGCACCGTGCGCTCTGACCGCATTCCAATGGAAGGCGTGATGCCCCCAACACAGCTCAGCGGCGACGCCCGGACCGCCGTCGCCGCTGTCCGAGCCAGGTCTGCGCCGGGTGCTCGCTCCGGCCCAGCACCGGGACCGGTGCTCGGGGCCGCGGTGTCGCCCGCGGGACGCAAGGCGATCGCCGCCCTGCTCGAGCACCATGCCCCGGCGGCGGTGCTGATCGACTCCACGCAGCGGGTGCGCTACTTCCACGGCGACACCTCGCCTTTTCTGCGTGCGCCCGAGGGTGTGCCGACCCACGACCTGCGGGCGCTGGTGCGCGCCCCCTTGCACGCCGCGGTGCTGGCCTGTGTGCGATTCGCGGCACTGCGCGACGGGCCCACGGCGGTGCGCGCCAGCGGTCTCGAGATCGGGGGCGAGGGGCGCGAGGTCACGGTGCGGGCCCGGCCGCTGGGCGCGCCGGGCGAGAGCGGCGCAGATCTGTTGGTGACCTTCACGATCGAGCCGACGCGGGCCGCGGAGGGCGCTCCGGGCCGGGCCCGAGAGCTGGCCGAGCTGCGCGCCGAGCTCGCCAGCCGCGGCCGGGAGCTGGAGCTGGTCAACCGCCGGGCGCTCACCGCCGAGCGGGCGCTGCGGCGCGGGGGCGGGGCGGTGCCCGAAGCCGGCACCGGCGCCGGCGCCGACCTGGTCTCGCGGGCCGCGCTCTGGCCCTCGATCCGGGGACGCGAGCGGCTCGCCGGCCTGGCTCGGGCGGCCCTGGCGCAGCGCGCATCCGAAGAGCTCGTGGAGATCGCCCTGCGCGCCCTCGCCGACACCCTCGCCGCGCCGCTCTGCGCCCTCTTCGACGTCGGATCGGGCCCGGGGCGGGTGCGCATGCGGGCGGGAATCGGCTGGGAGAAGGCCGGCATCGGCGAGGAGCGCCGGGGTCGCGAAGGATCTTGCTTCGGCTGCGCCCTGAGCGCTCCCGGCGTGGTGCTCTGCGGCGACTGCGCCGAGCGCGATCGGCCCGACAGCGGCCCCTTCCTGGCCGATGCGGGGGCGCGCAGCGTCGTCATGGTGGCGCTCGAGCGGGTCAGGCCCGCCGCCGCGCTGGCGGTGGCGTCAACCGCTCGGAACGCGTTCGGCACCGGCGCCGCCCAGTACGTCGAGGCGGTCGCCGGCGTGCTGGCCTTGGCGCTCGACCGGGCATCGATCGAGGAGCGGGTCGCGGGCCTGCGGCGCGACTGGGAGGCGCGCCGCGAAGAGCACGAGAGGCGCGCGCGGCTGCTGCGCGAGGTGGCGACCGTGGCCGCCGTGGCCGCCGGCTCGCACGACGCCTTCGAGGCCACCCTGGGCATGATCTGCCGCCATCATGGCTGGCTCGCCGCCCACGCCTTCACGCCCGACGCCGGCGATCCGACCCGCTTCGCCGCCGGCGGTGTCTGGTGGGCCCAGTCGCGGGAGCGCTTCGGGCCCCTGGCGCGGGCCTGCGCGGAAGGCGGCGGAGGCGGCGGGGCGCTGGCGGCCGCGCTGGCGACCGGCCGGCCGCAATGGGGCTCGGAGCCAGTCGAGCTGCTCGGCGAGCAGCACCTCGACGCGCTGCGGAAGGCGGGGGTGGGCGCCGTGCTGCTGCTGCCGATCGCGCCGCGCGGCCGGGTCGGCGCGATGTTGGCCTTCTTCGCGGCGCGTCTTCCGGAGCAGCCCGACGAGATGGTCGAGCAGACGGCCAAGATCGGCGACCTGCTGGGGCGCGCCGTGGAACGTGAGCAGTGGACGGGCGAGCTGCGAACCAACGAGGAGCGCTTCCGGCGGGTGCTGGAGCATTCGCCGGTGACCGTCGCGGCCCTCGACTCCGATCTGCTCCACACCTGGGTCTGGAACCGACCCTGGGGCCGCTCGGAGAACGACGTGCTGGGGCGCAGCGCCGACCAGTTCCTCGACCCGGCGAGCGCCGGCACGCTGATGGCGCTGCAGCGCCGGGTGCTGGAGCAGGGCGTGGCGGAGCGCGTCGAGCTGCGCGTCGCGAGCGATGCGGAAAAGCGGATCTACGACGTCTCGATCGCGCCCGAGCGCGATGCCTGGGGCCGGACGGTGGGCTTGACCACCACCGCCACCGATATCAGCGAGCGGCGCCGGCTCGAGGCCGAGCTGCTGGAGGCCGGCGAGCGGGAGCGCCAGCACCTGGGCCAGGAGCTGCACGACGGGATCGGCCAGGAGCTGACCGGGGTCGCGTCGTTGTTGCAGGCTCTCGAAGCCCGACTGGTGAAGCGCTCGGTGCCCGAGGCGGAGGTGGTGAGCGAGTGCGTGGCCCACCTGCAGGCGGCGCGCGGACAGCTGCGCCGCGTCGCCCGCGGCCTGCACCCGGTCGACATCGGCGCGCGCGGGCTGCTGAGCGCCTTGCAGGAGCTGGCGACCGCCACCGACCGCATCGAGGGCGTCGAGTGCCGGCTGCACACCGCCGGTGACGTCGAGGTGAACGACATCGGCGCCGCCTCGGATCTCTTCCACATCGTTCGCGAGGCGCTCGGCAATGCGCTGCGTCACGCCGCGCCGAGTCGCATCGAGCTGCGCCTCGAGGGTTCGGAGAGGCGCCTGCGCCTCGCGGTGCTCGACGACGGCCGGGGGATCACCGAGACTGCTGGGAGCGCCACCGGCCAGGGAATGAAGACCATGCGCTACCGCGCGCAGAGAATCGGCGGCGTGCTCAACGTTGCGCCCCGCGCGGAGGGCGGTACGGCAGTGAGCTGTCAGATCGAAAGGAAGGTGCAAGATGTCGCTGGCGACCGATGAGCGCGACGACGCTCGAAGCTCCGCGGAGGTGGGTTCCGAGCGCCCGCCGGCCCGGGTCTTCATCGTCGACGACCACCCGCTGGTGCGCCGTGGCTTCGCCGACCTGATGTCGCTGCATCCCGACGTGGAGCTTTGCGGCGAGGCGGCCAGTGTCGGCGCGGCGCTCGAGAAGATCGAGTCGCTGCAGCCCGATCTGGCGGTGATCGACATCTCGCTGCAGGGTGAGAGCGGCGTGGAGCTGGTGCGCCGCCTGCGCGCCCGCCTTCCCGATCTGAAGATGCTGGTGCAGTCGATCCACGAAGAGTCGCTCTTCGGCGAAACGGTGGTGCGCGAAGGGGCGCTCGGCTACGTGAGCAAGCTCGCCCCGGCGGCCGGCTTGATGCGGGCGATTCGCACCGCGCTGCGTGGCGAGGTGCACTTGAGCGCGCACACCCGGGCGCGCATGCGGCAGCGGGGCGAGGAGCCGGGTTCCCTCGAAGCTGACGAAACAGCAACATAATTGGCAGGTGCGGCCGGTGGAGCCGGCCCCGCGCCGGGCGTCCGTACATTTCCTCAATTGCGAGCACATCCCAAATGGATCAGTCTTCCTGTCCCGCTCGAAGGGCTCCCTGGCCCGAGCTTGGAGACCAAAGATGAGTAAGAAACACAGCGTGCTTTTGATCGACGACCACCCGCTGGTGCTGCGTGGTCTGAGGGATTCGCTGGCCGAGCAGCGTCGCATCGAGGTGATCGGCGAGGCGCGGGACGGGATCAGCGCCGTCGAGATGGCGCGCGAGCTGCAACCCGATGTGATCGTGATGGACATTTCGATGCCGAAGAAGACCGCCTTCGAGGCGGTGCCGGAGCTGCGCAAGGTGGCACCGGAAGCGCGCATCGTGATCATGACCATGTACGAGAGCGACCACTTCGCCCATGAGTTCGATTTGCTCGGGGTGTGGGCTTATCTACTCAAGAGCGCATCCCCCCAGGAGTTGATCGACGCGATCCTGTCGACGGAGCGTATCGAGTCCACTTTCCCCCACGGAGAGCGTTGTTCGGCATGGAGCAACGGCCCTGGGGACGGCAAGGTGCGCGGAGCGTCTCCGGCGGTTCTGAGCCCGCGCGAGCGCGAGGTGCTGGTGTCGGTGGCCAAGGGGCAGAGCACCAAGCAGGTGGCGGCCGATCTGCACATCAGCGATCGCACTGTGGAGACCTACCGCGCCCGGCTGTCGAGCAAGCTGGGACTGCACGGCCCGGCGGACTGCGCCTCCTACGCGATCACCTGGGGCATGATCGAAGGGACCTCGACCGAGAGCACGAAGGAGAGCTGAGGGATGTCCGAGCCCGAAGTAGGAGCGGCCCCCGCCCGGGTCGCGGAGCCGCTGATGCGCGCCGTGTTGACCGCGCTGCACGCCGAGCGCAGCGGGGTCGCGCCGCGCACCGCCGCCCGCTTGCTGCTCAGCGAAGAGTCGGCGCGGCGCGGCGGCATCACCCTGGAGAGTCTGTGGTCGTCGCTGCGCCCGAGGCCGGTGGCAGGCCAGAGAGGAGCGGAAGGGACCGCGCTGCCCTGGGTCGCCGCCGGCGAGATGACCCGCTGGCTCGAGTGTCACCTCGACACCCACGGCGTTTCCGAGTGCCGGAGCCTGAACGCCGCCGCCGCCCTCCCCGCGAAGCGCCCCCAGCCGCTGGGACCGCGCCACGCCCACCTGGTCGACGACCGGGGGCGGGCCCACGACCTGCACCCCTTCGTGATCCAGCTCGGCCGCTTGCCGGGGGCCTTGGTCTCCTGGCCGGAGGCGGGGCCCTTGAGCTACCTGGCGCTCGGCGAGAGCGTCCCTCGTCGCATCCCCTGGTCGGCGCTCTCGGGCGGCGTGCCGGAACGCTTCGAGGTGCTCGACCTGCTCGGTTTCGGTGCCTTCGGCTCGGTGCTCCGGGCGCGCGACGGGTGGCTGGCGCAAGAGGTGGCCCTGAAGCATTTCCAGGGCGCGCTGGCCGAGGTGAGCCGCTTCGTGCGCGAGGTGCGGGTCGGGCAGATGCTGCGCCACCCGGGGATCATCCGCGTGCACGATCTGCACGTGCACGGCGACGACCTCTTCATGAGCCAGGAGCTTTTCGCGTCGACCTCGCTCAGCGATGCGCTGCGCGATTCCGGCCGCTTCGATCCGCCCGAAGCGCTGGACGCCGCCCGCCAGACCCTCGAAGCCCTGGCCCATGCCCACGAGCGCGGCGTGGTGCACGGCGACGTCAAGCCCCAGAACCTGCTGCGGGACTCGGGCGGGGGCCTCAAGCTGATCGACTTCGGTCTGGCCACGGTGGCGACCGACCCCGCGGGCACCGTGCCCGGAGCAGCGGCCGGAACCCCCGGCTTCACCGCGCCCGAAGTGCTCGAAGGGCGGCGGGCCGATCCGCGCAGCGATCTCTTCTCGGTCGGCTGTCTGCTGCACGCCCTGGTCACCGGCCGCGGCCCCTTCGCGCGCCCTTCCGTGGAGCAGACCAACAGCGCGGTGCTGCGCGGAGCGGGCGACCTGCCCCGGCTCGAGGCGCGCGCTCCCGAGCTGGTCCCCCTGGTCCACGGATGGATCGACCGCAGGCCCGCCCGCAGACCGAGCTCCGCTCGGGTCGCCCTGGCACAGCTCGAGGCGGCGGCCTCCACCCGAGCCTTCGTGCCGATGCTGCGGCGCGCTCTGCTCGAACACCGAAAGAGGGCGTCGTCCGCCCCGAGCTTGTAGGTCCCCCCGATGCCAGACGTGAAACTGCTCGCCTGCGATCTTCGGAAGTCCCTCGACCGAATCCTGCTCGACGCGGTGTCGGACAAGGACGACCTGGAGCGACTGCTCAACCGGGTGCTCAAGACCACCGTGGACTGGTTGGAGGAGGACGGCACGCTGCCGGTCGATGTCGCCGCGCTCTTGGGAGTCGAACGCGACGAGCGTTTCGTGCTGGCCAGCGTGGGCATGCCGGAAGGTGCCAAGCAGGTCTCGCGCACCATCGTGGAACGTACGCTGAAAGAAGGGCGCCTCTTGATCGCCCACGACCTGCGCGGTGATGCCGATCTGGGCGAGATCGAGAGCCTGGTGCAGTTCGGCGCGCGCAGCTTCGTCTCGGCGCCGCTCGAGGGTCGCAGCGGTCCGGTCGGCGTGCTCTACCTGGAGTCGCGCAGCGCCTCGCTCTCCGGCGACCAGGCGGAGCGCATCGTCGAGGAGCTGAGGGTGACTCTGACGCCCTACCTCGACACCATCCAGACCCATCGCCGCAGCCTGTGGCGCGCCAGCCTGGCCTCGCAGGGTCCGGCGCGCCACGGTCTGGCCGGACGCAGCGACGCGGTGCGGCGGGTGCTGGAGCGGATCGCGATCTACGGACCGCTCGATCTCACCGTGCTGATTCTGGGCGAGTCGGGCACCGGCAAGGAGCTGGCGGCGCGGGCGCTGCACCGCGAGCGGGGCATCGGCCGCTTTCTGCCGGTCGAGGTGACCTCGATCCCGCCCAGCATGCTGGAGAGCGAGCTCTTCGGCCACAAGAAGGGGGCCTTCACCGGAGCGACCCACGATCGCAACGGGCTCTTCATCTCCGCCGGCGAGGGGACCTTGCTGCTGGACGAGATCGGCGACCTCTCCTTCGACCTGCAGGCCAAGTTGCTGCGCGTGATTCAGGAGCGGACGGTCAAGCCGGTCGGCTCGGACGCCGCCATGCCGATCTCGGCCAGGTTGGTGTTGGCGACCAACCGGGAGCTGGGGGCGGACGTTCTGACCGGTCGCTTCCGCGCCGATCTATTCGAGCGGATCCGCGCCCTCGAGGTCCATCTGCCGCCGCTCCGCGAACGCATCGACGACCTCGCCGATATCGTCGATGAGCTGCTGGAGCAGGCCGCCGCCCGGCTCGGGCTCAGCGGTCCCTGCGCCCTCACCGAGGGGGGGATGGAGATCCTGACGACCCACGACTGGCCGGGCAACATCCGCGAGCTGAAGGGATTCCTGGAGCGGATCTCGGCCAACACCCGGCAGCGGGTGATTCGCACGGACCAGTTGCGCGAAGAGCTGCGCGAGTGGCGCGCCGCCCGCCCCGGCGGGGGCGGCCTGCCGCTGCTGCCGCGGGGCGGTGGGCTGAACCAAGAGCTGGAGCGCTTCGAGCGTGAGCTGATCCGCGAAGCGCTGCGCGACGCAGGCGGCGTACAGACCGTGGCCGCCCGCTCGCTGGGGATTCCCGAGAGCACCCTGCGCCGCAAGATGTCGCTCTTGGGTCTGCGCCGCAACGGAGAGCCCGCCCGCGCGTAGGCGCCGCGCCGCGTCGATTGTGGCGCGCTCGCAGGCAGCGGCGAAAGCGCGGCAAGCGCTTGACTGGCAACGCCACCCTCCCGCCGCGCTCGACCTCCCGCCGCCGCCGGCTGCGAGGGCGCCGCCGCGCCGCCCCGGAAGCACTCCGGGCCGATCTCTCTAAGTCCTTGTACTGAGGTTGGTTGCGACCTTTGGGATGGACGCCGCGGAGCTGGCACGTGGCATGCAAGCTCCGGCCTCGGGTCCGTATCCCTTTGGAGGAGAGTGCCGCCGTGACCAAGCACATCTTGATCGTCGACGATCAGCCGCAGATCCGCTCCCTGCTCCAGGAGGCCTTGCTCGATCTGGGCCACGAGCCGGAGCAGGCCGCGGACGGGCGCGAAGCGCTCGCCATGCTGCAAAACGACCATTTCGACCTGGTGATCTCCGATGTGGAGATGCCGGTCATGAGCGGCATCGAGCTGCTCAGCGCGGTGCGCAAGAGCGCCGATCCGGTTCCCGTCATCCTGATGTCGGGCAAATCCTGGAGCCGGCCGAACGGGGACGGCGCGACGCCCGCACCGATCCAGTTCATTGAGAAGCCGTTCACATTGAAGCGGATCATCCGCCTCATCAACTGGGTGCTCTGAGAGCATCGCCCCCGCGGGGCGCACATCATGCGTGGAGAACAGAAATCGGTTTCCGCGCTGCGTGAGGCCTTCGATGCGATCCTGCTCGATGCGGTCGCGCGCGAGCACAGCCTCGAGGAGTTCCTGGGCCCGATGCTCGACGCCGCCGTGCGCTACCTGGCGCTGGCGCACGGGCTGCGCATCGACGGCGCCCTGCTGCTCGCGATCGGGGGCAGCGAGCCGATCACCAGCTTTGCCGAGCGTGGACCGCGCGGCGAGCTCGCGCACCGGGTCGCCGAGCGCATGCTGCGCCAGCGTCGCGCCCTGCACGCCCACGACCTGGAGGATCTGCCCGAGGTCGCGCAGGGGGCGCTGAAAAGCGTGATCTGCGTGCCCCTCGACGGCTCCGGCGGCTGCGTCGGCTGCGTCTACCTGGACTCGCGAAGCGATTCGCTGGAGGGCGTCCGGGCCCGCGGCCGGGTGGACGAGATCCGCCGGGCGCTGTCGATCTATGTCGACGCGATGCAGTCGCACCAGCGCTCTATGGCGCGAATCCGCCTGTCGCCCGAGCGGGCGGCGATCGGAGGATTGGCGGGGCGGAGCGCGGTGATTCAACATGTGCGGGAGCGGATCGCTCTCTACGGACCGATGCCCCAGCCGGTGCTGCTGCTCGGCGAGGCTGGCAGCGGCAAGAAGCTGGCCGCCAGAGCGCTGCACCGGGTGCGCGGGGTGGGATCGCTGCTGCCGGTCGACGTGGCGGCCTGCTCGGCCGGAATGGTCGAGCGCGAGCTCTTCGGGGAGCGCCCGGTCGGTGGCGGCGGCTACGGCGCGGCCCGCGAGGGCTTGCTGCTGGAGGCGGGCCAAGGCACGCTGCTGCTGATCGAGGTCGCCCTCTTGAGCGAGGCCCTGCAGGAGATGCTGCTGCGGGCGATCCGCGCCGGCCGGGTCGATCCGGTGGGCGAGGGAGAGCCACGCGCGCTCCGGGCGCGACTGGTCTCCACCACCCGCCGCGATCTGCACTCCGAGGTGCTGGCGGGGCGCTTCCGGGCGCGCCTGCTCGACGAGCTCTGCGCTCTGGAGATCCGCCTGCCGCCGCTGCGGGATCGATTCGAGGATCTCCCCGAGCTGACGGCGGCGATGCTGGTCCGGGCCGAGGCGCGGCTCGGGCTCCCCGCTCCGCGCGAGCTGGCGGCGGGCTGCATCGCCTTGCTCAAGGACTACTACTGGCCGGGCAACGTGGCGGAGCTGGAGCTATTCTTGAGACGAATCTCGGCGCGCGCCCGGGGCCGGTTGATCTGGCCGCGACAGGTCCAGAGCGAGCTGCGCGAGTGGCGGCAGCGCTTTGCGTCGGTGGGTGGAATCAGACGCCCCAGCCGCCGGCTCTCCGATCTGATGCGCCTGCACGAGGGACAGTTGATCAGCGACGCCTTGCGCGCCTCCGGCGGCGTGCGCACCGCCGCCGCCCAGCAGCTCGGAATCCCGGAGTCGACCCTGCGCCGCCGAATCAAGATCCTGGGTCTGGGCCGCAAGGTGCGGCGGGTTCGGGTGCGGTAGAATGCGTCGTCGGGAATGGCGAAGCGCCGCTTTCTACGAAGCTGGCGTAAGGGCGTCGGCATCAGCATTTTGGCGGGGGGCTGGAGGGATTCGGAGTCGCCGATTGTTGCGACCACGAACGATGCGGGGGGGTGTCCGATCTGCTTCTGCCGCCCTAAATCCGTTGCCGCCAATCCGTCCCGCGTTCGTCGCTGGAATCGGCACAATCCCTGCTTCGAACCAAGGTCACTCCAGCGGACGCCGGGAGGACCGAGAATCGACACCCAGGGACGGGGTGGACGGCGTGGGCCGCTGGTGGCATCCCCCACGGTGGTCGCGGGGGCGAGACGCCGCGACCATCCGCCACCAGCGGCTCGCGCTCACTCCTACTTCGGTAGATTGCTGTTGGAACGAACTGGATTGCGGCTTTCGCCGGAATGACGGGAGAGGGCAGGTTGGAGCGACGGCGACATGGTGCTCTGACGCAGTCCAGAACAACGCCGTGAGGATGCGGCATTCCGGCGAAAGTCGCAATCCACGCCGGCGTGAACCCTAGTCCCCAAAGGCAAAAGCATCGACCCGGCCGTAGCCGCAATCGAAGGGATCGCCGATTCCGTCGGCACTGAGCTGCATATGCGCGCGAATCCGTTGGTTGTTCCAGGCGCTCAGGGCGACGTAGCCGGCGCCGATGCCGGCCGCCAGCGGACACGAGAACGAGGTGCCCGACCAGTACTTGTACAGACCGTCGCGATGGGTCGAATAGATGTACGAGCCGGGGGCTGCGAGCTCCACCTTGCCTTCCTGAAGGTGGTCGCCGAAACCCCGGCTGGAGAAATAGGCGACCTCGGTGCAGCCCTCGTCGAGCGCTCCCACTCCGATCACCGAGGTGAAGCTGACGGGGTAGTTCCGCCAGTCGTTGCCCCAGTTCCCGGCGCTGGCGAAGACCAGCACGCCGGAGGCGTAGGCGTCGTCGCAGGCGCGCTGCAGCGTGGCGTCGTGCTCTCCGCCGATCGACGTGCTGATCACCCGGGCGCCTTGGGCGAGCGCGTGCTCGATTCCCGCGGCGACGTCGGACCACCAGCCCTGATCCGCCACCTGATTCGTGATCGCGCCGTGCGAATCTTGGCCTTGGTCGAGGCGCCGCGCCGCGCCTATTCAGCTGCGAGCGACTCCGAGTCGCTCGTCTGCCGCAATCGGCGCCCAGATGGCGGTCGAAGGGCCGTCATCTGGAGTCTTGAGCGCAGGCGTAGTAGAGCTACGTTGAGCATCGAATCGGCGCGAGCAACGAAGGACAAGGCCAAGAGGCGCATGGCGAATCGCGAATTAGGTGGCGGATCATGGCCAGCCCATGCCCTGGTCGTCGAGCACCTTGACCGGCAGAATCGTCGCATCGAGGACCCCGGCGATGCCGATTCCGTTGTTGGCGACCGCCGCCACGACGCCCGCGCAGGCCGTGCCGTGCCCATAGAGATCGAAAGGCGTCGCGTCGTCGTCGACGAAGTCCCAGCCGTGGTCGATGTCGACGTTGCCGGCCAGATCCGGGTGGGTGTGATCGACGCCGGTGTCGAGAACCGCCACCGTCACGGGCCGCGGGCCGAATCCGAAGCGGCTCCAGGCGCGCTCGAGGTCGACGCAGGCCGGCGCCCATTGCCGGTCGTAGTACGGGTCGCTCGGCGCCTGGCCCAAGGGGCGCGCCCGGTCCCGCGGCGCGGCCAGGTGGCGGCCCGTCTGGTCGCCGTCCTCCGGAATCCGCGCCACGCCGTCGGGCTCCAGGTAGTCCACCAGGGCATTCAGGGCGCGGTCGCCGCGCAGATCATCCAGGTGACGCCGATCGATCTCGATCGTCAGCACCCCGATGCGGGCCAGCCGGCGCCGCACCTGAAAGTCGTAGCGTGCGCGCAGCAGCGCCAGCGCCTGATCGAGGTCGCACGCGGCGGTCGTCCCGATGTTGATCCGTACAGTTTCCTCCGGCGCGCGCGAATGCGGCGCGGCCGCCGCGGTGGCGCTCGCCAGGCAAGCCAAGAACAGGGCAGTCGATCTCATCGGGTGATTCCGGGGGTTCGGTGTCGGGGCTCCTCCCTACAAGGCATGGTGTCTCTACCCGATCGGCCGGGCGACTGAGAGCGGGGCGTCATATTTGTCGGCGAAGCGCCGGAGATCGCGGATTCGGCGCCGATTGGCAAGGGATTGGCTCGATCGCCGCCCATCCGACCTGGCTCTGCCGGGCTCCGATCCGGGACCAGGGGGCCTGAGTTTTCTTACGTGGCGCCGGATCCGGCGGGCGGGCGGGTGCGCATGCGCCAATTGGCGCGCCGTCCGGACGGCTCCGAGAGCCCCGGCGACTTCGCCGGGCCCCTGGCGCGGCGCGCCGATCCAGGCGATACTCGACCCTTCCGATCGAGCGCCCGCACCCGGATCGAGACGCCGGCGGTCGAACGAGCTTGGCGGAAGAGCCAGGCGCAACCAGCCCGCGGCAACGGCCGCGGGGAATCAGCAGTATAGTTCTATTGAGCCAGCAAGAGCGGCAGTATAGTGT
This sequence comes from uncultured Gemmatimonadota bacterium, assembly GCA_964490075.1. Taxonomy (GTDB): domain Bacteria; genus CAZBBK01. The sequence goes on along the minus strand of CAZBBK010000022.1, from coordinate 24,241 downwards.
GGTTCTCGACGGCCGGCGCACGCGTTCGCCCGCCCGCCGTCGGTCCTCAATAGTCCGCCGCCACGTGTCGGCCGAGGAATCGTCATGACAACCATTCACGGTTTTGCGATGACCGAACCGGGCAAGGCGCTCGAGCCCTTCGAGCGGGCCGCCCCCGAGCTCCAGGAGGGGGAGGCGCTGGTTCGGGTCGTGGGGTGCGGCGTGTGCCACACCGATATCGGCTTCCTGCACGGGGGCGTGCGCACCAAGCACCCGCTGCCCCTGGTGCTCGGTCACGAGGTCTCGGGGGTGATCGAGGCGGCCGGGCCGGGCGCCGAGGGGCGCGTCGGTCAGGCGGTGATCGTGCCGGCGGTGATGCCTTGCGGAGAGTGCGCGGCCTGCCTGGCGGGGCGCGGCACCATCTGTCCCGGGCAGATCATGCCCGGCAACGACGTGCATGGCGGGTTCGCCACCCACCTGGTGGTTCCGGCGCGCGACCTGTGCCCGGTGCCGGGCTACGAGGGCGGCGATGCCCCGCTCGGCGACTCCGGCGTGGGACTGGCGGAGCTGGGGGTGATCGCCGACGCGATCTCCACACCCTGGCAGGCGATCCGACGCGCCGAGCTGGCCCCCGGAGAGCTGGCGATCTTCGTCGGCGCCGGCGGCGTGGGCGGCTTCGGGGCGCTGCTCGCCAAGTCGATGGGCGCCTGCGTGGCGGCGCTCGACGTCAGTCCCCGACGGGTCGAGGCGATGCGCGATCTGGGCATCGATCTGCCCCTCAACATCGACGGGGTCGAGACTAAGGCGGTGCGCAAGGAGCTGCGCGGATTCGCCGCCGAACGCGGGCTGGCCGCCAGCCCCTGGCGGATCTTCGAGACCAGCGGCAGCGCTCCCGGCCAGGAGCTGGCCTTTGGCCTCCTGAACCACGGCGCGACCCTCTCGGTGGTCGGCTTCACGCCGGCGCGGGTCCACCTGCGCCTGTCCAACCTGATGGCCTTCGATGCCCGGGCGATCGGCAACTGGGGATGCGACCCGGCCCTCTATCCGGAGCTGGTCGAGATGGCCCTCGCCGGCAGTCTGCCGATCGCGCCGATGGTCACCAAGCGGCCGCTGAGAGCCGTCAACGAAGTACTCGACGAGCTCCACCACCACAGCTCCGACGGGCGCCGCGCCGTGCTGGTCCCCGACGCCGGATGAATCGCTACCCGCGAATCCCAATCCCAAGAACCTGGAAAGCCAACGATGACGCAGCTCAACGACCACGATCTCGTTCCCTTCTCACCCGCCGAAGGGATCGGCGTCGACTATCGCCCCGCCCTGGCTCCCGACGGCTCGGTCGCCGAGGGCCTCTTTCACTGCTGGATCACTCTCGACAACCCGACCCAGCTCAACTCCTACACCACCGCGATGACCAAGGGCGTGATCCTGGGAATGCGCCACGCGGCGAATCGTCGCGACATCGTCAGCGTGGTCTTCACCGGAGCCGGCGACCGGGCCTTCTGCACCGGTGGCAACACCAAGGAGTACGCCGAGTACTACGCCCGCCGTCCGGAAGAGTATCGTCAGTACATGCGTCTCTTCAACGACATGGTTTCGGCGATCCTCCACTGCGACAAGCCGGTGATCTGTCGCGTCAACGGCATGCGCATCGCCGGCGGCCAGGAGATCGGCATGGCCTGCGACTTCTCGGTGGCCTCCGACCTGGCGGTGTTCGGCCAGGCGGGACCCAAACACGGTTCGGCGCCCGACGGCGGATCGACCGACTTCCTGCCGCTCCTGGTCGGCTACGAGCGCGCCATGCAGTCGGCCACGCTGTGCGAGATGTGGAGCGCCTACGAGGCTCAGCGTTACGGATTGATCACCGAGGTAGTGCCGGTGCTCGAGGTCGACGGCAAGCTGATTCCGAACCCGATGGTGGAGACCTCGCGCTGGCTCGACGAGAGAGGCCAGATCGTGCACGGCCAGATGCTGAAGGGCGACGCCCTGGGCGAGGGGAAGACACTGTTCAAGAGCGGCACTGTCAACTTGGCGCACCTGGACGCCGCGGTCGATCGGCTGTGCAACAAGCTCTTGATGATGATGCCTGGCTGTTTGACCCGCACCCTCGAGTCGGTGCGCCGCCACAAATTGGCCCACTGGGACAAGAACCGTGAAGGCAACAGATCGTGGCTCGGCGTCAACATGCTGGGTGAGGCCGATCTGGGCTTCCGCGCTTTCAACGAGGGGATACGCGGGCACCGCGAGGCCGACTTCATCGGCCTGCGCCAATCGATCGCGCGCGGCGATCACTGGTCGGCCGAGCTGGTCGAATCGTTGATGCCGCCGCGAAAGGACCAGGCATGAGCGCGCTGCCTTCCTGCGATCGACTCGAGCTTTCCCTGTCGCACGACGATCACCTGCTGACGGTGCGTCTGGCCGGCGGCAAGGGCAACATCGTCGACGCGGCGATGATGAAGGAGCTGCACGCGACCTGTGAGGCCGCGGCGCGGCGCCGGGAGCTGCGTGCCCTGCTGCTGGCCGCCGAGGGCAAGCACTTCTCGTTCGGCGCCAGTGTCGCGGAGCACGCTCCCGACCAGGTGCGCGACATGCTCGGCGTGTTTCACGGGCTGAGCAAGGCGATGGTCGAGCTGCATCTGCCGATGGCGGCCGCGGTGCGCGGCCAGTGCCTGGGCGGCGGCATGGAGCTGGCGATATTGTGTCACTGGATCTTCGCCGCCCCCGACGCGCATTTCGGGCAGCCGGAGGTGCAGCTCAGCGTGTTCGCGCCGGTGGCGAGCGTGGTGCTGCCGCGGCGCATCGGCGGCGCGCGGGCCGACGATCTCTTGCTCACCGGTCGCTCGATCGACGCCGCCACCGCGGCGGCCTGGGGATTGGCCCACAGCGTCGACGAGGATCCCGAGGCCGCCGCGCTCGCCTACCTGGAAGCTCAAGTGCTGCCCAGGAGCGCGGTGGCCCTGCGCTTCGCGTCGCGAGCGGCGCGCGCCGAGCTGAGCCGGGCGCTGAGCGGCGGCGAGCTGGACGCCAACGAGGCGCTCTACCTCGATGAGCTGATGGCGACCGAGGACGCGCCGGAAGGCATCGCCGCCTTCCTGGAGCGGCGCCGCCCCCAGTGGAGGGATCGATGAGCAAAGTCGACGCGATCGTCGCCCGCTGCACGGAGCGGCTCGACGATCTCCACCTCGAATGGCTGCGTGCCCTGAAGGAGGCCGATCCGACCCTTCGGGCGGTCGGGCACCTGCCCGTCTATGCGCCGCGGCCGCTGGTCGCGGCGGCCGGCATGCTGCCGGTGGCGATCTTCGGGGGGGGCGACGCGGTCGATGTGGTCAAAGGCGACGCCTACTTCCAGAGCTACATCTGCCACCTGCCGCGGAGCGTCATCGACCTGGCGCTGAACGGCGCCTACCAGCCGCTGGACGCGATGCTCTTTCCGGCCACCTGCGACGTGATCCGCAATCTCTCCGGCATGTGGCAGGTGCTCTTCCCCAAGGTGCTCTCGCGCTACGTCGACGTGCCCCAGTGTCAGAGCGTCGAGGCGGGCGCCGACTTCATGGCCGGGGAGCTGGCGGCGCTCGGATCCGATCTGGAAGGGATCACGGGACGGCCGATCGACGAAGAGCGGATTCGCGAGTCGATCGCCGACTACAACCGCAACGCGGCGGCGATCGCCGAGCTCTTCGATCTGCGCGCCGAAGCCCCCTGGCGCTACCCGCTGCGCGAGGTCTACTCGGTGATCCGCGCCGGTGGACTGATGCCGATCGCCGAGCACACCTCGCTGCTGCGCGACTACGTGACCGCCGCCACAGAGCGCGATCTGCCCTACCGCGACCTGAGCCGGGTGTTGGTGATCGGCGCCTTCTGCGAACAGCCGCCGGTGAACCTGCTGGTGACCCTGGAGCGCGCCGGCTGCGGCGTGGTCGACGACGATCTGTTGCTGGGACTGCGCTGGCAGCAGGAGCCCTTGAGCGAGCAAGGCGATCCGCTGGCGGCGATCGCTCGCGGCTACATGGAGTCGAGCCCCAGCACCGCTTCGGTCTACGACCTGAACGACACCAAAGGGATGCGACTGATCGAGATGGTGCGCGGCCGCGACGCCGACGGCGTGGTGTTCTGCGCGCCATCGTTCTGCGATCCGGCGCTGCTCGATCGGCCGATGCTGCAGCGCGCCCTGGACGACGCCGACATCCCCCACACCGCCCTGCAGTACGCCGAGAACACCGGCCAGTTCCAGGTGATTCGCGAGCAGGCGGGCACCTTCTCCGACGCGATCAAGCTCTGGAGCCACGCATGACCAAGAGTCCGCACGAGACGGCGGCCAAAGATCGCAGCATGATCCTGCAAAAGGAGATGCTGGCATCCTACTACCAGCGCCTCAGCGAGGCCCCCGAGCGCGGCGACAAGGTGGTCTACACCTTCGTGCCGGGGAACCTGACCGAGCTGATCCGCTCCTTTGATCTGCTGCCCTGCCTGCCGGAGATCAACGCCCTGCAGTCAGGCATGCGCGGGCGCTCGCGCGGCTTCATCGCCGAGGCCGAGCGCGAGGGCCACTCCGAAGATGTCTGCACCTACGTCAAGTGCGACGTCGGCATGATGAAACAGGGCGGCATCGGGCCGACCGGTCTGGCGATTCCGCCGGCCGATCTGCTGCTCCTTTCCTACACCGGATGCTTCACCTTTTTGAAGTGGTTCGAGCTGCTGCGCGACGAGGCCGAGTCGCGGATCTCGATGCTCCAGGTCCCCTACCAGGCCCAGGGCAAGATCGAGCGCCCAATGGTCGACTACGTGGTGCGGCAGCTGCGCGAAGAGGTGATTCCCGCCCTGGAGCGGCTCAGCGGCAATCGCTACGACGAGGCTCGGCTGGCCGAATCGCTGGCCCGCTCGGCGCGCATGGAGGACGACCTGGTGGCGGTGCTCGACGCGGCCAAGTCCCGTCCCTCGCCGATCGACTCCTACTTCGGCGCCGTCTACTACATCGGACCGATCTTCACCGCCTTCCGCGGCACCGCCGAAGGCGAGCGCTATTACCAATCGCTGCGCCGCGAGGTCGAAGATCGTGTGCGCAAGGGACTCGGTCCCATCACGCCGGCCGGCGAGCTCGCCCGCGAGGAGTTCCGCCTGGTGGTCGAGGGCCCGCCGAACTGGACCAGCTTTCGCGAGTTCTGGAGCATGTTCGCCGACGAGGGAGCGGTGGCGGTCGCATCGACCTACAGCAAGGTCGGGGGACTCTATGATCAGGGCTTTCGTCACGATCCCGCGCGCCCGCTGGAGAGTCTGGCCGAGTACTGCCTCGGCTGCTACACCAATCTCTCGCTCCCGGCGCGCATCGATCTCTTGGAGAACTACGTCAACGACTTCGCGGCCGACGGCTTTCTGATCAACTCGGTCAAGAGTTGCAACTCTTTCTCGTCGGGGCAGCTGCTGATCTTGCGCGAGCTCGAGGAGCGCACCGGAAGGCCCGGCGCCTTCATCGAATCGGACCTGGTCGATCCGCGCTACTTCTCCGCGGCCAACGTGAAGAACCGGATCGAGTCCTATCTGCAGATGGTGCGCGAGAGGCGCGCCGCAGGAGAGGCCGCATGAGTGTCACCACCTATCTGGGCGTCGACCTGGGATCGACCACCACCAAAGCGGTGGTGCTCGACGAGGACGGCGCGGTGATCGGCCGAGGGATCACCAACAGCCGCGCCAACTACGACGTGGCCTGCGGCGTGGCCGCGGAAGAGGCGCTGAGCGATGCCCGGCTGCAGCTGCTCGGCGCCGACCTGCGCGCACGCCAGGGCGGCGGCGCTCTGGTCGCAGTGGTGGAGAGGCTGGTGCGCCTGGCGCGCCATCTGGCGCGCATCGACGAGTTCGAACGCGAGGTGCTCGGCGAGATCGACGCGCAGCGCTTCCGTGACCGGCGCTCCGCGCTCGAGACGCTGGTCGCCGCGGCGCTCGAGGCGATGCGCGCCGATGCCTACCAGATCCACGGCGCGGACGCCGAGGAGCGCAGCGACTTCTTCCGCGATGTCGCCTCCAGTCGCTTCATGGCGGTCGCCGAGCGGATGGCGCCCGAGCTCGAGATCCCCTTCGAGCTGGCGGCGACACTTTTCGATCGGGTGATTCTGGAGGTGGAAAACCGTGTCAGCAGCACCGCCTTTTCCGAGGTCGCGGCGTGTGCGCGTGAGCTGGTGGGCGATGCCCGCGCCTGCGGCGAGCTCGACGAGCCGGCTCGCGAGGCGGCGCGCGCCGCCTTCGAGCGGGTCCAGGACCGAGAGATCGAGATCGGCGGCAGCGTCGGCACCGGCTACGGGCGCGCCCGGCTGCCCTTCCCTCCCGAAGCGATTCGCTCTGAAATCCTCTGCCACGGCCTGGGCGCCCACGCGATGTTCCCCCGCACCGCCACGGTGCTCGACATCGGCGGCCAGGACACCAAGGCGATCCAGGTCGACGAGCGCGGCGTCGTCACCAGCTTCCAGATGAACGACCGCTGCGCCGCCGGCTGCGGCCGCTACCTGGGCTACATCGCCGACGAGCTGAACATGGGTCTGCACGAGCTGGGTCCGCTGGCGATGGCGTCGCGGCGCCAGGTGAAGGTGAGCTCCACCTGCACCGTGTTCGCCGGCGCGGAGCTGCGCGAGCGGCTCTCGCTGGGCGAGAAGCGCGAGGATATCCTGGCTGGTCTGCACCGGGCGATCATCCTGCGCGCCGCCAGCCTGCTCTCGCGCTCCGGCGGAGTGAAGCAGCAGTTCACCTTCACCGGCGGTGTCGCCAAGAACCCGGCCGCGGTCGCAGCCTTGCGCGACGTGGTGCGGGAGAGCTGGGGCGAGCAGCCGATCAACATCGCCCCCGACTCGATCTTCACCGGTGCGCTCGGCGCCGCCCTCTTCTCGCGCCGCGACCGCGTGGGCCAGGGCGGAGGCGCCCTGCCGATCGAGCTGAACCGCGACTGACCCCTTCGCCCAACCGCCGGCCCTTTCACCGCTCCCGGAGCTGCCCATGCTGACCCTCGGACTCGACGTCGGATCCAGCGCCATCAAGGCGGCGCTGCTGCGTCACACCAATCCCGCCGATCCCGCCGCGCGCGACGCCGAGGAGCTGGCGCTGGTCTGCGAGCGGATCCGCCGCCGCGATCCCGCCCAGGTGGTCGAGATGGTGCGGACCCGGGCGCTGGGCGACGCCGGGATCGACGAGTCGGCGCTCACCTACCTGGCGACCACCGGCGACGCCGACCTGATCCCCGGCGCCACCGGCCACTTCTACAGCATGACCACCCACGCCCGCGGCGCCCTCTTCTACCGCCCCGAGGCACGCGTGGTGATCGACGTCGGCGCCCTGCACGCCCGGGCGATCCGGGTCTCGGAGCTGGCCCGCGTGGAGCGCTATCGCATGACCAGCCAGTGCGCTTCGGGCTCTGGCCAGTTTCTGGAGAACATCGCCCGCTACCTCGGCGTCGGCATCGAGGAGGTGGGCGAGCTGTCGCGCGAGGCAGGCGAGGCCGAGACTGTATCGAGCATCTGCGCCGTGCTGGCCGAGACCGACGTGATCAACATGGTGTCGCGCGGCATCGGCGCGCCGCAGATCCTGCGCGGTATCCACGCCTCGATGGCCGGGCGCTTCGCCCGTCTCGCCACGGCGGTCGGCATCGAGGGGCCGGTCATGGTCACCGGTGGTCTGGCGGCCGACGTCGGCCTGCTGGCGCGGATCGCCGAGGAGCTCGATGCGGTGCACCAGAAGAACCTGCGGCGGGCGACCCGCTCCGGCGGCGATCCTCCGCCCCATCCCGAGCTGATTTCCCATCCAAGATCCCAATACGCCGGCGCGGTCGGGGCTGCCCTCTGGGGCGCGTTCCGGGCCGAACGAACCGGACGCTCGAAAGGAGTGGCCTGATGGCCGCCACCGACAACTCCTCCGCCGCCAAGCCGGCGAACGACCCCGCGATCGACCTGCAGCAGCTTCTCGGCGATCGTCTCCACCTGAGCGAAGAAGAGCGCCTGGTTCACGAGTCGGTGCTCGGCTGGGTGCATTCGCGCTTCATGCCCGGCGTCGACCAGCGTTTCCTGGACGGCGAGCCCTTCGCCCGCGACCACGTGGCGGAGCTGGCCGAGCTCGGCATCTTCGGCGCGTCGTTGCAGGGCTACGGCTGCGCCGGCATGGGCGAGGTGGCCTACGGGCTGGCCCAAGAGGCGCTGGAGTACGGCGACTCCGGGCTGCGCAGCTTCGTCTCGGTGCACAGCTCGCTGGCGATGTATGCCCTGCACCGTTTCGGTTCGGACGAGCAGAAGCTGCGCTGGCTGCCCGAGATGGCGCGCGGTCTGAAGATCGGCTGCTTCGGCCTGACCGAGCCGGACTGGGGATCGGATCCCGGCAGCATGGTGACGCGAGCGATTCGCACCGACCATGGCTACCTCTTGAACGGCACCAAGATGTGGATCACCGCCAGTCCCTTCGCCGACCTGGCCGTGGTCTGGGCCAAGCTCGAGGGGGACGACCAGGGCGACATCCGCGGCTTCATCATCGAGAAAGACACGCCCGGCTACTCCGCTCCGGTCATGGAGGGGAAGCTCTCGCTGCGCAGCTCGGTCACCGGGGAGATCGTGCTCGAGGATTGCGAGCTGCCCGAGGAGGCGCTGCTGCCGAAGGCGCGCGGGCTCGGAGCGCCGCTCTCGTGCCTGAACCAGGCGCGCTACGGCATCGCCTGGGGCGCGGTGGGCGCGGCCCGCGCCTGCTTCGACGTGGCGCTGAGCTACGCCCGGGATCGACCCCAGTTCGGCGGCGCGATCGCGGGCAAGCAGTTGATTCAGTCGAAGCTGGTCGAGATGGCGACCGCCACCGTTCACGCGCGGCTGATGGCCCTTCATGTGGGACGCCTGAAGGAACGCGGTGAAGCGCTGCCGGCCCACGTCAGCCTGGCCAAGCGCGCCAACGTGGCCGCCGCCCTGGAGGTGGCCCGCGGCGCCCGCCAGATCCTGGGAGCCAACGGAATCATGGCGGAATACGCACCGATCCGGCACATGCTGAATCTGGAATCGGTCATCACCTACGAAGGAACCCACGAGGTCCACACCCTGATCCTCGGGCGCGCCCTGACCGGATTCGACGCGTTTTGAGCTCTCACGCGGAGCCTTTGCGCTCGACTGGGATCCCGAAGAGTCGATCTATCGTAGGAACAACGAAGCGCCGCCTGGCGGTTGGAAGCCGGGCGGCGGCAATCGCAGAGCACCACCCGGAGTGCTTCATGGAAGCGACCATGACGGAACGAGAGACCGCGACCCGCGGCCGCCAGCGCCCGCTCGACGAGATCATCGACGAGCTGATCGATGTTTACCACGAGCCCTTGAAGCTCGAGCTCGAAGCGGTACACAAACATGTGCTGGCGGCCATGGCCACCCACGACGATTCTCACTTCGACCACATGACCGACGTCGCCGAGGTGTTCGGACTGCTCAAGGACGAGCTCAAGGTCCACGTGCGCACCGAGGAAGAGACCGTCTTCCCGCGCATCCTCTCGGGGAAGCCGGTCGCGGCCGACGATCCGATCCACGCCATGATCGGCGACCACGAGGCGGCGCTGCGGATGCTGGCGCGGCTGCGCGAGCTGACCGGCGGCTACCGGCCTCCCGCGGGGGCCGGCCACGCGCTCGAATCGCTCTGGCACTCGCTCGCCCACCTCGATCGTGAGCTGCGCGACCACATCGCGATCGAGGACCAGGAGCTCTTTCCTCGGGTGCTGGCGAAGTAGCCAGTCCGGGCCCGGGTCAGACCGGGCCCCTGACCACCACCGTCTCGATGGGGGGCGGCGCGGCCAGCATCCGCTTCACGGTGCACTGGTCGGCCGCCCGCGCCACCGCCTTGTGATACTTGGCGGGGAACTCCTCCGGCAGACGGATCTCGATGCGAATGCCGGCCAGCTTGCCTTGTCCATCGCGCGACCAGCTCAGGCGCAGGCCGACTCCCTCGGTGGCGATCTCGCGGTTGCGACAGAAGGAAGCGACATAGAATCCGGCGCAGGTGCCGAGCGACGCCAGAAAGAGATCGAAGGGCTCCGGCGCGCTGCCGTCGCCGCCATTGTCGATCGTCTGATCGGTGCGCAGCTCGAACGCTCCGTAGCGGGCGTTGACGCGCCGGCTCTCACCCAGCTCGATCTCCATCGTCCTGGTCATCCGCCGGTCCAGAACGCGCTCAATCGGTCGAGCGCCCCCTTCAGCCCATTGTGAACCGCGGCCACGTCGGCCGGGTCCCAGCTGCTCGGCTCGTCGCGGATGAAGGTGGTCTTGTCGACCCGATTGTCGAAGCGCCCGACCGGGATCTGGTAGGTCTTGCCGCCGGCTGCGATGTCGATCGCGCCCTCGCGGGTGGCGTTCGCCTCCAGCCAGTCCAGATCGTCGCAGCCGTACTCGCCGAGCATCACGCTGATCGGAACGCCGTGGTGCAGGATCGAGCCCGGATCGTTGGGATCGGTGCGGGCGTCGTTCTTGCGCCGCGATTCCTCGGGCGTCACCCAGATGTAGAGGATCGAGGCGTTCTCCAGGATCTCGGGGGAGAGCAGCGATACCGAGTACTGGTAGCCGTGCGGGGCCGGCAGCGGCATGTCGGAACCGTCGGGGCCGCCGCGAGCGAACTCGATGACGACGGTCTTGCCCTCGAGGCTCGCGGGCAGGGCGGCGTTCTGCTCGCGGTAGAGGTCGGCCACCTCGCTCTCCAGGGCGGCGGCGATGGCGCGGCGCGTCTCGCCGTCGAAAGTGGCGACCCGCGCTTCGATTCCCACCTTGGCGCCGGCGGCGTCGAGGCGCGTGAAGAAATGCTCGGCCGCACCCTGTTCGGGGACCGTGGTGCGGTTCACCAGGTGTGAGTAGTCCTCGTTGATTAGCTCGATCAACGTGCCCCAGTCGCGTTTGTCGGTAAAGGTGTCGTTGCCGGAGAGGTAGAATCGGCGCGGCTTCCCGAGTGTCTCCAGCTCCTCGTCGATGCGTCGCATCAGGTGCACGTAGGGGAAGTCGTCGAGCTGCACCGTCTCGCCCATGTGGAAGTCATCCGCGCACTCTTGCGGAGAGAGCTGGGCGAGATAGCGTCGAACTTCGGATTTTCCCGATGCTGGCAGCGCCAGCAAGAGCACGGTCTTCAATGTGTCGGCCATGAGTGTCTCCTAGTTGGTTTCGAATCGATCAGGCGGTCTGTTTCTTCGGCTGCGGCTTGGCGTGCCAGACGCGGTAGGCCATCAATGTGCCGATCAGGGCCAGGGGAATCATCGCGATCGGCCAGGGGCTCCAGTTTGCCGGATCGGTCGCCGGACCTACGATCTCTCCGGCGGCGTCGAGCTGCTCCTGGGGCAGAACGATGGTGTAGGTCAGCGACATCACCGCGGTGCCGAGGTAGACGAAGCCGTCGATGATGCCGACCGCGATCCCCACGTTCTTCTGGCCGCCGAAGTCCATGCTCGCGGTTCCCGAGAGCATGCCGTGTACGCCGATCACCGCCATCGACATGAGGATGACCAGGTAGCCGACGTAGGGCGTCTGGTAGGTGAAGGCGAGGACGATCGAGCCGACCAGCATGACGACGTAGAGCAACATCGCCACCGGTCCGCGCCGCGACTGGAAGATGTGGTCGGAAATGACGCCGGCCAGCACCCCGCCCAGGATTCCGGCGCAGCAGAGCAGGAGTCCCCAGTTCTCGTAGACGAAGCTGTCCATCAGCCCCAGCGCCGCGTCGGTCTGCTTGGCGAAGGTGCGGTACCACTGCATGATCGCCTGGCGCAGGAAGCCGGAGCAGAACTCGATCGCGGCGATGGTCATGATGATCGGATTGCGCAGCATCAGCGAAAAGACCTGCAGCGCGTTGAGCTGCGGTCCCTCGTCGCCCGAGGAGGCGTCGGCGGTATCGAAGTCTCGCTGCCCCGCTTCGCCCGGGGTGTTGCGCACCACGAACACGTCGATTGCGAAGAAGATCGCCAGCAGCACCGCTGGGACCAGGAACACCCAGGCCAGGCCGTAGGTCTCGAGGATCGCGTAGCCCCAATCGAAGGCGAAGTAGACCCCGAGCGAGATCAGGATCCCGAAGATCGCCCCGAACACGCCGCGCTCGCGCACGTGGAACCAGGCCGCGTTCACCTTGACGATCGCCACCGCGCCGAAGCTCTGGAAGTACATGTTGAGGGCGTAGAGGACCGAGAAGAGCAGCACGAAGTTGGCGGCGATGAGCTGGTGGCCCGGGCCCTGGTGCAGCAACGAGAGCGATGCCAACCCCATCAAGAGGTTCATCACCGCCGCCCCCGCCGCGCCGGTGAGGATCGAGAAGCGCCCGCCGAGCCGGTCGGTGAGCGGTCCGTTGATCAAGAAGGAAAAGCCGTAGACGACCGTGCCCCACATGAAGATCAGGCCGAAGTCGGCGTTGGCCATCAACGGCGAGCCGTCGACGGCCTGCATCTCCTCGAAGGCGAACTTGCTCACCTTGAGGTTGTAGCGCCCCATGTAGAGGAAGGCGTAGGTGAGGCCCAGCGGCAGCCAGTTCATCACCCGCCGCTGGCGGAACTCGTCGGTGTGGCCGACCTCGATTTTCGGCAGGCGGATGATGACGAAGGCCACGACGGCCAGCAGGATCAGAATCGCCATGAATGCTCTCCGGTGGCCCGGAAACCCGCGCCGATCGAGATGATCACGAGGTGTCCCCCGGGGGTCGGGACTGTGCTCTGCGTGGGTGGTACGGACGGGGAATCCCGGAGTCTACACCGGGGGGCTGGGGGGGTGCACGCGCTTGGGAGGCCTCTCTGGCGTTTCGACACGGAGCCCGCGTTCCCAGGTCCAATCCCGAGCCCGAACCCGCTCCCGGGAAGGGGCGGTGCGGCAACCAGAGCCGATTCCCAATACCGGCATCATGCAGCATATCTCGTTTTGAGACTTGCTGATAATCGATTCCATATCTATTCTATAAGCATGCCACGACGCGCGGATCCCGCCCTCGCCGACCGGCTTTGCCGCTATCTCTTCATAGACGGCCCCAGTTCCGGACCGGAGCTGTGCCGGCACCTCGCGATCAGTCAGCCGACCTTCTCCCGCCTCGTCGCGGCGCGGCGTGGGCGCGTGCTGGTCACCGGCAGAGCCAGAGCGACACGCTATGCCCTCAAGCGGGTGATATCCGCCTTGCCCTCACCGATCCCGGTCTTCGAGGTCGGCGAACCGGGGCAAGGCCCACGATTGCTGCTCCATCTGCACCCCATCGCTCCCTCGGGCTTCTGGATCGAGCCGATCGCCGACGAAGTGGAGCCGGCTTTCATCGACGGCTTCCCGCACTTCCTCTTCGACCTGCGTCCGAGCGGATTCCTCGGGCGGCTGGTGCCCTTGCAGCATCCCGAAATCGACGCTCCTCTGGACATCAACCGCTGGAGCGACGACGACACTCTGCGCTACCTCGCCGGCCACGGATCGGATCTGAGCGGCAACTTGATCGCCGGTTCCACGGCGTACGAACGATACATGGAACAGACACTCGCGCCGCGCTGCTGCGTGCCGGAGCGCGAGCGCGAATTGGTCTATCCGCGCGCCGCGCGGGATGTGTTGGCATTTGGCGTTCCGGGATCGTCGGCCGGCGGCGAGCAGCCGAAATTCCTGGCCAACCGGGGAACCGGCGAGGCCGCGGTGCCGGTGATCGTCAAGTTCTCGCCTCCCACCTCGACCCGAAGCGGCAGCAGGGTGGCCGATCTCCTCATCAGCGAGCATCTGGCCCACGGGGTTCTCTCTCGCCACGGTAGCCCCGCGGCCCGATCGCAAGTCCTCGATGCCGGCGACCGGCTCTTCCTCGAAGTGGAGCGTTTCGACCGCCACGGGCTTCGTCACCGGCGAGGACTGGTGTCGCTGCTGGCTCTCGACCTGGAGTTCGTCGGCGGCAAACTGGTCTCCTGGAGCGAATCGGCCACGGCGCTCCGGGATCGAGGCCTCCTCGACGCGCGAACGGTGCGCGCCATCCTCTGGCTCGAGGTCTTCGGCCGTCTCATCGCCAACACCGACATGCACTTCGGCAATCTCTCCTTCTTTGCACGCGGCCTGGACATCGTTGCTCTCGCACCGGTCTACGACATGTTGCCGATGCTCTACGCTCCACAGAGCGGCAACCTCGTCGAGCGCCGCTTCGAGCCACGCATTCCCTCGCCCTTGGAAACACCGGTCTGGTCGGACGCCTCCCGCGCCGCCCGCGAGCTGTGGCTCGAGATCGCAAGAGACCCGCGTGTGTCCACCGAGTTTCGAGCGATCGCCCGGTCGAACGCCGATTCGATCGAGGAGCTGCGCGCGGCCGAAGCGTTGCTGCCGATTCGTCCCTGATCCGGCGACGTAGAACCTGTCCGTGCCTCCCGTCGCGCTACGGCCCGCTCGGCCCCTCACCGGGCGTCAAGCGTCCCTCCTTCACCGCCAGCTCGAACACGTCCCGCAGCCACATCCCCCGCTGCTCGCAGTCGTCGATCTTGCGGCCGAAGTACTTTTCCGCGCGGGTCGTCACGATGTAGTCGTTGCCGGCGCAGAGGTAACTCGCGTTGCGATCCAGGGCCTTGCCGCCGATCTCGATCCCCTCCACCACCACCTCACCCTCACCGCTCCCGGGAGCGAAGCTGTAGCGCAGGCCGGCAACCTGCAGGATTCCATGCTCCTCGGTCAACGAGACGCGGGCGTTGTGCCGGCAGACCCGCTCGAGCTCGGCGCCGGTCAGAGTGAAGCGCACCAGCTCGTTGTCGAAGGGCAGCATCGCCATCAGCTCGGCGCGGGTCATCGGTCCCGCCTCGAGGTCGGCCCGCAGTCCCCCGGAGTTCACGAATCCCACCTCGGCCTGCGCCGCCCGGCGACATGCTTCCGCCACCACGTTGCCCAGCGGGCTGGCCTGGTGGTAGCTGCGCCCCAGCGGCGCCGGTACGACGCCGATCACCTGGGCGTCGAGCGCTTCGATCCGCCCGCGCAGCGTCTGCTCGGCCGCCAGGAGCTCGGGGTCGATCTCGGCGTCGGCCGGCCGCGGCAGATTCAACAACCGGCCCTCGGCGCTCACCACCTGCTGGTCGCGGATCTCCAGGTCGAGACGTCCCAGCACCTTGCCGTAGCAGCCGGCCTGAACGATCACCACCTTGCCTTCCCGCAGGGGCCGGCGCACGAACTTGTGGCTGTGGCCGCCTACGATCACCTCCAGCTCCGGAAACGCGGCCGCGAGCCGGCGATCGGCGTCGACACCCATGTGGGTGAGCGCGATCTGGATGTCGCTCCGGGCGTCGAGCGCCGGCCAGATCTGCGCCAGCGCCGCCGCGGGCGGAGCCACGACGGTGCCTTGCAGCGCCTCTTTCGCCGCCAGGTCGGTCAGGTCTCCGGTGACCAGCCCGACCACGCCCACCCGCAAGCCGGCGCGCTCCAGCACCAGGAAGGGCCGGGCCTCGACCGGCGCCGGATCGCGCCCGGCGACCGGCGCGCCGCCGCCCGGGAGCGTTGCCAGCCAGTTGCCGCACAGCGCCGGGGCCGAGATCCGCTCCAGCAGGGCGGCCAGGTTGGCGCGGCCGTGATCCAGCTCGTGGTTGCCGATCGCCCAGGCGTCGAAGCCGATCCGCTGCCACAGATCGACGAAGGGCAGTCCGCGCACCCCATCGGCCTCGAAACTGGCCGCCGCGTGCCCGGAGAGGAGATCGCCCGCGTCGAGCACCAGCAGCCGATCGGGGATCTCTCGGCGCAGGCGCGCCACCTCCACCGCGCAGGCCGCCACGCCCCCGGAGGGAACCCCCTTGTAGTCCTCCTCGAAGGCGTAGCCGTGCCAGTCGTTGGTGTGCAGGATCGTCAACCGGGTGGTCTCGACCTGTGCGCGGGCCAGCAGTGGCTGGAGCAGGAGCGCGGCGGCGAGCAGGGGGCGGGCGGCGCGCGGAACGATCGACATCGAATGCCTCTTTTCGGTGGGGTGTGACGCTTGCGCGCATCTTATCAGCAGCGGGGATCGGCGGTCTCTTGGCTGATCGATCGACTATGCTGAGCGGCGGCGCCGCGGGGAGATTCCGCGCGCTACATCGAGACACCGCAATCGCTCTGGAAGGTCTGGATATGAGGCAGTTGGGCGCGATTCTCTGTGGATCCGCGGTCCTTACGTTTTTCGGGTCCGCGACTGCCGAACCCATCGAGCCCGCGATCGGGCACACGCTGATCGCCGCGGGCACTCTGGCGGAGCAGGTGCGGATGACCGAACGCTGGTGGTGGGGCGTGGAACCGGGGATCGAGAGCCGCGGCCGTGTGGAAGACGCCCGCATGGAGCTGGACTGGGCCACCCTCGAGCTGCTCGAAGGCGTCGTCGTGGTCCGCCAGCCGGTGGCGGATTCGCCGATCCGACAGGTGCTCTTCGAGGGGCGGGGCCGGGTCGCGTTCGCCACACCCTCGCCAAGGGAATCTCGCCACGCCAGCCACGTCCTGGCCGCCGACGACCTGGTGATCGACTTCGAGCGCGCGCTCATTGACTGGATCGGACCTCTGGAGCTACAGACTGCCGCGGCATCAGGGCCGGAGCTCCGGGCCTTCGACCGCGCTCGCTTCGTCCTTACCCAGCGCGCCCACCACGGCTCCGCGGCGCGCCTGGCCGCCGCCGCCGCGCACGGCGAAGCGGAGTATCGCTCCGCCCTTCTCGAGTACCAAAAGCGTTACCTGCATATTTCCTACGACCCCTTGCGGATGCTCGAGTACACGGTCGCCCTGGGGTCGGCGACCTTCGACAAGAACACCCTCGAGAACTACGACTTCTGCGAGGTCTCGGCGTTTCACGCCCGCGCCGAGTACGCCTCCGGTGATGCACCCCGTCACCCTCGACCACTCTCGATCGATGGGATCTCCGCCGCCATCGAAACCGAGGTGCGCGAAGATCGCAGCGCGGTCGGCAGCGCCACCTTGCGGCTGCAGGCCTTTCGGGACGGGCCGCGAGCGATTCGCCTGCACCTGCGTCCATCGCTGTCGGTGAGCGCGGTGACCGAGAAGGGGGGCGCGCCCTGGGGAGCACATCAAGCGGCGGTGTTCGAGAGTTGGCACAAGTACCTGCCGGCTCAAGACGACGATCTTTGGATCTACCCGGCGCGGCACATCGCGGCCGGGGAGGAGTTCGAAGTGCAGGTCGACTACCAGGGCGATGGCATCATCGAAGAGCGCGCCTACGGCGGCAATCCCCGCTATCATCTCTATCTCGACGACAAGAAGATGATCGACCAGGGCGGCGCGTTCTTCTATGTGTCGGCGCGCGATAACTGGTATCCGCGGGTCGGTGAATGGGACGATTCGATGACCTTCGAGCTGGTCTACCGGGCGCCGGAGCTGTGGCGGGTGGTCGCCTCGGGAGTCGAGCAGTCCCGTGAGAAGAAGGACGGTGTCGAGACATCGCGTTGGAGCTCCGCGCAGCCGGAGAGGATCGCCGGATTCAATCTCGGCCCGATGCGCGGCGCGACGGTGGAGCGCGAAAGGGTGAGCATCTCCGCCTACCACCAGTCGTCGAAAGGGATGAAGGGAGTGGCCGAGGATCTGCAGAACGCCTACCAGGTCTACTCCCACTACTTCGGAGCCATCGAGCGCAACCAGTTCAACGCCTCGCACCAACCGGCCGGATTCAGCCAGAGCCTTCCGAGCCTGGTCTATCTCGATCTCTTCTCGATCGAGCGCAGCCGTTCCAGCCGCCAGGCCGATGCGGTGGTCTTGCACGAGATGGCGCACCAGTGGTTTGGTCACGAGATCCGTCCACTCACGCCCGCTGATCGCTGGCTGAGCGAAGGCACGGCGGAGTACGCGTCGTGGATCGCGCTGCAGGTGATCGACGGCGAGGAGCGACGCTTGCTCGACCAGGCGAAGCGCGCGCGGCAGCTCTTGCTCACTCCCGCCCGGCACGGTCACAACATGAGCGAGTGCGGCCCGATCTCGTTCGGGACCCGCCTGATCTGGTTCAACGAGCACCAAGACGAAGGGCACTACTCACCGTACGCCGCGATCGTCTACCAGAAGGGCGCCTATGTCATGCACATGCTGCGCATGATGCTCTACGATTTCTCCAAGTCGGTGCCGGAGGGTGATGCGCGTTTTGTCGCCATGATGTGTGACTTCATCGAGCGACACCGCGGGGGCACGGTCGCCACCGAGGATTTCATCGGCTGCGTGTCGCGTCATTTCGGCGAGCCGATGCAGTGGTTTTTCGACCAGTGGGTCTACGGCACCGAGATCCCGAAAGTACGTTTCGACCACGACGTCGAGAAGACCGACGCGGGCAAGTTCGCGGTCGATCTCGAGGTGCGGATGGAGAAGGTCGCGGACGGCTTCCGGCTGCGCGTGCCCTTCGTGATGCACTTCGGCAAGGGGCAGCTCTATGCCGGAACGATCGATGCGGTGGCGCCAAAGACGCGGGTGACGAAGATCGCTCCGATCAAGCCCAAGGAGGTGCAGATCAATCCCTGGGGCGCGTGCCTGGTGGATGATTGACGAGCAGGATCACTCCGAAGGCAGCCACGCTCCGCCCCTCGATCGACATGTACCACGACATGACCTGGCTCGAGGTCATGATTCGGGTCAACATCCACGGGGCGAAAGCCCGGTTCTCGCGTTGCCTCGAGGCCGCGATCTTCCACCTGGCGCGACTGCCGAGGGCGGCCGCGGGCGGAATTGCGTCGGTGAGCTCAGAGCTTGAACCGATACCCCATCCGGTGCACCGTCACGATCAGCTCGGGGCGCCGCGGGTGACGCTCGATCTTGCGCCGCAGCCGGGCGATGTGCATGTCGACGGTGCGCGTCAGCGGCGCGGCGCCGTGGCCCCAGACCGAGCTCAGCAGCAGCTCCCGCGAGAGCACCCGACCGCGATTTGCCACCAAGAACTCCAGCAGCCTCAGCTCCTGCGGAGTGAGCCGCGCCAGCTCATCCCCGCGCCGCGCCTCGCCGCTCTCCAGGTCGATCTGCAGGTCGCCGATGTCGAGGACCCGCTGCGTGTCTCGCCCCGGGCGCGTGCGCCGCAGAAGCGCCTCCACCCGCGCCGCCAGCTCCATGAAGCTGAAGGGCTTGGTCACATAATCATCGGCACCGATCTTCAGCCCCAGCACCCGGTCGACCTCCTGACCGCGCGCCGTCAACAGAATGATCGGCACCCGCGACCCCTCGCTGCGCAGAGTGCGACAGATTTCGAGACCGCTGAGCCGCGGCAGCATCACATCGAGAATCACCAGGTCGGGAGCTCCCGCACGAATCTCCCGCAACGCCCGCTCGCCATCGGCGATCCGCCGCACCGCGTAGCCCTCGTACTCGAATCCGTCGCTCAAGGCGGTCGCCATGGCGTCGTCGTCCTCGACGATCAGCAAGGTCGTCATCGGCTCGCCTCCTCCATCGGCAGACGGATACAGAAGGTCGATCCGACGCCGAGGCGACTGTCGACCGTCACGCTGCCGCCGTGGGAGCGCACGATGTGCTGCACGATGGTCAGCCCCAGTCCGCTCCCCCGAACATCGTGCACCGGGCCGCGTGCCGCGCGGTGAAAACGCTCGAAGATCTGCTTCCGCTCCGTTGCCGCGATGCCGATGCCGTGGAAGCGACGATCATCGCCAGGCTCTCGTCGGAGGCCGGAGGGGTGTAGAGCGTATCGGATCGCCGGTCGTAGACCAGGTAGCTCCCGAACTCCGCGCTCGTGAAGTCGACCAGGAAGAGCCGCCGCAGGCCCTCGGTGGAGACCGTCGTCCAGTGCTCGGGTCGGCTCGCGCTCGACCCCGCGGTGAAGAGCTCCGGCGGCAGCTTCAGAAGCTGCTCCGCCCTCGCCGGCGAAGGCCACGAATGCACCGCCAGCACGCAGCAGTGCCTCGACAAGATGGCCACCAAGCTGAAGACGACCGGCTGGGTCGGCATCGAAATGGAGGTCGACGAGGCCACCAAGAAGTACCGAATCTCGAAAGTGATTCCCGGCAGTCCCGCCGAGGCCTCCGGAATGAAGCCGGGCGACATCCTCTTCGCGATGTACGGCATCGAGCTCAGCGAGGAGAACGAGAAACAGATCGGCAAGGCGCGCAAGGACTGGCAGCCGGGTCAGGATGTCACCTACACCGTGCACCGCGACGGCCGCAACCGCGACATTTCACTGACCCTGGCGCCGATGCCGGCCGACGTGCTCGCCAACTGGATCGGGCGCCACATGATGGAGCATGTCAAGGTCGCCCACGTCGCCACCGATGCGAAGGACTGACCCCCGCCGGCTCAGAAGATCCCCCGCCAGCTCCTCGGCAGCAGGTGGCGAATCGCCGCGCCCGTCGGGTCGTAGCCGGGCGGACGCACCGAGCTGAAGGTGTTCCAGAAGAGCACCGGTCCCGGCGGCAGCCGACCCTCGCGCGCGCGCGCCGCGATCGCCGCCAGAGCCTTGGCGGTGTAAGTGGTCTCCAGCTCCAACCCTTCCAGCTCGCGGGCCAGATCGGCGGCGTCGCCGCAGGCCGGAGTCGACCGGCCGTAGCCGCCGCCGAACTGCTGGTGGTCGACCTCGCACTCCGCCACCCGCAGATGCGGCAGACTCGGGTCGAAGCGGCGCAGCTCGCGCTGCACCGCGCGCGCCAGGCGCAGCACGGTCCGCGCGTTGCCGATCACCCGGTCGATCACCCGCACCGCCAGCACCCGGGTGCGCAGCCCCGCCAAGGGCAGCCCGACCGCCAGCCCGGCCGCCGTGCCGCCGGTGCCCAGCGCGACCACCGCGCAGGCCGGCTCCGGCAGCTCGCCCGCCCGCACCTGCGCCGCCAGCTCGAAGGCCGCCTCGACGTAGCCGATCACCCCGACCGCCGACGATCCGCCACCCGGGATCGGAGCGGTGTCGGCGCGCAGGCCGCGCAGCGCCAGGAGCGGCGGCACCAGGAGCGGCGTGGGAATCGGCAGCGGTCGCAGCCCGGCCCCCAGGTTGGCCGCCAGGTTGGCGCGCACGTGGTCGGTCGGCGGCTGTGGAAAGAGCAAAGCCTCGACCTCGAGACCGGCGCGGCGGCCATAGAGCGTGGTGGCCAGACTGTGGTGCGAGCCGAGCGCGCCGGCCGTGACCACCCGCCGCCGGCCCTGTTGCAGCGCCCGCCCCAGCAGGAACTGCAGCTTGCGGACCTTGTTGCCGCCGTAGAGCTGGCCCGAGCGATCGTCGCGCTTGACCCACAGCTCCGGCAGCCCCCAGCCGCTCCCCAAGACCTCGAGGGGCTCGACCGGCGTCGGCAGCAGGGCGCAGGGGTGTCGGGGGATCGCCGCCAACGCCGGGAAGACCTCGACCAGCGCCGATCCGGGCGCCACCACGATCAGGCGTCGGCGCCGATCAGGTGTGCCGCATTCAAGTGCTCGCGCACCTTGCCCAGAACCGTCTCCAGCTCTTCGAAGCTCTCCACCGGGATGGAGATCCCCTTCTTGGTCGGGCGCCACTCGTCGTCGTCGGCCAGGTAGTAGGTGCGCAGATCGACGTAGTGACGGCCGCGGAACTCGGTGACTCGGGCGCGGACGATCTCTTCGGCGTTCTTCTCGATGTCGGCGATGACGGTTTCCTGGTTGGCCATCGGGATTCCTCATATGACGCGGGTGGTGGACTCATCTCTCATCGTCGGGCGCCACGTTATCACATCGCGCTTTACCGGGGCCCGGCGTCGGTGCATGCTCCATTCCATGAGAGCGCTCGTCACCGGAGCCAACGGCCATATCGGCTCGCGCATCGTCCGCCAACTGCTCGAACAGGGGCACGAGGTGCGGGGACTGGTGCGTGTGGGCTCCGATCTCCGTTCGCTTTCCGCCGTCGAGGAGCAGATCGATCTGCGGGTCGGCGATCTGCTCGACAAGCCCTCGCTGAGGAGCGCCCTGCGCGGCTGCACGCATCTCTTCCACACCGCCACCCGCTTCAGCCATCAGCCCTCCGAGGCGGCGCAGATCCACGCATCCGCCGTCGAGGGCACCGGCAATCTGCTGCGCGAGGCCGCCGCCGCCGGGACCTTCGAGCGCATCGTGCACACCTCGTCCTGTGCCACCATCGGCAGCTCGCGCTCGCCCACCGCGCTGCTCGACGAATCGCACCATGCCGGGCGTCCGGTCGAGGTCTACCGGCGCGCCAAGGTCGAGTCCGAGGCGCTCGCCCTGAGCCTCGCCGGCGAGCTGGAGCTGCCGCTGGTGGTGGTCAATCCGGCGGTGGTGCTCGGCCCCGGCGACCATCGGCCGACCCCTTCCAACCGAGTGGTGCTGCGCTACCTGCAGCGCGGCGGTTGGATCTACTGGCGCGGCGGAAGGAGCCATGTCGATGCCGACGACGTGGCGCGCGGTCACCTGCTGGCGGCCGAGCGAGGCCGGGTCGGCGAGCGCTACATCCTGGGCGGACGGAACATCACCATCTACGAGGCGGCCAACATCCTCTCCAAGCTCACCGGCAGCGCGGCGCCGCGTCTGCGGATCGGGCGCGGGCCGATGTGGGCGCTCGCCCTGGCCTTGGAGGGCAAGGCGTGGATCGGGGGGGGAGCGCCGGCGGCCACGAGGGCGCAGGCGTTGGCCGCCTGCGGTCGCTTCATGTACTACAGCTCGGCCAAGGCGGAGAACGAGCTCGGCTATACCTCCCGGGACGCGGACGAGGTCTTCGTGCGCGCCGTCGCCTGGTTCCTGGTGAGTGGACTGGCGCCGCCGGAGCGCCGAGAGCGCACCCGTGCCTTCTTCCAGGCGGTGGTTGGGGATCCCCCCGAAGCGACGCTGGTGCCCTCGTTCTTCCTGGCGGGCGGCGCGCCTTTTTCTCGTTAGCTGGGGGCCCTCAGCCGCCCCTGCCGCGCCCGACCTCGAGCATCCGATCGACCGCCTGCCGCGCTCGCTTCGCGATGTTGGGGTCGACTTCGACCCGGTGCTCGTTGTGTTGGAGCGCGTGCAGGATCTTCGGCAGAGTGATCTGCTTCATGTGCGGGCAGAGGTTGCAGGGGCGCACGAACTCCACGTCGGGGTAGTGGACGGCGACGTTGTCGCTCATCGAGCACTCGGTCACCATCACCACCTTGGCCGGTCGCTGCTCCCCCACCCAGTCGATCATGCCCGAGGTGGAGCCGACGAAATCGGCTTCTTGCAGCACATCCTGCGGGCATTCCGGGTGGGCGATGATCTGGATTCCGGGATGGACCTCGCGATACTCCCTGAGCTCGGCGGCGCTGAACTGCTCGTGAACCTCGCAATGCCCTTGCCACAGAATCACCTCGACCTCGGTGTGGTTGCGCACGTGGTGCCCGAGGTACTCGTCGGGGAGGAAGATGACGCGATCGGTGCCGAGCGACTCGACCACCTCCTTGGCGTTCGCCGAGGTGCAGCAGACGTCGGTCTCGGCCTTGACCTCGGCCGAGGTGTTGACGTAGGTGACGACCGGCACGCCCGGATAGCGCGTGCGCAGCAGGCGCACGTCGGCGGCGGTGATCGAATCGGCCAGCGAGCAGCCGGCCTCCAGGTCGGGAATCAGCACCGTCTTGTCGGGACTGAGGATCTTGGCGGTTTCGGCCATGAAGTGCACGCCGCAGAGCACGATCACCTCGGCCTCGGTCTCGGCCGCCTGGCGCGCCAGCGCCAGCGAGTCGCCGCACAGATCGGCCACGCCGTGGAAGATCTCGGGCGTCTGGTAGTTGTGGGCCAGCAAGAGGGCGTTGCGGGTCTTCTTCAGCTCGTGGATCGCCGCGATATAGGGGGCGTGCACCGCCCACTCGATCTCAGGAATGACCCCTTTCACCTTCTGGTAGATCGACTCGGTCGCCTTGCGGACGGCGGGGCTGAAGCTGAGCTCGGGGCTCGGGGGAGAGAGGGTCGACATCGGGCGGCTCCACGAGGAATCGGCCCAGCGCATGGCGCCCGGCTCCGATTCCGAGTCGCGCGGGCTCGTGCGTGGCCCGCGGGGCTTTATGCTCAGAATGAGCATAAACGCAAAGCTCTAATCTCGCACGGAGCGGGCGTGGAGTCAACTGCGAGCGCCAGCCACAATCCGCCACCTAATCCCGTAGCGAGACGGCGTAGGTGGTTGTGATGGCTGCACTTGGGCCGGGTTCTGGGGCGAGGAATAGTGGTTCTATTTCGCAGCCCCAGGTTCCGGCTCAAGTGCAGCCAGCGCAATCACATACGTCGTCGTAGTAGGGATTAGGTGGCGGATTGTGGCCAGGCGTCCGGCGTTTCGATAGGGCGCTTCGCCGGCGACCCACTCCGCGAAGAAGCGCGAGCCCAGCGGGAGTCCGCGGGCCGGAATCCAGTCGTAACTCGCGACTCCGATCGGGGAGCGGAAGGTTGCGGCCAGATTCTGGTCACAACTCACCACTCTCGATCGAGAGTCGCGA
>CAZBBK010000021.1:0-72663 GCA_964490075.1 uncultured Gemmatimonadota bacterium | reverse complement strand
CGCGCGATCAGCTCCTTGCCGGTGCCCGACTCGCCGACCACCAGGATCGGCACCGCAAGCGCCCGATGATCTTCACCACCAACAAGTCACCCTTTTCGCAGTGGGGCGAGGACCTTCACGACTCCGACCTCGCCGAAGCCATCGTCGATCGGATCCTCGAGCGCGGGCGCCTCATCATCCTCGACGGACCCTCATATCGGACCCGTCACCTGGCCGAAAACGCCCCCGAACGGGGCCCGAACCAACCGGCCAGAATTTCCGGAATTGACCGGCCAGAATTTCCGGAACGCGCACCTGCTCCTGCCGCCGAATTCCGCAGTCGCAGCCCTCCTGTCAGGCGGCAACTATCCTGACACCGGGCGGGCTGAGATCCGCGGCCACAGGTGATCCGATTCCTCGGACCACGCAAACGGCGTCCCAAGAGTTCGATCGTCCACCCTAACGAGAATCGGCGCTCCTGGGGGGAAACTCGCGTGCTTTCGGGCCCATGCGCCGAGATCCTCGCCGCCGGCGCGCCCGCGTCTCGTCCCGCCCCACGATTCCTACCGCGAATCGCCCCCGAAGCTCCGCGAGTCGCCCCGCGCTGTCGAGCGGTGCGCGTGCCAGCTCCACCCTTCGGCCGCGTTCAGCTCCCGCCGCTCTCCTCGCCGTCCCGCTCCGCCCGTCGCCCGGAGAGCTGCAGCAGGATCCTGCGGGCCAGCGTCGCCCCGATCCCGGGCACCTGGGCCAGCGCCTCGTAGCCGGCGGCCTCGATCGCCGCCACCGAGCCGAAGCGGGTCAGCAGACGGCGGCGCCGGTCGGCTCCCACCCCGGGCACCGCGTCGAGCGCCGACTCCAGGCCGCTCTTGGTGCGCAGCGATCGGTGGTAGCTCACCGCGTAGCGGTGGGCCTCGTCGCGCACCCGGCGCAGCAGCAGATGACCCGGCGAGCCCGGCGAGACCGCGATCGGCTGTGCCTGGCCGGGGCGAAAGAGTTCCTCGAGCCGCTTCGCCAGGGCGAACACCGGCAGATGCTCGAGCCCATGGTCGCGCAGCGCATCCAGCGCCGCCGAGAGCTGCCCCTTGCCGCCGTCGATCAGAATCAGCCCCGGCCGCTCGAGCCCCTCGGCGCGCACCCGGGCGTAGCGGCGCCCGATCACCTCGCCCATGTTGGCGAAATCGTCGTTGCCGTGCTCGCCGCGGATCTTGAAGCGCCGGTACTCGCCGCGATCGGCGGCTCCGTCGGAGAACACCACCATGCCGCCGACCGGATGGCTCCCTTGCACGTGGGAGATGTCGAAGCCCTCGATCCGCACCGGCAAGGCGTCGAGATCGAGGCGCGCCCGCAGGTCGCGCAGCGCATCCTGCGCCCATTCGTCGGAGCGCGCCAGGCTGTGCTCGTGCAGGAGCTGCCGGCCGTGCGCCTCGGCCATCTCGACCAGGCGCCGCCGGTCGCCGCGTCGGGGGCGCAGCAGCTCCACCTTGGCACCGCTCGCCTGGCCGAGCGCGGCCACCAGGAGGGCGGGATCGTGCAGCGGGTGGTTGACGCATAGGGTGCGCGGAATGTCGCGTCCCCCCAGGTAGAATTGCTGCAGGAAGGCCTCCAGAATCTCGCTCTCGGACCATCCTTCGACCGCGCTCAGACGCTGGACCTTGCGCCCCACCATGCGTCCGGAGCGCACCTCGAACACCACCACCAGCACCAAGGGGGGGCGCACGGCGAGGGCGACTACGTCGATCTCCTCGCGCCCTTCGCTCACCACCCGTTGCGCGGCCGCCATGCGCTTGATGCCGCGAATCTGGTCGCGCAGGATCGCCGCGCGCTCGAACTCCAGGCTCTCGGCGCTGTCCCGCATCTTCTCTTCCAGCTCGGTGGTCAGGCCCTCGGAGCGCCCCGCCAACAGGCGCTCCGCCTGCTCGACCATCTGCCGGTAGCGCTCGGCCGAGATGCGCCCGGTGCAGGGCGCCAGGCAACGCCCGATGTGGTAGTCGAGGCATTCGCGACGCTGCGGCCCAAAGGGCAGCTTGTCGTCGCAGGAACGGGCATAGAAGAGCCGGCTCGCGGTCTTCAACATCGCGCTCATGTCGCGCACCGAGGGGAAGGGGCCGTAGTAGCGCGAGCCGTCGCGGACGATGCGACGGGTTTTGCGCAGGCGCGGATACTCCTCCTGAGAAACCCGGATGTAAGGGTACGATTTGTCGTCCTTGAGGTAGACGTTGTAGCGCGGTCGATGGTGTTTGATCAGACTGGCTTCGAGCACCAACGCCTCGGGCTCGGTGTCGGTCACCAGGCACTCGATGCGGGCCAAGCGGTGGCGCAGGGCCTGGTCCTTGGCGGACTGCGTAACTCCGCCGCGGAAGTAGGAGCGCACCCGTTTGCTCAGATCGCGCGCCTTTCCGACATAGATCACCTGCTCGGCGGCGTCGAACATCAGGTAGACGCCGCTTTGCTGCGGCAGATGCTCGAGGAAGCGCGCGACACTCAGCTCCGATCCCCCTTCGCTCAGGACCAGCTGGTGATGGGTGCGCGACATGGGAGGGAGTGTAGGCTACGCTACGCGGTTCAGCCGCCGTGATGGTGCGCCCCCCTTTTCACTCCAGACCGGCCAGATTCGATGCACGACCTGATCCGAGAGCTGCTCCTCGAGCTGGGTGAGGACCCGGACCGCGACGGCCTGCGACGTACCCCGAAGCGGGTCGAGGAGTCGCTGCGCCACCTCACCTCGGGCTACTCCATGGACCCCAAGGAGATCCTCAACTCCGCGGTGTTCACGGTGAACTACGACGAAATGGTGCTGGTTCGAGACATCGAGATCTTCAGCCTCTGCGAGCACCACATGCTGCCCTTCATCGGCAAGGCGCACGTGGCCTACATCCCCAAGGGCAAGATCGTGGGACTGTCGAAGATCGCCCGCCTGGTCGACATGTACGCGCGCCGCCTGCAGGTGCAGGAGCGGCTCACGCAGGAGGTCGCCGGCCAGCTGGATCGCCTGCTGGGCCCGCGGGGGGTGGGCGTGGTGATCGAGGCGCAGCACCTGTGCATGCGCATGCGGGGGGTCTCGAAGCAGCACAGCTCGGTCACCACCAGTGCCATGCTCGGCGTATTTCGCGAAGGCCCTACCCGCGAGGAGTTCTTGCGGCTGATTCGCGACTGACCCCGTCCAGCAGATGCGCGAAATGCTCGGCGAGCCGCGGACGGTGATAGCGCTCCAGGGCGCGCTCGTCTCCGCGCCAGGGCAGGGGAGCGCTGCGCTGGGCGTCGATCCAGTCGCCGAGAGCCGCGGCGGCCGCTTCGGTGTCGTGCGGCGCGAAGCAGACCCCGGCGCGGGTCTGGCGCAGCACGCCCCCGGTGCCCTCGACCGAGGCCAGCGCGAAGACCGGACGGCGCGCGCCCAGGTACTCGAAGAGCTTGCCCGGCAGGGTCAGCTCGCTGCCGGCGCCGCCGGCGTCGAGCAGCAGCAGGGCCGGCGCTCGCCGCTGGCGCCGCACGATCGCCGCGTGGCTCTGAGTGGGGTGGAAGCGGATCACTCCCTGCAGCCCCGCCGCCCGCACCAGCCGATCGTTGATCGCGTCGCGGCCGCCGATGCAGTCGATCTGCAGCGCACGCTCGAGGTCGCCGCGCTGCGAGCGGAGCCCTTCCAGCATCTCGACCAGCGCGCCGGCGTTGCGGCGCAGCGTCAGCGTGCCGGTGTGCAGCAAGCGCAGGCGGGGTTCGTGGTCGATCTGGTCCCGGTCCAGCGCGCCCGGATAGTCCGCCGGATCGAAACCGTTGGTGATGGTGTGCATGCGCGCGGCCCGCGCCGGGTAGCGCGCGCCGAAATCACTCCGCATCGGCTCGGTGACCAGCACGACGGCGTCGGCGGCGCCGATCACGCGCGCCTCGAGGGCGGAATCGAGCGCACGATGCGCGGCCGTGGGTGGCTGGAAGTGGATGCGCCGGGTCCATGGATCGCGAAAGTCGGCGACCCAGGGGACGCGCCGGCGACGCGCCGCCGCCGCGACGGCCAGGTGGGCCGAATCGGGAGGCGAGGTGCTCACCACGACGTCGAAGCGGCCGCTTCCCAGCAGAGTCGCCAGCTTGCGGCGCGCCCGCAGCGACCAGGGCAGATAGACATCGGGCGTGCAGAGCAGTCCGGCCGCGGTGCGGGCCAGGTGATAAAGGCGGTCGGGACGGGCCGCGGAGCTGCCTCGGCGGGTGCGCCCCGGTGGGCTGGTGGGCAGGGGCGAAGCCACGCGGTGGACCACCAGCCCCTCGGGAAGCTGCCGGGCGCCCTCGAGATCCCTTTCCTCGCCCGGCCGCGGCGCCATCGCCAGCACCTCGGTGCTCCACCTCTCCCGCGGCAAGTAGCGCAAGAGCTTGACGATTCGTTGCACACCGCCGCCTCCCATGGGAGGGAAGAAGCACGAGACGAAGAGGGCGCGCCTCACGCGGCGGCTCCCACGAGGTGCTTTCCGGCCAGGATCGGCAAGCGATGAACGCCGTTGAGATCATCGCAGCGAGCCATCCGCGGCCTCCGGTGCTGTTTAGCTGCGAGCATGCCAGTCCCGCGCTGCCCGCCGAGGCGGCGGCCCTCGGTCTGCCGCGCGCCCTGCGCAACAGCCACTGGGCATACGACCGCGCTGCGGCGACGCTCACCCGCGACCTGGCCCGACGTTTTGGCGCGCCCGCCGTGCTGGCCGCCTTCTCGAGGCTGTGGATCGACCCCAATCGTCATCCGGACGATCCGGAGCTCCTGGTTCGCGAGGTCGCCGGCTACGGAATTCGGTTCAACGCCGAGATCGACGCGCCGGAACGCAGCCGTCGTCTGCGCCACTGGTATGGACCCTACCATCGCGCGCTGGCAGCGCAGATCTCGAACAACCCTTCGCTCTCTCTGCTGGTCAGCATCCACACCTTCACCCGCCGCCTCGGCACCGAAGTGCGCCCCTTTCTCTTCGGTGTGCTCCACCAGGGGCGAACCAGCCAGGTGCGGCGAATCGTCGGCGCGCTGCGCGCGAGCGGGCGCGAAGTGCGCGAAAACGAACCCTATTCCGGCTTCGACGGCAAGACCTACTCGATCGCCAGCCATGGCGCGGCGTCGGGGTTGCCCTGGGTCGAGTTGGAGATCCGCGACGATTGCACCCGGGCGCCGACTCCGGAGCAGCTCGAAATCGCCATCCGAGCGGCGACCCTTTGACCGCAAGAGCACGCTCGCGGTGCCGATAATCGATAGTGGGGCCGCCCCCCTGCCCGCTCCCAGCCCCCCCCCACCCATCGATCGAGATCGTCCCATGCTCGTAGCGCCAGACTACCTGGAGTTCGCCGACGTCCGCGAGCTGACCCGCATGCTCGGGCTGGCCAATGCCGGCGAGATCGAAGGCCTTTGTCTGGCCGCGGACATCGTCAACAGCTCCGGCGGTGTGCTCTACAAGGGAGGAAGCCCCTTCGGAATCCGCCAGGAGCGCAAGCTGCGCAGCCTGCACGAGGAGTTCGGGCAGCGCTACGCGATCCGCCTGGAGCGCAACGCCGCGTTGAACACCTTCGTGGCCGGACTGATCGCCGCCGACTTCGCCAAGGTCGAGGAGTCGATCCGGGGGCGCAAGCCCTTCGGCGAGTCGCTGGAGAAGATCGCGCCGATGGCGGAGCTGTTCCGCGAGCTGGTCGCGGGTCACCCCGATCTGGCGCTGCCGCTCTTCACCGCGCGCGAGCTCGAGAAGGAGCTGATTCGCGAATCGAGTCCGCCCCTCTATCACCACGCCCTTTTTCGCTCGGTGATGCTGGTGGCGCTGATGGAGTTCGTGCAGGAGTTCACCGGACACGAGCTCGATCCGGAGCACGACTACCCGCGCGCGCTGGAAGGCTCGCTGGCGCTGCACATCGGCTTGCAGGAGGAGTACCAGAGCATTCTGGAGGCCGACCGGCGCCGCCGCTGCCGCGTCTATCGAGCCGCGCTGGCCGATATCACTCCGGCGCTGCACCGGATGCAGCTCCAGTCCCCGGTCGAAGCGATCCTGGAATTCGTGCCCAAGTACTACGGCGGAGACGCCGCCGTGGTGGTGCTCTCCAGCGAATCGGCGATGCACGCCAACTTCATCATCGGCGTCGATCAGTTCGCCGTGATGGCGAACAGCTACTTCGAGGCCAACCTGCCGATGAAGGAGGTGTTCGAGCGAATTCTCAAGCTGGGGATTCAGGGCAAGCTGCATCCCATGGTGGTCGAGGCGCTGGCCAAGGGATTTCCCCAGATGGCGTCGTTCGATTTCTACTCCGAGCTGGAGCGAATTCTCGGCGACTGCGACTCGGCCTCCGGGCATCCCCATCCGATCCACAGTCTCTTTTCGGCCACCCTGGTGCTCTGTTCGTCACGCGACACCGGCTGCCCGCACTACAGCGGCGCCGCCGGCCAGCCGGTCTACATCACCCAGGACGATGACTCCGGCCTGGCCGCTGGCAGCTACGGCACCTGCAAGCTGATGACGCCCCAGCTGACCGCCCTGTACGAACGCTACTACAACGAGATCAAGGCCGGTGTGACCGCCGATCGCAACGCCGGGTTCAAGCCGGGTTAGAGCAGGCCCGAGGCGCCAGATCGGCGCGGTCGATCGGCGGGTAGACCTCCATGCCGGCACCCTTGGGATTCGCCAGCAGCGCCTCTTTGCCCCACACCAGCTCGCGCGGTGCGTCGACCGTCAGGTCGTAGATCCCGGTGTCCATGCGGATCGCATCGACCGGGCAGGCCTCGACGCAGAAGCCGCAGAACGAGCACTTGGCCAGGTTGATCTCGAAGCTGCGCGGACGCTTCTCGATCGCCGAGTCGTCGACCGCCTCCGGCACGATGTCGATGGCGTGGCAGGGACAGGCGGTCTCGCAGCACAGGCAGGCGGTGCAGGCGATGCTGTCGTCGGCCTTGCGGGTCAGGCGGTGCATGCCCCGGAAGCGCGGCATCAGGTCGGCCGGCACGTCGGGATAGGGGATGGTGACGGCGGCCGCCACGTCCTTCTTCAGTCCCACCGTGTGGGCGATATGCAGCGACAGATTGCGGGTGAAGTGGCGCACGGTGACCGAGAGGCCGCGCAGCACCTCCGGAATGTAGATCCGTTCGAGCCAGGTCGGCTGGTGATGGGTCAACATGGGCTTCACCCCTTTTCTGCGCTCAGGCGCGCGCCAGGATCCACGCCCCGGTGGCCGCCACGTTGAAGAGCGCCAGAGGCAGGAGGATCTTCCATCCCAGGTTCATCAGCTGGTCGTAGCGGAAGCGCGGCAGCGTCCAGCGGATGGTCAAGAGGAGCCAGCAGAAGAAGACCACCTTGACCCAGAAGCTGCCGAACTGCATCCACGGAACCAGGCCGGCCGGGACTGCGAGGAAGAGGCCGAAGGGCAGATGGAAGCCGTCGGCCAGGAGGTAGGGGACCTGGTAGCCGCCGAAATAGAGGGTCGACAGCAGCCCGGCCACCACCACCGTGGTGACGAACTCGGCCATGAAGAACATGCCGAACTTCATTCCGCTGTACTCGAGGAAGCAGCCGATGATCTCCGACTCCGCCTCGGGGATGTCGAAAGGCGCGCGCTTGGTCTCGGCGATCGATGCGGTGATCAGCAAGAGAAAGCCCAGGGGCTGGTAGAAGATCCCCCAGCGCGGCAGGAATCCCCCCAGCATGCCGGTCTGGGCGCGCGCCATCTCCATCAGGTCGAGCGTTCCGTAGGCCATGACCGCTCCGACCACCGCGAGGCCGAGGGCGAGCTCGTAGCTGATCATCTGGCCGGCGGCGCGCATCGCGCCCAGCATGGCGAAGCGGTTGTTGGAGGACCAGCCTCCCAGCACCACCGAGTAGACCGTGACCGAGGCCATGGCGAAGATGAAGAGGAAGCCGATGTTCATCGTCGCCAGGCGCATCTCGACCTGGTGCCCGGCGATCACCACCGTATCGCCCATCGGGATCGCGGCGAAGGCGACGATCGCGGGGAAGATCGCCAGGAAGGGGGCCAGCGAGTGGATGAAGCGGTTGGCGAAGGGAGGAACGTAGTCCTCCTTGGTCATCATCTTGATCGCATCGGCGATGATGTGGAAGAGGCCGATGGCCCGGAAGCCGAGGATCGCCGCCCGGTTGGCTCCGATGCGGTCCTGCATGACGGCGCTCTGCTTGCGCTCCGCCCAGGTCAGGAGCGCAGCCAGGGTCATCAGCGTCGAAACGGCCACCAGTGTCTTGACGGTCGCGATCACGACTTCGCCCGTCATCGCAGAGCCTCCTCGGGTTCGGGTGTGCGCCGCCCCGGCGGGATCGGCGCGCAGGGCGCCTCCACTCCCCGTCCGGGACTGCCGGCCGGATCGATCGCCTCGAGCTCGAGCCCGGCGAAGAACTCACATCGGCCGGCCAGGTCGGCGAAGCAGGCGTGCGCGGTGGTCGCTCCGGGGGCGGCGCCGCGGGCGCGGTCGAGCGCCTCCAGCCACCACCACTCCGGCCGCGCCTCGCCCACGGGATCGAAGCAGCGGCGGATGCGCTGGATCAGCCCCTCGTGGTTGACGAAGGTGCCGTCCTGCTCGGCGAACGACGCCCGCGGCAGCAGCATGCCGGCCAGCGCGCCGGTGCCCTGCGGACGGCAGCCGGAGTAGACCGAGAGCCCGGCGCCGGCCATCGCCCGCTGCACCGCCTCGGGGTCGAGATCTCCCGCCACCAGGTCGACGCCCAGCACCAGGAGCAGATCGGTCTCGCCATGCGCGGCCCGCTCCAGGATCGCCTCGACCTCGCTCGTCGAGGAATCGAGCGCGGCCGGGAATCCGAGCTCCAGAGCCCCGCGCCGATTGGGCGTGTGATCGCCTGTGCGCAGGAAATCGTCGCCCTCGCCCGTGCCCACCCCGGGCACGCGGCATTCGACGCTACGCGCGTGTGGGCCCAGCACCTTGCGCACCGCGTACATCTCCTCGCAGCTACGGTCGGTGCCCAGGATCACGTCGACCTTGGCGCCATCGCCCAGTGCCTTCGCCAGGCGCTCGATCACCTCGGGCCAGATCAGCACTGTGCCGTCGCGGAGCTGCGGCTGGTGGATTCGATCGCGGGCGTCGATGCGCTTGTAGGAGCCGCGGCCGGCGTCGCAGATCCAGTGGTCGTTGACCTGGGGGTTGGGCCGCGCCCGGAAGCGGAACACCCGGTCGCCGCCCTTTTTGTAGCCGTGGGTCAGGTCGTGGTCGACGCGGATCGCGCAGCCGCGCGAGCATCCATCGCAGACCGAGTCGGTGGACGAGAGGAACCAGACGCGACGCCGAAAGCGGAAATCGATGCTGGTCAGCGCTCCGACCGGACAGACCTCGACCAGGTTGCCGGCGTAGCGGCTGGTCAAGGGCCGGCCGTCGACGGTACCGATGCGCGAGTTATCGCCGCGGTTGAACATGCCGAGCTCCGCCTCGCCGGAGATCTCGGCGCTGAAGCGAACACAAGCGGTACAGTTCACGCAGCGCTCGTTGTCGAGCATGATGTCGCGGCCCAGATCGATCATCTTCGGCTCGCCGAGCTTGTCTTCCAGGTCGAAGCGGCTCTTGTAGAGCCCGTGCCGCATGTAGTAATCCTGCAGCTTGCACTCACCGGCCTGGTCGCAGATCGGGCAGTCGAGCGGATGGTGGATCAGCAGCATCTCCAATATCGCTGCGCGGGTGTTGCGCACACGCTCGGTATCGGTGTGCACCACCATGCCCTCGCGACAGATGGTGTTGCAGGCCGGCTCCAGCTTCTGCATGCCCTCGATCTCGATCTCGCACATGCGGCAGTTGCCCGCGACCGAGAGCCCTGGGTGGTAGCAAAAGCGCGGGATCTCGATCCCGATGGTCTGCGCCGCATCGATCAGGCGTGTTCCCGGGGCGACCTCGATCTGGTTGCCGTCGATGGTGATGGTCGGCATCGCCGTTTCCTAGACTCCCGCCTTGGCGCGGAACTTGTCGGGGTACTTCTGGACCATGGCGCGAATCGGCATGGCCGCCGCATCGCCCAGGGCACAGACCGTGTTCCCCTGAATGTTGTCGCAGACATTCTCGATGGTCTCGAGATCGCCGGCCTTCATCCGCCCGGCTTGGATCCGCGCCAGGATTCGCGTGATCCACCCCACGCCTTCTCGGCAGGGAGTGCACTGGCCGCACGATTCGTGGAAGTAGAACTGCGCGGTGCGCAGCGCGAAGTCGACGATGTCGACCGTGTCGTCGAGCACGATGACCGCGCCCGAGCCGGCCATGGTACCGGCCTTCATCATGGCGTCGAACTCGATCGCCACGTCGCATTCCTCGGCGCGCAGAATCGGCGACGAGGAGCCGCCGGGCACCACCGCCTGCAGGCTCCGCCCCCCCGCCACGCCCAGGCAGAGCTGTTCGACCACCTGGCGAATGGTGGCTCCGCCCTGGGGGATTTCGTAGATCCCCGGTCGCGTCACATGTCCGGAGACCGAGAGCAGTCGATTGCCGCCGCTGCGCTCGGTCCCCAGGCCGGCGAACCAGGCCGCGCCGCGTCTCATGATGAAGGGGAGCTGGCTCAGCGTTTCTACGTTATTGATGACGGTGGGTGCGGTCCACAGCCCTTCCACCGCCGGGAAGGGGGGCTTGAGGCGCGGCCAACCCTTGCCGCCTTCGAGGCTGTTCAGGAGGCCGGTCTCTTCGCCGCAGATGTAGGCACCGGCACCGCGATGGACCCAGATCTCCAGGTCGCGTCCCGGGCCCAGCGCGTCGGGGCCCAAGTAGCCCGCCGCGCGCGCCTCGGCCAGCGCCCGCTCCAGCATCTCGATCTGGTAGACGAACTCGCCGCGCACGTAGACGAAGGCCTTTGCGATCCCCACCGCGTGGCAGCAGATGGCGATGCCTTCGATCAGACGATGCGGTTCGCGCTCCAGGAACATGCGGTCCTTGAAGGTACCCGGCTCGCCCTCGTCGGCGTTCACCGCCAGGTAGACCGGCTTGCCGCTGTTCTCGGGAACGAAGCCCCACTTGATACCGGCCGGGAAGCCGGCGCCGCCGAGGCCGCGCAGGTTGGACGCCTTGACCTCGGCGGTGACCTCGGCGGGCTCCATGGCCAGCGCCTTCTTCAGTCCCTGATAGCCACCGATCTCGAGGTAGCGTTCCAGGGTGTGCGAGCTCTCGTGGTCCCAGTGTGTGCTCAGGTAGCGTTCCCAGTCGCGCTCTTCGCGCGGCTCGTCTATTCCGTCGACGTAGACGGCGCTGGGACACAGCGCGTTCTCGCCATCACCTTTCAACGTCTCGAGCAAGGCGGCGGCCTGATCGGGCCCCACGTGCTCGTGATAGGTGTCGTTGACCTGCACCGCGGGGGCGGTGCCGCAGGAGCCGAGACACTCGACGGCGCTGAGCGTGAAGAGCCCGTCCGGGGTGGTCTGGCCGGGCCCGATCCCGAGCGACTCGGAGATTCGCGCCACCACCTCTTCTGCGCCGCGCAAGGTGCACGACAGATTGGTGCAGACCTCGAGCCGGTACTTGCCGGCCGGTGTGCTGCGGAACATGCTATAGAAGGTCACCACCTCGTGGACCCGAGCCACCGACATGCCCAGGTGACGGGCCAGCGCCTCTTCGGCTTCGGTGCCGATGTGGCCGTGCTCGCGCTGCACCACGTGCAGGGCCGGCAGCGCGGCGGCGCGGGGATCGGGGTAGCGCGCCACCAGCTCGTCGATCTCGGTGATCATCTCTTGGGTCAGGATCTCGCTCACCGGTCCAGCTCCCCACCGATCATGTTGACGGTTCCAAAGGTGGGAATGACGTCGGCGACGGTCAGTCCCTCGATCATCGACGACAGAGCGCTCATCGGCGCGAAGCAGGGCCCGCGACAGTGGGCGCGGTAGGCGGTGTCGCTGCCGTCGGAGACCAGGTAGAAGCCGAGCTCGCCGTTGCCCCCTTCCACGTAGCCGTAGGCCTCGCCCGGCGGCGGCTCGACGCCGTGGCCCGACATGACCAGCTTGAAGTGGTTCATCAGTCCTTCGATGCTGCCGTAGACTTCGGATTTCGGCGGCCGGCCGACGCGCGGGTCGAGCGACTGGATCGGGCCCTCGGGCAGCGCCGCAAGGGCTTGTTCGGCGATGCGCAGCGATTGTCGCATCTCTTCCATGCGCACCAGGTAGCGGTCGAAGTTGTCGCCGTTCTTGCCCACCGGCACTTCGAACTGGTAACGATCGTAGCCGCAGTAGGGGGCCGCCTTGCGAACGTCGTACGAGACACCCGTGGAGCGCAGGAAGGGCCCGGTGATCCCGTAGGAGAGCGCATCCTCGGCGCTGATCGCCCCGACGCCGATCATCCGGTCCTGGAAGATGCGGTTGCCGTTCAGCAGCTTGACCACGTCGGCCATCATCTCGCGGGTCTTGGCGAAGGCGCGCTCCATGTGGGCGGCGAAATCGTCGGGCAGGTCGGCCGCCACGCCGCCGATGCGGGTGTAGGCCAGCGTCACCCGCCCGCCGCAGACCCGCTCCAGCAGTTTGTAGAGCTCTTCGCGAGCTTCGATCAGGTAGAGGAAGGCCGTGAACGCTCCGGTCTCCATCGAGTGGGCGGCCACGCAGGTCAGGTGGTCGGCGATGCGGCTGATCTCCGACATCAGCACTCGCAGCGCCTGCGCCCGCTCCGGCACCTCGATGCCCATCAGCTTCTCGACCGCCAGCGACCAGCCGGTGTTGTTGATGATCGGCGAGACGTAGTTCAGGCGGTCGGTGAAGATGATCGACTGGGCGTAGCTGCGGTTTTCGCACATCTTCTCGAAACCGCGATGCAGGTAGCCGATGTCGACGTCGGAGCCGACGATCATCTCGCCGGAGAGCTCGACCGAGACGCGAATCGTGCCGTGCATGGCCGGATGCGAGGGCCCCATGTCGAGGAACACGTTTTTGGTGGTGCCCTTGGCGTCGGTGGCGGCCGCCACCGGATGCGCGAGTCCGGCCTCGGTGCCGTGCAGCACCCGGCCGTTGCGCCGGGCGTCGCCACCGACGCGTGGGCTCGAAGCTCGCTGCAGCCCCTTCTGCAGGCGCGCCACGTCTTCGCTGGCGTCGTAGTCGACCTGCGGATAGCCGGCCAGATCGGGAATGCGTGGCTGCTCTTTTTGGATCGGATAATCCTTGCGCAGCGGATATCCCTCGAACTCCGGGTAGAGCAGGAGTCGCCGCAGATCCGGGTGGCCGCTGAAACGCACCCCGAACATGTCGAAGACCTCGCGCTCCAGCCACTGGGCGCCCTTCCACAGATCGGCGAGTGTCGGCACCTCGGGATCGTCTCCTCCTGGAGCGTCGATCTTCAGGCGCACGCGGTGGCCGTGGCTCAGGGAGTGCAGGTGATAGACCACCTCGAAGCGTTGCTCGCTCTGCGGGCGATCGACCGCCGTCACATCGACCAGCATGGCCATGTCGAGATCGGGATCGTCGCGCAGGAAGCGGGCCGCGCGGTGCAGCTGGCTCGCCTCGATGCGTGCCGTTTCGTCGCCGTGCTGCGCCTGGGTATCGAGCACCGCCTCGCCCAGCTCCGCCGTCAATCTGTCGAGCACGTACTGGCTCATGGATTACCTCGGATGGCTGCTACACACGCCCGTGGGGCGCTTTCTGAATCTTCTCTTGCAGCTTGATCA
The DNA here is from genome assembly GCA_964490075.1 of uncultured Gemmatimonadota bacterium. GTDB lineage: Bacteria > CAZBBK01. The sequence continues at coordinate 59,122 of CAZBBK010000021.1, read as the reverse complement.
GTCCGTCGAGAACCGCCTCTGGGCGCGGGGGGCACCCGGGAATGTAGAGATCGACTGGGATGATCTTGTCGATCCCCTGCACCGCGGCATAGTTCTCATAGGGGCCGCCGCCGATCACGCAGGCCCCGAAGGCCACCACCCACTTCGGTTCGCAAATCTGTTGATAGACGCGCAGCAAGTAGGGGGCTTGCTTGTGGGTGATGGTGCCGACCACGAAGAGCACGTCGGCCTGGCGCGGGGAGAAGCGCGTGAGGCCGGCGCCGAAACGGTCCACATCGTAGTGGGAGCAGGCGGCGGACATGTACTCCATGCCGCAGCAGGCGGTGATGAAGGGATATTGGAAGATGGAGTACTTGCGGGCCCAGCCGAGGAGATCGTCGAGCTTGGCGAGCGCCACCGACCCCGAAAGTGCCTCGATCGAAGACTGGATCAGACCCATCGCAACGCACCTCGCCGCCAGACATAGGCCAGACCGGCGCCCAGGACGCCGATGAAGAGCAGGACCTCGTAGAGACCGGGAAGCCCGAGGTCGCGGAAGATCACTCCCCAGAAGTAGAGGAAGAGCACCTCGATATCGAAGAGGATGAAGAGCATCGCCACCAGGTAGAATCGGACCGGGAACTGCTCACCGGGATAGGGGTCGGTGAGCCCGCCGCAGGCGAAGGGCTGGTCCTTGACCCGGTGACGCCGCTTCGGCCCCAGGAAGACCGCGGTTCCCATCATGAACGCGGCCACGCCGGCCGCCGCGATGACGAACAACACCAGCGCGAGATTCTCAGACATATCGGCTCCAAGCAGCGACTTGGGACACAGTGCTCAAAGGCCACGAGCCTAGGGGTTGAGACGATGGACAGTCAATCAGAACCGGTGGCGGAAAGGTGGTTTCGGAGACCGGTTCGAGTGCTCTTTTTGTGCACCGGCAACTCGTGTCGCAGCCAGATCGCCGAGGGCTGGGCCAGGGCACTCTTGGGTGGTCGGTACCAGGCATTATCGGCCGGAATCGAGGCCCATGGGTTGAACCCTCGAGCCGTTCGGGTGATGCAAGAGGTCGGGGTCGATATCTCGAATCAACGGTCCAGGCGCCTGGACGACCTGGAGCCGCCGGGGCCCGATGTGGTCGTCACGGTTTGCGACTCCGCCGGCCAGGCCTGTCCCAGCTTCACGGGGGCGGCCCTGGTCCTGCACCGGAGCTTCCGCGACCCCGCGGCGGCGAGGAGCAGATCCTGGCGCTCTTTCGTTCGGCTCGAGACGAGATCAGGGACTTCGTCGAGACCCTGCCCTCGCGTATCAGATCACCCCGCGACCCCTGAGCTCGGCGATCTCCGCGGGGGAGAGCCCGGCCAGCTCGGTGAGCGTCTCGCCCGTATGCTCGCCCAACTTGGGCGGCCGCGAACGATAGCGTACCGGGGTCTCCGAGAGGCGGATCGGATTGGCGATCTGGGGGATTTCGCGGTCCGGGTGGTGCGGATCGGGCAGGTCGACGCGCATGCCCCGGTGTTGCACCTGCGGATCTTCGAAAACCTGTGCGATATTTTGCACGGGTCCGCAAGGGACGCCCGCCGCATCGAGCATCCGCAGCCATTCGGCGCTCGATCGGGTGGCGATCAGCGCCTGCAGCTCCGGCACCAGGGTGTCGCGATGCTCCACGCGCCCCGCGTTGGTCGCGTAGCGCGGGTCGAGTGCCAGGGCGGGCTTGCCCGCGACCGCGCAGAAGCGCCGGAATTGCTCGTCGTTGCCGGCCGCCAGCACCAGCTCCCCGTCGGTGGTGGCGAAGACTTCGTAGGGCACGATGTGGGGGTGGGTGTTGCCGGCGCGCCGCGGCACCTCGCCCGTGAGCAGGTAGCCGAGGCCCTGGTTGGCCAGCCAGGCCACCTGGGTGTCGAGCAGGCCCAGATCGATGTGCTGGCCGGCGCCGCTGCGCTCGCGGTGCCGCAGCGCCGCCAGAATCGCGCACGCCGCGTAAAGGCCGCAGACGATGTCGGCGACCGCGACGCCGACCTTGGTCGGCGGTCCATCGGGCTGGCCGGTGATGCTCATCACCCCACCGCGGGCCTGGGCCATCAGGTCGTAGCCAGGGCGCGCGGCTTCGGGACCGGTCTGGCCGAAGCCGGAGATCGAGCAGTAGATCAGATCCGGTCGCCGCTCCTTCAGATCGTCGTAGCCGAGGCCCCAGCACGCCAATCCCCCGACCTTGAAGTTCTCCACCAGGATGTCGCAGCGCTCCAAGAGGCGGCGCGCCAGCCTCTGCCCCTCGGCCTGGGCCAGGTCGATGGTGACCGAGCGCTTGTTGCGGTTGGCGCTCAGGAAGTAAGCGCTCTCGGGGCTGGGCCGGCCGTGGCGATCGGCGAGGAAGGGCGGTCCCCAGCGACGCGTGTCGTCGCCGGCGCCGGGACGCTCCACCTTGATGATCTCGGCGCCGAGATCGCCGAGCATCTGGGTGCAGCTCGGACCGGCCAGGATGCGACTCAGGTCGAGCACGCGCAGGCCTTCGAGGGGGCCGGGGGATTGCGGCACGAGGAGGTTCCGATTCAGAGGGGGGGACTGTCGAGGCGGCTGCCGAGGAGAGTATGATCGCTGCGCTCGATCGACGCAAAACCCCGAGGACCGCCAGCGAGAGGCTCGCGGAATCGGAGCGCGGCGGGCCCAAGAGAGACGAACAAATCGAGGATTCAATGAAGATCGAAAGAGTCGGTGTGGTCGGATGTGGTCTGATGGGCCACGGCATCGTCCAGGTGGCGGCGCAAAACGGCTTCCAGGTGGTGGTGGTCGAGAGCGGACAGGAACTGCTCGACAAGGGCGTCGCGCGGATCGAAAAGAGCCTCGCCAAGCTGGCGCAGAAGGCGGTCGCCAAGGGCAAGGCGAGCGAGGACGAGGCCCGCGCCTCGGTCGAGGCGGCGCGTGCGCGCATCACGCCCTCGCTCGACAAGAGCGCGCTGGCCGACTGCGACCTGGTGATCGAGGCGATCGTCGAGCAGCTCGAGGCCAAAAAGGTGTTGCTGGCGGAGCTGGCCGGGATCTGCAAGCCCGAGGCGATCTTCGCCTCGAACACCTCTTCGTTCTCGATCGGCGAGATGGGCGAGGCATCGGGGCGCCCCACACGCATGGTCGGGCTGCACTTCTTCAATCCGGTGCAGCTGATGAAGCTGGTGGAGGTGGTGCGCAGCGCCGCTACTGACTCGGAGGTGTACGAAGCCGCCACGAACTTCGGCACGGCCTGCGGCAAGACCCCGGTCTGCTGCGGCGACACCCCGGGATTCGTGGTCAATCGCCTGCTGGTGCCCTACATGTCGCAGGCGATCCAGCTGCTCGATCGCGGCGACGCCACGGCCGACGATATCGACACCGCGATGCGCCTCGGCTGCGGCCATCCGATGGGGCCGATCACGCTCACCGACTACGTCGGGCTCGATACCACGCTCTCGATCCTGGAAGGCTGGTGCCAGCGCTACCCCGACGACCCGGCCTTCGAGATCCCGGCCAGCTTGCGGCGCTTGGTGGCGGAAGGCAAGCTGGGGCGCAAGACCGGCCAAGGTTACTTCGCGTGGGACGGGGACAAGAGGGCTTGACGCGCCCTCGCGACTTGTCGAAAGCGGGTGTCGCGAGCGAGATTCCCGAGCAGGCGCTGCGCGGCGCCTTCTAGCACTGGCCGAATGATCCATCCGGAGGAAACATGAACAGAGCTCTCCTTTTCGCCCTCTTTGCGCTGCTCGCCGTCGGCTGTGGGCCGAGCCGCAAAGTCACCCGCATCGATGTCGAAGCGGTCACCGATCTGAGCGGTCGCTGGAACGACACCGACTCGCGGCTGGTCTCCGAGGAGATGATCGCCGACTGCCTGTCCCGGCCCTGGCTCAGCGAGTTCGTGGCCGGCGAGCATCACAAGCCGGTGCTCACCGTGGGCCGCATTCGCAATCGCTCCAGCGAGCACATCGACGTGACCACCTTCACCAAGGACATGGAGCGCGAGTTGATCAACTCCGGTCTGGTCAAGTTCGTCGCCAGCCAGATGCAGCGCGACGAGATCCGTGGGGAGCGCATGGAGCAGCAGCAATACGCCTCCGACGAGACCGCCAAGAGCCTGGCCCAGGAGACCGGCTCCGACTTCGTGCTCACCGGTTCGATCGCCACCCTGGTCGATCGCCTGGAAGGGGAGAAGGCGGTCTACTACCAGACCGACCTGGAGCTGATCCACGTCGAGTCGAACGAGAAGGCCTGGATCGGCACCAAGAAGATCAAGAAGTACATCACTCAGAAAGGCAAGAAGTGGTAGCGACCGTCTTCCGCACCCAGTGGACGGCGGCGCCGATCGTGCTCTGTCTGCTTTGTTCCTGCGCATCTGTTTCGACGCGCAAGGATTTCTACGCTCCGATCAGCGCCGACCTGCGCTCCCAGGACTACGTGGGCGCGATCGAAAAGATCGACGCCGCCGTGGAGCAGAGCCAGTACACCGACAAGGAGCGCCTGCTCTACTACCTGGACTGCGGACTGGCGCACCACTACGCGGGCAACCACCGCTCCAGCAACGAAAAGCTGTCGCTGGCCGAGGGCGCGGCCGAAGATCTGTTCACCAAGAGCGTGTCGCGCGCCGCCGCGTCACTGCTCCTGAACGACAATGTTTTGGAGTACGCCGGCGAAGACTACGAGGTGCTCTACACCAATCTGATCATGGCACTGAACTACCTGGCACTCGATCAGTTCGACGAGGCCTTCGTGGAGATCCGCCGGGCCAATGAAAAGCTGGCTCTGCTCGAGCAGAAGTACGCCGACGCCGGCGAGCTGCTGCGCCGGGGGGCGGTAAGCGACACCGCGGGTGTCGGCATCGACTACCGTGCGTCCGAAGTACGCTTCAACAACGATGCCTTCGCCCGCTACCTGAGCATGCACCTCTACGCCGCCGATCGGCTGCCCGACGATGCCGCGATCGATCTGCGCAAGCTGCGCGATGCCTACCGCGACCAGCCCCGCATCTACCACTGGGATCCTCCGCCGGTGCGCTACGACGCCAGCGGCGGCTCGCTCCTCAGCGTGGTGGCGCTCAGCGGTCTGGCGCCGGTGAAGGAGGCGCTGAATCTGCGCATCCGCACCGACAAGGACCTGAACCTGGTGCAGGTCCTCTACACCGAGGGCAAGCGACGGGGCGAGGAGTACGGCCACGTCTTCCTGCCGGTCGACGTCGACTTCTACTTCAAGCTCTCGATCCCCCAGATCGTGACGCGGCCCTCGGCGGTGCGCCGGGTTCGGGTCGGCTCGGAACGGGGACCGATCGGAGAGCTGCGGCTGATCGAGGATGTGGGCAGCGTGGCCCTCGAGACCTTCGAAGCCAGGAAGTCCCTGATCTACCTGCGGGCGGTCGGCCGGGCGGTCTTCAAGGGGCTGCTGGGAGAGCGGTTGAAGAGCAAGGCGGACGCCAAGCAGCGCAAGCGCAAGAGCTCGCGCGAGGGAGAGCGATCGGGGGGCGGCCTCGGCGGCCGCCTCGGCACCTGGCTGACGAAGGTCGCCGTCGACGTAGCCACCGAGGTGTCCGAGAGCGCCGATCTGCGCTGCTCGCGGCTGCTGCCCGGCAAGATCCTGGTCGGGGACTTCGAGCTCGACCCGGGAGTCTACGACCTGCGCATCGACTTCCTGGCCGCCGACGGTCGCGTCCTCTATCGCCGGGAGATCTCCGGCTACCAGGTGCGCGCGGGCGACCTCAACCTGGTCGAAGCGGTCTACCTGAACTGAGATGAAATGATGAGAATACCGACCCCACGCCCGCTGATCGCGCTGCTCCTCTGCTTGGCCGCGGGAGTCGCCTGGAGCCTCGAAGGCGAGGCCAGGCCGATCTGGATCGAGGACCCCGGACGGATGTACCCCTCGGAGCTCTACATCGCCGAGGTCGGCTCGGCGGACACCGAGGAAGGGGCCAAGGGCAAGGCGGTGTCGCGCATCGCAATGGTCTTCGAATCCGAGGTCAGCGCGGTGGATCAGATCGTGCGTCAGTACTGGGAGAGCGACGCGGGTGACGAAGGTGCGCTGGTTCGCTCGACCCACCTGAAGGAGCGGCTGCAGGTCTCCACCGGGCAGACGCTGAGCAACGTCGGCATCGCCCACACCTGGTTCGATCCCGAGACCGGTCGCCACCACGCCCTGGCCACCCTCGACCGGGCGCGCAGCGCGGCGCTCTACCGGGAGGGGCTGCGCCGCCTCGATTCCGAGGTCGCCGAGTTCTTCGACGGGTTCCAGCGCATGGACGATCCGCTGGCCCGTCTGGCCTTTCTGAACCGAACCCTCTCATTGGCCGCGGAGCGGGAGATGGTGGCGCGCCAGCTGCTGGTGGTGACGATGGGCCAGAGCGCGGCGCAGCCGGCGATCGGCGCGGCGCGCCTGGGGGCCGCCCGGGCCGAGCTGCGGGGGCGTATCGCCGCCCGCATTGCCCTCGACGAGCCCCCGCACCCCGCCTTCGAGGCCGCCATCCGATCGGTGCTCGAACGCTTCGGCTTCGGCGTGGTGGCAGAGGGGGGCGACTACGAGCTGCGTGGTGGTCTGGCGCTGGAGCCGCTGGAGCGCCGCGGCGAGTTCGTCGGCTGGCGCAGCGAGCTGGGACTGGTGGCGCTCGCCACCGGGGCGGAGCTGGTCAACGCCCACGCCAACGGTCGCGAAGGCCACCTGACCCGCGCCGAGGCCGAGCGTCGCGCCGAGCGCAAGGCGCGGATGCGGATGACGACGGCCCTGGCCGAGGCGCTCGAGGCGCATCTGGAGGGATTGTTGGCGCGGTAGCGGCCCGCTCCTGGACAGCGCGAGAACCGAGTCCCACGATGGGACGGAACCGATCTCTCCTGCCGGGAGCACCCGATGATCGCCATCCGACCTTCCGCCGATCGTGGCTACCGAGACCACGGCTGGCTGCAGACCCGCCACACCTTCTCCTTCGCCGACTTTTACGATCCCGCGCATGTCGGGTTTCGGACCTTGCGAGTCCTCAACGAGGACCAGGTCGCTCCCGATGCCGGGTTCGGGACCCACGGCCACCGCGACATGGAGATCATCACCTACGTGATCGAGGGCGCCCTCGAGCACCGAGACAGCCTGGGCGAGGGCTCGGTCATCCGCCGCGGAGAGCTGCAGCGAATGAGCGCCGGAACCGGCGTCACCCACTCGGAGTTGAACCCTTCGACGTCTCAGTCCGTGCACTTCCTGCAGATTTGGATCCAGCCGAATCGCCGGAGCCTGGCGCCCTCGTACGAGCAGAAGTCGATCGCGGTCGAGCAACGCCGCGGGCAGCTTTGTCTGATCGCCTGCGCGGATGGACGCGAGGGTTCTCTGACCTTGCACCAGGACGCGGCGCTTTTCGCCGGCGTGCTCGGCGCCGGCCAGCGAGTCGTACACGACCTCGGACCGGATCGGCACGCCTGGATCCAGGTGGTTCGCGGTGCGGTCGAGGTGAATCGTAGCCACCTGAAGCAGGGCGACGGGGCAGCGCTCAGCGCCGAGGCCCGCGTTCAGGTGCGCGTCCCTGAGGACGGCGCCGGTGCCGAAATACTGCTCTTCGATCTCGGTTAAATGTCGATGCCAGACAAGCCCGCCGAAGCCGATCTCCAGATCCACGAGCTGATCCGTGAGCGCCGGAGCGGGCGGACCTTCTCCGGGAGGCCAGTGAAGGAATCCACCTTGCGCGCGCTGCTGGAAGCCGCGCGCTGGGCGCCCTCGTGCTTCAATGAGCAGCCCTGGCGATTCATCGTCGCGCGCCGAACCGATCGCGCGGAGTTCGAGCGGATGCTCTCCTGTCTCGCTCCGGCCAATCAGCGCTGGGCGGGGGCCGCTTCGGTACTGATGATCTCGGTGGCCAGCCTGCTCTTCGCCAGCAACCGGAAGCGGAATCGCCACGCCTTCCACGATGTCGGGCTGGCGACCGCGCAGTTGACGCTCGAGGCCGAGGCGCGTGGTCTCTCGGTCCACCAGATGGCCGGCTTCTCGGTGGAGCGCGCATCGGAACTCTACGCGATCCCGCGGGCGTTCGAGCCGGTGACCGCGATCGCCATCGGCCCTCCAGGAGATCTGCAAGATCTGCCCGCAGACCTGCGGGATAAGGAACTGGCGCCGCGGATGCGAAGAGCGCAGACCGAATTCGTCTTCGTCAGTCGCTGGGGCCGGGCGCTCTAGTCCGGGCCGGTCCCCGGCTCGCGCGGCTCCTATTCCAACGCCGCCTCCAGCTCCTGAAAGGCCTGGCTGGCCCGGAAGCGGGTGTACATCTCCTCCTCGGTCCTGATCTCCTGGACCGCGGAGGCGCTCACCGCGCTCGCGGGAATCTCGGCGAGCACGAAGGCGCGGTAGCGCGTGCCGAGCTCGCTGTGGATCTCCTCGACCTCTTGCTTGACCACTTTGGAGCCGCGCAGGGTCTGATCGGTCACTGTCTTGCTCACATCGCCGATCTGCTTGAGCAGCACCGCATCGTCGGAGCTGCCGGTCTCTTCGGCGAACTTCTTGAACAGGTTCTGGACCTCGATCTCCATCTCCTGGGCGATCTTCTTGCGCGCCTCCATGGTGGCCTCGCTCATCGCCAGGTTCAGGTCGCGCGACTCCCCCGCGCCGGCACCGACGATGTAGGCCGGATCGGTTTCGGGATCGAGATACCAGGCCGGAATCGAGCCCGCCCCACCGCCCTTGCCGGCGCAGCCGAAGGCACCGGCGGCGACTCCGATCAGAAGTGCCCACTGAAGTTTGCGCATCTCTCGCTCCTTTTGGTGTCTGGCGCCGGGGGGGCGCGGAGTCGGGCCCGCTGCGGCTCGTTCAGCGGCCGCGCGCGGCGTCGGCGGGCTCGGACTCAGTCTCCCACATGGGTTTGGCTTTGTCAGCAAGGCGCAACGCCAGGCGCAGCAGCTCGTCGGCGATGCGCCGGTGGCCGAGGGCGTTGGGGTGCATGTTGTCGACGTCGTAGATCTCGCCGATCCGGGCCAGGGGAAAGAGGCTCTCTCCGCGCACCACCGGCACGGCGCGTGACCAGGCGGCCTCGTCCATCATGCGCGCATATTCCGTGCTCCACCAGGTCTCGCGGGCCGGATGGTTCCAGTCCCGCAGGTAGGGGAGGTTGAGGAAGATCGGCTCGGCGCCGTGCGCGCGCGCCAGGTCGGCGATGGCGCGCAGATTCTCCGCATACTCCTCGATGGAGACCCGATGCACCTCACCTTGCTCCTCGGTCAGGCGCGTCAAGATGTCGACGCGCAGCCGCGTGAGCAGCGTCTCGGCCACGAAAAAGAGGCGCGAGTGGCGCAGTTGGTCGCGCAGCGCCAGCATTCGCCTGCCGCCGACGAAGCGCACCTCGGAGTCGGGAGCCTTGAGAAAGCCGCCGTCGGAGGCGTCGTTGATTCCGAACTCGACGACGATCAGATCGGAATCGAGATCGCTCAGCTCCCGCTCCAGGTAGCGCCGGCCCTGGAACGAGGTGTAGCCGGCCACGCCAGCGTTGATGACCTCGATCCGGCGCCCGGGACGGGCATGCTCCAGGGCTTGCCGGAGGATCGCCGCGAAGGTCTCGTGCTCCTCCACGTAGAGTCCGAAGGTCACCGAGTTGCCGATGCACAGCACCCGATAGACCTCGGTGGATCGACCGCGCGTCCGCTCCGGTCCGCGGAACCCCTCGCTGTTGATCCGCACCCGCGGCTTCTCCTGCCAGGTGAACTCCAGGGGCCGCTTGCGGTGCCGGTAGAGCAGGTCGGGGTCTTGCTGGTAGAGCTGGGCCGGGTTGTAGGAGTTGAAGAAATCGAGTCGGATCGTGTAGTCCGGCTCCCAGGCGAACACCACCTGGCGCAGGGCGACCTCGCCGGCGGCCGCCACCAGGCCCCAGAGCAGGCAGGCAAAGAGCAGCTTGCGGCGCCGGCTCATCGATGGGCGCCCGTGCCCCGGATCTCCTGCATCCCGGCCCGGAAGTCGTCGAGCTGCTCGGAGAGCGCCAGGATCTGCTCGCCGAGCGCGGCGGCGTCGATGGTGGTGGGGCGATAGTCGTCGATCACCACCCGACCGCCCGCCACCACGTAGCGCACCTCGCTGCCGTCGCTGGCCCAGATCAGGTTCTCGACCACGTTGCTGCGCCGGGTCGGCACCAGGTTGGGGCGTCTGAGATCGATCAGCACCAGGTCGGCGGCGCGACCAGGCTCCAGCGCGCCGGCATCGATGCCGAGCATGCGCGCGGCGTCGACGGTGATCATCTCCAGCACCTGCTGCGCCGGGAGGCAGCGGGCGTCGCGCCGGGCGGCCTTCTGGAACTGCGAGGCCAGACGCGCCGCGGCCAGGATGTTCTGGTTGTCGGCGCTGCCCGAGCCGTCGGTCGAGATCGCCACCGGGATGCCGGCCTCGAGCATCTCGACCACCGGCGGCATTCCGGAGCCGAGGATGGTGTTGGCCAGCGGGTTGTGGACGACCTGGGTGCCGCTCTCGCGCAGCAGCGCCAGGTCGTCGGGGGTGGTGTGGACCTGGTGGGCCAGGATGGTCTGGTCGTCGAGAATGCCCAGGTCGTGGGCGTAGCGCACCGGGGTCTTGCCGTACTCCTTCACGAACCAGGCGGTGGTATTCGGTTCTTCGGAGCTGTGGCAATGCAGGAGCGTGCCGTTGTCCCGGGCCCAGGCCTTCAGCGCGCGCAGCAGCTCCGGACCGTTGGAGAAGAGCTGATCGGGTCCCGGTACGATGCGCACGCGCCCCAGGGCGGCATGCCGGCGGGCGGCCGCGTCGAGGCGCTCGATGGCGCGCGCGTGCGGAATGTCGAGCAGCTTCTCGTAGTAGTTACGGTCCTGGCTGCCGACCGCCACGATGATCCGCGTGCCCGCCGTCTCGCTGGCTCGCACCAGCTCGTCGACCCGGTACTTGCTGAAGTTGCAGTGGTGGGTCATGGCCGAGGTGATGCCGTAGCTCAGGTCGTCGAGCTTCGCCTTCAGGTAGGTCAGGTAGTGCGGCGAGTCGCCAAGCTCGCGCTCCAGCTCGCCACCCCGCTCATCCAGGAAGCGGGTGAAGACGTTGACCGCGCCGTCCAGCCATTCGGTGAGGGGGACGTCCTTCACCATGCCGATGATCGGCGATTCATGGTCGTGGCCGTGGGCCTTGACGAAGCCGGGCAGCAACACCCCATCGAGACGGATCAGGCCCTCCGGGTCGCGGGTGGGCGCGCCACCTAGCACCTGCAGCTCGCCATGCTCGGCCAGCAACCTGCGACCGGTGGCGTCGTCGTAGCGGCCCAGCTCGAGGATCGCGTCGCCCGTGAAGGCCACGAAGCCATCCTCGATGCGGGCGTCGCGGCCGAGCCGGTCCGAGAGCGGCAGCAGAAAACGCGCCCGTGCGAATCCGGTCATGGCGACGACTCCAGGGGGCGGCCCTGCCGCTCCAGCCAGGCGCGGCGGATCCTCTCCGGCGTCAAGGGCAGCTCGCGGAAGCGGATTCCGAGCGCGTCGGCCAGGGCGTTGGCGATGGTGGGGCCGGGACCGTCCGAGGGGATCTCGGAGACGCTCTTGGCGCCGTAGGGCCCGGCCGGCTCGAAGGAGCGCACCAGAATCGTCTCGAAAGGCGGCACATCGAGCGCGGTGAACTGTTTGTAGTCTCTGAAGGTGTCGTTCAGAAGGCGCCCGCCGGCGTCGAAGACGAAATCCTCGCTGAGCGCGTAGCCCATCGACATGCAGGCGCCGCCCTCGGTCTGGCCTTCGGCGCTGCGCGGATGAATCGCCACTCCGCAGTCGACGGCGGCGACATATTTGATGATGCGCACCACTCCGGTCTCGGTGTCGACCTCGACCTCGGCGAAATGGGCCGAGAAGGGCGGTGGACACTCGAAGCTCATATGCGAGCCGTGGTCCATGATCTGGTGCTGGTCGTGGGTGTAGAAGGTCGAGAGACAGATTTCGTCGTAGCCCAGGCTTTTCCCGTCGGGACGCAGAACGCGGCCATCTTCGGCGCTCAGTCGGTCGACTTCGACCGCTTCACCGCGGCCGCGCCAGATCTCGGCGGCGGCCTCGAAGAGCTGACCGAGCACCCGTTCGCTCGCCTTGCGTACCGCGCTGCCCGAGATAAAGGTGGTGCTCGATGCGTAGGCGCCGGTGTCGAAGGGGGTGTGGTCGGTGTCGGATGAGTAGATGACGATCTTGTCGAGCGGCACCGCCAGGGTCTCGGCGGCGATCTGCGAGAGGATGGTGTCGGAGCCGGTGCCGATATCGGTGGCGCCGACGTGGAGGTTGAAAGAGCCATCTTCGTTGAGCTTTAGCCGCGCCGAACCCATGTCGACTCCGGGAATGCCGGAGCCGTGCATCAGACAGCTCATGCCGATGCCCCTGCGCAGCGTGCCGGTGCGTTGCAGCGTGGCGCGGCGCTCCCAGCCGATGGCCTGGCGCCCGCGTTCGAGGCACTCCTGCACGGCGCAGGAGCGAATGCGCTGGGGCGGACCCTCCTTGCCTTCGCCCAGGGCCTGCGCCAGGGCGTTGTCGTGACCCGGTCCGATCACATTGCGGCGACGGAATTCCAGCGGGTCGATGCCGAGCCGCTCGGCGACCTCGTCCATGTGGCATTCCAGGGCGACGAAACCCTGCGGTCCGCCATAGCCCCGGAAGGCCCCGGCCACCGGCAGATTGGTGTAGACGGCTTTCATCAAGAAGCGGTAGGCGTCGGCGCGGTAGAGGGGCAGCGTCTTGCCCGCGGTGCAGGTCTGGACGGTGAGCGCGTGGGCGCCGTAGGCGCCGGTGTTGGCCAGCACCTCGAGCTCCTGAGCCAACACCTCGCCCGAGCTGCTGACGCCGGTTTTCCAGCGCAGCAGCTGGGGATGGCGGGTGCGCGACGAGGCGATCTCTTCGGGGCGGGTCAGCACCAGTCGGGCCGGCCGGCCGGTGCGCAGGGTCACCAGCGCCGGCAGGTCTTCCAGCAGGATCTCCTGCTTGCCGCCGAAGCCGCCGCCGATGCGCGGCTTGATCACCCGGATCCGATGCAAGGGCAGGTCCAGAATGCGCGCCAGGATCCGCCGGCTGTGGAAGGGCACCTGGGTGGCGACCCGCACCACCAGGCGGTTGTCTTCGTCGAGCCAGGTGAGCGCGGCGTGCGGCTCCAGACAGGCGTGGTGCTGGTAGGGCACCGAGTAGTCGTGCTCCAGCACCAGGTCGGCGGCGGCGAAGGCGGCGTCGATGTCGCCGTGGGTGACCGCCATCTCGGCGGCGATGTTGCGGCTTGGCTGGTAGTCGGGCAGCCCGGTCGCCTCGGGCTCGTCGTGGATCACCGGGGCCCCCGGCTCCAGGCTGCGCCGCGGATCGAAGATCGGCTCCAGCGGCTCGTAGTCGACCTCGATCAGACGCAGCGCGCGGGCCGCGGCGCGCTCGCTCTCGGCGGCGACGCAGGCCACCCGGTCGCCCACGAAGCGGACCTTGCGCGGAAAGACGAACTGGTCGTAAGGCGAGGGCTCGGGATGACCCTGGCCGGCGGTGGTGTAGGGAATCCGGGGGACGTTGCCATGGTGCAGGATCAGCGCCACCCCGTCGGCCTGCTCGGCCTTGCTGGTGTCGATCGACCGGATGCGGGCGTGGGCGTGGGGGCTCCACAGTACCTTCAGGTGCAAGGTGTCGGGCAGCGCCAGATCGTCGGTGTAGGTGCCCTTGCCGAGCGCCAGCTTGAGGGCGTCGACGCGGCGCTCGTTCTTGCCGACCACGCGGTAGCGATCCTGCTCGTCGATGCGCTCGGCGCCGGTGTCCCACGCCTTCGAACGCGCGCCTTCTCCCTTTCCTGGGCCGCTCATGATCGCCCCCTCATGCTCTCGGCGGCCCGCAGCACCGCTTCGATCGGCTTGATGTGGCCGGTACAGCGGCAGACGTGGCCGGCCAGACGGGTGCGCACCTGCGCCTCGGTGGGTGTCGGGGTGCGCCGCAAGAGCTCCTCGGTGGCGATCACCATGCCCGGGGTGCAATAGCCGCACTGGATCGCCGTGCTCTCCACGAAGGCTTCCTGGATGGGATGGGGTCTCTCGAAATCGCCGAGCGCCTCGATGGTGGTGAGCTCGTGCCCCGCGGCCTGGGCCGCCAACACGATGCAGCTCGGCACCTCGCGGCCGTCCAAGAGCACCGCGCAGGCACCGCAGTCGCCCGACTCGCAGCCCCGCTTGGTGCCCCTCAGGCCGTGGCGCCGCAGCACCTCGGTCAGGAACTCGTGCGGCTCGCAGCGCCACGAGACCGCGTCGCCATTGACCTTGAGCTCGATCTTCATATCCGCTCGTCCTCTCCGAAGACCGCCGCCAGCGCCCGCACCCCCAGGGTGGCGCCCAGGTCGCGGCGGTACTCGCCGCTGGCGCGGGCGTCGTGGAAGGCGACCAACTCTTCGAGCAGCGCGCCGCGCGCCTGCGCGCGCCAGTCGGCCGGGCGCGCGTCGCCCCAGTCCTTTGCCAGGGCCTCGGTCGCTGGCAGGCGCCGCAGCGACTCGGCGGCCGTGCCGCCCTGCAGGTTGGCCGCCAGCCGCAGATCGGCCTCGTTGCGCGCCGCCGCCACCACCGCCAGAGGCACGTCGACGGCGCTGCGCCCGCTGCGGCGCAAGGCGCTCGACCCGTGCGCCGGCGGCAGCTCCACTTCCAGCAGCAGCGCACCCCGCAGAGCCGCGCGCGCTGCGGGATCGGTCGGGTAGTCGATGGTCTCCTCGCGCACCTGGTCGCCGGCCAGGCGCGCCAGGCGCAGCCGGGCGCCGAGCACCGCCAGGGCGCAGGGCAGGTCCTGGTCGGGCGAATCGCTCATGACCCGGCCACCGATGGTGCTGCGATTCTGGATCGCGACGTTGGCGAAGGCCGCGCACGCCTCGCGCAGCGCCCGGTAGGGCGCCCCCTCCAGCTCCGGAAGCTCGAGAATGCGGCTCAGGGTGAGGGCGGCTCCGATTCGCGGCCGGGCTCCCTCGACCCGCAGCTGGTCGAGCCCCAGTCCCTGCAGATCGACGACCCGCGTCAGCTCCTCGTGGCCGCGCACGTTCAGCTCCGTGCCGCCGGCCAGGATCGCCGCTCGCTCCCCCGCGCCCTGAAGCAGGCGCAGGCATTGCTCCACGGTGGTGGGACGGTCGTAGTGTTCGAGTGCCAGGTACATGCACCGTTGCTTTCGTGGTTCGTGCTCCCGTCCGCGGCAGGCAGTATAGCCCGGCTCTCCGGCAGCCTTCATCCGTCGTCCTTGCGGGCCGCCAGCCACTTCGCCAGCGCCGCGGCGATCTCTTTGCTGGTGAAGGGCTTGGAGATGTAGTCGTCCATCCCCGCGGCGAGGCAGCGGGCGCGATCGGGGTCCATCGCGTGGGCCGTCATGGCGACGATCGGCAGGCGGCGGCTGCGTTCCGGGAGCGCCCGAATGCGGCGCGTGGCCTCGTAGCCGTCCATCACCGGCATCTGGCAGTCCATGAACACGATGTCGAATGAGCTCCGCTCGACGGCGGCGAGCGCTTGGGCGCCGTCCTCGGCCACCTCGACCCGGTGCCCGAGCTGCTCGATCATGCGCACCGAAACCTCCCGATTCACCGCGTTGTCCTCGACGACGAGCACTTCTGCTTGCCGCCGCTCGGCGGGTGGGTGTGCATCTGCATCGATGCTCGGTGCGCGGGGCTCCAGCTCGAGCGCGTTTCGGATGCAGGCGAGGGTTCTGCTGGGCCGCAGCGGCTTGGCCAGGTAGGCCTCGAACCCGGCCCGTCCGGCCTCCCCGACGTCGCTGGCGCGAACCACCGCCGACATCAGGATCATGGGAAGATCGCAAAAGCGCTCGTCGCGCCGAATCAGCCGTCCCAGCTCGATGCCCGACGTTCCGGGCAATCTCAGACTGATCAGCGCGGCCGAGAAGCGATCCCGGTCGCCGGCCGCCTGCCCGAGGGCCTCGAGCGCCGCGGCCGCATCGAGGGCCCGGTCGACCCGGCACCAGCGGCTCACCAGGGCCTCGATGGTGGCGGACTGGGAGGGGTCGCTCTCGACGATCAGAATGCGCACCCCCTCCAGCTCCGCGCCGGCCGGCGGCGGCGGCGCCGGCAGCTGCTCGACGCGCCCCATCGGCACCGTGATCCAGAACCGGCTGCCAGCGCCCGGGTGGCTCTCGACGCCAATGCCGCCCCCCATCATCTCCACCAGGCGGCGACAGATCGCCAGTCCCAGACCGGTGCCGCCGTACTTTCGGGTCATCGAGCGATCGGTCTGCACGAAGGGCTCGAAGAGCTGGTGCTGCTTTTCCTCGTCGATGCCGATTCCGGTATCGCGCACCGAGAAGTCGACATCGATCGCCTCCTCGCGCTCCTCCGCCAGCGTCACTTCGAGCTCGATCCGGCCTCGCGGCGTGAACTTCAGGGCGTTGCCGAGGAGGTTCAGGAGGATCTGGCGCAAGCGATTCCAGTCGCCCCGCACCCGCGCCGGCAAATCGCCGGAGAGCGACGTGATCAGCTCCAGGCTCTTCTGCCGCGCCTGCGATGTCACCAGCGTGACGAGCTCGCCGAGCGCCAGCACCAGGTCGAACTCCTTCTCATCGATCTCCAGCTTGCCGGCCTCGATCTTGGAGAAGTCGAGAATGTCGTTGAGCACCGAGAGCAGCGCCTCGCCCGACATGCGAATCGTCTCGACATAATCTTGCTGCTGGTCGCTCAGCGCGGTGTCTTTGAGCAGATCGGCCATGCCCAGCACGCCGTTGAGCGGTGTGCGGACCTCATGGCTCATGATTGCCAGAAACTCGCTCTTGGCGCGGTCGGCGGCCTGGGCTTCGTCTCTGGCGTGTTCGAGGAGCTCGCGCTGCGTCGAGATCTCGCGGTTGGCGGCTGCCAGACGCACATTTTCCAACTGGTAGATCTCGCTCTTGTAGCGGGCCTCTGCTTCACTGAAGAGACGGGCCTTCTCTTCGCCGAGCAGCCGCTCGCGCAGGTCTCGAGATCGCTTCAGAGCCTCCAGGGCTTCCTGGAACCGACCCTGCTCCTCGTACACCGCCGACAGCCGCCTGAGACAGTTTTGCAGCTCCAAGGGAAGAGCGTGCGTTTCGGCGATGCGCAGCGCTTTGGAGAGCGCCGCGATCGCGTCGTCGTAGCGTTTCAGTCCGAATAACGCCGAGCTCAGGGAGCGCAGGGCGTCGAGATCTCCCATCGGGTTGTCGCTCGATCGGTTCACTTTGAGCGCGCTTTCGGCGTAGGCATGAGCCCGGGGAAGCTCCTCCAGCTTGATCAGCGTGAACGCCACGTTGCTGAGGGTTCGCGACAGGGTTCGCCGGCTTGCGCCCTGGCGGGCGTGGAGGAGGGACTTGCGCAGCTCCGCGAGCGCCTCGCGGTCGCAGCCCTTTTGCCGCAGCAGCACGCCGGCGTTGTTGAAAGCGGTGGCGATTCGCTCCGGATCTCCGGACGCCTGAGCCCATTCGACGACACGCTGGTGGTACTCCAGCGAGCGATCGTTGTCGCCAAGGCGGAAGTAGATGTGGCCCAGGTGGTTCAAGGTCGTCGAAGGATCGATCTCGGCGTCGGCTTCCTCGATCAGCTTCAGCGTCTCCATGCAGATCTCGAGCGCTTCGAGGAAGTCGCCCGAGAGGTTCTTGACGTCCGCCAGGCCGTCGCGGGCACGGATCACCTTGCGCAGATCGTCCTCTTCGAGGGCGATCTCCAGGCCGCGGCGGAGCTGCGACTCGGCCGCAGGCAGATCGGATTCGATCGTGGACCGCATCCCCAGCTCGATGCGGGCCGCCGCCTCGCCGGCCGGGTAGTCGTTTCGCAGAGCGGACGCGAGGGCGTCTTCCAGCAAGCCACGGGCCAAGGCTGCATCGCTGCGACCCCGAATGCGCCCCAGCCGAACCAGCAGATCGACCCGAGTCCGCCCGGTGGCATCGGCGAGACTGCGCTCGAGTTGCTCTGCTTTCTCGTGCATGGTCACCTACGCCTCGATCGCCTCTCGATCGGTTTCAGACCCAACAGCATCGAGCCATCATTCGATTCCGCCACCAGCACTCGGCGGCGACTTGCTGGCCAGCGCCAGGGCCCGTAAAGCGCCCTCTCCGAGAGCCTTCGATTTGTCGGTGATGGTGGTGAGCAGCGCGGAATCGCGACGCGGATCGACGTCGCCGACCTTGTGCCCGGCCCCCACCTCGATCCCCGTGAGCTTCAGCCCGCGGATCATGCCGCGCAGCGCGGCGCGCACTGGCTCGCCCTCGACCCGCCCCACCACCTCGCCCTCCTCGACGAAGTCGCCCAGGTCGAGCAGCCTCCGGAACACGCCCTTGCGCGGCGCCCGCAGGATTCGCTCCTCGCGGTAGCCGAGCACGTCGCCGGGCACGCCGTTGTGGGGCTCCGCCGGGCCCGCCCTCACCACCCGGCCCAGATGGGGTCCGCGATTGGTCTCGATCACGTAGTGGGCGTCGCGGCCGGCGACGATTCCCGGGCCCAGGCCCAGCACCACCGGCGCCTCGTCGATCCGCACCCGCGAGCCTTCGAGGTTGCGCATGCGTGCCTCGACCAGCACTCGAGGTCGCTCGTCGAGGCTTTCTTCGTCCCCCGTCCAGACCGCGACCCGGCCCGCGCCGAGTGCCGCGCGCAGCGCACCCGCCGTGGTGCAATGCAGCGCCCGCACCCCCTCGACCTCGATCTCGCCGCGCACTGCGGCGGATGCGAAGGCCACCCCGTGGCGCAGTGCGCTCGGCGGAATTCGGTCGACCACCACCACGCGCAACCCGGCGCGGTGCAGCGCATGGGCGATGCCGGAACCGAGCTCGCCGCCGCCGCGCACCACCGCCAGCGCCCCTCTCCTCTCAGCCACCGCCGTCCAAAGCCTCTCGGAGCGCCCGTCCTACCCGCGTCACCTCGTCGCGGGAGATCGAGGGGTAGAAGGGCAGAGTGATGGTCCGCGCGGCGATCGACTCGGCCACCGGAAAGGCCCCGGCGGGCAGGTCGAATCGCGCCCGGTAGTAGTCCAGGCGATGCACCGGCACGAAGTTCACGGCGCAGCCGATGCCGCGCGCGCGCAGCGCCTCCAGAATCGAATCGCGGCGCGCCGCCTCCACCCAGATCGAGAACAGATGACAGGCGCTCTCGCAGTCTGGCGGAATCCGCGGCAGCTCGACCTGGTCGAGCTCGCCGACCTCCTCGAGCATCCACGACCAGGCCCGCCGCCGCCGCCGCAGAGTCTCCTCGATGCGCTCGAGCTGCGGCAGCAGCAGGGCGGCCTGGATGGTGTCCATGTTGTACTTCCAGCCCAGCACATCCATGTCGTAGCCGGGGCCGCGCGCCGCCCCCTGGTGGCGCAGATGGGCCTCTTTGGTCATCCCGTGCAGGCGCAGCCGCCGCAGCAGATCGCGCCGCTCGGCGTCGTGCAGAGCGATCGCTCCGCCTTCTCCGGCGCTCAGGTTCTTGGTGGCGTAAAAGGAGAAGCAGGCGGCCTCGGAATGCGACCCCGGCCGAGCCTCCCCGCGCCGTCCCTCCACGCAGTGGGCGGCATCCTCCACCAGCACCAGCCCGGCGCGCTCGGCGACCCGCTGCAGCGCCGGCATGTCGCACATCACGCCATAGAGATGGACCGCCAGAATCGCCCGCGAGCGGGGCCCGATCGCCGCCTCCACCGCGGCGGGATCGAGGTTGCCGGTGGTCGGATCGACGTCGGCGAAGACCGGTGTAGCGCCGGCGTGCAGCACCGCGTTGGCCGTGGCCATGAAGGTCAGGGGCGTGGTGATCACCTGATCTCCGGGGCCGATTCCCCAGGCCAGCAGGGCCAGGTGCATGGCGGCGGTGCAGCTCGTGACCCCGACCGCGTGCGGCACGCCGAGGTAGGCGGCCAAACGCTCCTCGAAGCGGTCGGTCAGGGGCCCGGTGGTCAGGAAGCGGCCGGCCAGGGCCTGGCGCAGCGACTCCAGCTCGGCCTCGCCGAGCTCGTGACGGAAGAACTCGACCCCACTCACGCGGCGATCTCGGCCGAGAAGGCGGCCAGCTCCCGGCCCACCTCGGCGAAGGCCCAGGCGCGCATCTCCTCCAGGCCCGCGAGCTGCTCGGGGCTCAGGGGGCCCCGAGTCGCGATCTGTTCCAGGACCGCGTTGGGGACCAGCACGTGCGGCTGAATGCCGTAGGGACCGGCGGCCTTCTCGCGCCAGCCCTTCAGCCCTTTGAGGCGCTGCTTGATCTCTGGATCGTAGGGATTGAAGCGCCGCGAGGATTTCGGCTTCTCGGGTGGGTCGGCGCTGAGGCCGCGACCCACCGCCGCGAGCAGCTCTTTTCCCATGCGCCGCGCCACGTAGGGCGATACGCCGTGCACCCGCAGCAGGGCGGACTCGCCGCGCGGCTGCGCCTCGGAGAGCAGCAGCAAGGTCTGGTTGCCGAGGACCTTGAAGGGCGGTCGGTCGAGTTCTCGGGCACGCTGGTCGCGCAGCACGAAGAGCTCGCGCAGCACCGCCTGCTGGCGTGGATTCAAGCGCCCGGCGCCCTTGATGCGGCGGAAATCGTCGGGGTCGAAGCTGCGTTCCGGCCACTCCCGCGCGGCGATGCGACGGAATTCCTCCTGCGCCCAGCTCAGGCGCCCGGCGCGCACCAGCTCCTCGCTCAAGAGCTCGCGCAGCTCGCAGAGGTAGTGGGTGTCGAGTCGGGCGTACTCCAGCATCGGCTCCGGCAGCGGCCGTTGGGCCCACTGGGCGCGCTGAAAACGCTTGTCCAGCTCGACGCCGAAATGCTGCAGCAAGAGATCTCGCAGACCGATGCGCTCGTA
Source organism: uncultured Gemmatimonadota bacterium (assembly GCA_964490075.1). Classification (GTDB taxonomy): domain Bacteria; genus CAZBBK01. The sequence continues at coordinate 38,481 of CAZBBK010000021.1, read as the reverse complement.
GCCGAGCAGAAGCGCCGCGGTCATGGTATCGAAGAGGGCTGAGAAGCGGAATTGGTAGTCCCGCTTGAGGCAGAGCACGTCGTATTCCGCCGCGTGGAACACCACTTCGGGCACCGGGGCGGCGAAGATCGGCGCGAGCTGCTGCAGTCCGTCGCAGCCCAGGGGATCGAGGATGTAGTCGCGCCCGCCGGTCGAGAACTGGAAGAGGCAGACCTTGTCGAAGTAGGAGTGCAGGCTGTCGGCCTCGGTGTCGACACCGACGATCGACGATTCGCTCAGGATCTCGACCAGTCGCGGCACGTCCTCGGTGGTCTCGATCAGCTCATAAGGTGGCATGTAGAATCGGATTCCGGGCACGGGATACCGCACCCCTCAGGATGGCTCAGAGCTCTACGGAGGAGATGTCGACGCCTTCCAGGCGGCCCAGGAAGTCGAGCACCTCGCCGCCGATGGCGCGCATCCCTTCGTGGGTCTTCCCTTCGAAGCGCAGCACCAGCACCGGCTGGGTGTTGGAAGCCCGCACCAGTCCCCAGCCTTCGCCGAAGAGGATTCGGGCGCCGTCGATGTCGACGACCTGGCGGCGGCCGCGGAAATGGTCCAGCACCTCGGTCACCACGTCGAACTTGCGCGCATCGGCGCAGTCGACCCGTAGCTCGGGGGTGCAGGGATAGTTGGGGACGGTGTCGGCGATCTCGGACAAGGGGCGGGAATCGGCCGCTACCAGGCGCAGGATCCGGCCGGCGGCGTAGATCCCGTCGTCGTAGCCGTGGTACTCGTCGGCGAAGAACATGTGGCCGCTCATTTCGCCCGCCAGGGGAGCACCGGTCTCCTTCATCTTGGACTTGATCAACGAGTGGCCGGTCTTCCACATGATCGGCCGACCGCCCATGCGCTCGATCTCTTCCACCAGTGCCTGCGAGCATTTCACCTCGAAGATCACCGGTGCTCCCGCGTGGGGCCCGGCGAGCAGCTCGCGGGCGAACAGTGCCAGCAGGCGATCGCCCCAGATCACCCGTCCGGAATCGTCGACCACCCCGACCCGGTCGGCGTCGCCGTCCAGGCCGATCCCCAGGTCGGCGCCGGTCTCGCGCACCGTGCGCATCAGATCTTCGAGATTGGCGAGCACGGTCGGGTCGGCCGGATGGTTGGGGAAGTCGCCGTCCGGCTCGCAGTAGAGCGGCACCAGGTCGACGCCGAGGCGGCGCAGGAAGGTCTCGGCCGCGGGGCCGCCAGAGCCATTGCCGGCGTCGAGCACCACCTTCAGGGGGCGGGCCAGCTCGATGCGGCCGGCCAGGGTGTCCAGGTAGGGGGTGAGCGCGTCGATGGCCTCGAAAGCGCCGGCGCCGTCCGCGAGGTCGGCCTCGCGAATCCTCCGCGCCAGGTCGCCGATCGCCTCGCCGTAGAGCGACGCGGTGCCCTTGCAGAGCTTGAACCCGTTCATGTGGCCCGGGTTGTGGCTGCCGGTGACCATCACGCCGCCCTCCACGCCCAGGTCGTGGATGGCGTGGTAGAGGCAGGGGGTGGGCACCAGGCCGATGTCGAGCACGTCGACGCCGGCCGCGTTGATGCCTTCGGTCAGGGCCGTTGCCAGGCGCGGCGACGAGACCCGGGCATCGCGACCGACCGCCACGCGCGCTGGCTCGGCGGTGCCGCGAATCTCGGAGCCGTAGGCTTGTCCGATTGCCCGGGTGACCTCGTCGCTCAGATCGGTGGCGGCGATGCCGCGGATGTCGTACTCGCGGAAGATATGGGGATTCATGGGCTTGGGATCTCAAGGAGAAGGGGCGCCGAACGAGGCGCCTACGCTACCAAGGGGCAGCGTCGCGGTCAAACCGTGCTCAGGGCCCGACCGTATGCACTTCCAGGGCCTGGTTGCCCAGCTCGTGGTAGGAGAGCAGGTCGGTCTCGTTCACCCAGTCCATCTCGATCCGTTCCTGGACCCAGTGCAGGTTGACCTGCTGGCCCAGAATCTCGGCCTCGGTCGAGGCACCGAGGGGATCGCCGCCGGGCTCCAGGTAGAGCGGGTCGTCGAAGTAGACCGTGTTCCGGCTCCAGACCGCGCACACCGGCAGGCAGGGGGTCGGTCGTGGACCGATGAAGTTGGGGCCCGGCACCGCCGAGGGGCCCCCGAAGAGACCGATGTCGTTGCGCACCGTGCCTTCCGCCAGGTACGACTGATCGTTGACGATCGGATCGACAGCGCCGGCGTCGATCAATGGCGACACGAGATGCGGGCGGAAGCCCATCAGCACGCCGCGCATCTGTTCGGGTTCGGTCATGTTCAAGAGACCGTTCCACTTGGGAAGCGCCGAAAAGAGCGGGTCGGTGGCAAATAAGTTGTTGCTACCAAGGAACAGAGTGTCGGGGCCGAAGTCGCGGCCGTTGTTCTCGTAGAAGAGATTGTAGTCGGCCCAATTGGTGAGCACGTTGTGGGTCGGATCCTGGAAGTGGATCGCGTAGCGTTGCCCGCCGTCAGCGTTGCTCAGAAACACGTTGCCCTTGACCCAGGTCTTGCTCGGCAGGTTGTACTCCTCGCAGGGCGAGCCCGGTTCGCGAATCGTGACGCCACCAACCCGGACTCCGGCTCCCCCGCAGCCGTAGAATATGTTGTTGCCGATGCGAACCTCGGAGCGGGTAGGATTGTGTGGATCGCGGTTACCGGCCACCGCCACGCCATCGGCATAATATCCCCAATGGTCGTCCGGCCCTGCCAGGATCACGTTGTTCTTGAATTTCACGTCGCCGGCGTGTTGCAGGTGAAACTGGTTGTCGTAGTGCCCCATGATCAAGTTGTTGCTTACGATCGCGTCGTGCAGGTCGGTACTGTGGACCCCTTCGTCCGAATGCTGCGCGATGATGTTGGAAACGATCGCTCCGGTGGCGCGCCACAGGTTCATACCGTCGGAGGAACCGCCCAGAAAGGCGCAGTTGCTGACGTAGACGGCGGTGATCGGCTGATCGAGGTACTCTTCACGGATGGCGCCCCAATTGCCGTTGCAGTGGTGGGTGCCGGTGGCGTTGCCTGCCTGGATGCCGTGCGAGCTGTCGGTGACCAGCAGGCGGGATGCGTAGAGTGTGGTGGTGATCGCATCGACGTCGGAGTTGGAGTTGTTGACGGAGATGCCGCTGGCGACATCGTCGATGTGGAAGTTGCGGATCTTCACCGTCACCTGGCGGTCGGATTGGTTGTCGACCCGGAAGCCATGGCCGCTGCTGGGCGCAATCAGGGGCCGGGTACCGCACTCCCCCTCGATGGTGAGATCATCGAAGCGGTTGGCGTCGATGATCACCGACTCGGCGTAGGTGCCCGATCGCACCAGGATGGTGCCTCCGGAGCGCGGCGCGGCGTCGACCGCCGCCTGAATCGTCGAGTACTGGTCCGGAACGATGGAAAGGAAGAGATGGGGTCCCCCGGGACCGGCCGGGACGAAGCGAAGGAGATCCTCGGTGTTGTAGACCATCTCCAGGGTTTCGACGGTGGCCATCTCGCGCTGGGCGTGGGCCCCGCGCGGGGGCGGGATCGACGCGATCAGGATCGCCAGGAACAGTGTCGTGGAGCCGCCTCGGCGCATCGCCCGCCTCCTTTGCCGGCACCTGCTCCCAGAAGCCAGCATAGCCTCGATTCGGCGCCCAGTGTCCCCGGAGTGGGCCATGCTACTGTCGCGGGCGCGCCCCGAGGTCGGCGCGCTGGTTCCTCCTTCCAACCCTGCGCTGAAGTCCGCCCATGCCGATCGGTGGCAACGAACGAGATCGCCTGGAGCTCTTGATCGAGGTCGCCTCGACCATCGATCTGACCCGCGTGGGCCGCGTCGCGCTCGACGGCCTGCGGCAGGTGCACGGGGTCGCCGGCGCGGCGATCTTTCTGCGGGTCGGGCGCGGCGAGCCGCGCATCGCCGTGCTGGTGAGCAACACCACTCTGCCGCCCGGGATCACGATGCCCGCCGAGCGCCCCCTGCCGAGCGCCCGCAGCCTGGCCCCTGGCGAAAGCGAGCTGGCGGCCTTCGCCGCCGCCTGCGACCCGCCCTTGCCGCTGGAGACGGTCGACCTGCTGCTGCCGCTCGCCGGCGACGAGGAGATCGACGGCTTCGTCGCTCTGCGCGCCCTGCCCTGGGGCGAGCGGCGCCACCTGGAGCGTCTGGGCGGGGCGCTGAACCGGGCGCTGTGCAACTCCTGGCGGCTGGCCCGGGCGCGGCGCCTGAGCCACGAGCGCCGCGTGCTGCTTGACCTGCAGCGCCACGTCACCGCCTCGCTGCGCATCGAGGAGGTGATCGAGCGCCTGCTCGACTCGCTCGCCGACCTGGTGCCCTTCGACGCGGCGGCGATTTTTCTGCTGCAGCCGGAATCGAACGAGCTGCAGCCGGCCACCGCCCGCGGCTTCTCCGATCTCGGCTTCGTCAAGCTGAAGACGACCCAGGGGATCGCCGGTCTGGCGCTGGAGCGGGGCAGCGCGGTGCTGGTGCCGGAGGTGGCGCGCGAAGCGCGCTACGTGGAGGCGCGCGGCGCCACGCGTTCCTCGGTCGCCATCCCGCTCACCCTGGCGGGCGCGCAGACCGGGGTGCTGGTGCTCGAGAGCGATGCCCCGGCGACCTACCGGGCCGAGCACGCGGAGGTGCTGGCCTCGGTGGCGGCCCAGGCGGCGGTCGCGATCGAGAACGCGCGCTTGCACACCACCGAGGTGGAGGCCGAGGCGCTGCGCCGCGAGCTCAAGACGGCGCGAGGCATTCAGCGCGGACTGCTGCCGCGGCGCATCCCGCAGCCGGTGGACTGGGAGATCCAGGGCGCCAACTTCCCCTCGCTGGAGATGAGCGGCGACCTCTACGACGGGCTGGAGGTGGACGGTCGCCTGGCCCTGGTGGTGGGGGACGTGATGGGCAAGGGGGCGCCGGCGGCGATGCTCGCCGCGACCCTGCACGCCTCGGTGCGCGACGGCCTGCGCCAGAGCGAGAGCGATCTGGCCGAGGTGGTGGCCGGGGCCAACCGCCTGCTGTGCCGCGCCCGCATGGCCCACGCCCGCTTTTCGTCGCTCTTCGTCGGGCTGCTCGATCCGAACACGGGCACTCTGGAGTACGTCAACGCCGGCCACGATCCGCCGCTGGCCGTCGGTGCCGGCGGCGAGCTGGCGCGCCTCGATTCCGGCGGGTTGGTGCTCGGCGTCCTGCCCGACGCCCGCTACCAGGCCGGCCGGGTCGACCTCGAGCCCGGATCGCTGCTGCTGCTCTACACCGACGGCGTGACGGAGACAACTTCCCCGATCGGAGAGGAGTTCGGAGTCGCGCGCCTGGAACGCTTCCTGGCCGACCAAGCCCGCCCCCCGCGGCCCCTGCACCGAACCCTGCGCGCGCTCCTGGCGCGCCTGCGCCACCACCGCGCAGGCGCAGCGCGGGCGGACGACATCACGCTGCTCGGGGCGCGGCGACGGGGGTAAAACCGCCACACCCCCTCCGTCCATCGTATCCTCCACCGTTTCCGAATCCCCCCGTCCTCCGAGCCCCTCCAACCCCGAGTCTCTGCGAATGCCGGTCCCGCGTCCTCGAATCCTCGCCGCAGCGCTGCTTCCCCTCCTGATGGCCGCGGCGGCCGGCGCCGAGCCCGCCGCCGAGTGGCGCATGCGCCCGAGCTACCAGATCGAGGTGCGGCTCGACGCGCCGCAGAAAGAGCTGCGAGCGCGGCAGCGGGTCGAATACGCCAACGCCTCGCCCGACACCCTGGAGCAGCTCGTCTTCCACCTCTATCCCAACGCCTTCCGCGATGAAGGCTCACCGATGCGGCGCGACCACTGGCGCCACTACACCGGCCGGCTCTTCGACGCCCTGGATGAGCAGGATCGAGGCTGGATCGACATCGACTCGTTGGCGGTCGACGGGCGCGCGGCGGCGCACCGGGTCGACTACACCCTGCTCAGAGTGCGGCTCGATCCGCCGCTGGCACCGGGTGATACGGTCCGGGTCGAGCTGGTCTGGCGGGGCCAGGTGCGCCGCCACACCGTGCGCTCCGGGTGGCGCGGCGAGCAGTTCGACATGGCCCAGTGGTACCCAAAGATGGCGGTCTACGACGCCGACGGCTGGGACACCGACCCCTACCGCCGGGGCGAGTTCTACGGCGACTTCGGCTCCTTCCGGGTGTCGATCGACGTGCCCGCCGACCACGTGGTGGCGGCGACCGGGGTGATCAGCGCCGGGGATGCCGGCTGGGATGAGGCCCGCGCGCGTTACGCGGGGGAGGGAATCGAGCCCTTTGGCGAGGAGGAGCGCCGCCGCGTGAGCTTCGCGGCCGAGGAGGTGCACGACTTCGCCTGGTGCAGCTCGCCGCGCTTCGCGCTGGTCGATACCTCCTGGAACGAGATTCCGATCCACAGCTTCATCGACGCCGCCGACGGAGACGCCTGGCGCGACTCTGTGCACGTCTACGGCGCCCGCGCCCTGGAGTGGCTCGAGGGATTGGTCGGCCCCTATCCCTATCCTCAGCTCAGCCTGGTGCACGGCCTGGTGAAGGGCGGCATGGAGTACCCCATGCTGGTGATGGACGGGCGGCCCAGCGAAGGTCTGGTGCTGCACGAGGTCGGCCACATCTACTTCTACGGCATTCTCGCCAACGACGAGACCGCCCATGCCTGGCTCGACGAGGGCTTCACCACCTGGCAGACCACCCGCTACCTCAGCGAGCGCTACGGCCCCGAGGGCAAGCGCGAGGGAGTGCACCCCTACCAGCGCCTGACCGGCCGCGAGGGTCTCTGGGAGCGCGGCCGCCGGCGTCACGCCGAGCGCGCGCGGCGCTTCCGGCTGGAGCCGGTCGATACCCATTCCCACGATTTCGTCGAGGCCTACCGCGACATGGTCTACGGGCGCGCCTCGCTCTTCCTCGAGCACCTTTCTTTCCTGCTCGGCCGAGAGACATTCGATCGCGGCCTGAGGCTCTACTACGAGCGCTGGGCGCTCGACCACGTCACCGAGGAGCGCTTTCGGGCGGCGCTGGAGGACGCTTCGGGGCGTTCGCTGGGAGCGGTTTTCGATGCCTGGCTGCGGGCCTGCGAGGGGATCGACCTGGCGATCGACGAGGTGGTGCAGAGCCGCACGCCGGAGGGCGATTGGCGCAGCGTGGTGACCGTGGAGCGCCTCGGCGAAATCGCGGCTCCCTTCGAGCTGCACCTGCGCGGCGCGGGGGGGCGCGCGGGGGAGGCCGACGATCGCGACACCGTGGTGCTGGACGGCTCCGGGGAGGAGCGAATCACCACATTGGAGGTGGTGACCCGCGAGCGGCCGGCGAGCTATCTGCTCGATCCGCGCGCCGAGCTGGCCGACGTCGACCGCCGCAACGACCGCTGGCCGCGGCGCACCGATCTGCGCTTCGACTGGCCGGGATTCGCGGAGCCCGTGGAGCGGGCCTACACCCTGCGTTGGCGTCCCGGCGGCTGGCACAACGAGATCGACGGCCTGCGCCTGGGCGCCAACTTCCGGCTCGGTTACGGCGGGTGGTTCGACCAGGCCCTGGTGGGCGCTTGGTGGTCCGAGCAGCAGCAGCGCTTCGACTATCGCTTCCGCCTGGCGCTGCCCTCGCGACGCTTCAAGGGCTGGGGGCGCGAGGGGGCCCAGTCCTTCGCCGTCGAAGATGTCGAGGGACTGCAGCGTTTCGCCTGGCGATTCGAGCGCTGGGGTGCCCGCGATGAGGTCTATCCCCCGCATCGCCACTTCGGCATCGAGGTTCAGCGCGAGACGGTCGGGGCACGCCTCGACGGCGCCGGCTGGAAGGCCGGGGACACCCACACGCTGGGCATCTTCTACGAGATCACGACGCGTCACTATCCCTTCGATCTCGACGCCGCGCTCGGGCTGCGCCGCGGCTTCGAGATCTTCGGCGGCGACCACGGCTTCGATCGCCTGGCGCTGCGCGCGCGGCTCGCCGCGGCGCCCGAAGGCACCGATCTGCGCGGCCGGTTGCGGCTCTTCGGCGGTCTGAGCTCCGAGCCGACCCCGGCCCACGAGCGCTTCCGCCTCGGCGGAGCCGGAGCCCGCGCCCGCCACCGTGCGCCCTGGCTGGCCTCGCCGGGCGGAGCCCCCGACGACTGGCATCTGTGGATGCCGGGCGAGGGCAACGTGCGCGGCTACTTTGGCGGCGCCGGCGACCTGGCGGCGCAGCGCATGGCGGCGGCGAGCCTGGAGCTGGAGCATCCCTGGCCGCTCTTCGGGCTGCCGCTGACCGGGCTGCTCGGTGCGCCGCGCCTCTTGCTCTTCTTCGACGCCTGCGCTCCGGGGGGAGCCGGGGTCGACGATCCCGCCCTGGGGATGCCTCGTGATGCCGGAATCGGTCTGCGCGCCCGGCTCTTCGGCCGGCTGCCCATCGGTATCGACCTGCCGCTCTGGCTGAGCCACCCCCAGCTCGTGGACGAGCAGAATCGTTTCGCCTGGCGCTGGACTCTGACCCTCGACGCGCCCTGGTCGGCGCCCCTGATCCGCCCACTGCACTGACCCAGAGGAGAGACCTTGAAGAGCCGAAGAGAGGCGAGCGCGTGGCGCGATGCCGCGCGCAGGGGAGCCGGTTGGGGAGCGGCGGCGGCGCTGCTCGGCTCGCTGGCGCTGGAGCTGCAGCTGCTGCGGCTGATGGAGCTGCAGCCGCTCTTCGGCGACCTGCTGCGCATCTGGCGTTACTTCCTGCTCTACTTCGGGCTGCCGCTGGGCCTCTTCTGCTTGGCGCTGGAGCTCGCGGCGCAGCTCGTCCGCGGGCGCCGCCGGGTCCCGGGCCGGGTGGCCGCCGGCGCCGCTCTGGGGCTCTGCGCCTTCGCGATCGTGGCCCCGGCGCGGGTGCTGGCACGGCGACCCTTCAGCCCGCACGACGGCACCATCCACCTCGAGGCGCTGGTGGTGCTGGTGGTGTCGCTGCTGCTGGGTTGGCTGGTCGCCCGGTTCCTGGTGCGGCCGCGGCGCGGCGGCCCCTGGTGGGGGGCGCCACCCCTGCTGGCGCTGCTGCTGGCGCTCGGGGCCTGGTCTTCGCGCCTGCCGGAGGCGCGGGGCGATCGCGCCGAGATCGAGGCTCAGCTGCAACCGACCGGGCGCCGCGTGCTGCTGCTCGGAGTCGACGGCGCCACCTGGAAGGTGATCGATCCGATGCTCGAGCGCGATCAGCTGCCCAATCTCCAGCGCCTGGTCACCGAGGGGGCGCGCGCCACGCTCCACTCGACCGTCTCACCGATTCAGCCCCTGACCAACAGTGCCTCGGGGGGGATGCGCTCGCCGGTGCTCTGGAGCACCGTCATCACCGGGCGCGAAGCGAAGGACCACGGAATCCTCGACATGGAGGTCACCTTCGTGCCCGGCCTGAAGGAGCCGCTCCCCTTCCGTCTGCCGCTCCACTCCGACGCCTTGAGCTACATGCCGAGCAACGCCGCGATGCGCCGCGTCCAGTCGCTCTGGCAAATCTACTCCGAGTACGGGCTCGAGGTCGGCAGCGTGGCCTGGTGGCCCTCCTGGCCGATCGAGGATGTCAACGGTTTCGTGGTCTCCGATCGCTACCGCGGTGGCCACGAGGCCGCCGACCGGGTGGTGCCGGCCGACCTGGTCGAACGCTACTCCCTGCCGGAGCTGGCAGCGGATTTTTCGGTCGGCAACATCTTCGTCCCTTGCGAAGGCGAGCAGATCGCCGACAGCTTCGTGCCGCCCAAGGTCGAGAAGCTCTTCGAGTTCGACAACCTCGCCATGGTTCTGGGGCCGCGGGTGGCCGAACAGGAGGAGTGGGACTTCCTGTCGATCTACGTCAAGGGGCCGGACGTGGTGCAGCATCATTTCTGGGAGTTCCACGATCCCCAGCTGAGCTCCGGCATGCGGCTGATCGAGGTCGGCCTCGATCCGGTCGAGGCGGTCTACCGGCACGTCGACGACATGCTCGGCTCCTTGCTCGCGGCGCTGGACGAGAACACCGATCTGATCCTGATCTCCGACCACGGAGCGGGACCGTGGGAGGAGGAGCACGGCTGGATCCTCGATCTGTGGACCAAGGGGAAGTCGCGCGCCGACTGGAGCGGCAACCATCGCATCGACGGCATCATGCTGCTCTGGGGACCCGACATCCGCCCGGGCACGCTGATCGAGCAGCCGGTCCACCTGGTCGACGCCGCTCCCACCGCGCTCTACCTGATGGGATTCCCGATCGCCCGCGACATGCCGGGACGGCCGCTCCTGGAAGCGATCGACGCCGCGCAAGTGGCGCGCCGCCCGCCGGCCTCAATTGCCTCTTACGAGACCGAGGCGCAGCGCAGCTCCTTCGCGGTCGACCCCGATCTCGACGCCAGCATCGAGGCGGAGCTGCGCTCGCTGGGTTACCTGAACTAAGAGGCTGTTGCGCAACAGCCTCCTAGAGCATCTTCATCAGCAGCGCCGGACCCCGCCACAACACCGCACCGAAGAGCGCGACGTAGAGGACCAGCAGGACCGCCAGGTCGAAAAAGGTGCGCTCGGAGTCGCGCGCCATCATGAAGTGGATTCGCGTGGCCTCGTTCTGGGGCATCCAGCGCCCCCGGTAGAACACCTGGCCCTGCTCGCGGCACAGCCGGGTCTCTTCGTCCAGGCGCGGGCGCAGGAGCTGGTCGAAGGCGGCCCGCACCGCCTTGATGCGTGCTCTCTCGTCGAATCCACTGGCCATGCGTGCGGCGTCCTGTGTCGTGCCCTAGATGAAGCGGGAGCTGAAGAAGGTCCAGAAGTAGAGCCCCGCGGCGCTGCAGAGCAGGCCGAGGGCGGTCTCGTTGAGGCGGCGCACCAGCTCGCGGCGGCGCACCATCGCGAAGTCCTCGTCGCCCTGAATCCGTGCCTCGCTCAGCTCTTGCTCCGCAACTTGCGAGTAGTAGTCGGATATCTCTTGCTCCAGAGTCGCGCGTTCCAGCGGCGTCAGCAGGTCGAGCAGGCTGTCGCGGCTCATTGCTCCTCCGTCCCGCCGGCGCCCATCGCCTCGATCATGTCTCGATCGACGAACACCACGCCGCGGATCGAGCGCTCCCGCTCCAGGTCGTTGCGTTCGACCACCACGCAGTAGACCAGCGACACGATCAAGGCCAGCGCCACGCTCACCAGAACGTTGGCGACGGTATTGGGATAGCGGGCGCTGGTCGGCGCGTTCGGCCCGTCGATGATCTCGAACGAGATCATCTCCTTCACGCCCTGGATCTTCACCTCTTCGAGCTGGGTCGCCAGCGACTCCTCCATCCTCCGGTCGCGGGTGACATCCTCGGCGAGGCGGCTCATCGCGGTGCGGATCTCGGGCGCCGCCATGGCGTGCTCGTTGAGCGTGGTGTAGACCTCTTGGAGCGCATCCCGCTCCGCCTTCAGTGCCTCGTTGGAGATCCGCTCGGAGATGTAGTCGGACTGGATGCTGCGCTGGATCTGGTTCAGACCCTCGGTCTCGACCCGCAAGTTGCGCTCGATCTCCTGGCGCAGCAAGGCCCGCAGCTCCTTGAGCGCGGCCTGGGTCGAGCTCACCGAGGGGTGCGAGGCGGTCAGCTCGTGGGAAACCGTGGCGAGCTGCACTTCCTTCTCGGCGATCTGAGTGCGCAGCTGGGTGATCACCGAGCTTTCGGCGAGCTGCTCCGTGCTCACCTCGACCTCGGCCTTCTTCAGCTCGCGCCGCAGCGTCGCCAGACGACCGTTCGACTCGCGCAGCGCCACCACCGTCTGGTCGATGCGATCGGCGAAGGTGCTGCGCTTGCTGACCAGCAGGCTCAGCTCCTGGTCGAGGTTCACGATCTCCTTCTGCCGGTGATACTCGAGCAGCTTCGCCTCCGATGTCTCACGGCGCCCCAGCACCGTCTCCAGCTCCCCCTCGATGAACTCCCGCACCCTGCGGTTGTTGTCGAGCGAGACTCGCCGGAACAGCCCGTTCATCGCGTCGTAGACCCGCAGCGCGGTGCGCTGCCCGTCTTCGATCTGGCGCGCGTAAGTGGTGATGGTGATCAGACCGGAGTCCTCGACGTCGATGTCGGTGGTCGAGGTGTTGATCCGCTCGCCCGCGATCTGCTCTGCCAGGTCGTCGATCGCCTTCAGCGACAAGATATCGGTCAGCGCATCGATATCGTGGTCCGCCGACGCCGGCAGCAGGGGCCGCAGGATCTCCGAAGAGGGGGGAGTCGTCAGCCCCACCGCCGGCGCGTTGCGCGGCATGAGGCAGTTGAGCGTGATCTCGTACACCGGAGGGAACACCGATGACAGGCCGACGCTGGCCAGCATCGAGACCAGCACGATCATCAGGATCGAGCGGCGCCGTGAGGCGATGACCTGCACAAGGTCCAGAAAGCTCAGCTCTCTCATGCCCATCTCGTGCGCGGCAGGTGGCGAATCAGCTCGCTGCGTCGCAACCTGGCGGCGGTGTTTTCTCCTTGTTTTTGGCGGAGATAGATCGACATTGCCTCGATCGACCCAAGAAGAAAATAGTTCATGTGGAAGTGGAGCGCTTGCTCGAACTGCTGCATGACCAGGATGAGCACCAACGCCAGGAAGAGGATCACGGCGAGGTTACGATCCAGCGGATCGATCGCCATGAGCAGGTTGCGGATCGAACGATTGATGGCATGGATGTAGATCAGGAGGATCAACACGCCGCCGATCACACCCAGCTCGGTAAAGGCCATGATAAACGTGTTGTGGACGTGGAATTTCTCGATGTTGCCAGGATATCGCACAAAAGCCTCGAGCCCGGTTCCCAGCAGCGGGCTGCGGGAGAAGGCATCGAGCCCCAAGCGCATGATCTCTACTCTGTAGTCGACCGACGAAGTCTTCGCCTCCAGCATGTAATCGATCGAGGCGTTGAGCCCCCCAGCGAGCACGAAGAGACCGCCCAGGATCGAGGCGGTAACGATGTATCTCACTGCCCAACGGGGCTTTAGCAGGGGTAACGCGATCACGGCCACGACCAGGAAGGCGAGCCACGAGGCGCGGCTGAAGGAGCAGATCATGCCGCCCAGCATGACCGCCACCACGAAGAGCAGTATGACGATTCGCCGAAAGCTCTGACCGGGACGGAAGATCTGCACCAGGGGCATCAGCGCCCCGAGGGCGCACACCTCGCCCAGATAGGCCGGATGGCGGAAGAGCCCGGTGGCGCGCAGGAAGGTGAAGCCGGCGATGGTGAAGAAGCGGCGTCTTCCTTCCTCCTCGGACATGAGCGAGGTGATCTTGCCGAAGAGGCTGAACATCGCCACCTGGTAGACGGCCACCACGATCACCACGAAGCCGATGGCCAGGAAGACCTTGGCCACGAACTCGAAGTCCTCCCAGTCGCGCAGGAAGTTGATGATGAAGAGCACCGAGAGGAAGCGCGAGAAGGGCTGCAGCAGCTCGCGGATCTGGTACATGTTGCCGCCGCGGGTCAGCATGTGCAGGCTGGCGGCGCACACCGCCAGGTAGACCAGCATCCACCAGTTGAGCGCCGCGAAGCGCAGTCGGACATCGGCCCCCAGCAGGGCGACGACCAACAGGGCCGCGTAGTAGAGCAGCAGCAGGGTGCCGACGTAGGGGCCGGGAAGGACCGAGAAGTAGAAGCCGATCATCAAGAAGACGAAGAAGAGCTTGCGCGGCGAAGGCAGCGTGACCCGGGCAAGGAAGCGGCGCCCCAGCATGAAGGCGGATGCCAGTCCCACCAGCAGCACCGCGAGCGAGTAGGAGCGCGCGTAGAGCGGCGCCGGCAGGGGCAGCGACATGCCGGCCCCTTCGATCCGCACGTAGACCAGCGGCGAGAGCGCGACCAGCGCGGGGACCACGATGCCGGCCAGCATCAGCAGCACGTAGAAAGGTCGGCGCTCGGTCACGGAATCGAATCTCCGCAAGGGCGGGTCGGAAAGAGGGGGGGACGCATCAAGGAACCAATATTCCTATCCTGCCCTGGCCCCGATTTCAACCTTGTCCGTCGTTCTCGTCCACTCCCACCGCCTCGAGCGCCTCGAGCCAGGGCGGTGGATCGGAGCCCCAGAGCTCGCGCTTCGGTCCGAGCAGGGCCAGGGCCTCGCCGGGGCGCTCCAGCTCCAGCGCGCAGGTCGCGAGGTTTTCGGCCACCACCGGATCGTCGCAACCCTCGCTGAGCGCGGCGCAGAGGATCTCGAAGGCCTCGTCGCGCTCGCCGGTGCTCCACAGCGCCGCCGCCAGGTTGCCCCGGAAGCGGAGGTCGGCGCCGGGAAGCTCGCAGGCCCGTCGCAGCGCCTCGATCGCTTCGCGCTCCTTTCCGGCCGCGACCAGCGCCCGCCCCAGGCCGTCGTGCAAGTCGGGCTTGTCGGGCAGAGTTCCGAGGGCGCCCCGGTAGAGGCTCTCGGCCCCCGCGGCGTCGCCCAGCGCCAGGCGCGCGTCGGCGGACCAGGCCAGGATCAGGGCTCGCTCCGAGGGCGCGAGGGGTTGTTCACACGCGGTCTTCTCAAGCTGCATGATCGCCTCGCGCTGGCGGCCGGCGCGTGCGTAGGCGATGCCCAGGCGGGTGGCCGCCTCGGCCGACGCCGGCACCAGGCGCACCAGGCGCTGGTAGATTTCCGCGGCCTCGCCGGGAGCACCGTTCTCCAGCAGGATCTCGCCCAGACGTTCCAGGGGAGCGGGCGCATCCGGCAGCAGGGCGGCGGCCGCCAGGTAGGCCTCGCTGGCCGCCTCCAGCTCGCCGCATTTGTGCAGGGCGAGACCCTTTTCGAAGACGGCGCGGCCCTTGCTCAGGCGATCCTCGCGCAGCGATGGCGGGGACGTGGAGGGTGCGGGGGAGGGCGGGGACGCGGGTTGCGAGCCCGGCGCCGCGGCAGCGGGCGCCGGGGTCGGCGCGGGCGCTGGCGCGGGACGCGGCGCCGGCGGCTCGGCCTGGGTCCATTTCTCGCGGAACAGAGCCTGGTTCTTCTGCAGCAGCTCGCCGTAGTCGAGCTTCGAGGCGCGGAAGGTTACGGAACCGAAGTGATGAATGAATACATCGCTGCAAATACCTACGTGAAAACCTTCTAAGCGTGTCCTTACGCAGTAGTCATCGTCTTCGAAGTTGCCGATTCCGAAGCGCGTATCGAGCGTTCCGATGCGCTCGATCGCGCTTCGCGAAATCATCATGCAGAAGCCGGTGATGCGGGACACCAGCTCCAGGTGCCCGGCCAGATCGGTCGCCCGCTCGCGGGCGAAGCGCTGCAGCGAGGCCTCGTCGGTGTAGGACACCTCTTTCACCAGCTGGGCGCCGGAGATGCAGTTGGTCATCGGGCCGGCGACGGCCAGCTCGGGGTCGGCGTCGAAGGCGGCGAGCATCTTCTCCAGCCAACCTTCGGTGACCAGGGTGTCGTTGTTGAGCAGCACCACGTAGTCGCCGCGCGCCGCTTCGATGCCGCGGTTGAAGCCGCCGGCGAAACCCAGGTTGGCGCCGTTCTCGACCACCTTGGCCCCGGGCACCGAGCGGAAGAGCTCGAGGGTGCCGTCCTTCGAGCCGTTGTCGATCAGGATCAGCTCGTAGGGGACCCGGGTGTAGCGCCGGATCGATTCGACGCACATGCGGTTGTACTTCTCCTGGTCGTGCGCCAGCACCAGCACCGAGGTCAGGGGCAGCTGCCGGCGACGGATCGAGAAGGCCTGCCCCTCTCCCGCCCCGGCGCGTCCCGCGGTCTCCAAGAGCTGCTCCATGCGCCGGGCGTAGGTGTGGTTGCGGCGCACCTCCTCGGCTCCGGCGGCGGCGATCGCCTCGCGCTCCTCGTCCTCCGCCAGATAGTGGCGCAGCTTGCCGAGCGCGTC
The DNA here is from genome assembly GCA_964490075.1 of uncultured Gemmatimonadota bacterium. GTDB lineage: Bacteria > CAZBBK01. Next base: position 22,777 of record CAZBBK010000021.1, on the reverse strand, counting down.
GTCGATCGAATCGAAGGTGACCAGGTGGCGGCCGTTCTGCAGCAGCTCCTCCTGGCCGTTGTGGCGCAGATCGTTGGTGATCAAGAGCCGCCCGCAGGCGCAGCCCTCGAAGACGCGCATGTTCACGTCGTCCTTGATCGATTGGTTGACCAGGATCTTGCCGGACGAGAAGCGCTCGGCCATCTCGCGGAAGAAGGCCTGGCCGATGAAGTGCTTGGGGAACTCCCGAGCGACCGCCTCCAGGAGCTCCTTGCGCGGACCCGGAAAGATGTTGCCGACGAACACCACATCCTCTTCGGCGTCTATCTTGGGGTCGCGGCGGTGGATCTCGGGGTCGCAGGCCAGGGGCAGCCAGGCGGCCTGCTCGACGCCGTCCGCGGCGAGCCGCTCGGCGCCGTTCTTCTGCGCCGCGAAGGTCCAGTCGAAGCTGCGCGCCTTGTGCAGGTCCCAGTCGTACTGCAGGTGGGTGTCGATCACCCAGAACGCGGCCGGCCGCAGCTCGGCGGGGAGCAGGTAGCGGAAGCTGTCGTCGATGTTCAGGAAGAGATCGAAGCGCTGCTCCAGGCCGTACAGCTCTTTGGGACGCACGTGGGTCGGCTGGCAGATCTTCTCCAGCGCGCGCAGGCAGTAGCCGCCGGTGGTGTCGGGGCGGACCTGGTCGTCGTAGATCAGGGCGATGCGGGTCGATGCGAAGCGGCCGTCGCTCATGGTGCGACCTCCAGCGCCTGCGGCGCCTCGAGCGTGGGATCAGAAGTCTGGCGTTGCAGCTCGGCGTTGGCTCCCGGATGGTCGGGGGCGATGCGCAGCACCGCCTCGAGCCCCGCGCGGAACAGGTCGGGGCGGCCGCCGAGGCGCTGCAGCGAGGCGCGGTTGAAGAGGGCGTCGGCCAGCGAGGGATCGAGATCGATGGCGCGCTGGAAGCGGCACCAGGCCTCGCCGGTCTTGCCCTGCTGGAAGAGGGTCACCCCGATTCGGTTGTGCTCCGCGGCCGCCGAGCGCAGGGCGCGCAGCGCCACTCCCACCCGCGCATGTGCCTCGGCCCCCTTCGGGCCCCAGGGATGCAGGCGCTCGATGAGCAGGTCGTGGCGCGCCAGGAGTCCCGGCAGCGCCGCCTCGGAGAGGATCTCAGGGTAGGGGGGGCGTGCCCCGGGCAGTGCGCGGGGGTCGACCACGGCGAACACCAGCCGGCCGCCTTCGCGCAGCACCCGCCGCACCTCCGCGAGGGTGGCGGCGGGGGCCTCGTCGTGCTCCAGCCGGCCCAGCAGCAGGACCAGGTCGACGCTCTCGTCCTCGCAGTCGGGGAAGGGCAGGGCGAAGCGGTGGCGCGTCAGGGCCGGGGAGAGGGGGGTCTCGCCCTGGTCCAGGACACGGACCTGGTGGCGGTCGCAGAGCAGGGTCGCCACGCCACCGAGGCGCGGCGCGATCTCCAGCACCCGCAGCGGAGGGCCTTGCGCTTGCTCGGCGATGAGCTGGCGCTCGATATCGTCCAGCAGGCGCAGCCAGACCTCGTCGTCGAGCTCGCTGCGCAGTCCAGGATCGGCATTCATCGGCTCACTCCCGTTGGTCGTCGGCCGCGCGGCCGGTTGCGGCGCTGCTTTCCGCGGGTCGATCGGGATGGGCCCAGCGGAAGATCTGGTGAATCATGCGCCCCCGCGGGGCGGGACCCGGCGGCGGCAGCACCTCGAAATGGGCCAGCAGAGTCGGCAGCAGATCGATCGGCCGAGCCTCCACCCAGGCCCCGGGGATGACGTCGGGGCCGGCGGCCAGCAAGGCGCCGGGTTGCGTGCCGGTGCTGTGGCCGACCACCAGCACGTTGAGCTCGGGCAGGGACGATGCGAAGTCGAGCCAGCCATCGGGATCGACGCCGCGGGCGATCACCAGGGCGGTTCCCATGGCGCACGCGGAGCGCGCGCCGGCGTTGGACTGGAGCGCCTCGTCGCGGCGCAGGTCGAGCTCCTCGGTGGTCATGCCGTAGGTCGCCAGCACGACGCGGATGTCGCTGCCGAGGGCGGGCGCCAGCGCGCCGCCGAGCAGCACCGATTCGGGATCGATCGCTTCGCTCATCGGCGCGAACGAGCCGCAGGCGCAGCCCGGCCAGCCGAGCGCCTGGATCAACCCCGCCTGCGAGGTCAGTCCGGGCACCAGGAGCAGGACGACGGGGGACGACATGGTTCTCCTCCGGATGTACTGGTACATCGAGAGGATCGACCCAAGCCGCGAATACCTTTGGTTGGGGTGTTCATGCCCCTGCCCATGCCCGATTCGGGCAAAGGAGTCGGGCAGGGACTCCTCACCATCAGGCAACGAAGAACTCCGGGGCTGTGACCCCGGACGCCTTGTAGAGGAGGATGGTCTTCGGACGGTGGGGCAGGTCGCGGGCGGTGGGACGGCACCGGCGGCTGGACAGATGGAATGCTCGAGAGCATGCCTACCTGCTCGGACAGCCGCGGCATCTGTTGCAGCCCCGTAGTCGGTTTCGCCGAAAGGGTCTCCGCTTCCACGACCGACTCGGCGCCGCGCCGCGGACCTCCCGCCGGATGGGACGGCCAGAAGCCCCATCCACGGGGTGCGCGCGCCCGTGCCGTCCAGGCCCACGGGAGGCTCCACGATCCCCGCGCGCTGCCCCGACACAAAGCCCAGCTCCGCGCCCGGAACCGCGAGTCATGACGCCCTTTCGCGACACAACTCGCCACTCTCGATCGAGAGTGCGGAGCTACGACCGTATATCCGTCATAACTCGTCACTCATCGCGATGAAACCGGAGCCACGACCGTATTCGCGCCGTAACTCGCGACTCTCGATCGAGAGTCGGGAGTTGTGACCAGAATCTGGCCGCAACCCTCAGCTCCTCGATCGGAGTCGCGAGCTACGACCGGATTCCGACCCTGATGCCGCGAGGCCGGAGCGGAGCCTGCGTGCGGGTGTGGATTTCGGCTTCTCCGGGATCCGAGATCTCGGCGCCGCGGACCTCCCGCCGGATGGGACGGCCGGAGCCCCCATCGGCAGCGGACAAACGCCTCCCTCCACCAATCACCCGAGAGGCTCGACGGCCCCTACGGCTGATGGAACGATCCACTCACGCACCAGGGTGAGCTCCGTCACGACTCCGGGGGCGGAGACCGGACGGAATCCCTGGGATTCGCGATCGGACGATTGCCTATGCCGCGGAACGCTGGGGTGCGGTGCAGCGGCGGGCGGGGTGGTACAAGGCGCCGGTTCGGAGCATCGCGCAGCCGGGGGTGGCAGGCGCGGCGCATGACCACCACCCGCCGCTTCCGGCTGGCACGGGCAAGGAACGCAGGATCTCGACGTCGCGCTCTTCGTTTTGCTCCCCAGGAATCGACTCCTCGCCATCGCTCTCCGGAGTCTGCGCATCGCAAAGCGCGTCGAGCCGTTGGTGACACCGCCGGATCTGGCGGCTCACCACGCGAAGCCGCTCCACGAGCAGCTCCACATGGGCGACCGCCGCTTCTCGGGTCCCCGGAGCCACGGTGACAGGACGCGGCCGATCGCCTCGGGTTGCACCTCGACCGCGCGCTCCGGCGTTGTGTGTTGGATCAGGGCAACTGCCAGGAAAGCCGCAAGGCACCGTCGAGCAGCAGCAGCAACGCGCCGATCAGCAGCGCGTCGCCGCGGCCCGGGCGCGGCAGGAAGGCCAGCAGCGCGGGCGCCATCAGGGGGATGGCGATGCGGCCCGCTTCGCCGCGCAGGACGCCGCTCAGCAGCAGCCCAAAGGCGCCGGCGGCGAAGGCGCGGGCGAAGCGGCGCGCGGCGGGGGCGGGGGGCGCGGTATCGAGACGCAGCAGGCCGGCCAGCGCCAGCGGGGGGCCGAGGAAGAGCAGGAAGTCGATCGGATTGAAGAGCAGCCAGAGCCGGTAGTCACGGGGGAGGGTGAAGCCGGCGCGGTGGATCGCCAGGGCGGAGCGGGCGTCGGCCAGGGGCGAGGCGTGCAAGAGCCCGGTCGGCAGCAGGAAGAGGATCAGGGCCAGGGCGAGCGCCGCTCCCGCCGCCGCCGCGATCGAGCGCGCCGAGCGCGGCGCGTGGGCCCTCTCGAAGCCGGCCGCCAGGGCGGCGGCCCCTCCGATCGCCTGGAGCGCCCCCGCGCCGTAAGAGAGCTGCTTGGCCAGCGCCGCGGCCACTCCGGCGCGGGCTCCCCAGAGCGCCGCCCGGCCGGGCGCGGGCGCCCGCGCCCCCGCCAGCAGCGCCGCGATTGTCAGCGCCACCGGCAGGGCCAGGGCCTGGTCCAGCTCGGGGAGCATCAGGACCGGACCCGGCAGCAGCAGCCAGAGCAGCCCGGCGCGGGCCGCCGCCAGGGGGTCGCCGTGCAGCCCGGCGGCCGCGCAGGCCACCGGCGCGGCACTCGCCGCCGCCGCCAGTGCCAACAGCCAGGGCAGCAGCAGCGCGGCGGCCAGCGCCGGGGGCGGCAGCGGCGGGCGCAGGGTGCGCGGGTCGACGCCGGAGCGCCGCACCCGCTCCACCAGCGCGCGGCCGAGGGCCGGGGTGCGCGCGCAGAGCTCGATCCCGGCGCGGTAGAGCAGCACCGCCCCCGGCGGATGGGTGGCGGCATGGGGCGCCCAGCGCGCCCAGGCGCGGCGCAGCTCACGGGAGCGCTCCAGCAGGGCGCGCGGATCGCGCGCATCGGGCGACGCGGCGACGCTCAGGTAGGAGGTGAAGAGCGGATCGGCCGTGCGGTGCACCAAGGTGGCGGATGCGCCCTCGATCTCGAGGTCGAGCAGCGCCACCTGGAAGCCGGCGCCGATGGGGATGCCCAGGGCGATCAGTGCGGCGGCGGCGCGCTTCGGGTGGCGCGCGCGCCGCCCCGAGAGGGCGATCAGGCCGAGGATGGCCGCCGCGCAGAGCGCCGCGGGGAAGGCGCGCTCGAGGGTCGGCTTGGCCAGGTAGAGCCAGCGCCACTCGGGAAAGGGAGCGGGACCGCGCAGGTAGGGGAGAGGGTCGTGGCGGACCGCCCAGACCAGCACCAGAGACAGAGCGATCAGCACCGCTCGCTTCGCGGCTTGGTGTCGGTTCACGCTCAGCGTCTCAACAGAAGCAGTGTGCGGTCATCGGAGGGGGGGGCACCCGCTGTGAAGGTGTCGATCGCGGCCAGGATCCGGGCGGCGGCCCGGTCGAGAGCGGAGCAGTCCAGGGCGTCGCGGACGATGGCGGCCAGCCGCTCCGGCCCCAGCTCCTCGCCCTCTGCGCCCACCCCATCCTCCCCATTCCCCGACACCGACGCCTGGGCCTCGGTGAGGCCATCGGTGTAGATCGCCAGCACCGATCCGGGGTCGAAGGAGAGCTCCTCGACCTGGTAGCCGGCCTCCGGCACCACGCCCAGCAGCAGCCCGCCGGTCGACAGGGTGCGCAGGCCGCCGCGGCCCTCGAGCAGGAAGGCCGGATCGTGGCCGGCGCAGCAGCAGGCCAGGCGTCCGGTGGCGGGGTGGTAGCGGGCCAGGAAGCAGGTGGCGAAATGCCCCGCGTCGGTCTGCTCGCAGACCAGCTGGTTGACCCGCCGCGCCAGCTCCGCGAGCCCCAGGCCGATGCGCGAAAGGGTGCGGATGGCGGCCTGGATCGATGCCGCCAGGAGCGCCGCCGGCACTCCCTTGCCGGTGACGTCGGCGACCGCCAGCAGCACCGACCCGTCCTCCAGGCGCAGCGCCTCGAAGAGATCGCCCCCGATTTCGCGGGAGGGTCGGGTGAGGGCCGCGATCTCGATGCCCGGGAGCTCCGGCAGGGTCTGCGGGCAGAGCCCCTCCTGGATGGTTCGGGCGATCGCCAGCTCGCGCTCCAGGCGCTGGCGCTCCAGCGCGTCCTGGAACAGGCGCGCGCTCTCGATCGCGCCCAAGGTCACCGCGGCGAGGGTCGCGATCAGGCGCCGATCCTCGGCCTCCAGCCCGCGCCCCGAGAGCGGCTCCCCGACCGCCACGCAGGCCGCCAGCCCGGAGGTGGCGCTGACCGGCACGCAGGCTCCGAGCCCGGCGTCGCGCGCCACTTTGCGCCACGGGCCGCTGCGCGCCGCCTCCGGGCCCGGCCGCGGCAGCGCGTCGAGGAGCTCGGGCGGCAGCGCCCGGCCTTTCTCCACCGCGACCGTCCACTGGTCCTCGGCGGCGAGCAGCACGCTCACCCGGGTCAAGGTCAGGGCTCCCATAAGCGAGAAGGCCAGCAGATCCAGGATCTCGCGCTCTTCGATGGTGCCGGAGCAGCGCTTGCTCAGCTCGAAGAGGCTCTGCAGCTCGCTGTTGCGGCGCGCCAGGTCGTCGTTGGTCTCGGAGAGGCGCTGGCAGTCCTGAACGTCGCGGATCGATACCGCGTGAAAGGCGGCCAGCGCGCGCAGAAAACGCTCCTCGTGGGCCCCCAGCTCGCCGCCGGCGGCCGGCCGTCCGAGGCAGATCAGTCCCAGGCTCCGCTCCCCGACCCGCAGGGGGACCGCGCAGTCCAGTCCCGCCGCCCGCAGCCCGCCGCCGGGGGGGGCGGTGGCGCCGGCCAGCAGCTCCTCCAGCTCGGCGTCGAGCCCGGCGCCGGCCTGGAGCGGTCCGGCGGCGAGGCTGCCGGCGGTGGCCGCCATCACCTCCAGTCCCGCCGGCCGCCGCAGCAGCACCGCGCCGCGGGTCATTCCCAGCGAGCCGAGCGCGCCCAGGAGCAGGTTGCGGCACAGATCGGGCTCGGAGCGGCCGCGCTCGAGCAGCGACGCGGCCTCGTAGAGGCTGTCGAGGAGGTGGGCCTGGAGCGCGGGCGAAGGGGAGTCGCTCACCGCGGGCCGGGCGCGGTCGGCGGCCGGTACTTCACCATGGTCAGGCTCTGGGTGCGGGCCGAGCGGCTTTCCAGCTGTACCTCGTCCATGAGGGCGCGGATCAGGAAGAGGCCGAGGCCGCCCGGCTCGCGGGCGCGGATCCGGCGCCGGGCATCGGGCGCATCGAAGCGCTCGCTAGGGATCCGGGTGCCGCGGTTCAGCACCGTCACCGAGAAGCGGCCGCCGCGTTCGTCGCGCACCCGCACGTCGATCTGCCGCGCGCGCCGGGCGGCGCCGTGCTCCAGCACGTTGGCGCAGGCTTCGTCGACCGCCAGGGCGATGTCGTCGACGTCGGAGTCGCCGAATCCGCAGCGCCGCGCCACGCGGCCGACGAATTCGCGCATCAGCTGCAGATTGGCCGTGCTGCCGGGGATCTTGAAGACGTACTCCCCTGGCGACATGGTCACGGCGCCGGCTCCTTGGCGGCGAAGTCGGCCAGCGCGCTCGGTTCCTCTTCGTAGAGCCGGAACACCCGCGAGAAGCCGACGATGTCGAACACCCGCCGCACCTTCGGCACCAGGGCGCAGAGCCGCAGGTCGCCGCCGCCGGCGCGCAGGGCCTCGACGTGGCTCATGAACACCCCCAGGCCGGCGCTGGAGATGTAGTCGAGGCGCTCGAGGTTGGCCACGATTCGGCTGCGGCCGCCCTCGATCAGCGCCCGGATCTCCTGGTCCAGATCGGGGGCGGTGTGGGCGTCGAGAAAGCCCTCCAGGCGCAGTGCCGTGACCTCGCCGTGCTCGGCGCGGGTGATCACCAGGCCGGGCTCGGCCATCTCAGTCCGATCCTTCGGCGAATGCGGCGATCGCCTCGTCCTCGCTGTGGAAGGAGTCGAAGACGGTGATCAGCTTGGTGATGACCAGCAGCGACTCGATCTTGTTCGAGACCTTGAGCAGCTTGAGGTCGCCGCCTGCTTTCTTCAGCGAGGCGTGGCAACTGATGATGCTGCCCAGTCCGCTGGAGTTCACCAGGGTGACGTCGGCCAGGTCGAGCACGACGCGACGCGCGCCGGTGTCGATCAGCTCCTTGACGGTCGATTCGAGCAGCTCGGTATCGGATCCGCCGAGGATCCTGCCCTTGGCGACCAGAACCACCACGCCCTCGCGGCGATGCTCCTTGAGCTTCATGAGTCCTCCAAGAGGGGCATGGGCCCTCGCTGATAGGGTCGGTTTTCGCTCTCGCAGCGAACGTAGCCCAGGGGGGGGATGGCGTCAACGTGGGGCGGGGCGCCGGGGCTTCGGATGGTGGCTCTCCACGCGAGGAGTGGCCCCGGGCATTATCCTACGAGGCATCGATCACCATCGGCGCATCTCTCTGCTCCCACGCCGGCCGGATGCGCCGGCAGGAGCCCGGGGGCGGCATGAGGGGGCAATGCCGGAACGAAGGACGAATGAACGATCGTTGCCGCGACGTCTACCGAAACCAGGCGGCGGCCTACGACCGCCTGGTCGACGCCGAGGACTGCGAGGGCAGGCTGCTTCCCGCGCTGCAGGACATCCATCCTCTGGCGGGAGCGCGAGTGGCCGAGGTTGGCGTCGGCACGGGACGGATCACGCGCTTGCTGCTGCAGGGCGGCTGCCGTCACGTCCTGGGGGTCGAGCCGGCCGAGGCCATGTTGCGGGTTGCGGATGAGCGGCTCGTCGCGCTCTTTCAGCCGGAGCGCTGGAGATTGGTGCCGGGCTCGGCCGAGGCCATCCCCAGCGACGACGCCGGCGTCGATCTCGCCATCGCCGGCTGGGTCTTCGGGCATCTCACCCACTGGGAGCCGGCGCGCTGGGAAGGGCTGCTGGCCACCGGCCTCGCGGAGATGGCGCGGGTGACGCGCCCCGGGGGCACCATCGTGATCATCGAGACTCTGGGCACCGGGGCCCTGGAGCCCGCTGCACCCAACGCAGCTCTGGGCGCCTACTACCGGCACCTGGAGCAGGATCGGGGCTTTCGGCGCGGAGTGATCTCCACGGACTACCAGTTCGGGAGCTCCGAGGAGGCCGCCCGGGCCTGCGGCTTCTTCTTCGGAGAGGAGCTGGTGGAGCGGATCCGTCGCGAGTCGTGGGACCGTGTGCCGGAGTGGACCGGGATCTGGTGGCGGCGGGTTGGCGCTCCCGGGTCGGGTTGAGCCGCCGGGGAATAGCGGTGGCCGGTGCCGGGCCAGATGGAGCGCGATCCTCGCACTCGAGGCTGCTCCGATCCTCCCGCCCCCGTGCTACCGTCGCGCCGCACTCCCGCCCGCCCCACGCCGTGAACCACCCCGACCCCGCCGATCTCGAACCAGCGCCGCGCAAGCCCGGCCGTTGGAGCCTGGTCCTGCTCGCCGCGATCGCCGTCTCGACGGCAGCGCTGATGGTGTGGGCCCCCGGCGGCTCCGGCGGACTGATTGCGCTGCTGTGGGCGGCGCTGCTCGTCGTCACCTCGGTATCGCTGATCCGCGTGGCGCGTTGGCGGGCGCAGCGGGTGCGCTTTCGGCTGATGATCAGCTACGCCCTGCTCGGCGTCGTCCCGCCGGTGCTGCTCTCCTTCCTGGCCATGATCAGCCTCTATGTCTTCCTGGCGGCGCAGCAGATGACGGCGGTGCGCCAGGCGGCGCTGACCGAAATCGACGCCGCGCAGCGCTTGATCCGCGACCTCGGCGCCGCCCACCAGCCGGGGGCTCCCCTGCCGCCGGTGCACGGGATGTCGCTGGGCTGGATCGATGGCGATCTGGCGCCGGAGGGACAGCCACGGGTGCGGGTTCACGAGGTCCCGGGCGCTGCGCCCGAGCTGGTGCTGCGGGTCGGCATCGACGCGCGGCGAGCGATCGAGGCACGCGCCGAGCTCGAGTCGGGATTGCTCGAGCGGTTGAGCGCCGCCACCGGCCGCGAGGTCTCGCTGGTGCTCCTGCGCGGCGACGCTTCCGACGCCGCCGAGGGCGACCAGGAGACCTCGGTGGGGGTTGAGTTCAACGAGCGCGGACTGACCCTGCAGTCGCTCAGCGGCGAGCAGGTGCACGCCGAGGTCAATCTGCGCTGGCGCGAGCTGCCGATCCTCTACGTGACCAACACCCACCGACTCGTCGGCGGCCCCAGCGATGTCTCGGGTCTGGTGCTGATCGAGGACTCGGTCAGCGCCCTGGCGGCGCGCCTGGCGGAGCACCAGGGTCTGCCGATCGGGGCCATCGTGGCGGGCCTGCTCGGTGCCTTTGCTCTCGCCGAGGCGCTGCTGATCGCCTTCTCGATGTGGGTGGGGCATCGCGTCGGACGCTCGACCGACCGGCTGGAAGAGGCGGCGCGGCGCATCGCCGCCGGCGACTTCGCGGTGCGACTGCCGGCGGGCAGCCGCGACCAGCTCGGGGCGTTGGCCCTTTCCTTCAACGCCATGGCGCGCGACCTCGACCAGCTCGTTTCCGAGAAGGTCGAGGCGCAGCGCATCGAGGGCGAAATCGCCGCCTGCGCCACCATCCAGGAGGGGCTTCTCCCGGCCCCCGACGCCGAGCTCGACGGCTTGCGGCTCGCGGCCTACTCGCGACCGGCCCGCGATGTCGGCGGCGACGCCTACGACTACTTCTCGCTGCCGGGCGGGCGGGTGGCGCTGGTGGTGGCCGACGTGTCGGGCAAAGGGGTCACCGCCGCCCTCTACATGGCCGAGCTCAAGGGCTTGATGATGGCGATGGCCGATGGCCGCCGTGCCCCGGCCGAGGTGGTGCGGGCGGTCGACGCCGCCCTGCGCCGGACCATCCGCCGCGGCAGCTTCGTCACTTTGGCCTACGTCGAGATCGACCCCGCGAGCGGCCGCGGAGAGCTGGTGCGCGCCGGCCATCCGGCACCGCTGCTGGCCGGGCCGCGCGGCGTTCGGGAGATCGACGCCGAGGGCAGCGCCCTGGGGCTGGCGATGATCCCCGATCCGGTGCAAGGGGTGGGGCGCTTCAGCCTGGCCGAGGACGAGTGCCTGGTGCTCTACACCGACGGACTGGCCGAGGCGACCGATCGACAGGGCAAGGAGATGGCGGAGGGGCCGCTGCTGCGGGCCGCCACCGACGCCGCTCGCGCCGCCCCCGGCCGACCCCGGGCGATGCGTGCCCGGCTGCTGGAAGAGCTGGGCTCCCATCCCGGCCGCCGCGACGACGTGACCGTCCTCGTGGCTGCGCGGGGCGGTTGAAAAGCGCGCCCCGGCCGGGGATCATTCCCGCATGAGCCACGCCGGGACCGACCCATGAGCGCCGTCGATGGACGCAGGCGGGGGCTGCGCCGCAAGCTGATCATCTACTTCACGATCGCGGGGGCGTTGCCGCTGATACTCGGGCTCGCGGCCACCTTCCTGACCTCCCGCACCGCGCTGCGCTCCTCGGTCGGCACCACGCTGGCCCAGGCGGCGATTCTGAGCGCCCATCGGCTGGAGGAGCAGGCGGCGCTGCACTCCGAGCGCCTGGCGGGCGCGCTGCGCCGCCCCGACATTCTCGAGGCGCTGCGCGGAGGGGCGCCGCAGCCCCTCGATCTCGGCTCCGACCTGATCGAGGTCGGGCTGCCGGTGATCCGTGCCTGCGTCACCGATGGGTTGGGTCGGGTGGTCGCCGCCCACGGCCTCGACGACCCGCGGCGAGCCGCGGCGTTGTGCGCCCTTTCCGATCTGCCGCAGCTCGGTTGGAGCGAGAGCGACGGCCGAGCCGTGCTGCGGGTGCGCGAGGCGGTCACCGACTTCGACGGACGCCGGCGCGGTCGAGTGGTCGCGGAGCTCGACGCCCGGCCCCTGCTCGGCGCCGTCGGCGACGCCTCCGAGGTCCCCCACCGGCGCATCTGGCACATCGACGCCGCGGGGCGGGTGCTCGGCGGCCGCAGGCCCGGCACCCAGCTCGATCCGCGCATGGCCTCGCTGCTCGAGCGCGAATCGGTCGGCTTCGACATCATCGAGCGCGAGGGTGGAGCGGGTGGCAACCAGCGCCTGGTCGGCTTCGCTCCCGCCAACGTCTCCGGAGCCGCGACCCCGCTTCTGGTCGTGGTCGAGAGCGACCTGGAGCACGCGCTGGAGTCGTCCCGGCTGCTCGCCACCCTGATCGTGACGCTCGCCGTGGTGCTGACCATCCTCCTGGTGTGGAGCGGCGGCTTCTGGTCGGCGCGGATTCTGGCGCCGATCCACGAGATCGGGGCGGCGGTGCGGGCCGTCACCCACGGCGATCTCGGGCGCAGGGTTCACATCGCCACCGGCGACGAGCTGGAGGAGCTGGCGCAGGGCTACAACGAGATGATCGAGGGGCTGGTGCGCTATCACTCGCTGCTCGAGGAGCGGATCGAGCGCGGCGAGGAGGAGATCGAGTCGAAGCGCCGCGAGCTGGCCGCCACCACGGAGGAGCGCGAGCTCTCTTCGGCCGAGCTCGGCCTGCTCTACGCGGTGGCCCGCTCGGTGCTGCGCTCCACCGACCTGGGCGCCACCCTGCGCGGCCTGGTCGACACTTCGCGGATCGTCTTCGGCGCGGCGCGCGCCTACGTGTTGCTGCGGGTCGCCGAGGGCCTGGAAGGCGCGGCGGTGTCGCCCGACTGGGGCGCGAAGGGCGCCGCACCCTTCGTCGCCTTCGACAGCCGCTCGGCCGCCCTGGAGGCCTACCAGCGCAAGCGTGCCGTGACGGTCGAAAACGCGGCCGAGAATCCCTATTCCGAAGGCCCCGATCCCTACCCCGAGCACGCCGCGATCTACGTCCCGATCCTGGGCGGCGCCGAGACCATCGGTGTGCTGGCCCTAATCGCCGCGCAGCCGGTCCGGAGCTGGGACGAGCGCACCCTGGGCCGCGCCCGCCGGGTGGCCGACCAGGCCGCGGTGGCGATCACCAATGCCCGCCTGGTGAGCGACCTGGGAGAGCGGGTCCAGGATCTCTCCGCCCTCTACGAGCTCGGCCGGGCGGTGGTCAGCAACCTCGACCTGGAGCGGCTGCTCTCCGGAGTTCTGGAGATCCTCGAGGAACGCTTCCACTATGCGCAGTCGGCGATCGTGCTCCCGGCGGCGGGTGGCGGCGACCTTTTCTGCGCCGCCCATCGCGGCTTCCCGCGGGCCCGCGCCGACGACATCCTGATTCCCGCGGGGGCCGGCATCTGCGGCGAGGTGATGGCCACCTGCAAGCCGGTCCAGGTGCCCGACGCGCGGAGCGACCCGCGCTTCGTCTTCGGCATCGAAGGTTCGCGCTCGGCGGTGGCGGTCCCGCTGCGAAAAGGGGACCGGGTGATCGGCGTGCTCGACATCGAGTCCTCCGAGGTCGGTGCCTTCGGGGAGCGCGATGTGCAGGTTCTCACCCTGCTGGCGCCGCTCCTGGCGATCGCCATCGAGAACGCCCGGATCCACGGCAGCACCCACGCCAGCGAACGCCGTTTCCGGGCCCTCTTCGACGTCGGCCGGGCGCTGGTATCGACCTACGATCTCAAGGACTTGATGGACCGGGCGCTGACCATCCTGGACGAGAGCCTCGGATACCACAACGCGGCGATCCTGCTCTACGACCGGGAACGCCGCGCGCTCACCGTCGAGGCATTTCGCGGCCATTCGGGCGAGGGCGTGGTGCGGGTTCCGCTCGGCAGCGGCGTCTGCGGGCACGTCGGCCTGACCCGCGAGCCCTTGATCGTTCCCGACGTGCGCGAAGAGCCGCGCTGCCAGACCGGCTGGCCGGGGGCGCGCGCCGAGCTGGCGGTGCCGATCGTCCACGGCGAAGAGCTGCTCGGAGTGCTGGACATCGAGTCGGAGCGCAAGGGAGTGCTGAGCCCGGCCGACCGCGACATCCTCACCCTCTTCGCGGCGCAGATGGCGGCGGCGATCAAGAACGCTCGCCTCTTCCACGAGCGCGAGCTGGCGCTCGAAGAGAGCCAGGAGGCCGATCGACTGAAGACCGAGTTCCTGGCCAATACCAGCCACGAGCTGCGCACCCCGCTGACCGCCATCATCGGCTTCAGCGAGGTGCTGGCCGACGGTCTGGCGGGCGACCTCAACGAGGCCCAGGCGCGCTGCGTCAACGACGTGCTGACCAGCGGCCGGCATCTGCTCAACCTGATCAATCAGCTCCTCGATCTGTCGCGCATCGAGTCGGGCAAGATGGAGCCTTCGCCGGCCGAGATCGAGGTCGAGGAGCTCTTCCAAGAGGTCGAGACCACGATCAGCGGTCTGGCGAGCAAGAAACGGCTGGAGCTCTTGACCGAGATCTCCGGCGGCGGCGAGCGCGTCTACACCGACCGCGGCATGCTCAAACAGGTGTTGCTGAACCTGGTCGGCAACGCCGCCAAGTTCACCCCGGATCGCGGTCGGATCACCCTCTCGGCGGTTGCCGCCGACGCCGACTGCGCCGAGCGTCACGCGGCCCGCGGCGGACAGCTCCCGCCCGAGGCGCTGATCCTGATCTCGGTCGCCGATACCGGAATCGGCATCGCCAAGGCGGATCAATCGGTGATCTTCAATGAGTTCCGGCAGGCCGACGGCTCCTACACCCGCGAACACCAGGGCTCGGGGCTCGGGCTCACCCTCTCCAAGCGTTTCATCGAGCTCAACCAGGGCGTGATCTGGGTCGACTCGGAGATCGGCAAGGGCGCCACCTTCAAGCTGGTTCTGCCCTGCATCGCCCCCTCGGCGCTGGAGGGCAGCATCCGGGCGGAGGAGGCGCCGCGTCCCATCCTCCTGGTGGAGGACGATCTGAACTCGCTGAAGCTGCTGCGCCGCCTGGTCGAAGGGGCGGGCTACGAGGTGCTGACGGCCACCACCGGCGAAAAGGCGCTGGCGCTGGCGCGGCGCTCGCGGCCGCGGGTCATCGTGCTCGACGTGATGCTCCCCGACATGGACGGATGGAGCATCATGGAGCAGCTCAAGGCCGAGCCGAAGACCGAGCGGATCCCGGTCATCATCACCAGCGTGCTCGGCAATCCGGGCCTTGGAATTGGTCTCGGAGCTTCCGACTACTTCACCAAGCCGGTGCCCCGGGAGCAGTTCCTGGCGCGCATAGCCAAGCTGGGCGAGTGGCGCCGCACCCGTATCCAGGTGATCTCCGACGATGCCGAGATCCGCGGGCGGATCGTCACCGCTCTCGACCGCCCGGGCTGGGACGTGCGCACCCAGGTGTCGGACGAGCAGCCGCTCGGCGGCGGATGCGACCTGGTGGTGCTCGATATCGGAACCAACCAGACCCGGCGCGTGGTTCCGAGCCGGGAGCAGCTGCCGATCCCGCTGATCCTGGTATCCCGGCGCAAGGTCCCGCCGCAGGAGCGGCGCGGTTTTCCGCCGACCGTCGAGGGCTTGGTCGCGGCCGACCCACAGCTGGAAGAGAATCTGGCCGAGCTGATCGATCGCCTGGACCAGCGGCGCAACCGCGCCATCGGAGGTTGAGTGGAGCGAGAGGTCGACATTCTGATCGTGGAGGACTCCGACGAGACTCGGCGGCTGCTGGAGATGGTGCTGAGCGCGGCCGGCCATTCGGTGGCGACCGCGTCGCACGGCGCCGAGGCGGTGGAGCTGCTGCGCGGGGAAGGGCTGCGCCCACGCCTGGTGGTGCTCGACATGCAGCTCCCGAAGATGAGCGGGCTCGACGTGCTGAGTGAGATCCGCGAGGATCCGGCGCTGCGCTCGCTCTGGGTGCTGGCCGTGACCGCCCACGCGATGCCCGGCGATCCCGAGCGCTTCCTGGGGGCGGGCTGCGACGACTACCTGTCGAAGCCGATCGACACCCGGGCCTTCGTGCAGCAGGTGGACGAGCTCCTGGCAGGGGGCAGGCGCCCCGCACACGGCACCGAGCGATGACGATGCGCAACCCGAAGATCGTGGTCATCGAAGACGATCCGGCCACCCGCCGGCTCTTCGAGACGGTGCTCGGCCCGCAGGATTACGACCTGGTGATGGCCGCCGACGGCCACGACGGGCTGGAAAAGGTCCGCCTGCACCTTCCCGACCTGGTGATTACCGACATCCTGCTGCCCGAGAAGGACGGCTACGTGGTGCTGGAGGCGATGAAGCGCGACCCGGCCCTGGCCGAGGTGCCGGTGATTCTGATCTCGGCGATCTACGTGTCGGAGGTCGATCGTCGCCGCGGGCTCGAGCTCGGCGCCGACCGTTTTCTGCTCAAGCCCGACGCCTTCCTGTCGAAGCCCTTCCGCGCCAACGCCTTGCTCGACGCCGTGCAGATCACGCTGGGCGAGAAGAGGGCGCCCGAGAACGAGCGCGAGGAGCCGCGGGCGACGATCGCTGTGCTCTCGCGGGTCGACAAGGACCGGCGCCTGCTGGCGCGGCGGCTGGAGGCGGAGGGCTACGCCGCGGTGGAGGTCGAGAAGATCGAGGACGTCGCGCAGGCGATCCACCTGGAGCAGCCGGCCGCGCTGATCGCCGACATCGATTTCATGGACGATCCCGCAGCCTGGCTGCGCGCCCTGAACGAGGAGTGGCCCGACCTGGCGCTGCTGGCGGTCGCTTCGGAGCAAGCGGAGCTCGACTTCATCGCGGTGATGCGCTCCGGTGTGGACGATCTGCGCCGCAAGCCGCTCGACTTCGATGTGTTCTTTCACTCCATCGAAGAGGCGATCGAGGTGCACACGCTCCGATCGTCACAGAACGAGCTGACCGAGCAGTTGAAACGGACCACGGCCGATCTGCTCGACCGCATCGCCCGCCTGGAGAAGAGCAATCGGGTGCTGGAGGACCGGAACCGCGAGCTGAGCGCCGCCCAGAACGCGTTGCGCTCCCGCGAGGAGATCGACGCCGACGCGGTCGCGGAATCGGTGCGCAGCACGCTGCGCGTGGCCACCGAAGCATCGGGTCAGGCGGGGCTCCTGGCCGACCGCAGCGAGGGCGCCGAGCAGCGCCTGGCGTTGATCGTGCGCTCCAACGTGGCGCGCATCGCCCAACTGCTCTCGGAGGTCGGCCAGCTGATCGGCCGCAGCGTCGAGCCCTTCTCCGGATCGGGGCCGGCGGAGGGGGAGGGGGAGTAGTTCTCCGCTCTCACCACCGCAACCCCAGACCGAAGCGGTGGGTCGTTCCCAGTCCTTCGTCGTCGATGGTCGCCGCGTAGCGCACATCGAGCGAGCCCAGGGCGAGGCCGAAGCCGGCGCCATGGATGGGGCGGGTGTCATCGCCGTGGATGCGCAGTGCCGATCCCGTGCGCAGCTCCAGCCGCTCGTCGAAGCCGCGCCACTCCGCGCTGAGGGCGACCTGGCGCGCCACGCCGCCCAGCGCCGCGCCGAGCTCCTCGCCGCTCTCGAGATCGGCCGCCAGCCGCACGCCGGGCAGGATCTCCTTCCAGGTCAGACCGAGCGCCAGCGAGAGCGGGCGGCGCTCGAAACCCGATCCGGACCGATCCCAGAACGTCCCGGCCGCTACATTGCGCAGCAGCAGTCCGGTCCGCAGGTCGCGCGCCAGGCGCCACAAGAGCCCCAGGTCGAGTGCGGCGCCGGTCGCCGAGACATCGTCGCGCTCCTCCAGCGAGCCGCGGGCCAGTTCCAGGCGCGCGGCCGCCCCCAGCGCCAGCGACCCGAAGGAGCGGGCGTGTCCGCAGCCGAAGGAGAGCTCGCGGTAGCCCGGATCGTCCACCTCGTCGCCCTCCGGGTCGAAGCCTTCGATCCCCAGGTAGCGCAGCTCCAGCCCGCTGCCGCCGCCCTGCTCTTCGGCCGGGGCGGTCGCCGCCAGGTGGATCTGCCGCACCAGCCCCAGGCCGTAGAGGTCGGCGCTGCTGGTCTCCAGGTGGTGCTGGCGGAAGAGCGCCAGGGCGGCCGGGTTCCAGATCATCGCCTCGCCGCCGCGCGGATCGGCCACGTTGGCCCCGGCCAGCGCCGCGGCGCGAGCGCCGAAGTCGACCGCCGCGAAAGCTCCGCCGCTCAGCCCTTCGGCGGGCGCGCGCGCCGGCGTCAGCGCGCACGCCACCAGCAATCCGAGCGTCTTCGCCGCCGCCCGCCGCCTCATCGCCGCACCACCACGGTCGGGCGCACCCACTCGTGGCGCTTGCCGGTGGCCGGGTCGCGCATCGCGATGCGGCACAGGTAGGCGCCGCTGGCGACCTTCGATCCGCGCTCGTTGCGGCGCTCCCAGGCGATGGAATGGCTGCTCGCCGGCGCCGCGCTGCGCCACGACCAGATCAGGTTCGCGGCCAGATCGAAGATCTCGAAGCGCAGCGTGGCCGGAGCGTCCAGTGTCACCTCGGCGGCATCGCCGCGGTCCCAGCGCGCCGGCACCCGCACCCTGCCCGGGCCCTCGTCGACCAGGCGCAGCTCCAGGGTCGAGTCGACCGCGGCCGGATGCAGACCGTCGTCCGCCCGCACGATCACCGGGTAGCGCCCGGGGCGGCGCTGGTTCTCGTCGCTCACCACGTACTCGAAATGGAAGGCGGTGTCGCCTGGCGCCTGACCGAGCGTCACCCGTGCCGGATCGAAGGCGCTGTCGAGGCGCGCGAAGTCGGCCGTCACCGCGGCCCGCGGATCGTCGACCAGCGCCAGAACGCGCAGCGTATCGCCGGCCTCGAAGCGCCCGCGCTGCGCCGCCACCGACCAGATGCGCGGGGCCTCCGCGTCGAAAGAGAGACGCAGCGAGGCCGCCGGTTGAGGCCCGTCGCTGCCGCTGAGGTGGCCGAAGGAGTCGACCCCGCGCGCCAGGATCCGGCTCGCGTGGGCCGCGAGCACGAAGCGCCAGCCGAGCGAGTCGGCCCCCACCCGCGCCGAGTCGCTCCATTGCGCCGCGCTCCAGCTCGCGCCGCCGTTGGTGCTGAGCTCGACCCCCCTCACCCCCGCCGGATCGAGGGCGTCGCCCTCGAGCAGCAGCGGCAGCGCGGCGTAGCCGGCCGAGTCTCCCAGCGCGAAGTCGATCGCCGGACCGTTCAGATCGACCTCGATCTCGGCGCTGAGCGAGTCGACGTGCAAGGGCTCGCCGGCGACGTCCAGCACATCGTCGAGGGTGGTGACCCGCAGCCGATAGGGACCGTCGACCGTCGCCCCCGCGCCGCCCCAGCTCCAGCGCGCCTCTCCCGAGCCTCCGAACTCGCTGCCGCCGCCCTCGGCCAGCGCCAGCCGCAGAGGCGGCGCGCCATCGGGCGGAAGCAGCTCGGCGATGGTGCGCACCGGCTCCGGGTCGCCGCCGATCACCCGCACCGCCACCCGCAGCGTATCGCGCAGCAGGTCGCCGTCCGGCGTCAGTACCCCGGAGGCCGGCTCCAGCGCCAGCTCGCCGAGCCGCGGCGCGACGGTGTCGACCCGCAGCCCGAGCGCCAGCCGTGTGAGGGAATCGCCCAGCTCGGCCTCGACCGCCACGGAATAGTCGCCGTCCGCGGCGCGTCCCCCGGCGTCGTCGCGGCCGTCCCAGCTCAGCTCGTGCTCGCCGGCCGCCAGGCTGGTGTCGGCCAGTGCCCGCACCGGGTCGCCACCCTCGGCCGCCTCGACCCGCACCCGCACCCGGCTTTCGGCCGCCAGCACCGAGAGCTCGATGCGCACCGTGCCGAGCCGGGTGTCGGCCACCGAGGGCAGCAGGCGTGCGCTCACCAAGGAGGCGTTCGATCCGTTGACCAGGTCGATCGGCGGCGACCACGCCAGCGCCTCGTTGCCGGCCGCGTCGCGCACCACCACCGGCAGCTCCACGCCGTCCCGGTCGGGCGCCTGGTTGGCGATCGAGATCTGGTGCTCGACCCGGTAGGCGCCCGCGCCCAGATCGGTGACGTGCTCCTCGCCCGCCGAGAACTGGGAGTCGAGCGCCGAGAAGTCGACCGCCAGCGCGTAGCCGGCGCTGTCGGCCTGCACCTCCAGGCGCAGGCTGTCGCCGTTGGCCACCACCGTCGCGCCGCCCAGCTCCACGCCCCGCACCACCGGCGCGCTGTTGTCGAGGGCCAGCCATACCGCCTCCGGCGCGACCACCGGCGGATTGGCCCGGTCGCGGGCGGTGATGGCGACGGCGCGGGGCGGCTGCTGCTCGATCCCGCTCTCCGGTGGCAGCACGTGGCGAATCGAGTACTCGCCCCCGCCCAGCTCCTCGATCTCGGCGCTGCCCGGCGGGTAGTCGGGATCGATGCCGCTCAGGTCGACCTCCAGGGCCAACGAGTCCTCGCTCCAGATCGAGTGCAGCGCCAGGGTGTCGCCGTCCTTGAGCCGTGTCGCGAGCGCCGATGTCTCGAGGTGCAGCGGCGGTGTGGCGTCGAAGACGACCCGCAGCTCGACCTCCGGGGGCGCTCCGCCGGGGCGGTTGGCATGCGCTTGGCCGTCGGTGGCGCGCACCCGGTAGCGATAGGCCCCCTCGCCATGCCAGGGCTCGAAAGGAAGCGTGTGGCTCCAGTCGACGCGCTCGGCCGATCCCGCGTAGATCTCGATCCAGCTGGTGCCCTGGTCGGGGGAGAGCTCGACCCGGCTCACCCACGAGATCGTGTCCTCGGCGCTGCCGGAGAGCTCGAAGCTGGTGTCGGCGTTGGCGAAGCGCAGCCCCTGCGGGAACTCGGGATCGGTCGTCAGGGTCGGCGCCCGCAGGTCGACCGTGACCGTGCCCTGCTCCTGGTCGCGATTCTCCGCCAGGTCGATCGAGACCACGCTCCAGCGGTAGAGCCCCTCGGCCAGGGGAGGGCTCTCGCTTTCGCCATCCCAGCTCAGCGAGTCGCGCGGAACCTCCCCGAAGCGCTCGCGAGAGCCGTCGGCGAAGCGCAGGGGCGCCACCGGAGCGCCGGAGCGATCGACGATCTCACCGCGGGTCAGGTCGTCGTTCGGCCGCGTGTTCTCCACCTTGATGCCAAAGCGGAACAGGTCGGCGAAGCCGTCGTCGTCGGGCGAGAAGGGCGAGATTCCGTAGGGCGCCACCAGCGAGAGATCGGGCGCCCGGGTGTCGGCCTCGACGCCCAAGCGCCGCTCGTCGACCTGCGCGCCGCCCTCGAAGAGCCGCAGCTGGGCCCAGTAGAGACCGTCCGCTACCAGCTCCCCTTGCCCGTCGCGACCGTCCCAGGGCTCGGCATAGTCGACCGGCGGGGCCGGCGCGTGGGCCGCGTGGCGGAAGGGCACGATGCCCCCTCCGGCCAGGTAGACGACCACGCTGTCGGCCTCTTCGCTGACCGCGAAGTGGATCCAGGTGGTGTCACGGTCGGCGGGAGGCAGGCCGTCCGGCGAGAAGGGGTTGGGCTCGACCCGGGCACCGAAGAGCTCCGGTGCCGCGACCGCCGGGCAGGAGAACACCAAGGTCGCCGCCAGTGCCGTGACTGCTTGCGGACCCCGCCCGAGGGCTCGGAACACCGGTGCCTCCGATCATCACGCGACCGGGACGATCTCGGCCGTGCGCGCAGAGCATAATTCTACCGTGTTGGTTTCGTCGACCTGAGGGGAACGACCGCGCCCCTCGAAAAGCGCGAAACTCCAGAATAGGGCCTCGACTCGAAAGTCACCGGGACAGTCTCCGGAACGTCAACGGAGACGCCGAACGAACTCCTCGAGCGCTCCGGCCAGGTTCTTGCCTTCGGTGGAAGCCCCGCTCGGTGATGAGAGCGAGCGATTGTCGCGCGAGATCCAGGTCGATTGCGCGCGACCGGCGCAGAAGGGAGATGATGTCGAGACGATCCTGGGGACGGCGCTCGTCGTCGTTGGCCAGGATCTTCAGTGCGAGGAGATGTCCCGGCAGCGCGACTGGAAGCCGGTGGCCAGGGCGGAGCTCGATGTTCTCAGCGCTTGCGACCACCTCCTGCTCGATGCCAGACGATGCTAAGAGCAGGTCTACGGCATCGTCGTGCCCGGTCGGCCGACGCAGCCAGAACCGTGCCGTGGCGAGTCGATCGGTGGCCTTTTGCTCGATCACATCGCGGAGCTCGTAGCCTCGGCCGAGCAGTCGCCGAACTAGCTCTTCGGCTTCGGGATCGGATGCCACCGCTACGGCCGGTCGATGTCCACGGTTGTTCGGGGAAGGGTCCAGACACTGACCGCGAGGCCGCCGACGAGCGCGCAGCCGTGGCCTTCGCCGGCGAGATCTCGGACGACGCGCAGTGCGTAGTCTTCAATCGGAGGCACGGAGGAGTTTCTTCAGACGGGTCGGGGAACGCTCCAGGAATCCGGGGGCTTCTTCCCCGGAGTCCCGCGCTGCTTGCAGAGCCGATAGTTGTTGCTGGATCTCGTCTTCACGCGCGTTTGGATGCTCGCGACGGATGCCCTGCTCCGTCAACGCCAACGCCAACTGGAGCATCTCGAGCGATGTGCGCAAGGCGGCGGCAGCTTCCGCGCCGTTGTCGTCGCCTTGGCTATCGCGGAGCAGCCCCTCCCGGGGCGGGCGGCGCTCGTCCCGTTGGATGAGAAGCCGGAGCGCTTCGCGGACCACTTCGCTTGCGCTCCCATAGAGCCCGGCGCGCACCTTGCCCCGGACGATCTCTTCGAGCTCGGGCGTGAGATTGACGTGCAACGACATGATCAGAAGGTGGCGCATCATCCAAGGATTGTCAAACTTTGACAGCAGAACCCAGGTTTCGACGCGGCGCGTGCCCGTCATGCGCCGGTCGCTCCCTGCGCAGAGAGCCGCTATGTCGAAACGCCGGTGGGACACCAGAATCCGCCACCTGATTCGCGACTCGCCATGCGTCTCTTGGCCTCTGGCGTTTCGCCATGGCACTTCTCGAGCGACGCACCCCGCGCAGAACTGGGGGTCCAGCCGGAGCCCGCGGGCATTCGCGGATGGATCCCCGGAGGCCGGCGGGCTCCCACCGGTCCCGACACAAAGCCCAGCTCCGCGCCCGGAACCGCGAGTCATGACGCCGTTTCGCGACACAACTCGCCACTCTCGATCGAGAGTGCGGAGCTACGACCGTATATCCGTCATAACTCGTCACTCATCGCGATGAAACCGGAGCCACGACCGTATTCGCGTCGTAACTCGCGACTCTCGATCGAGAGTCGTGAGTTGTGACCAGAATCTTGCCGAGACCTTCAGCTCCTCGAGCGGAGTCGGGAGTTACGACCGAATTCCGGCCCCGATGCTACGACGCCGGAACGGGAAGGACGCCCGTGGAGCGAGGTCCTCGTGCGGGTGCGGGCAAACGCCGCCCTCCACCAATCACCCGAGAGGCTCGACGGCCCCTGCGGC
>CAZBBK010000020.1:52838-72735 GCA_964490075.1 uncultured Gemmatimonadota bacterium | reverse complement strand
CCGCGCGGGTGCTGGGGATGCGCGAGTCGACCCTGCGGCGCCGGCTCAAGTCCAAGGCCGAGGCGACCGAGGAAGGTGGAGATCACTGAGCCGGCGACAGTCCTGCAGGAGAGCATCAGAAGGGGCGAACGCCGGGAGGAAGCCGGGTTCCGGAGTGGCCATCCGGTCTCGTAGGCGGCCGTGGTGCGGCCCGGCGGCTTCGGGGCCGAATCGCGGAATCCGATCAAACGCATCAGACGGAACGGCGCTTCAGCGGGCCGGCCTCGCTATCGGAACATCAGCCTGATGACCTCGCGCCCCTCATCGCTCCACATCGTGCCCCTGGGGGCCCTCGTCGCCGGCCTGACGGCCGGCGTCGTCGAGACCTGGCTGCACGTCGCCACTCTGCCGGAGACCGCCCCTCACTTGCTGCCGATGGCGGCGACCGCGGCCCTCACCGACCACGGGATCGCACTGCTCCTGGGGGTGGCGGCCTGGCTTGCGGTGCTGCCCTTCACCCGCTCGCGCCCCGACTCGCGGTCGGCGTTGATCTTGGCGGCCCAGAGCGTCGGCCTGCTCACGCTCGGCATCGCCTACTGGTACAACGACGTCAAGCTCTCGGCGCCGCTCTTCGCCCCGCGTTCGCTGAAGGCCGATGCGGTCATCATCGTGGCCGGTGCGGCGATCTGGGCGATCGCCGCGGCGCTGCTGGCGCGCCTCGGGGCGGCAAAGCTACGTCCGCGCGCCTCGCTCACGGCCTACTGCGGGGGGGTGCTGCTGCTGGCGGCGGCGGCCTGGGGCACACCGCGCTGCACGGGAGAGTGGGGCGCGGGAGTAGGCCCGGGCCCCAACCTGGTGCTGATCTCGCTCGACACCCAGCGCGCCGATCATCTTCCGGTCTACGGCTACCCGCGCGACACCGCTCCCCACATCACCCGCCTGGCGCGCGCCGGGATCTGCTTCACGAATGCGTTCAGCCCCGCCCCCTCGTCGGCGCCCGGGCACGCGGCGATGCTCACCGGCCTGCATCCGCTCACCTGCGGCGTGACGATGAACGGCCAGCGCCTGCCGGAGGATGCGGTGACCCTCGCCGAGCACCTGGCCGAGCGTGGCTACCGCACCGCGGGACTGGTCCAGAATCCCTGGCTGACCACCGCGCTGGGGTTTTCCCAGGGCTTCCAGACCTTCTACAACGACCGGCGTCTGGAGCGAGCCGCCCGGACCTGGCCGAGGCTCGGGCTGTTCAACACCATGCTGGTGCGAATCCGCGATCGACTCGATCCCTCCTTCGACTCGGTCACCCCGCTGGCGGCCGACTGGATGGCCGAGGGCGGCCCTTTCTTCCTCTTCTACCACCTGATCGACCCCCATCAGCCTTACGACCCCTCACGAGGCGGCCGGGGACGCTTCCGCGATCCCGACTACGCCGGCCCGGTGCGCGACACCCAGCGCGCCGCCGACCGCTTCGCGTCCGATCCGAGCAGCCTGCGGCCGGCCGATCTCGACCACCTGGAGGATCGCTACGACGAATCGATCTACTCGGCCGACGCCAAGATCGGTCGCCTGCTCGAGGCGATCGAGGGGCTCGGCATCGCGCAGCAGACGCTGGTGGTGCTGACCGCCGATCACGGCGAGAACCTGAAGCGACATGCACGCCATTTCGATCACGAGGATCTGCACGCCGCGACGCTGCACATCCCCTGGATCCTCTACTGGCCCGGCCGGATCGAGCCGCGTCGCGTCGACGCGCCGGTCGAGCTTCCCGATCTGGTGCCGACGGTCTGCGCCCTGCTGGAGACCGCACCGCCCGAGAGCGCCCGCGGCCGGCGTGTCGATCTCGAGGCCGCTTCCGAAGCGCCCCTGGTCTCCATCGATCGAACCGGCAAGGAGGAGCGTCGCGCTCTTCGGCTGCCCTCCTGGAACCTGATCCGCCGCACCGAGTCCGAATCCGTCGAGCTTTTCGACCTCAGGGCCGATCCCCACGAGCTGGTCGACGTGGCCGGCCGCAACCCGGAGCTGGTGCAGCGCTTCGCCACCCTGCTCGACTCCTTGGCCGGCGTGCTGGAGCTCGGCGCCCTCGAATCGGAGCTCGGCATCGACGCTCTGGACGAGGCCGCCAAGCGCCGGCTGCAGGCGTTGGGGTATCTGTAGTCGCCCCCGATGCCGAGACTATTTGACGCTCAGCTCGACCGCCTCCGCACCACCCTGCGCCTGAACCGCGCCCTCGCCCGCCGGGCCGGTCAGCACCGATGGCCACAGTCCCAGCGCCAGCACCGCCAGCACCGCCACCGCCGCTGCCATGCGCGAGCCGGGGTTGCGCGCCAGTCGTGCCGTCGATTCCTCCACCGGATCGACCATGTACATCTGCACGATCACACCGAGGTAGTAGTAGGCGGCGATCGCGCTGGTGAGCACCACCAGCACCGCCAGGGCGATCTCATCGGCTCCGACCAGCACCCGGAACACCCCCAGCTTGGCCGCGAAGCCCGCGGTCGGCGGGATTCCGGCCAGCGAGAGCATGACGATCAAGAGACCCGCGGCGCCGGCCGGATGTCGCTGCGCCAGTCCACGCAGCTGCTCGCGCCCGAGATCCTCGTCGCTCCCGCCTTGCAGCAGACCGACCAGCACGAAGCCGGCCAGACCGGTCGCCGCATAGGCGGCGATGTAGAAGAGGATCGGCTGCACCGCCTCGGCCCCACCGACCAGCGCCACGGCGATGTAGCCGGCGTGGGCCACGCTCGAGTAGGCGAGCATGCGCTTGATTCCGAGCTGCGGCAGGGCCAGCAGGTTGCCGACGATGATCGTCAGACCGCCCAGCAGCACCAGCGCCGCGGCCACGCCCGGCACCGGTCCCAACGAGGTCGCCAGCAGCCGCAGCAAAAGCGCGAAAGTGGCCGCCTTGGTCGCGGTCGACATGAAGGCGGTGACCGGCGCCGGAGCGCCCTGGTAGGCGTCGGGAGTCCACCAGTGGAAGGGCACCAGAGAGACCTTGAACGCCAGCCCGATCACGAAGAGCGCTCCCGCGACCGCCAGCAGCGGCGAAACCCCCTGTGCCGCCAGCTGGGTCTGGATCGCCGTCAGGTGCAGGCTTCCCGTCGCCACGTAGGTGAGCGCCACGCCGTAGATCAGAAAGGCCGAGGCGAAGGCGCCGAGCAGGAAGTACTTCAGCGCACCCTCGCCGGAGCCGAGCCGCGAGCGGCTGCTGGCGGTCAGCACATAGACCGAGAGCGAGTGGATCTCCAGCCCGATCAGAATGGTGATCAGGTCGATCCCGTGGGTCATCACCATCAGGCCGAAGATCGCGGCCAGCACCAGAGGGAAGTACTCGTACTCGCGCACCCCCTCCTGCTCGAGCTGGCGATCGCTGGCCAGGATGACCACGGCCCCGATTCCGAGGTAGAGCAGATCCATGATCCGGGCCAGGCCGTCGTTCACCGAGGTGCCGCCCAGAAACGACCCTTCGACCGTCTCGCCGAGGGCCAGGGCGATGATCGCGGCCAGCACGGTCAGGGCGGCCGGCAAGCGATTCTCGCTCGGTTTGCTGAAGCCCGGGACGGTTCCCAGGATCAGGCAGAGCAAGGATCCGCCCACCACGATCCAGAGCGGGGCGAAGATGCCGAGCGAAGTCATGGGCGAGGCCCTCCGGAAACGCTGGCCAGGCTCGTCGGGCCGGCCTCGGCAATCGAGGCGACTATTCCATCGGTGGTCGGCTCGATCAGGTTCATGAAGGGGGTCGGGTAGACGCCGATCCAGACCATCAGCGCCACCAGGGGGATCAGCACCCAGCCTTCGCGACGCAGGATCTCCGGGGTCTCGCGCAGCGCGTCGTTGCGAATCGGCCCCTGCATCGCTCGCTGGTACATGCGCAGCATGTAGACGGCGGAGAGCACCACTCCGAGCGTCGCGGTGATCGCGAAGGCCGGCGCCGCCTTCATCGTCCCCACCAGGATCAGAAACTCGCCGACGAAGCCGTTCAGCATCGGCAGGCCGATCGACGAGAGAGTGACCACCAACAGGAAGAAGGCCATCACCGGAACGACACCAGCGAGCCCGCCCATGTCGTCGAGGTCGCGGGTATGGAGCCGTTCGTAGAGCATCCCCACCATGAGGAAGAGGGCGCCGGTGGAGATCCCGTGGTTGACCATCTGCAAGGTGGCCCCGGAGACCGACTGCTCGTTGAGCGCGAACACACCCAGCACTACGAAGCCCAGGTGGCTGATCGAGCTGTAGGCCACCAGCTTCTTCAGGTCGTCCTGCGCCAGCGCCAGCAGCGCGCCGTAGATGATCCCGATCACCCCGAGCAGCATGCCCCAGGGCGCGAAAGCCAACGTCGCCTGCGGGAAGAGCGGCAGCAGGAAGCGCACGAAGCCGTAGGTGCCCATCTTCAGCAGCACACCGGCCAGCATCACGCTGCCCGCGGTCGGCGCTTCGACGTGCGCGTCCGGCAGCCAGGTGTGGAAGGGGACCACCGGCACCTTGATGGCGAAGGCGACGAAGAAGGCCGCGAAGAGCCACCCCTGGAGCTGCGAGGGAACGCCCCAGGCCAGCAGCACCTCGAGGTCGGTGGTGAACTGCCCGGTCGCCTGCCCGTGGTAGATCGCCAGCGACACGATCGCCACCAGCATGAAGAGCGATCCGACCATGGTGAAGAGGAAGAACTTCACCGCCGCGTAGACCCGCCGCGGCCCGCCCCAGATGCCGATCAGGAGCGCCATGGGGATCAGCATGATCTCCCAGAACACGTAGAAGACCACCAGGTCGAGCGCCGCGAACACCCCCAGCAAGGCCCCTTCGAGAAAGAGCAGAAAGGCGTAGAACTCCGGCCCGCGCTTGGCGATCTGGGTCTTGGAGGCGTGCATCGAGAGCGGCGTCATCAGCACCGTGAGCAGCATCAGGATCAGCGATACGCCGTCGATTCCCAGGTGGTAGCTCACGCCCCAGGCCGGAATCCACGCCGCCTGCTCGGCGAGATGGAAGCCGCCCTGGCCGATCGGGAACTGCGCGTAGACCACGACGCCCAGCGCCGCCGTCGCCCAGCCGAAGATCAGCGCGGTGCGCCGCGCCACGTGCGGCAGGGCCGAGACCAGCAAGGTGGCCGCCCCCCCCACGAAGGGAAGCAGGTACCAGAGTGACAGGAAGGGGATGGAGCCCATTGCTCAGAACCCTCCTCTGGCGAGCACGAACGCCAAAGTGGCCACCGCGCCGATGGCCATGGACAGCACGTAGTTGGGGGCCAGGCCGCGCTGCTCGGCGCTGAGCGCCGCCCCCAGGTTTCCGAGCACGCGGGCGATGCCGTTCACCGCGCCGTCGATCAGCCCCAGATCGAGCCAGCGCAAAAGCCAGCGGGATCCCTTCATGACCGGCTGGATGACCAGCCATTGGTAGGCCTCGTCGACGTACCACTTGTTGTGCAGCAGCGCGTGCAGGCGGCGATAGCGCTCGGCCCAGGCGCGCGGCGAGATGCCGCCTTCGGAGACATAGACGCCGTAGGCCAGCGCCACGCCGGAGAGCGAGATCAGGCTCGAGAGCGCGAGCAGCGCGTTGTGAGAGAGCCCGCCCGCGTGCCCCGCGCCGTGCGCCGCGACCTCATGTCCGGCGGCTGCATGCCCCGTGGCGCCCGAGAGGAAGCCGGGCACGTCGATGAAGCCGCCGACCACCGAGAGCGCGCCGAGGATGATCAGCGGAATCGTCATGTTGGCCGGCGACTCGTGGGGATGGGCATCGGCGCTGCGCAGCTTGCCGCTGAAGGTCAGGAAATAGAGCCGGAAGGTGTAGAAGGCGGTCATGAAGGCAGTCACCAGCCCGATCACGAAGAGCAGGTTGTGACCGCTGCCGTGGGCCGCGGCCAGGATCTCGTCCTTGGACCAGAAGCCGGCGAAGGGCGGCACCCCGGCCAGAGCCAGGGACGCCAGGAGGAAAGTGATCGAGGTCCGCGGCAGGTGGCGCCCGAGCCCGCCCATGGCCCGGATATCCTGCTGCTCGTGCATGGCGTGGATCACCGAGCCGGCGCCGAGGAAGAGACAGGCTTTGAAGAAGGCGTGGGTGACCAGGTGGAACATCGACGCGCCGAAGGCCCCGACGCCGACCCCGAGCACCATGTAGCCGAGCTGGCTCACGGTGGAGTAGGCGAGCACCTTCTTGATGTCGTACTGGACCAGACCGATGGTCGCCGCCAGGAGCGCGGTGCCGCAGCCGACGATCGCCACCACCTCCATCGCGGCCGGTGCGCCGAGGAAGAGCGGCGCCGCGCGCACCATCATGTAGACACCCGCGGTGACCATGGTTGCGGCGTGGATCAGGGCCGAAACCGGTGTCGGGCCTTCCATCGCATCGGGCAGCCACACATAGAGGGGGATCTGGGCCGACTTGCCGCAAGCGCCGACGAAGAGGAGCAGAGGAATCGCCACCGCGATCGTCGCCGGCAGCATCGATTGGTGCGCCAACGCCTCGGCGATGTTCATCGTGCCGAGGTAGGTGAAGATCAGCATCAGCGCCAGAGCGAACCCGAAGTCCCCCACCCGGTTGACGATGAAGGCCTTCTTGCCGGCCATGGCGGCGGAGTCCTTCTCGAACCAGAAGCCGATCAACAGGTAGCTGGCCAGGCCCACCGCTTCCCAGAACACGAAGAGCAGCAGAAAATCGCCCGCCAGCACCAACATCGTCATCGAGAAGACGAAGAAGTTCAGGTAGGCGAAGAAGCGCGGGTAGCGAGGATCGCCGTGCATGTAGCCCACGCTGTAGATGTGGATCAGCGTGGAGACGCCGGTCACCACCAGCAACATCACCCCGGTGAGCCGATCGGCCACCAGGTGAATCGATGTCTCGAAGGCGCCGGCCACGATCCAGGGGAAGAGATCGACCGCCAGGTGGTGCCCTTGCCACACCTGGGAAAACACCGCGCAGCTCGCCAGAAAGCTCAGAAAGACCGCGGCGACGGCTGGAATATGTGCGGCTCGATCGAGTCGCCGGTGGCCAATGCCGATCAGAATCACCCCAAGCAGGGGAAAGGCCGGAATCAGTGCAAGCAGACCATCCACTTCGGAGGCCCTTTCCGGGTCAGCCCTTCAGCAGATTGATGGACCCCACGTCGATGGTGCCGCGTGTTCGGTGGATCAGCACGATCAAGGCCAGACCGACCGCCACTTCGGCGGCGGCCAGGGCCAGGATGAAGAGCACCGACACGGGCGCCTGGGCCCCGCCGTGGATCCGGGCGCCGGCCAGAAAGGCCAGGTTGCCCGCGTTGAGCATCAGCTCGATGCCCATGAAGAGGTGCAACGCGTTCCTGCGGCTCATGACCACCAGGGTCCCGATGCCGAAGAGCGCGGCACTCAAGAGCAGGTAGTAGTTGAGATCGATCACGACGCCTCCTCCCCTCTGCGTCCCAGCACCACCACGCCCACCATCGCCACCAGGAGCAGCGCCGAGACCAGCTCGAAGGGAAAGAGGAACTCCGCGAAGAGGGCGTGGGCGATGGTCACGATATCGGCCATCGGCGCCGCGGCCTCGCTTGCGCCGCTCCCGGCCAGCGAGATCGCCTGGACCAGGAGCCCGAGCAGGCCGGCGGCAACCAGAGTGACGATCGCCAAGCGTGCGCGCCCCGCGGCCGCCGGACCCCGCTCCTCGGCGCGACGCACGAACATCGTGACGAAGAGGAAGAGCACCATGATTGCGCCAGCGTAGACGATCACCTGCAAGGCGGCGATCACCGGATCGGCGAGCTGTAGGTAGATGCCGGCCAGAGCCAGCATCGTCACCACCAACGAGAGCGCTCCATCGACCGGATCCCGGCGCAGGAGCAAGAGCAACGCGCCGCTCAGCGCGAGCAGCGCGAGCAGCGCGAAAGAGATCGCGACCAGCATGGTCTAGCGTCCAAGGAATAGGGTGGCGGAGTAGGTCGTCACCTTCTCGAAGCCGCTCCAGGGCACTCCGAGAACCAGGGTCACGGCCGCCAGGGCCACCGTCAGACTCGTCGCGAACTCCGGGAGCGCCCCCACCCACCGCCGCTCGCCCAGGGCGCCGAAGACCATCGCCTTCGCGACGCGGAAGTAGTAATAGAGCGCGATCACCGAGTTCACGGCGCCGATTGCCGCAAGCCACCAGATCTCCTGGCGGATCACTTCTGCGAATACGTAGTACTTGCCCATGAACCCGAGCGAGGGGGGCAAGCCGGTGAGAGAGTACAGGAACACAACCATCGCCACCACAAGCATCGGCGCGTCACTCGCCAGACCGCCGTAGTCGCGAATATCGACCGACCCGATGCGCCGGCGCAAGGCGATCACCACCAGAAACGCGCCCAGGTTCATCACCAGGTAGGCGGCCATGTAGACGTTGATGGCGTGCAGCCCCTCGGGAGAGAGCGCCGCCACCGCCATCAGCACGAAGCCGACGTGGGCGATCGAGCTGTAGGCCAGCAGGCGCTTCATGTTGGTCTGGCGCAGCGCGCCCAGGTTGCCGAAGGTCATCGACCCGGCCGCCAGGATCGCGATCAGGAGCGGCCAGTCGAGCTGCCCCAGGAAGGTCCAGAAATCGCCGCCGGTGGTCGGATTGCTGAGCAGCGTGACCAGCATGCGGGCCAGCAGCGCGAAGCCGGCCGCCTTGGGCGCCACCGTGAAGAAGGCGGTCACCGGAGTCGGCGCGCCTTCGTAGACGTCGGGCGCCCAGAAGTGGAAAGGGACACAGGCGATCTTGAAGCCCAGTCCGGCGATCACCAGCACCAGCGCGAAGAAGAGCGCCAGCGGATAGGGATTGGAGGCGTAGAGAACCTGGTTGCCGGCCACCAGCGAAGTGGTGCCGGTGAGCCCGTACAGGTACGACATTCCGAAGAGCATCACCGCCGACGAGACCGAGCCGTAGAGCACGTACTTCAGCGACGCTTCCGAGGAGAGACGATCTCCGCGCGCAAACCCGGCCATCGCGTAGGAGGCCAGGCTGACGAATTCGACGCTGATGAAGATCGACACCAGGTCGGTGGCCGCCGCCATCAGCATCATGCCGAGCACCGAACCGACCGCCAGCGTATAGTACTCGGGACGGTCGGCATGCGCGATCTCGTCGCTCATCATGGTGGCGCAGACGAAGAGCAGTGTCGCCAACAGAAATATCGTGTCGAAGAAGGCCGAGAAGGGATCGACCGCCAGCATGGTACCAAAGACTGCGCGTGGACCGCTCGGAGTGCCCGCCCAGGTGGCGATCAGCGCCGCGCCGATTCCCAGCACGACGACGATTTCCAGCGGCCCCTGACGCTTGCCGCGGCCGCGGAGGAAGAGCAGGTCGATGAGGATGACCGCCAGGATGGTAACCGTGACGATCAGCTCCGGCACGACATGACCGAGTGACTCGAGCGTGGCGGCCGTGGACGTTTCGAAGCTCAAATCGTGGTTCCTAGACGATGGCCCGGACCAGGTCGACCAGGGTGGCATCGAGCAGCTCGAGAAGCGGTTGCGGATAGACGCCGAGGAAGATCACCAGCACCATCAGGGGCGCCAGTGAGAAGAGCTCGCGGGCATTGATGTCGCTGAGATCGGCATAGCGCTCGTTGAAGGGCCCGAGGAAGACCCGCTCGTAGGTCCACAGGATGTAGGCGGCCCCGAGCACGATTCCGAGCAACGCCGCCATGGTCACCTTGGGAAAGCTCGGCAGCGATCCCAGGAACACGAAGGCCTCGCCCCAGAAACCGCTCAGCCCCGGCAGTCCCAGCGCCGCGAAAAAGGCGACCATCACCACTCCGGCGTAGACCGGGGTCTGCACCCGCAGCCCGCCGAAACGCTCGATATCGCGGTGGTGCACCCGATCGTAGATCACTCCCACCAAGAGGAAGAGCATGGCGGTGATGGTGCCGTGGTTGAACATCTGCATCACAGCGCCACTCACCGCCTGGGGCGTGAGGGCCGCCATGCCGAGACAGACGAAGCCCATATGCGAGATCGAGGAGTAGGCGACGAGCTTCTTGAAGTCCTTCTGCGCCATCGCGCACATCGCGCCGTAGATGATGTTGATCAGCCCCAGCACCGCCAGCGCCGGTGCGAACCACTGGGTGGCGTCGGGGAAGATCGGGTAGCAGAAGCGAAGAATGCCGTAGCTGCCCATCTTCAGCAGCACGCCGGCCAGGATCACGCTCACCGCGGTGGGCGCCTCGACGTGAGCGTCGGGCAGCCAGGTGTGGAAGGGGAAGAGCGGGATCTTGATCGCGAAGCCCAGGAAGAGCGCCAGGTAGAGCACCTTGCCGAGCGCCACCGCCTCGGGATTGTTGGGCAGCACACGGGCCATCTCGATGATGTCGAAAGAGCCGCCCATCAGGTAGTACATCGCCAGCGCCGCCAGCAGCATCACCACCGAGCCGACCAGCGTGTAGAGGAAGAACTTGATCGCCGCGTACTCCTTGCGCGGCCCGCCCCAGATGCCGATCAGGAAGTACATCGGCAGCAGCATCACTTCCCAGAACACGTAGAAGAGGAAAAAGTCGAGCGCGCAGAACACCCCCATCATGCCGGTCTCGAGCAGCAGGAAGAGCGCGAAGTAGGCCTTGACCCACTTGTCGATTCCCCACGACGCGATGATGCACAAGAACGAGAGCAGCGCGGTGAGCAGCACCATCGACACCGACAGACCGTCGATGCCCATGTAGTACTCGATGTTCAGAGGGATCTGCCGGTTGCCCATGTCGGCCGTGAGGCTGATCCAGTCGGCCCGCTCGACGAACTGGATCGCGCTGGTGCCGCGTTCGAAGCCGTTCCACACCTGGAAGGCGAGCGCCAGGGGCAGCGCCGTGGCAAGGATCGCGGTCCAGCGCACCAGCTCATCGCGTCCCTTCGGCAGAAGCATGATGACGAAGGCGCCTAGAAGGGGCACGAAGGTCATCAATGTCAGGGTATTACCCATGGCTGCGATTCACCTCCGGCGCGGCGGTTTCACGCGCTGAACTGGATGGGACGAACATCAATACACCTTTATGAGCATGAGGACCAGGGTCCCGCCCAGGAAGAACAGGAAGTAGTGCTGAATGCGGCCGGTCTCGAGGCGCCGCGCCGTGGCTCCGAAGAGTTGGGTTAGCGCCGCCAGGCCGTTGACGATGCCGTCGACGATGCGCAGATCGGCCCAGCCGGAGGAGCTCGACAAGGCGCGGGTCAGCGTGGCCGATCCGTTGACCGCGCCGTCGATCACCCGGCGGTCGAAGGCGGCGCTCAGCCGATTGAGCCAGAGCAGAGGATCGATCACCCAGGCCTGGTAGGCCTCGTCGACGAAGTACTTGTGGTAGAGCACGCGCCAGGCGCCGGCGAAACGGCTCGCCAGGGCTTCGTAGGAGCGCTTCTGGTAGTAGATGAGGGTGGCCAGCCCGACACCCAGCAGCAACGCCAGCAGCGACAGATAGAGAACGGCGGTGTGGGCGGTGTGCAGAGCGCGGGCATCGACCTGGTGCGGTCCCCAGGCGCCTTCGTGGTGGGCGGCGGGCGCGCCGCCGGCCTCGCCCTCGTGGGCCGCGTGGCCCGATCCGGCGTGCTCCGTGATCCCGTAGTGAATCGTCGCGTGCTCCACGGCCGCGTAGTCGGTGGCGCTGGGCGGAGTCACCAGTCGCTCGAAGGGACCGGCGTAGGCGAAGCCGAGCACCGTGATCACCGAGAGCACCACCAAGGGCGCGGTGATCTCCAGCCCGCCCTCGTGGGCATGGTCGTACTTTTCTCGGTCGCGCGGCTCGCCGAAGAAGGTCACGATGGTGACCCGCGTCATGTAGAAAACCGTGATCACCGCGGCGACCATCGGCAGCAAGAAGACCAGGAAATGCTGCGGCAGATGCAGGCCGAAGCCCATCGCGTCGCCGAGGATCCGTTCCTTGCTGAAGAACCCGTTGGTCAGGTACGGGAAACCGGAGATCGCCGCGGTGCTGATCACCCAGGTCGTGAAGGTGACCGGCAGCTTCTTGCGCAGCCCGCCCATCTCCCAGATGTTTTGCGTGTGCACCGCGTGAATCACCGCGCCCGAGCCCAGGAAGAGACAGGCTTTGAACGCCGCGTGCGTGACCAGGTGGAAGAGTCCTCCGACGTACGAGCCGACGCCCAGAGCGACCATCATGTAACCGAGCTGCGACACGGTTGAATAGGCCAGCACGCGCTTGATGTCGTCCTGGACGATGGCGACGGTCGCCGCGAAGAAGGCGGTCAGCGCGCCCACGTAGGCGATCACCAGCAGCGCGTCGGGCGTCAGGATCGGGAAGAGTCGACCCACCAGGTAGACTCCCGCGGCCACCATGGTCGCCGCGTGAATCAGCGCCGACACCGGCGTCGGACCCTCCATCGCGTCCGGCAGCCAGACGTGCAGCGGCAACTGCGCCGACTTGCCCACCGCGCCGACGAAGAGCAAGAGCCCGGCGATGGTCAGCATCGCTTCCGAGGGAAAGGCGCCGGTCGCGACATGGTGGAAGACCTGCTCCAGTCGGAGCACCCCGAGCTCCTTCCAGACCAGCATGATCCCCAGCCACATCCCCAGGTCGCCCACGCGATTGGTCAAAAAGGCCTTCTTGCAGGCCAGGGCCGCCGAGCGTTTGGGGAAGAAGAAGCCAATCAGCAAGTACGACGACACCCCGACCAGCTCCCAGCCGACGAAGATCCCGAGCAGATTGTCGGACAGCACCAGCCACAACATCGAGAACGAAAAGAGCGACAGATAGCCGAAGTAGAGGTGGTAGCGCTCTTCGCCGTGCATGTAGCCGATCGAGAACACGTGCACCAGGAAGCTGACCGTGGTCACGACCACCAGCATCCAGGCGGTCAGGGTGTCGATGGCGAGGCCCATCGGCAGCGTGAAGCCGCGCAGGTCGACCCAGGGGAACACCAGGTTCCAGCTGTAGCCGGGATCCCCCCCCTCGATCACCCGCCACAGGACCCAGCACGACGCCACCAGAGCCGCCCCGATCGCGGCGATCGACACGAAATCGCCCTGGCGCGGCAGACGCTTGCCAACGAACATCTGCACCACGAACGCGGCGAGCGGAAGCGATAAGCAGATCAGTGCGGCGCTCAGCATCGAAACTCAGCCCTGCAAAAGGTGGATCTCGTCCACCGTGATGTGTTTGTAAGTGCGGTAGATGGTCAGCAAGATCGCCAGCGCGATCGCCGCCTCGGCCGCGGCCAGCACGATGATGAAGAGCGCGAAGATCTGACCCTCGCCGCCGGTGGCCGTGAAGCGGTTGAAGGCGACCAGGTTCAGATTCCCGGCATTGAGCATCAGCTCGATCCCCATCAGAACCGTGACCGCGTTGCGCCGCGTCAGCACCGCGAAGAGGCCGAGACAGAACAGGATTCCGGCCAGCACCAG
Source organism: uncultured Gemmatimonadota bacterium (assembly GCA_964490075.1). Taxonomy (GTDB): domain Bacteria; genus CAZBBK01. Next base: position 59,445 of record CAZBBK010000020.1, on the reverse strand, counting down.
GTAGTGGGTCAAGGTAATCATGAGGAACCCTCCTCACCGCCGCGCCGCGCCAGGAAGAGGGCGCCGACCAGCACCACCAAGAGCAGCACGGAGATCTCTTCGAAGGGCAAGAGATGGGTGGTCATGATCATCGTACCGATCGCTTGCGAGGTTCCGGTCGGCTCCACCGGAGCGACCAGGCTCCAGTCGGCGCGCCGCGCCGCGGCCACGACCGCGACCCCGAATCCGCCGGCGATGAGCGCCGCCGGCAGCGCCTTCAGCGGCTCCAGATCGAGCTCCATGCCCTGGTGGCGATGGGTGAGCATGACGCCGAAAAGCAGCAGAACGGTGATGCCTCCGCCGTAGATCAAGAGCTGTGCCACGGCCAGGAAGTCGGCCCGCAGCAGCACATAGAGGGCGGCGATCCCGAGGAAGGTGAAGACCAGAGAGAGAGCGGCGCGAACGATGTTGCGGGTGAAGACCACGTAGACCGCCGTGGCCACGGTGAAGATCGCGATCAAGTACCAGACAAAAGACTCGTAGCTCATGTCGCCACCGCCTCCGCCGCCGCGTGCCCCGCCGACGCGCTCTTCTCCTTGGCGGGATTGCGACCGCAGAGGCCGACGGCCGGATCGTCGATCAGCTCCTCGGCGCGCTGCGCCTGCTCCGGCTTCTTCTCGCGCAGCTTCTCGATCGCCTCGCCGAACTCCTGCCGGAAGAGCACCATGTCACGGGTCGCGGTCGGCTCCGCTCTGGCCACCAGATCGTAGCTCAGTGAACTCCGGTCGTAGGTGGAGAGCTCGTATTCCTGCCCCATGGTGATGCAATCGGTGGGGCAGACCGGAATGCAGTACCAGCAGAACAGACACTTGTTGTAGTCGATGCTGAAACGCAGCGCCAGCACGTTCTCTTTGTCGACGCGTACGAAATCCTGCTCGATGCAGGCCACCGGGCAGGCGTTGGCGCACTGGTTGCAGGCGATGCAGATGTCCAGCTTCAAATGATGCAGGCCGCGGAACCCTTCGGCCACCTTCACCTCTTCGAAGGGGTAGTGGACGGTCACCGACTTGCGGAACAGGTGGCTCCAAGTGATCCGCAGCCCGGCCCAGGAGCTGCGGATCCCGTGGTAGATATCGTGAAGGTAGGCTCTCATCTCGCTCGAGATCCTAGGCCAGGAGCAGCCAGAAGGCCGCCCCGAACACATTGATGAAACCGATCGGCGTCAGGACTTTCCAGGCCAGGAACATCAGCTGATCGACGCGCAGCCGCGGGAAGGTCCAGCGGAACCACATCTGTACGAACACCAAGAGCAGCACTTTGGCCAAGAGCATGAGCGGACCGGGCACCAGTCCCAGTCCCAGAGGATCGTGCCAGCCGCCGAGGTAGAGCACCGAGGCCACGGCCGCGACGATGAACATCTCCGAGTACTCCGCCAGGAAGAAAAAGGCGAAGCACATGCCCGAGTACTCGGTGTGGAAGCCGCTGACCAGCTCCGATTCCGCTTCCGGCAGATCGAAGGGGGCACGGTTGACCTCGGCCAGAGAGCCGAGGAAGAGGGCCCCGAAGGCGATCAGGGTGAAGGGGCCCCCGGCGAACAGATTCCAGTTCCAGATGCCGCCCGCCTGGCTGGCGACGATGCCCTGCATCGACAGCGTTTCGGCGGCCATCAGCGCCGGCACCAGCGCCAGGCCGACCGGGATCTCGTACGAGACGATCTGCGCCGCGGCGCGCATGCCGCCGTAAAGGCTCCACTTGTTGTTGCTGGCCCAGCCGGCCATGATCACGCCGATCACCGAGAGCGAGGTAATGGCCGCAATATAGAGCACGCCCACGTTCAGGTCGGCGACGATCAGGTCGGCGCTCCAGGGGATCGGCACGAAGGCCATGAAGGCCGACATAAAGACCAACACCGGCGCCAGCATGAACAGCCACTTGTCGGCCAGGAGCGGGACGATGTTCTCCTTCAGGAGCAGCTTGACACCGTCGGCGACCGACTGCAGCCAGCCGTGCCAGTAGCCGGTGGTCATCGGTCCGACGCGGCACTGGATATGAGCCGACACTTTGCGTTCCCACCAGACCAGGAACATGCCGTTGACCGCCACCACCCCGAGCACCAGGGCGCAGGACGCGCACATCACCAACAAGCCCGCGGTGCCGGTCGACAGGCCGGCGAGAAGTCCCTCGGGCCGGGTCAGGTTCAACACCAGCTCTTTCAACGGTCCACGTCTCCCATCACCACGTCGATCGACCCCAGCACCGCGACCAGGTCGGCGATCATCAGACCGGGCGCCAGCTCGCCGATCACCGAGAGATTGCTGAAGCAAGGCGAGCGGACCTTGCAACGCCAGGGCGCGGTCGCGCCATCGGCCACCAGGTAGAAGCCGAGCTCGCCGCGAGGGGTCTCGGTTCGACAGTAGATCTCGCTGTACTTCGGCTTCAAGCGCGCCGGCACCTTGCCCTGGAAGGGGCCCTTGGGGACCTGGCGGATCGCCTGCCGGAGGATCTTCACCGACTCGCGCATCTCACGCAGGCGCACGATGTAGCGATCCCAGGTGTCGCCGGTGGTGCCCATCTCGCCGCGCCCCACGACCACGTTCCAATCGAAGGAATCGTAAATCGAAAAGGTATCGTCGCGGCGCAGATCCCAGCTCACGCCCGAGGCGCGCAGCACCGGTCCGGAGCAGCCGTAGTCGATCGCCATCGCCGCCGGCAACACACCGATGTTGGCGGTGCGCTTGATGAATATCTGGTTGTAGGAGAGCAGGCGGTCGTACTCCTCGAGCTTGGGCTCGAAGTAGTCGAGGAAGTCGGCGATCATGCCGAGATGGCGCGGCGTGATATCGCGGATCAGACCGCCGATGTAGACATAAGCGTAGGTCAGGCGCGCGCCGCAGATCTCTTCGAAGATGTCGAGGATCTTCTCGCGCTCGCGAAACGCGTACAGAAATGGCGTGATGGCGCCGACGTCGAGGCCATAGGTGCCAAATGCCACCAGGTGGCTGGCGATCCGGTTCAGCTCGGCAACGATGATGCGGATGTACTCCGCGCGCTCGGGCACCTCGATCCCGGCCAAGCGCTCCACGGCGATGCAGAAGCCGAGGTTCTGGTTCATCGACGCCAGGTAGTCGATGCGATCGGTATAGGGGGTGAATTTGAAATATGTCTCCTCCTCGGCGACCTTCTCCTTGCAGCGGTGCAGGTAGCCGATGTCGGCCTGCGCGGCGCTGACCACCTCGCCGTCGCAGTGGACCTCCATGCGCAGCACGCCGTGGGTGGAGGGGTGCTGCGGCCCCATGTTGAGCACGAAGCCGCGATTCTCGGCGCTCGCTCCCATCATGAGGGCTCCTCCACCTCGACGCGATGAGGAATGCCGCGATACTCGGTGGGCATCGCATAGTCCTTGCGCAGCGGCCATCCCTCCCAATCGTCGGGCAGCAGCAAACGACGCAGATCGGGGTGCCCTTCGAAGACGATCCCGAACAGATCGAAGGCTTCCCTCTCGTGCCAGTCGGCGGTGCGCCAGATCGCCGCCACCGAAGGCAGGCTCGGCTCGGCGCGCGGCAGCCACACCTTCACGGTCAGCTTCAGCCGGTGCAGATGGGAATGGAGATGGTAGACGACACCCAGTGCGTCGCCCGCCTCTTTGCCCAGTTTCTTCATCCCCTTGTAGTCGATGCCGGAGAGCGCCATCAGCGAGTCGAAGCCGGCCTCGCGCAGGTAGGGCATCGCCTCGGCCAGCGCCGCGCGCGGCAGGCGCACCACCGGCCCCGGCATGTCGAGCTCTTCGAGCACCGACTCCTCGCCGCCGATCGCCATCAAGCGCTCTACGATCTGGTCGATCTTCATGCCTTCACCTGCTCCACAGCTCGCGCAGCCGCTGGGTCAAGGGCCGCTCTCGGCGGATCTTCTCCTGAAGGGTCAGCAGGGCGTCGATCAGGGCCTCGGGACGGGGCGGGCAGCCCGGCAGGTAGACGTCGACCGGGATGATGCGGTCGACCCCCTGCATCACGTGGTAACCGTGGTTGAAGTAGGGACCGGCGCCGGTCGCGCAGGCCCCCATCGCGATCACCCATTTCGGCTCGGGCATCTGGTCGTAGAGCAGCTTCACCTTGGGCGCCATCTTGTAGACCACCGTGCCGGCGACGATCATCAGGTCGGCCTGGCGCGGGGTCGCGCGAAAGGCCCCGGCGCCGAAGCGGTCCAGGTCGTAGCGAGCCGCACCGACCGCCATCATCTCGATCGCACAGCAGGCCAGGCCAAAGGTCATCGGCCAGATCGAGGACAAGCGCGCCCAGTCGATGATCCGATCGACCCTGGTCAACAGGACGTTGTCCTTCAGCTCCAGGCTCATCGGAGGAGCCGCTTGGTCACTCATTCCGATCTCCATCTGAGGCTTCGAGCGAGACCGTGGCGAGCGGCCTGGGGCCGCCGATCACGCCTCAGAACGACCCTTCCTCGGTCGAGACCACCTTCTTCACCCAATCGAGATCGCCGCGCTGCCAGGCGTAGGCCAACCCCAGCAACAGGATTGCGATGAAGATGCCCATCTTCACCAGGGCGGCCATGCCGGCGGCCTGGAACACCACCGACCAGGGAAAGAGGAACAGAATCTCGACGTCGAAGACGATGAACGCCAGCGCCACCAGGTAGAAGCGCACGCTGAACTGCACCCAGGCGCTGCCGACGGGGCGCATGCCGCACTCATAAGAGGTGAGCTTCTCGGTGTCGTAGACGTGGGGTCGAAGCAGTTTGGACAGGAGCAGGCTGACGCCGACGAAGAGCAGCGCGACGGCCGCGAAGACCAGCACATTGCCGTAGTTGAAGATCACCTGCGAGGCCTCTTGCCCGAGTCGAATATGTTGCGATTCAAAAGACGCGTAGGGTATCAGCCGCCCGGGCCGCCAGCAAGCGCTTCCGACGGCGAAAAGAGGGTCCCGGCAGGGTCGCCGGGACCAGGCTTCGGGCTTCGGGCCCGGATTCGGACATCCAGGGCGGACCGAGCTGGCCAACCCTATGGCGGGCAAACGAGCCGAGTACAAGTCGGCGACGAATCTGCCGACGTTCGAGTTGCGAACGCAGCGAGCTCTTCTGCCCCTGAATCGGCGCAAGCCGCGCGTCGAACCTCGAGCAAGGGTCCGGGTCCTCCGGGGGCTCGACGTCTGAAGCCTGAAGCCCGAGGCCTGAAGCCTGGTCCCGGCGACTTTGCCGGGACCTGACCCTTTGGCTCAGGCCACCTCCGCTCTCATCGGCAGGAGCATCGAAACCGGCTCCTCGACCACGCAGGGCACCACCGAGCGATTCAGGTCCTCGAGCGCGCCGGCCAGCGTCTTCAACGCTCTCGCCTTGATCTGACGCGCGTTCTCGCGAGTGAAGCCGTGCATTCGGCCGACCTCCTCCAGCGTGTGCGATTCCTCGCCGGCGAGGCCGAAGTAGAGCTCGAGCACTCGGCGATGACGCTCGGGAAGCTCGGCCATCGCGCGCTGCAGCAGCTCGTGGCGCCGTCCGCTGCGGTGAATTCGATCGGGACGCCGCTCGGGATCGTCGGCGAGCAGGTCCAGGTAGGAGGTTCCTTCATCCTGGAAGAGATCGGAATCCAGCGACAAGGAGCCCTGGGCCTGGCGCCGATCCTCCACCACGGTGCGCGCCTCCAGCCCGAGCTCCTGGGCCACTTCGTGGGGCTTGGCCGGCCGCCCCAGCTTCGACGAGAGCGCCGCCTCGGTCTTGCGCGCCTTGCGAATCCGCTTCACCTTGTAGGCTGGCAGGCGCACGGTACGGCCGTGGTCCATCAGCGCCTGCACGATCGCCTGGCGAATCCACCACGAGGCGTAGGAGAGGAAGCGGAAGCCCCGATCGGGATCGAAGCGCTCGGTAGCGCGGATCAGCCCGACGTTTCCCTCCTGGATCAGATCCTGGAGCGATAGCCCCTGGTGCTGGTAGCGCTTGGCGGTCTGCACCACGAAGCGCAGATGGGAGCTGACCAGCCGGTTGCGAGCCTCGGTATCGCCGGCGCGAGCCAGACGGCAGAGCTCTCGCTCGTCGTCGCTGTTCAAGAGGTCGAAGGCACCGATCGAGTCGAGGTAGTGCTCGAGCTCGTGGGTGGGGGCGGGTGGGCGCATGGGTCCTCCATGTCTGATCGGGATCGATCACGGAGGATGCAAGCGCCGTACCGGGTCAAAGATCGGCACCAAAGTGGTTGCCGGTCAGGGAATTGCGGCGACCCGGCCGATTCCGGGCGAAACCGCCAATTGAACGGAGCATTCAACTTCACCGAGCAAAGTCGACGCTTCGTTCAGATCACGAAGGATCGGGAGTCAGGGCGTCGACGCCGGCTCCGCGGCGGCCAGCTCCTCCGGCTCGTCGAGCTTGGCCCACAGATCGTCCGGCACGATCACCCCGTCGAGAAGCTCGATCGCCGCTTGCAGCTGATGATCCGCCTCGAGGCCGTAGCGGTAGCCCGCCTCCATGCCGAAGCGCGTGGTGGCGATCTGGCGCCGAATGCTGGCGGCGATGTAGTCCGCCTCCTCGGCGAGCTCCTCGTCGGTGAACTCGATCTCGGCCTCGCGCAGGTAGTCGGCGAACTCTTCGAAGAGCTCTTCTCCGGGCTCGCGATCCTCGGGACCATCCTGGT
>CAZBBK010000020.1:33788-52738 GCA_964490075.1 uncultured Gemmatimonadota bacterium | reverse complement strand
TCTTCTCCGGGCTCGCGATCCTCGGGACCATCCTGGTCCGCGGCCGTGATCTGCACCACGAACTTGAAGAAATGGTCCTTGCGCAGGATGTCGATCAGCAGCCGAGATGCCTCCGGAGTCTCGACCACCACGTCGGGAACCACGCCGCCACCGCCTTCGATCGGTCTTTCCGAGGCGGTCTTGAAGACTTCGGGCTCCTCTTCGTCCCCCTTGCCGGCGCTCTTGCGGCGATGCTCGGGACGGTGAATCGAGCGCCCGCTGGGCGTGTAGTAGAGCGCCGTCGTCAGCTTCAACGCGGTGCCCGATGAGAGGTTGCGAACGGTTTGGACCGAGCCCTTGCCGTAGGTGGCGACTCCCAGCACCACGCCGAGGTCGTAGTCCTGGATCGCGCCCGAGACGATCTCCGAAGCGCTGGCGGTGCCGTCGTTGACCATCACCACCAGCGGGATGCGCTCCAGAACCGGGCGTTGCGGAGCCACCCACTCGCGGTTATCGCCGGCGTGACGACCTTTGGTATAGACGATCAGCTTGCCCTTCTCGACGAAGAGGTCGGCCACCGCCACCGCCTGCTCCAGGAGGCCGCCGGAGTTGTTCCTGAGATCGAGGACGATGCCCCGCACCTCTTGATCGAGCAGCTCCTCGATCGCCAGCGCCAGCTCTTCGCTGGCCACCTCGGAGAAGTTCACCAGCCGCACGTAGCCGATTCCGTCGCCCAGCACGCCGGCGAAGGGGATCGACTTGATGGCGATCACGTCGCGGGTGATGGTGTAGTCGAAGGTGTCGGGAATGCCGGCTCGGGCGATGGTGATCGTGACCTCGGTTCCCTTGGGGCCGCGCAGCTTGGTCACCGCCTCCTCGGTGGTGATGCCGTCGGTCGGCTCGCCTTCGATGGCCACGATTCGATCACCGGCCTGAATCCCTTTCTGCCAGGCCGGGGTGCCTTCCATCGGCGAGATCACGGTCAGGAAATCGTCGCGAATCGAAATCACGATTCCCAGTCCGCCGAAGCTGCCCTTGGTGTCGATGCGCAGCTCGCCGTAGGCGGTCTCGTCGAGGAAGACCGAGTGCGCGTCGAGATCGCGCATCATGCCGCGGATCGAAGAGTAGACCAGGTCCTTGGCGTCGATCTCCTCGACGTAGTTGCGCTTCACCTCGTCGAGCACCTCAGTGAAGAGGTGGACGTAGCTGTAGGTGCCGCTGGCGGTGGCCTGCACGTAGCCGTCGGTCATGAAGCCTAGGAAGAGGCCGCTGAAGAGAATCGTGCAGGTGGTCACCAGGATCGATCGCGAATTCCGCATGGAGCGGTCCTCCGGCATGTCGAGGCCCAGGGATTGGTGTCCATCTTATCATCGGCCGATCTTCGGCCGGGCGCAGGCTTGGCTACGTCTTGCGCCGGCTGCCGGTTCCCAGCGCCTCGATCGCCGCCAGAATGCGGGCGCCGAGCTGGGCGCGCGGCAGGGTGGCGTCGAGCACCAAAAACCGGGTCTCTGGGGACCGGGCCTCGCGCAGGTATCCGTCGCGCACCCGTTGGTGGAACTCGATCGCCTCGCTCTCGATTCGATCGATGGAATCGCCGCTGCGGGCGCGGATCCGGCTGATCCCCTCGGCGGCCTCCAGATCGAGCAGGATCGTCAGGTCGGGGCGCAAGCCGCTGGTGGCGAAGCGGTTGAGCCAGCGCACCTGGTCCAGGTCCACGCCCCGTCCCCCCCCCTGGTAGGCCAGGCTGGCGTGGCAAAAACGATCGCAGAGCACCACCGCGCCGCGCTGCAAAGCCGGCCGGATCAGCTGCTCGACGTGCTGCGCCCGGCTGGCCTGGAAGAGCAGCAGCTCGGCTCGGGCGTGGAGCCTCATCTTCGGGTCGAGCAGCAGGGCGCGGATCGCCTCGGATGCTTCGACGCCGAGTCCCCCGGGCTCTCGGGTCTCGACCACATCGCGCCCGCGGCGCCGGAGCTCGGCGGCCAGCGCGGCGCACTGGGTCGACTTCCCCGAGCCCTCGATCCCTTCGAAGCTCAGGAATAGGCCAGACAAAGGCTCATCCGCTCTCGTAGTAGTCCAGCCCCAGGTGGGTGATCAGGTCTTCCCCCATGAGATGGCGCAAGGTGTTCTTCAGCTTGGTCTTCTGGATGAAGAGGTCGTGCTCGGGATAGAGCTCGGGGGCGCACATCGGCGACTTGAAGTAGAACGAGAGCCACTCCTGGATGCCGCGCATGCGGGCGCGCTGCGCCAGGTCGAGGAAAAGGGCCAGATCGAGCACGATCGGCGCCGCCAGGATCGAATCGCGGCACAGGAAGTCGATCTTGATCTGCATCGGGTAGCCGAGCCAACCCTTGATGTCGATGTTGTCCCAGCCCTCCTTGTTGTCGCCGCGGGGCGGGTAATAGTTGATTCGCACTTTGTGGTAGAGGTCGCCGTAGAGATCGGGAAAGCGCTCCGGCTCCAGGATCTGCTCCAGCACGCCGAGCTTGGAGACCTCTTTCGACTTGAAGCTCTCGGGGTCGTCCAGCACCTCGCCGTCGCGGTTGCCGAGGATATTGGTCGAGAACCAGCCCTCGATCCCCAGCAGGCGGGCCTTGAAGCCCGGGGCCAGGATCGTCTTCATGAGCGTCTGGCCGGTCTTGAAGTCCTTGCCGGCCACCGGCATGGCGCTCTCGTCCGCGAGCTCGTGCAGAGCCGGGAAGTCGACCGAGAGGTTGGGGGCGCCGTTGGCGTAGGGGACGCCCTCCTTCAGGGCGGCGTAGGCGTAGAGCATCGAAGGGGCGATCTCGGGGGCGCCGGCGTCGATCGCCCGCTCGAAGCTCGCCAGGTCGCCGTGGACCGCCGGAGTGGGGCTCTGGTAGACCTCGGTGCTGCCGCACCAGACCATTACGCAGCGCTCCACGCCGTGGGTCGACTTGAAGCGGCGGATGTCCTCGCGCAGCGCCTCGGTCCGCTCCCGGAGCGAGCCCTGTTTGACGTTCGGACCGTCCAGGTTCTTCACGTAGTGGCGGTCGAAGAGCGCCGGCATCGGCCGGATCGCCTCCAGCTCGGCGCGCACCGGCTCCAGGATCTCGGGGCGCAGCACTCCGGAGCGCCGCGCCGCGGCGTAGCAATCGTCCTCGAAGATGTCCCAGCCGCCGAACACCAGGTCGTCGATGCCGGCCAGGGGAACGAACTCGCGGATCGGCAGGTGGCGGCGCTCGGTGCGCTTGCCGAGGCGCAAGGTCCCCATCTGGGTCAACGAGCCGAGCGGTGCCGCCAGTCCCTGGCGGATCGCGGCCACGCCGGCGACGAAGGTGGTGCTGACGGCGCCCAATCCGGGCAGCAGCACACCGAGGCGGCCCGAGGCCGGGGCGATGGTTGCGGGAGGTTGCATCGTGGAAAACTCCGGGGATCTAGGAGATGCTGGTGACCCGCCGCTGGGCCTCTTCGGTGGTGAGGCCGAAATCGGGTCCGGTGTGCTCGATCATCACCGATGAAACGGCCGAGCCCCAGCGGCCGGCCAGGTCGAGCGCGGCGCCGCCGTGGGCCAGGTAGGCGTGCACGAAGCCGGCCATGTAGGTATCACCAGCGCCGGTGGAGTCGCGGGCCAGGGTCTCGTAGGGCGGGATCTCGAGATAGGTCGAGCCGTCGAAGATCACCGAGCCCGCTTCGGCCAGGGTCACGACGGCGATCTGGCAGCCGCGGGCGTGGATCTCGCGCACGCAGCGCTGGGGATCGTGGCGGGGATCGATGTCGGTGATGATGCGTGCCTCGTGCTCGTTCGGCTTGGCGACGTGGCTGAGCGAGATCCCCTCGTCGACCGCGGGGCCGGCGACGCGCAGGATGCGGCGCCCCTCGAGCACCCGCATCAGCCCCTGCACGTCGAGCACCCGCAAGGCGTCGGATCGCTCGGCGACCGCCCGCATGTGCTCCACGCCGCACTCGCCGAGGATCGGACCGAAGATCACCGCGCGACAATCATCGGGCAGCTCCTCGACCGGGTCGATCGGATCGGCGATGCCGAGCACGTCGAGGGTGCGGTCGCCGGTGTCGTCGTAGATCAGCTGGAAGCCGCCGGTCTCGCGGCAGCGACCGACCTGGTGGCCGATGCCGAAGCGCTCCATGTCGGCGATAAAGAGGTCGTGGTAGTCGTCGCCAACCTTGCCGACCAGGGTGGTGCGATGGCCGAGCGCCGCCAGCGCCAGGCAGGCGTTGGTCGAGCAACCGGAGAGCACCCGCCCTTCGGTGCGCACGTAGGCGGTGACGATCAGATCATAGACCGGGTTGCCGATGCCCAGGATCATCGGGACCTTTCCGAGCTCTGTGAGCCGCTCTCCCCGGCGGCGCCGGTCGACGAAGGCTCCACGCTCAGTTGGATGCTGGCGTAGCGCAAGCGCTGCAGGGCGGTGTAGAGGCTGGTGACGGCGGTGATGATGACACCCAGCTGCAAGGGCGCGAAGTCAGGCAAGGAGGTGGCGTCGACGAGGATCTGCAGGAGGCCGCCGACACCGATGATGATCATCTTCTCGGCGCGGCCGACCACTCCGACTTCGCAGCTCTCGAGGCCGCCCTTCGACTCCGCCACGGCGCGTGTATACGACGCCATCAGCATGCCGAAGACCGCCGTCAGCACCCAGTAGTCGGCCACCCGGCCGCCGAGCAGAATCCCCAAGAGGAAGAAGAACTCGGCGTAGCGGTCCGACACCATGTCGAGGACCTTGCCGTAGCGCGTGACCCGACCGCTGGCGCGCGCGGTGGCGCCGTCGAGCATGTCGAGCAGGCCCGTCAGGCCGAAGAGGACCAGGGCGATGAAGATACGGTTGATCGCGAAGAAGTAGCAGGAGCCGACCGCGATCAACACGCTGGCGAGGGTGATCATGTTGGGGGTCACGCCGGCCGCCGCACAGAGTCTTCCCCATGCCAGGGTGAAGTCCTCGTACTCGCTGCGGATGGTGCGATTCAACATGTTCGGGCCCAAGCGATGCGGAGTGCCGAGCGGCGGGCGCGCCGCAGACGGCAAAGTCCTCGACGGTACTCACGCAAGGGCGCGAAGTCAATTCGCGCGGGCGCGCCCGCGATCCACCGCGGGCCAATCGTGCTGCACCTCGCCTTGTCGCATGAACCGACGCGGTCCCACGCAAGCTCAGCGCTCGAAGGCCGAGATCCAGCCCCGATTGAGGGCACTGCCATCGACGAAGTAGGCGCCGTCCAGCTCGTTGTCGAAGAAACGACAGCCGACGAAAGCGGGTTCTCCGCCCGTGACATGTACCGCTTCTCCTTGGAGTTGGCCGAACGACTCCCTCCGGTGATTTCGGAAGATGCAGGAGACCACCGTCGGCAAGGCGTTCTCGCAGAGCAAACCCGTGCCTTCGCGCGACCGACCCTGGCCGCTGACCGTCAGAGCGCGCACCGAGCTTTTCCGATCCTCAACATCCCGGAAGCTCAGAATCGGACCGCTGGAGTCCGCGACCAGCGTGGTGATGGCTGCGACCGTGCTGTCCCCCGGTTCGACTCCGGTCACCAGGATCGCCTTCCCCCAGAACCGCAGATGTACCGCGTAGGTACCAGGCTTCACCAGCGCCCGATCGCCGTTTTGGGCCGCGTCGATGGCGGTCCGGATCGTCGGGTAGTCGCCCGGAACACGCAGCGTGGCCTCGGGGCGAGTAGTGCTCGCGATCGCCTCGGGCCGGTGCGCCATTCCGTGACGCTCATCCGATTGTCCACCCCCGGGGCCAGCAGCCCCTGGAAGCGGATCTCGTCGCTGTTGCGCAGCAACGACTGCCAGCGGCGGCGAATCGCATCGACCTCGTTTGCGGGATCGCCGAACTGGTCGGTCAGCCGTCCCTGAAAAGGGCTCTCGTCAACCGGTGTCGCCGTGGCGATGGCTGCCTAGGCGCACGCGATGGTCGCCGCGAGGATCTGTCTCTTGTTGTAGATTATGGCTCGTCTCCTGTTCGCTACGGGACCACTTCGGTCGTGAACTCAGCGGAATCGAGATCGCTGCCCAGATAGGCCACCACTGTGGCGACCGCGTAGTTGCCGAGGGGGGCGGAGAGCGGCACCGGTACCGAGACCGGTTGCGTGATGCTTCCCCCTGGCGGCAGCGCGATGATCGGGCCGGAGTAGAGGGGGATCGAGGTGGATACGGAGCCGGTGACATCGATCCGCGCGGAGTCGAAATCCTCCATATCGCTGCCGAGGTTTCGGACCGTGGCGTCCCAGCTCGCCGCCGATCCCAGGGCCACCGAGTCCGGGGTGTTCGAGACCGTGACTTCGATCCCGGCGGGGGCGGGCGGCTCGGTCAGGGTCGCCGCCAACAAACCCGCCGTGGTCTGGTAGAGGGGGCTGGCGCCCTCGCCGGTGAGCGCCTCCGCGACCACGCCGAATCCATCGAAAGTGTCGCCAATAGCAAGCCCCCCGCCGCCGCCCGCGTGGGCGGCACTGAGGACATAGTTTTCACTTTGCGGTGCGGCGGCCGTTGCCAGCGGAGCCTGGAGGGTCGCAATGGCGAGCGCTGCGGCCAGAGGCGGCCAGCGCCACGGTCGCGCCCCTGCGCTCGAGAAGGACGGGCGCGGGCTCATCGCTCCACCTCCGGATCCGGGGCTTCAGGCAGATGCGCGAGTGCGCCCTCGATCGTCGCTTCCTCGGCCGGGGAGAGCCTTCGTCGAGTCTCGGCACCGCGCAAACGCGCGAAGGCCATCCAGTTGAGCTCGACCTCGCCCTCTGCGCCCGCGACTCCGGGCAGCGGCACCCGTTCCACGGTGAACCCGTCGATCCATACTTCGCTCACGAAGACGAGGGCGGGGGCGCCCACCGGTGTTACCAACACTTCCACGGGCACATCGGGAGAAAGAAGCTCACGGGCGCCCGCGGGGAACTCGATATCGAGCTCGCCATCGACCAGGCGTGCCTTTCCGTGCCAGACCACCTCTTCCTGTACCGTGTGCAGGGTCGGCAGGAGCTCCTTGCCCTCGCTCGTCTCGACCAGGCGATACTCCGCTCCAGTGTGGATGGAGCTCCCCCGCTTGTAGGTGGCGAGCGCATCGGCTTCGTCGCCGCCGTCGATCACGGCACCGATCGTGGCGGCGGCCATGGCCTCGTCGGAGCTGTTGCAACCGTCGCAACCACCGACGATATGGGCGCCCAGCGTCGATCCGCTCGAGTACATGCCGGTCGCGTTTCCGTACGCGATGAAGTACCCTGCGTAATTCCAAGAGCCGTTCATCGCGTACCCCTGCACAGCCTTATTGTCACCAGCAGGTGCCGTGGCATCGAAAAGGCCAGCGACATTGATCTCATCCTTTTTTGCTTGAAAACGACATCCGGAACTGGGCCAATACCCCACCCCCACACTCTTGGTCCCTAGACCCAGGGTCATGAGCGGGTCTTGCATGGCGTCTGTTCCCCGACCGTAGAAGGAGAGCTCGTCATAATCCGTGGAGTAGCGCAGGGTAACGCCGAGCGTGTCGTCGCGGCTCTGTCCAAGAACGAACTCCGAGGCGCCGTCGCTTGTCGAGGCAGGTGAGACCGCCAGTGTCCCGAGGGTGTCGCTACCTACGAGATGCAGATCGGCTTCCGGAGATTCCGTGCCCGCTCCATTTTTGCCGCTATGGCGCTCGATCGAGAGGTGTGGTCCGTAGCGCTCCCCATACACGTTGCCGAAAACCTGAAGCCGATTTTCCACGCCATCGTACCGCAGACTCATGCCGTGGAGAGCGTTGTAGTTCTCGGCGAGGCAGAGCTCCGAGGAACCGTCCACTACTGCGGAGGGCGCCACGGTAACCCCACCGAGATCAATCGAACCGACGACATGAAGGTCGTCGCCCGGGTCGATGGTTCCGATGCCCACCAGGCCCCCCGTATAGGAGATCCCGCTCGCCCCCTCGGTCCACTGGCTGTCTCCCGCGGGGCCGGAGGGTCCAGCGGGTCCCGCCGGCCCAGATGGCCCGGACGGCCCTGTCGCACCATCCGCCCCCGCCGGCCCGGATGGCCCTGCCGGCCCCCCCGGTCCACTCGGCCCAGGTGGGCCTGCGGCGCCTTGGAGACCCCGCGGCCCCGTCGGTCCGGTGGGCCCCTCGAGACCGGTCGGGTCCCCGACCCACTGGCCGATCTCGTCCACCACCAGCCCGTAGCCCTCGATCGAGACCGTCCGCGGATCGATGTCGCGACCCTCGACGTCTCGCGCGTGGAACGCGACTGGCGCCGCGCCCAGGGCCAGTCGCGGAACCATCTCCGAGTCCCCGTTCACTGAAAGTCCCAGGTAGAGGGGAGCATCGAAGGAGACGCCCGAGAGGTCGGCCAGGGAGCCGATCCGCAACTCGTACAATCCGTCGACCACATCGATCGCCTGATAGACCTCGGTGAAGACGGCAACGCCTCCGATCTCGTCTTCGTAGAGCGCCAAGTCGATCATGACGACATCGTTTACGGGATCGCCGAACTGGTCGGTCAGCCGTCCCTGGAAAGGGATCTCTTCTAGAGGTGTCGCGACGGCGCCGGCCGATCACGCGCCGGCCATGGTCGCTACGATCATTGCTCTCTTCTGCCAAGTCATGGATATCTCCTGGTGGCCGCAGGGCCCCAGGCCCGGCGGAGGATCGGACCGCCACCTCAGGCGACCGGGGGCGTTCGTGCTTGTCGGGTTGCACGGCAAGCCTCGTGCCGACCGAAGGACATGCTCACTTGACACCGTCGTCTATAGGCTAAATAGCTGCGCTGCAATACAATGCGCCTGCATTTCCCGACCTGGAGGTGACCGGCGCGCCGCCGACGGAATCAGGAAACTGGTCATTTTGACTCAATCAAGATGACTCATCGAGCCTGCGCTGATTCATAATGACGCAGTGGCCGCCATCACTCCGGTTCTGTGTGGGTCGATCTCCGTCCGTCGTATTCTCGCGACTCGATCCCGCCTCAGCCGCAAAGGTGCCCCATGACAGCCCCGATCGCCGATCTTCGCTCCGACACCGTCACCCGACCGACTCCGGCCATGCGCCGGGCGATCGCTCGAGCGGAGGTGGGAGACGACGTTTTCGGTGACGATCCGACCGTGCTCCGACTCCAGGAGCTGTGCGCCGAACGGCTCGGCAAGGAGGCGGCCCTCTTGGTCCCCTCCGGGACCATGGCCAACCAGGTGGCGCTGCAGTCCCACACCCGGCCCGGCGACGAGCTGATTCTGGAGCAGGACTCCCATCTCTTCCTCTACGAGGCCGCCGGCTACGCGGCCCTGGCGGGGGTGTCGATCTGGGGTCTGGCCGGCGAGCGGGGCCTGGTGACCGCGGATGCGGTGGAGGCGGCGATCCGGCCACCCGCTGGGCTCTCCCATTTCCCGGAGACGCGGCTGGTCTGGATCGAGAACAGCCACAACCGCGCCGGCGGCACGGTCTACTCGGTGGAGCGCCTGCAAGAGATCGCGACTGTCGCCCGGCGCCATGGCCTGGCCCTGCACCTGGACGGCGCCCGTTGCTTCAACGCCGCCGTCGCGCTCGGCGAGCCGGCCGAGCGAATCGCCGCCCCCTTCGACTCGGTATCGGTCTGTCTGAGCAAAGGGCTGGGTTGCCCCGTCGGAAGTCTGGTCGCCGGCAGCCGGGATTTCATCCGGCGCGCGCATCGAGTGCGCAAGCGCCTCGGGGGCGGGATGCGCCAGGCCGGTGTGCTGGCGGCGGCGGGGATTCACGCTCTGGAGCACCATGTCGAGCGATTGGCGCAGGATCATGCTCGGGCGCGGCGTCTGGCCGAGGCGTGGGCCGCTCTGCCCGGGGTCGAGATCGACCTCGAGGCGGTGCAGACCAACATGGTCTATGCACATCTCGGCGGCTCCGGGCGGAGCGCCAACGAGATCGTGACGGGACTACGCGCCGCCGGAGTCTGGGTCACCGCCACCGCCCCGACGACGATCCGCGCCCTTACCCATCTCGACGTGGACGAGAGGGGGATCGACGCGGCGATCGAGGCGATGCGGGGGGTTTGGGGCTGACGGTCACTCGTCCAACCAGCGCTCCTCCCAGTCGTCCTCGGGAGGCGGCTTCGCTCCCTCGCCTTCGTACTGCTCCCAGCGCGCGCGTCGCTCGACCAGCATCGCATGGACATCGCGGAACAAGGCCAGGCGCGCCGCCTCGATCTCGCCGCGCGCCACCGCCTCGGCCAGGGCGCAGCCCTGCTCGTCGCTGCGGTGGCCGCAGTTGCGCCACGCGCACTCCCCCGCGAAGGGCGCCAGGTCGGGGAACCAGTCGAGCAGCGCCTCGGGCTCGACGCCCCAGATATCGAGCATGCCGATCCCCGGGGTGTCGACCAGCCGGGCGCCGAAGGGCAGCTCGACCAGCGACGCGCGGGTGGTGGTGTGGCGGCCGCGCCCGGTCTTCGCCGAGACGGCGCCGACCCGGAGCTCGAGTCCAGGCGCCAGCGCGTTGGCCAGGCTCGACTTGCCCGCGCCGGAGGGACCCACGAAGGCGCAGATCTTGCCCTCCATCCAGATCCGAAGCTGGTCGAGACCGGCGCCGGTGGCGGCGGAGGTGTGCAGCACGCGGTAGTCCGTCGGCGCCAGGATCGTGGCCAGCTCTTCGGCCGCCCGCAGATCGCGACGCCGGGCCAGGTCGAGCTTGTTCAGTACCAGGACCGGCGTCACCCCGCCGGACTCGGCCGCCAGCAGCAGACGTTGCGCCAGGCGCGGATCGGCGCGCGGACCGCGGAAGGCGAAGATCGCCGCCACTCCGTCGATGTTGGCCGCCAGCACCTGCTCGCGCGGCACCTCGCCGGCGGCGCTGCGGCTGATCTTGTTACGCCGCGGCAGGATCTCCTCGATCACCCCCTGCACCTGGCCGCCATCCCCGCCCGCGCGCCGCAGCCGCACCCGATCCCCCACCGCGACCGGACTGGTGACCGCCTCGCCCGCCAGACGATGACGGCCGCGCAAGCTACAGTCGACCGTCCCCAGCTCGGCGACCTCTACGCCGTAGCTGCTGCCGTAGGCCTGCACGACGATCCCCTCCAGCATCAGACGACGCCGCGCTCGCGAAGGCCCGCGAGCTCCCCGCCCTCGATCCCCAGCTCGGCAAGGATCGCATCGGTGTCGGCGCCCAGCGCGGGCGGCGGTCGGTGCGCTGCCTGGTCGAGCGCCGAGAGCTGAAAAGGTGTCGCCAGGGCGGGAATCGTGCCGCCGGAGCCGTCGGGGCAGTCGAAGAACAGGCCGCGCTCGCGCATCTGCGGGTGTCGCGACACTTCGGCGGGATCGAGCACCGGCGCCACGCACTGGTCGTCGCCTTCCAGCAACGCACACCATTCGTCGCGCGGCCGGGTGGCGAAGAGAGCCTCGAGGTCGCGACGCATCGACTCACCGGTGGTGTCGCGATCGGCCCACTCGGGATGGCCGACGGCGCGCGCGAAGGCGACCCAGAACTTGTGCTCGATCATGCCGAGGATACCGATGGCGATGAAGCGGTCGTCGGCGCAGCGATAGAGGCCATAGGTCGGCAAGGCGCCGGTCAGCGCGGCCCGCTCCGGGCCCTCGGCCGGCAGCCCGGCGGCGGCGCAGGCGTAGCCGACCACCGAGAAGAGCGCCGCGCCCTCGGTCATCGAGACGTCGACCGCCTGTCCGCGCCCGCCGGCGGCGCGCTGCAAGAGGGCCGCCAGGATTCCCGCCACCGCCGGCCAGGTGCCGCCGCCGATGTCGGCGACCTGGGTGCCGGGGACGGGTGGGGTGCCGCCGGGAGCGGCTCCCAGGGCCACCAGTCCGGCCAGCGCCTGGTAGTTCAGGTCGTGGCCGGCGCGGTCTCGCCACGGCCCGCTTTGCCCGAAGCCGGTCACCGAGCAGGTCACCAGCGCGGGGTTGCTCGCGCGCATCTGCTCCAGCGACACACCGAGGCGCTCCAGCGCTCCCGGTCGAAAACCCTCGACCAGCACGTCGGCGCGCGCCACCAGACGCTCCAGGATGCGGCGCCCCTCTGGCTGCTTCAAGTCGAGCGTGAGGCTGCGCTTGTTGCGGTTGACGAGGGTGAAGACCGCCCCCTGGCACCCCAGGAAGGGCGGAATCCAGCGCGTCTTGTCGCCCTCTCCGGGCGGCTCGACCTTGATCACCTCGGCGCCCAGATCGCCGAGGATCTGCGTGCACAGGACCCCCGGCAAGAGCTGGGTCAAGTCGACGACCTGGATGCCTTCGAGGGGTCTGGGCAAACGCGCGTCCTTTCGCTCCCGATTCTACCGAATCGGCGCCGGGAGATGCCGGCGCTCACCGATCATGGAATCGAGCAGCTCGGCGAAGCGGCCCGCCACACGCTCCCGGGAATGGTCGAGGCGCGCCTCGGGAGAGGCCGGCGCGATCTCGTCCCGATAGAGCCGCAGCAGCGCCGCGTCCAGTCCCGGAGAATCGTCGGGCGCCACCACCACGCCCGCCTCGGAGTCCGCGACGATGCGCGCCACCTCGCCACGCTCGGACGCCTGCGCCAGGATCGGCCGGCCCGCGCCGATGTACTCGAAGAGCTTGCCCGGCACGTGCCCCAGACTGCGCGGATCGTCGCGCACGATCAGCCACAGGGCATCGGCCTCGCGCTGCGCCGCCAGGGTCTCGGCGTGGGGACGAAAGCCCAGGTTCTGCACCACGTCGCCCAGTCCCAGGCGATCGACCCGGTCGACGACATAGGGATCGGCCGCGCCGTAGATCCGCACCCGGACCCGATCCCGCGCCAGCCGGCCGGCCTCGAAGAGCCGCGCCAGGGCACGAAAGAGCGGGTCGGGATCCTGGCGGCGACCGTAGAAGAGACCGGCGTAGAGCAGCACGAAAGGGTGTTCGGGACTGGGCGCGCCCGGGCGCCGGCGCGGCGGGGACAGGGCGGCGAAGTCGTCCGGATCGAAGCCGTTGGGGATCACCCGGAAGCGCTCCGGGTCGCGCTGGCCCCGCGCCAGGGTGTCGCGCCAGGGTCGGCTCACGGTGGTGACGGCCTGGGCATCGGCCAGCACCCGCCCCTCCAGGCGGCGATCGATCGCCAGGCGCAAGGGCGAGTCGTAGAAAGGGTAATGGGCATCGGTCCACAGATCGCGGTAGTCGGCGATCCAGGGCAGCGAGCGGCGTCGGGCCACCGCCCGGGCCGCCAGGTGGGCGGTGGCCGGGGAGCTGGTGGAGAAGACGGCGTCGGCGCGGGCGGCGGCGGCGAACGCGGCGCGGCGCGCGAAGGGCAGCCAGCCGACGCAGGGGTCGGGGATGTAGAGCCAGGTGCGCACCAGCTTGCGCAGGCCGCGGTGGCCTTCGATCTGCGGCGAGTCGGCCGGCTCGGCGGCGGCCCCGGGGACTGCGCCCGGCCGCAGGCGCGCCGCCACCGAGCGGAGGAGACGCGGCAGCTCCCACGAGCGGGTGCGAATCACCTCTCCGATCTCGTCGAGCGAGGGGTCGAGGGCGTACGATCCGACGCTCGGCGTCACCACGATCGCCCGCCAGCCGAAGCGCGGCAGATAGCGGGCCAGCTTCAGCGAACGCTGGGCGCCGATCCCCCCGAGCGGCGGGTAGTAATAGCTGATCATCAGCAGGGTGCGCGGCATTGGGCGGAGTCTACTCGCGGCGAGTCCGGACTCAGGGCGCGATACTTCGCACCGGGCGCAGGCCGACGTCACCGGCGCTGAAATCGGGCGGATCGCTGTTGCGCGCGGCGGCGCGGGTGTAGCGCGGGTGGGAGTACCAGCCGCCGCCGCGAATCACCCGCTTGACGCCGGTGGGCGGTCCGATTGGGTCGCGCACCGGGGCCGTGCCGAGCGAGCAGGTGAACCAGTCGTGGATCCACTCGTAGACGTTGCCGGAGATGTGGTGGATCGGCCGAGAGAGGGTGTTTTGGGCGCCCGCGGCATGAGAATCGACCGGGGCGGTCCAGCGGATGCACGAGTCGACGCCGTCGTGGTTGGCCAGATCGCAATCGGGCTCGGCGTCGCCCCAGGGATAGATCCGCTGGTCGGCGAAGCGCGCCACGTACTCCCACTCGGCGTCGGTCGGCAGGCGGAAGCCGGCGGCCCGATAAGGCACGCCCT
Organism: uncultured Gemmatimonadota bacterium; assembly: GCA_964490075.1. Taxonomy (GTDB): domain Bacteria; genus CAZBBK01. The sequence goes on along the minus strand of CAZBBK010000020.1, from coordinate 38,773 downwards.
GGGGGCCGCAGCTCCAGTCGGCGTGGTCGTAGGCGGGACTCAGACCGCAGCGCAGGCTCAGCCAGTCGCAGTAGCTCGCGGCGCCGTACCAGGTCACCTCCTTTGCCGGATGCGGGCCGGGATCGTAGCCCTGGGGGTAAGCGTGCTCGAGGGCGTAGTCGGACTGACGCAGCGTGAAGATCCCGCCGGAGAAGGCCAGCTCGCACTCGTCGTCGTCCAGATCGACCAGCTCCTCGCCGCTGCCCATGGCGTCGTGCACGGCCTGGGGCGTGGCGCTCACCAGGCCCAGGTCGTGGGCCCACTGCAGCGCCGAGCGAAACTCCTCGTTGCTGACCTCGTGGGCCTGGATCCAGAAGTCGTGGCTCAAGCGCACGCCGCGCTGCTGCCAGCCGCAGGCCGCCTCGCCGTCCCCCATCAGCATCTCCCCCGCCGGCACCCGCACCATGCCGGCGCTGCCGGGCGGGCGGGGCCACTCCTGGGAATGCGGGTGGATCTCGGCACCGCAAGCCGGTGGTGCACCTCCCGCCGCCACGAGGAGGGTGAGGGCGAGCGCGGGAAGCGATTTCTCGGGAGCGTTGCGATCGGTCGGCATCGAGGGAACTCCGCGGAAGGATGGTGGCCGCGACGGTTGCTGGCAGGGTAACCGCGCGCTGGAAGGGACGAAATCGAGGGTGCCCTGGGCCGCGGCGGCGTGCGACGATGCGCGTCCCGTCATCCTCGCAACGGAGCAGCGCCCTTGGCCCGCGTCGCCCTCTTCTCCTTCAAGCCGATCCGCGATCCCTCCGGGAATCTGGCCGGGCCGGGGATTCGGCCCTTCGAGATGGCCCGCGCCCTGGCCGCTGGTGGCCATCGGGTGACCCTGATCGAGCCGGCGCAGGCGGACTCGGAGGCGGACGGGGACGGCGCCGCGGCGAGCGCGCTGCCGGCCGGCGTGGAGGGCGGACGCTGGCGACCCGGACGCTCCCTCGCCCCTTGCGTGGGCGACGCCGACGTGACGATCCTGCCCCAGGAGCTGGTCGGCGTCTTCCGCGACCTGGGGCCCGCGCCGCGCATCGTCGATCTCTTCGATCCCCACTTCGTGTCGTGGCTCTTCAACCAGGAGGCCCAGCTCGGCGCCGAGCAGGCCTTCTACTACGCCGGCAAGCTGCACGACCTGGCACGGGCGCTGAGGGGCGGCGATCTCTTCCTCTGCGCCGGACGGCGCCAGCGCCTCTTCTACCTCGGAATGCTGCAGCTCCTGGGCCGCGTGAACACCGAAACGGTGCGCGACCTGGAGGGTCTGATCCGCATCGTGCCTCTGGCCGCCCCCGAGGGGAGCCCGAAGGCCGGGCCGCCCCTGATCCGCGGCTCCGACTGCCCGCGGGACGCCCCGATCGTGCTCTGGTCGAGCGGCATCTACCCCTACCTCGACGCCAACATCCTGCTCGACGCCTGGCTGCGACTGCGCGCCGAGCGCCCCGACGCGCAGTTGCTCTTCGTCGGCGCCGACAACCCGACCGCGCCGGAGATGCGAGCCGGCTACGTGGCGCTGCGCACCCGGGTGGAGCAGGAGGAGATCGGCGGGGTCCATTTCCACCCCTGGCTGCCTTACGAGCAGCGCGGCCGCATCTACCACGAGGCCGATCTGGCGGTGGCACTCTCGCCGCCCCATTTCGAGACCGAGCTCTGCTTCCGCCACCGCGTGGTCGACCTGCTCTGGGGCGGCGTGCCGGTGGTGCTGGCAGGCGGCAACGACCTGGGCGAATGGGCGGCGCGCGAGGGGGCGGCGGCGATCCTGGAGCGCTTCGACGCGCCCGCCCTGGCCACGCTGATGAGAAATATCCTGAGCGACGCAGAGCGCCGCGAGGCGATGGCGCGGGCGGCCCGGGCGATGGCCGCGGGTCCGCTCTCGTGGGAGCGTATCGTGGAGCCGGTCGACCGCTTCTGCCGGGCGCCGCGGCGGGCGGCCGATCTGCGCGCGCCGCACCTCGAGGCGAGCCTGCGCTCGGTGCTGAGGATCCCCTTCGCCGACTACCGGGGATGGGCCAGCCGGGTGCGCATCTCGTACCACGTGCGCGGCGGCCTGCGGGGAATGCTGCTGCGCCGGGGGGGACGCTGATGTGCGGCATCGCCGGGGTCCTGCGCCTCGACGGCCGGCCGGCGGCGCGCGCGGAGCTGCGGCCGATGGTGCGGGCGCTGGCCCACCGCGGTCCCGACGACGAGGGCTTCTTCGAGGCGGGACCGGTGGCGCTGGGGCATCGGCGCCTGTCGATCGTCGATCTGAGCGCGGCCGGTCACCAGCCGATGATCGACCGGGCGAGCGGCGCGGCGCTGGTCTACAACGGTGAGATCTACAACCACGCCGAGATCCGCCGCGAGCTGGAGCGCGCGGGGCAGCGTTTCCGCTCCCGCTCCGACACCGAGGTGCTGCTGCGCGGCCTGGTGGCCTGGGGCGCGGAGCGCCTGCTGCCGCGCCTGAACGGGATGTTCGCCTTCGCCTGGTGGGACGGCGAGAAGCTCTTGCTGGTGCGCGACCGGCTGGGGATCAAGCCGCTCTATACGGCGCGCACCGGCGACCGCTTCCTCTTCGCGTCGGAGCTGAAGGCGCTGGTGGCCCATCCCGAGTTCCACGCCGAGCTCGATCCGGTGGCGCTGCACCACTACCTGGCCTTCTACGTGGTGCCGCAGCCGCACACCCTGCTGCGCGGCGCGGCGGCGCTGCCTCCGGCGCACCGGCAGGAGATCTCGGCGGCCGGCATCGGAACGGCGCGGCGCTGGTGGAGCCCGCCGCGCGAGGGCGAGCAGGGTCTCGATCACGGCCGGTGGTGCGAGCGGCTGCGAGCGGCGCTGGAGCGCAGCGTGCGGCGGCGCAAGATGGCCGACGTGCCGGTGGGGGCGTTCTTGTCGGGCGGCACCGACTCCTCGGCGGTGGTGGCGCTGATGAGCGAGGTGGTCGAGGGGCCGCTGCACACCTTCTCGATCGGCTTCGGCGCCGAGGGGGCGGAGCTCGACGAGCTGCCGCACGCACGGGCGGTGGCCGAGCGCTGGGGCACGCGTCATAGGGAGCGGCGACTGTCGGGCGACGACGTGGCGAAGGCCCTGGCGCGCATCGTCTGGCAGATGGACGAGCCGGCCGGATTCGCCCTCTGCAACTACTTCGTCTCGGAGCTGGCGCGCGAGGCGGGGGTGCCGGTGGTGCTCTCGGGGCTGGGCGGCGACGAGCTCTTCGCCGGCTACGAGCGCCACCAGGTGCTGCTGCAGCGGGAGCGGCTCTTCCGCCGCTTCGCGCGGCTGCCGGGCTTCTTGCGCGGCGCATCGGCACGGCGCCTCGCGGCCCGCTTGCCGGTGGCGCGCGCCGGGGCCTTTTTGCGTCAGGCGGCTCTGAGCCCGGCGCAGCGCAATGCCGGCTACAAGTTCGTCGCCACCCACGAGGAGCGCCTGGCGCTCTACGCGCCGCCCCTGGCGACGCTGTGCGCGGAGCAGCGCACCGAGGACCTGGTGCTGCCCCACCTGGAGCGCGGCAGCGATCCGGTCGACGCGGTGCTGCGCGCCGACCTGCACACCTACCTGCCGAACGACCTGCTGCGTCATATGGACTCGCTCTCGATGGCGTTTTCGATCGAGGCCCGGGTGCCGCTTCTCGACCACGAGCTGGTGGAGCTGGCGGCGACCATGCCGACCGAGCACAAGATCCGCGCCGGAGAGCTCAAGGCGGTGCTCAAGGACGCGGTGGCGGACTTGATCCCGGAGAGCGCGCTCCGGCGCGCCAAACAAGGCTTCAACTTCCCCATGCACAAGTGGATGCACGGGCCACTTCGACCGATCGTAGAGGCCGCGCTCGACCCCGAGCTGGTGGCCCGGCGCGGACTCTTTCGACCGGCCGCGGTGGCCGAGCTGCTGGCCGCCTTCCGCGGCGCCAGGACCGGGGTCGGGGTGACGCAGTGGTGGATTCCGCAGATTCGGGTCTGGAGCCTGGTGGTGCTGGAGCTCTGGATGCGCCTCTACCTCGACCGCGCGGCGCCCGAGGGGCCGCCCGAGGGAGCCTCTGACGGGGGCGTCGAGGAGCTGCTGCGGGAGCCGGCGGGACCGGTTCTGGCATGAGGGAGCCCGGCGCGAGGGTCGCGGCGGTGGTGCTCTTTCCCTGCGCCGGCGGCGCCCGCTCCAAGGGCGCCTTCCTGCGCCTGCGTGCTCTCGGCCCGGTGCACCTGGTGCTGCCGCGGGAGGGCGGCGGCTTCCACCTGGTCGAGAGCGACGATCCCGATCGCGCCCACCGGCAGGCCTGGTCGCCGGAGCGCTTCGGCCGCGCCGACGCCGCGGCCCTGGCTGCCGAGATCCGTGCGCTCGGACCGCGGCAGGTCACGATGCTGCATCCGCGGCCGGGCGGGCGCGGCTGCTTCTGGATCGAGTGGGCGGCGCTGCGCTCCCGCGGCGCGGCCGAGATCGACGACGGCCGGGCGCGGCCTCTGACGCCGGCGCGCCTGGCGGGCTCCTGGATGGTGCGCGGCATCGGTCATCGGCTGCTGGTGGTGGCGGAGATCGTCTTCGCCTGCTGCGCGCTGGCCACGCTGCGCGGGCTGCGCGGGCCGGCTCCGCTCTTCGGCGCGGCGGCGCGCGCGCTGCGGCGTCGATCGACCGCCACCCGCGTCACCTTTCTGCCCTTCTACCCGCGCTCCGCGGCCGGCGCGCGCTACCGGGTCCACCACTGGGTGGAGCGCCTCGACGGCGTCGAGGGGATGCGCTGCCGGGCCCTCGACCCGGCCGGCTCGCGCTTCCACGCCGCCACCTTCGGACGCGACACCCCCGGCGGCCGCTGGCTCTACATGGTGGCGGTCTTCTTCCGGCGCCTGGTGCAGCTTTTCCGGGTCGCCGGCGACGACGTGGTGGTGGTGCGGCTGGCCCTCTTCCCCTACTTCCCCTACGGCGGGCCGGCGATGGAGGCGCTGCTGCGGCGTCTCGGCCCGCGGCTGATCCTCGATCTCGACGACGCCATCCACCTCTACTACCAG
>CAZBBK010000020.1:0-33778 GCA_964490075.1 uncultured Gemmatimonadota bacterium | reverse complement strand
AAAACTATTTCCCCAACCCCCCCGCTCTCCCTTCCTTTAACCACCCCCCCCCGGCGCGGCGGCGGACCACTCCTCTCGGCGATCTACGACGCCCTGCGCTGCCCCGAGCGGGTGGCGCGCTCGATCGCCCTGGCCGACGCCGTGATCGCCGGCAACCCGACCCTGGCGCGCTACGCCGCCCGCCACCGCGCGCAGGCCGTCCACGTCATCCCGACCTGCGTCGACGTCGAACGCTATGCGGCGGCCGGGGCCGCCGCGCGCCGGGAGAACCGGGACGAGGTGCTGCTCGGATGGGTCGGAACGCCCTGGAATCTGCGTCATCTCGACACCATCGCGGCGGTGCTGGCGACGCTGGCGCGGCGCGGCGGGGTGCGGGTCCGGGTGATCTCCTCGCAAGCGCACCAGATCCCTGGGTTGGCGATCGACAACCGCCGCTGGACCCTGGAGCGCGAGGTCGCCGACCTGGCCGAGCTCGACATCGGCCTGATGCCGCTCGAGGAGGGCGAGGAGCCGGCGTCGAAATGCGGCTTCAAGGCGCTGCAGTTCATGGCCTGCGGCGTGCCCCCGGTGGTCAGCCCGATCGGCGCCAACGCAGCGATCGTCACCGAAGGTGTGGACGGAATGGCGCCGCGCGACGCGGCCGGATGGAGCGCCGCGCTGAAGCGCCTGATCGACGACCCGGAGCTGCGCGCATCGATGGGCGGAGCCGCCCGCGAAACGGTCGCGCGGCGCTTCAGCTACCGCGCCCAGCTACCGCGCATGGTGGCCTTGCTGAGGGAGGAGCCGGTGCCGGAGGATCCGGCCTACGGAGATTGACTCCCGGAGGCCCCCGAGCCGTGGTCCGCCGCGCGACGGTCGCCCATCTCGAGGTCTTCGAAGTAGAATGTGGGGACCCGATCCGGTGTCCGGGCGGCCGACCCGGCCCTCCGGCACCGCCATCCCATCCCCCCGGCTTCGACCGGGGTCAGGAGGATCGTCATGCTGCTCCGCACCCTCCTGCTCGTGCCCCTCGCCGCCTGCATGCAGATCACCGGTGGCCGCGGCGTTCCGGCCGCCGCTCCGCCGGTGGAGATCTGCGTTCCCGAGGCCGGCGACCCCTTCGAGCTCGACAGCGCCCGCATCGGCCGCGATCTGCTGAAGGCGACGCTGATCTACGGCGGCGGCTGCCGAGACCACGATTTCCGCGCTTGCTGGGACGGTCTCTTCATGGAGACCTGGCCGGTGGGCGCAAGGCTGCTGCTCGACCACGACGACCACGACGATCCCTGCGATGCCCTGATCCGCGAGACCCGCGCCTTCGACCTGAGACCGCTGCGGCTGGCCTGGGAGGAGGAGTACGGACCGCCGCCGGGCACCATCGTGATCCACCTGGAGGACCAGGTGCTGCGCTACGACTTCTGAGCGGTCTCCAGAGGATCGGCTCCCCGGGGCACGGCGGCCTCGAGCCAATCGTCCAGGTTCCAGCCCAGCATCACCTCGAGCGCGCGGAACTCGGGCTCGAAGAGCCGAGCGAGGTAGGCGCGATCGGCCTCGTTCATCGGGTCGTGGTAGACGCGGGAGTGCACCGTTCTCGGAGCATCGATCGCCAGCGGCGCGACTCCCAGAAAGCGGCAGATCTCGTTCAGGGTCGCCTGCGGCCGGAAGCGTAGATCTTCGTTGCGCAGGATGAGGACCTGGCGCTCCGGGAAGAAGTGCCAGATGCGGCGGATCTGCTCGGAGTAGAAGCCGCGATCGGCGTAGGAGTAGAGCCGGTGCTGCGCCGGCCTGCCCGCCCGGCAGCGTGCCCGCTCCTGGCGCAGCGCCCGGCCGAAGGGCAAGGCTTCGATCTCTCTCTCGCGCTCCATGTTCCAGTGCGAGTAGGCCCGCTCGAGCGGCGAGCGCAGCAGCAGGATCCACTTCATTCCGGCGTGGTAGCGAGAGCGATCGACACGTCCGCGGCTGAACGTCGCGTCGTTGTCGAAGAAGTGCAGCTCCTTCTGGGCCGCCATCGAGATTTGGGGATGCAGCCTCAGGTACTGGTAGAGCGCGGAGGTCCCGCCCTTCCGCGCGCCGCCGATCACGAAGTCGATCCGCTGGTGCGCGATTCGGTCCCAGGCTGTGTCGTGTCCCACGAGGCTCGGCTCTCGACGACCGGCCCCACCGTGCCGGCCGCCATGTGGATGTTGGAGAGGTCGGCTCTCCAAGGCAGCTCGCCACTGCGATCGACCGGGCCGAACCCCGCGCGCTCTTGGGCTCCGCCCTGAGCCTTGCGTCTACAGGATCTCCGCGGCCAGACGGGCGGCAACACCGGCGTCGGGGACCAGGGGATGGGCCGCCAGGCAGGTCTCGAGGGCGCCGCGGGTGGGCGCGTCGGCGCAAGCATGAGCCAGGCGCTCGAACTCCAGGATGCGGCGATGGAGCGCCGCCGGCCCGGGCGGCAGCGGCGGCACCGGCGCCGCGCTGACGCGCCCCTCCCGCACCCGGCAGGGCAGCTCGACCACCGCCTCCGGATCGACACCCGGCAGCGCCCCGCCCCCCGGCAGGTCGAGCGAGATGCGCCTCTCGCGCCTCCCCAGGAAGGCCGCGATCGCCGGCACCACTCCGGCGCGGTACCAGTCGAGGCGGCGCATCCCTAGCAGCGCATCGATCCGCCCCCGATCCGGCTCCGGACGTGCGACGTAGGCGCGTTCCAGCCGTGCCGCCCAGTCGCCAAGCCAGCGGCCACGCCCGGTCCGCGCGGCGCGCTGGGCACGCAGCTCGCGTTCGGTGTGGTAGTAGAGTCGCAAGTAGGGCAGCGGCACCGCGCCCTCGCGGCGGATCCGCTCGGGAGCGACCCGCACCAGCTCGGGATCGTCGATCGCCCGCAGCAGCTCGGTGGTGCGATCGGCGCCGCGCGCGTCGCGGAAGCGGTGCAGCCAGCACTGGTGGTGGGTGCCGGCGTGGTCGACCTCCAGCTCCGTGCAGCCGAGCCGCGGGCCGAGCGCGTCGACCACGCGCCGCGCGGTGAGGGCCGGCAGCTCGCAGATGCCGTAGCAGCGCAGGCCGTGGAGACGCCGAGCGCGGGCCACCGTGAGACCGAGGGGGCTGGTCATGTGCAGCACCACCGCGCGCGGCGCGTGGCGGGCGATGGCGGCGTGGAGCGAGTCCATCGTGCTCAGGCCGCGCAGAAAGCAGGCCAGCCCGCTCGGTCCCAGCCCCTCGTCGCCCGGCACGCCGTGACGCAGCGCCAGCGCCTCGTCGCCGGCCCGGCCCTGGAAGCCGCCGGGGCGCACCTGGCAGAGGACCAGCGCCGCGCCTTCGAGGGTCTCTTCGAGATCGTTCGAGGCGCGGAAGGTCGGCGCGGGTGGAAGGTCGGCCTCCGAGTCTGGCTCGAGGTCGCCCGACAGGAGGTCCGCGAGCCGCGCACGGCCATAGCGCAGCACCCCGCGCAGGCGCTCCGCGGCGCGCCCGTGCAGCCGCAGCTCGAGCGAGGGCAGCTCGCCGCGCGCCCAGGCCCGGCCCAGCTCCTCCATCAGCACCGGCGTCGAGACGCTGGAGCCACCGAGCACGGCGACCGGGATGGGGCGCGCGTCAGTCATCCTCTTCGGCCGCCCGGCGCGGATAGTCGCAGCGGCCGCAGAGCGAGTCGGAAGGGATCTCCCCCCGCCAATGACGCATGCGGATCTCGCGCGCCCGCGACCCCTTCCAGATCTCTTCCAGCGAGTCCTCGAGCAGATTGCCGAGCACCACCTCGCGACGCCAGTCGCAGTTGCAGAGGATCAGGTCGCCGTTCCAGACTACGTAGGCCTTGACGAAGGGGCGCTGGCAGGGCCGCGGGCGCTGCGCGGCCGCGTCGGCGCCGCCCGGCTCGGAATCGCGAGCGGCGACGTTGCCGGCGCGGTTGGTGACCGGCTTGACGAAGACCTGCGCGCCCTCGCGCGGCCAACGCCGCTCGAGGCGGTCGAGCGACTCCGGCACGCCCTCCACATCGAGGGCCACGATCTTGATGCGCAGCCCGCCGAGATCGCCGCGCAGCCGCGCCGCCACCAGCGCGTCGACGTTGCCGACCACCCGCTCGAAGCTGAGCCCCGCGTTGACCCGCTCGAAGGTCGGCGCATCCCCTCCGTTGATGCTCAGGTCGAGCTCGTCCAGACCGGCGTCGACCAGGGCCCGCACCCGCTCGACCGTGGCCAGCTCGCCGTTGGTGAAGAGCGCCTGGCGGGCCCGCGGCGCGTGGCGTCGGGCCAGGGCCACCAGGCGCGTCAAACGCTTGTCGAGCAAGGGCTCGTTGTGCAGGAAGAGGCTGATCCGCTCGACCGGATGACGGCCGGCCTCGCGCACGATCCGCTCGAAGAGCGGCTCCTCCATGCGTCCCATCGGCAGCTCTTCGGAGATCACCGGGTAGGGACACATGACGCACGCCGCCTGGCATCGGGACTGGGTCTGGATCTGCAGCTTGAGGGGGAAGGCGAGCTCCGGCAAATCCGCCTCGCCGCCCCGGTAGCGCTGCTCCAGCGCGGCCACGACCTCGGCCTCGACGGGGCTCGTCGTCAGCGCGTCAAAGAGCCGCACGCAGCACCTCCCGCAGCGTCTCTATCACCCGCTCCTGCTGCGCGTCGCTCAGCTCCGGGTAGAGCGGCAGGGTCAGCACCTCGGCGGCCAGCCGCTCCGCCACCGGGAACTGTCCGCGCCGCCAGCCCTGCGCCGCGAAGGCCGGTTGCAGATGGGGCGGGACCGGGTAGTGGATGCCGCAGCGGATGTTGCGCTCGGCGAGCGCCGCCTGCAGCGCGTCGCGGCGGCCGCCGGGCGGACGCACCACGTAGAGATGCCAGCAGGGCTCGCACTCCGGCCCCGGCGCCGGCGGGAGGATCAGGCCGGTGTCGGAGAGGCCCTCCTGGTAGCGCGTCGCCAGCTCTCGGCGGCGGACGTTCCAGCGCTCGACATGGGCCAGCTTGACGCGCAGGAAGGCGGCCTGCAGGGTGTTCATCTTCGAGTTGTAGCCCGGCTCGGCCCACCGGTACTTGGACGACTTGCCGAAGTCGCGCAGGCGCCGCACCCGCTCGGCCAGGCGCGGGTCGGAGGTGACGAGCGCGCCGGCGTCGCCGATCGCCGCCAGGTTCTTGGAGGGATGGAAGGAGAAGCAGCCGATGGTGCCGAGCGCGCCGCAGCGCACTCCCTTCAGCGCCGCGCCGTGGGCCTGCGCGGCGTCCTCGATCAGGGCCAGATCGGCGCTGCGCGCGCAGGCCGCCAGGGCGTCGATCTCGGCGGGCAGTCCGTAGAGATGAACCGGCAGGATCGCACGGGTGCGCGGGCCGATCGCCGCCGCGGCGGCGGCCGGGTCGATGTTGTGGTCGGCCTCGCGCGGCTCGACGAGGACCGGGCGCGCCCCCACCTCGACCACCGCCAGAACGGTGGCGGCATAGGTGTTGGAGGGGACCAGCACCTCGTCGCCCGGGCCGATCCCCAGCGCCCGCAGGGCGATGATCAGCGCATCGGTGCCGTTGGCCACGCCGGCGCAATGCTGCACCCCGAGCCAGGCGGCGAATTCCTCCTCGAAGAGCCGCAGCTCGCGCCCCAGCACCGGCGCGTCATCGAAGGCGACGCGGCGAAAGGCCTGCTCCAGCTCGTCGGCCAAGAGCCGATTCTGCAGCTTGACGTCCTTCGAGGGGATCTTCTCGGCGCCGGTGCTCATCGAAGCCGCCCTTCGTACAAGGCCAGGGTGCGCGCCGCCGCCAGTGTCAGCGGGTTGATCTCGGTGAGCCGCTCCATCTCGGCGCTGTCGAGCCAGCGCTCCTCGTCGCTCTCGAGGACCTGGTCGATTTCGCCGCGCCACTCGGTGACCAGGTAGACATGGTGCCGGTAGCGCAGGCCGCTGCGGGCTTCGAGATCGTCGAGGGTGGCGATCAAGTAGTAGCGGCGCACCTCGATCCCCAGCTCCTCGGCCAGCTCGCGCAGCAGGGTCTGGTCGGGATGCTCGCCGGGCTCGACGTGGCCTCCGGGGGTGTCCCAGCAGCCGGGGTAGGTCGGCTTGTCCGCGGGGCGGAGCGTCAACAGGTAGCGCCCGTCGGCGCGCCGCAAGAAGGCGCCCGAGGTCTCGCGCTCGGGGCGGCGCCAGCCCGGTCCCAGGGGCGGTGGGTGGTGGTGCGTCATGGGACTTCGCCGCCCCCTGCGTCGAGCTCCGCCACCGCCGCCCGGTAGCGGCGCAGCAGCTCGGGCCGGGCGCGGAGCCAGCCGGCGAGACCCTCGCCCTGCTCGACCCGGTCGGGGCCGGCGATCCAACGCAGACCGCCGCTGCGCAGGATGCGCAGCACCGGATCGGCGTCGGGCAGGCCGGCGGCGGCCAGCAGCGCGGCCGGCCAGAGCGGCATCCAGACCCGGGCGCCGCCGGCGGCGTCCGGCGCCGCGTCGAGGGCTTCGTGCAGCTCGTCGACCAGCAGCGCGCACCAGTCGGCGAGGGGCAAGAGGTCGACCAGGCCCCTGAGGCGCTGCTCGGCCGCGCTGCCCGGAGCCGCCACCACCAGCTCCTCTCCCGATGCGGTGTGCAACTCGCCGCAGAGCCCGCCGGTGATCGCCAGCGCTGCGTCACGGGGCACGCTCATCGTGTCTCTCCCGTGCCGGCGGCGGTGAAGAGCGGCTCCAGGTGCGTCAGGATCTCCCGGCGCACCTCGGCCTCGGGGCGATCGGCATCGATCACCGCGAGCCCCTCGCGCCGCGCGACGCGCAGGAAGGCCCGGCGATAGCGGTCGAGAGTGAAAGGCTGCTCGTCGAGGGTCGGCGGCGTGTCGCGCCTCCCCACCCGCGCCAGGCTGCGATCGACCTCGATGTCGAGCAGGAAGCCGGCCGCCGGCGGCGGCAGCGAGGCGCAGATCTCGCGCACCCAGGGGTCGTACTCGAAGCGCGCCAGCGACGCGGCGAGGTGGGTGGCGCGGTGGCGATCCCAGATCAGCACCTCGACCCCGCGGGCCGCGGCGGAGCGGCTCAGATCGTCGATCACGCGCACGGTATCGAGCGCCTTGGCCTGACGGCACCAGCGCCAGAAGCCGCGCTCGCCGGTCGGCTCGGCGTGCTTCATGATCGAGGTGATGCGCTCGTAGAAGCGTCCGCTGCGGCAGGCCTTGTGCACCTCGGCGCGGATCCCCCGGCGCTCCAACCAGGCGCGGATCGCCGCCGCCTGGGTCGACTTCCCGGAGCCGTCGATCCCCTCGACCACCAGGTGGCGCGGGCCGTCCGGCTCGGCGGCGGCGGCCGGGGGGCTCGGGGGATCGACCTCGATCCGGCGCCCCAGGAAGGCGTCGAGACGCGGGTCGTTGCCGGTGGCGGCGAGCTCCGCGGCGCGAATCAGGCGCCGGGCGCGGGGCGGATCGACGCGCCGCAGCTCGCGCAGGGCGTCGTCGATGCGGGCCGGCCCGAGAAGCGGGAGCGGCGGCCGGGGACAGGCGTCGGGCCAGGAGCGGGGCGCGGGACGGCCGCGTCCCTCGAGCGCCTGCGCCAAGGCCGCGGCATAGGGGGCGCAGGCATCGCCGCCGGGACCGATGCGCACCAGGTCGAGCCCGCGCAGGCGCTCCAGCAGCACGGCCAGGTCGAGTCCCTCGGAAAGGACGTCGATCCACAGCACCGGTCCTTCCCCGGCCGCCTCCATCGCTCGCGCGGCGGCTTCGGTCCTAGCAGCCGCGAGCGCCCGGCGTCGCGCGGCCCCCGGCAGCAGATCGGCGGCCGGCGGCGAGGGCAGCAGCACCAGAGCCGCGCGCGCGGCGGCCTCCCCCCTCACCGCAAGTTCCGGAACATGGCGGCATGCGTCCAGGTGATCGAGTGCTCGAGAAACACGTCGACCAGCCCATTGCCACCAGCGGCTATTTCGAGCGCGGCGCCGTGCAGATCGAGGGCGGAATCGGGCCGCCGCAGGGAGGCGGCCGCGACTCGCGCCGCGAGCCGCCCCTCCGAGTCCCAACCCCTCTCCGACTCCGACTCCTCGGCCCCGCCCAGCGCCTCCTGGGGCGGCTCGCGCAGCACGATCCCGAGCTCATTCAGGCGCTCGCGCAGCGCGTCGCGCACGCGCCGGTCGCCGAGGGGCAGCACGCAAGCCTGGTCGACCCCCTCCGGCACGATGGCCGGCAAGTCGCCGATCGTGGTCAGCTCGGTCTCCGCGTCGAGCAGCAACGGCCGCCACCCCGCCGCCTCGAGGGCGCGCAGCGCGGCGTCGGCCAGGCTCAGGCCGCGCTCCCGCAGCCCCGAGCCGGCCGCGGTCCCCGCCAGCGGGTCGAGGGCGGGCGGGAGCACCACCAGCACGCTTCCGCGTTCTCTCACCACCAGCGCTCCTCGAGCTCGTCGCGCAGCAGCAAGGGCGCCAGAAAGCGCGCCGCCTGCGCCACCCCCTCGTCGCGGCCCATGGTCGGATCCTCGTGCTCGATCGAGAGCACGCCGCGGTAGCCGGCCAGCCGCAGCTCGCTGATCACCCGCCGCCAGGCCACGTCCCCCCAACCCGGCACCCGGAAACGCACTCCGCGGTCGGCGCGCCCCCAGCTGCCGTGCGCCATCCGCCCCGAGCGCGCCAGGTTGTGCGGCACCTCTTCGAAGTCCTTGGCGTGGACGTGGAAGATCCGTCTCCCCAGGGCTTGCACGAAGGCCGCGGGGTCGGCCCCGGTCAGCGCCAGGTTGGCGGTGTCGAGGTTGAATCCCCAGGCCGGATGTCGGTGGAGTGCCTCGGTGACGCGCTCTGAGGTCTCCAGATCGTAGGCGAGCTGCTTGGGATGCGGCTCGTGGGCGAAGCGCACGCCCAGGCGGGTGAGCTCCTCGAGGATCTCGCTCCAGGTCTCGACGAAGGCCGGCAGCATGCGCTCCCAGCCTTCGGGATCGGGCCAGGGGAAGAAGCGCGACCAGTCGGCGCAGCCGGTGAAGCCGACCACCGTGTCGACCTCGAGCTCGGCGGCGGCGCGGGCGGTGTCGAGCAGCCGGGCGCGGCCGAAGGCGGCTTTCGCGGCGGCATCGCCCGGGCACCAGGGGTCGGTATCGCGGTGATGCGGACCGCCAATCAGCTGGCTCTCGGCATGGTTGCCGAGGGCGCTCAAGCGCAGGTCTCTGGCCCTTAGCTCGGCACGCAGGCGCGCCGCGTTGGCCGGTTCCAGGAGCCAGGCCGCGGGGGTCAGCCGATCGCCGCTCTCGCAGTTCAGCTCCACCGATTCGATGCCGAGCTCGCGGCTTCGATCGAGGGCCTCCTCCAGCGGACGGTCGCCGAACACCGCCAGGTTAAGCCCCAGCCGCATGGTCCCCCCCGGCGCCGGCCGCTTCCCCGCGCGTGACCTCACCCTCGGCGGCCGCGGCACGACCGTTGCTTGGCGGCCCCGCCGCCAGCGCCTCGGCGAACTCCTCCATGGTCAGATCGTCGATGATCCGCGTGCTGCCGATCGCGTGGGGGAGCACGAAGTGCAGATTGTCGCCGCGAATCCGCCGCACCACGTCGGCGTGGGCCCAGATCTCGGCCGCGTCGCCCGCCCGGCGCCCGGTCGGCAGTCCCAGCGTTTGCAGCAGCGCGATCAAACGCGGGAGGACATCGGGGTCCGCGCAGCCGCGGCGGGCCGCCACGCGCGCCGATACCGCCATGCCGATGGCGACCGCGTAGCCGTGCCGCAGCTCCTCGAATCCGCCGTTCACCTCCAGCGGATGGGCGAAGGTATGGCCGAAGTTGAGCACGCGGCGCAGATCGTCCTCGAAGGGATCGCGGTGCAGGAGCTTCAGCTTGATCCGCACCGCCTTCTCGATCAGCTGGTCGAAGGCGCGGCGATCGGCACAGGCATCGAGCAGCACGCGGCCACGCGCCTCCAGCAGCTCGAAGAGCGCGGCGCTGTCGATCACCGCCACCTTGATCGCCTCGGCCAGCCCGTTGCGCATCTCGGCGCGGTCGAGGGTCGCCAGCAGGTCGGGGTCGATCAGCACCGCCAGCGGATGATGAAAGGCGCCGATGAAGTTCTTCGAGCGGCTGTGATTGACGCCGACCTTGCCGCCGATTCCGGCGTCGACCTGGCCGATCAAGGTGGTCGGCGCGTTCACGTAGTCGATCCCGCGCATATAGGTAGCGGCGGTATAGCCGACGGTGTCGCAGATCACGCCGCCGCCGAAGGCCACCACCACGCTGCGCCGGTGCACGCCGAGGCCGAGGAAGGAATCGATCAGACGGTCGACCGTCTCGCGGCACTTCGACTTCTCGCCGGGGGGCAGGGTCACCAGCGGCACTTTGCGGCGCCCCACATTCCAGAGCGCCGCGCGCAGGGTCTCCCAGTGCAGCTCGGCCACCGTCTCGTCGGAGACCACGACCAGCGGTCGCTCGGCGGCGACCCACCGATCCAGCAGCTCGCCGAAGCGTCGCAGGCTGCCGCGCTCGATCCGGTTCGGGTAGTCGATCGCCACCCGCGCCTTCATTCTGAACTCTCGACCGCCCTGGACCATGTTTCTCGTTCGACGCTTCGTTGCTTGCTCGCGTGCGCGCGACCCGGATTGCGAACGCGAGCCGCGAGGCATTGCTGGGGCGTCGTGTCATGCCGCCGCTGCCAGTATAGTCTCGTTCGGGGGAGCCCGTACAGCCGAGGCACGCTTCGCTCATGAGCGCACGACGATCACTTCCATGCCGGCGAGCGGTGATCCAGGCCGGTGGACGCGGACTGCGCCTGCGCCCGCGCACCGATACGCTGCCCAAACCGCTGATCCCGGTGGCGGGCGTGCCGCTGGTGGAGCGCATGCTGCGCGCCCTGGCCGCCGGCGGCATGCGCAGGATCACGGTGGTGGTGGGTCACCTGGGCGGGCAGATCGAACGCCACCTGGGCGCCCTGAGCGATCTGCCCTCCGATCTGCGCCTCGACTTCCACCACGAGACCGATCCACTGGGCACGATCGGGGCCCTCAGCGCGCTGGACTCGGGCCAGGATCCGCTGCTCTGGGTCAATGGCGATCTGTTGACCGACATCGATTTCGCCGATTTCATTCGAGTCCACTCGGAAGGTGGAGCCGACCTGACGCTGGCCAGCCACCACGAGACCCATCGGCTGCGCCTGGGAGAGCTGGTGGTGGCGGACGATGGCCGGGTGATCGACTACCGCGAGAAGCCGGAGAAGCGCTACCTGATCTGCAGCGGCATGTTGCTGATGGAGCCCGCCCTGCGAGGGCTGCTCGAGCCCGGCCGGGCGGCCGGCCTGCCGGACCTGGTCCGGTGCGCGGTGCGCGCCGGGCTGCGGGTGCGGCACTGGGAGCACGGGGCGTTCTGGATGGACGTGAACTCGCCCGAGGAGCTGGAGTGGGCGGAGAAGGCCTGGCCGGCTCGGGGTGCGGCCTCAGAGAAGTAAGGGCGGCCCCTCTTGTCACGTGTCACACAAAGTGCCATATTGACACCACCATGGGAGAGCTGTCCATTCGCGAGGCCCGGGAGCAGCTGCCCAGGATCGAGGAGCTGCTGGCGCGGGAGCATGAGCTGACCATCACCCGCCGCGGCGAGCCGATCGCGCGCCTGCTCCCGATTCGCGCTCCCCGAGCAGTGCCCTCCCACCGCGGGCTGCGTGCGGCGGGTCCCGCGAGTCCAACGCCGAGCGAGCAACTGATCCGCGAAGACCGCGATGGGAGATAGGCGCCTGGTCTACCTGGACACCAGCGCCCTCGCCAAGTGGTATCTGAACGAGCCCTTTTCAGACCAGGTCGAGCGCTTCATCGCCTCCCGTGCCCCGCTGGTGATCAGCACGCTCACGGTGGTGGAGCTGCGGTGCCTGCTGAGCCGGCGGCGACGTATTAAAGAGATCGATGCCGCGCACGAGGCCCTCGTCTTCGCGACTTTCGAGGAGGACATGCGCCGAGGGCATCTGCTCCGCAGAAGTGTGGACGACGATTCCTTGCAGGCAGCGGCCGGCCTGATCGCCACATTGCCTCGGCACCCACTGCGCATACTGGACGCACTGCACCTGGCCGTGGCGCGCGACGCCGCGGCCGAGCTCATCGCCACGGCCGACGCCGTCATGGCCGGCGCCGCGGAGGAGCTGTCGCTGGAGGCAGTGCGCTTCTTCTGAGCGCTAGGGATCGAGCAGCAGGGCGTGGTCCGGAGCGGCGGCGGGGATCACGTAGTACTCCGCGCAATCCTCCCCGAAGGTCGGATGGGGATGACCGCCGGCGCGCAGGCAGATTCGGTAGGGTCCGCCCAGCTCGGCGTCCACCGGGATGGCATAGGAGTCACCGCCGGAGATTCGGGCGCCACCTGAAAGCACCACCGGCACCGGGCCGAGGAGAGGATTGTCCGGATCGGGGACTCCGGCGCAGTCGAAGCCGTCGGCCCACAGCTCGAAGTGGGCGGCGGCATCGGATCCGTTCTCGACCTGGTAGTCGAGCTCGAGCGCAGCGCCGCGCGGGACGACCGGATTCCTCGCTTCCAGCGAGAGCGCCAGCGGCGAGGTGATGGTGAAGGTGAAACAGGCGTCGTTCGAGGGTTCGACGGGGAACTCCCCGGCGCGCAGACAGAGCTGGTGCGCGCCGGGCAGCACGTCGCTCGGCAGCCGCGAGAGGACCTGTCCCGCGCGCTCCTCCCCGGGCTCCAGGGAGAGCGTGTTGGGCCCATAGAGGGGGTTGCCGGCGTACGGCAGGCCCCCTTCGGGCAGCAGATCGCACCAGAGCTCGAAAGCGATCGTCTCGTCGCCTTCGTTGCGGATCGAGTAGTCGACCGAGAGCGCCTCGCCGGGGGCGATGTCGGGATCGGGTGAGCCAAATTCGAGCGCCAGCGGGGTCGTCGCCAGCGGCTGGCGCACGAACATCACGTCGGAGGGCTGCTGCGACTCGAACATCTCCGACCAGAGGAAACCGGGGCCGGCCGCCGGCACTTCGTGGGTGGTGTGCAGGTAGATGGTGTTCTTGCCGGCGTCGGCGTCCGCCTGGGAGATGGCGGAGATCATCTCGCGCTCCGACCAACCCTCGGTGCCGCCCAGATCGTTGCTCTGCATCCAGGACTGGAAGGCGGGGCCGCAGATCTCCCAACCCCCGGCGTACTGATCGTAGGTCGACATGTACGACGAGTTGTATCCGACGTAGAGCCGATCGGAGCTCTCTCCGCGGTGGATCCCGAGCTGCGGCATGCCGGTCAAGGTATCGGTGGCCAGATTCAAGAGGTTCGGATTCAACCCACAGCTATCGGGCAAGGCGACCAGCTCGTCCCGATCCATGATCGGGATGGTCGCCTCTTCGATCCAGGTCCCGCCGACGAAGGCCCCGTAGGTGTGGTAGGGCGGGCCGGCCATCCCGATGGCGGTGAGGCCGGCGAGTCCGCCCGCGGCGTCTTCCGAGAGGTTCGCCTGGTACACCAAGTGCACGCGATGATCGCGGTCCACGACCAGCGAAGGCTCGACCTTCTGGCTGAAGGGCGCCCCTTTGGCGATCAGCTGCGCCGCGCTCCAGGTCGCACCGCCGTCGGTCGACCGGTGCAGCATCACTTCCAGGTCTTGGTCGTGGTCGATGTCGTCGTTGTAAGCGACATAAAGATCGCCGTTCTCGGGGTCGGCTGCGCCGCTCGGCAGACACCACATATTCTCGACGCCGGTGGCGACGGTGTATTGGATCCAGGTCGCGCCCTCGTCATCGGAGACGTTGACCACGATGTCGGCCGGTTCCCAGCCCTCTTGGGACACGATCATCCAGGTTCCGTCGGAGGCACGATCGAGAAAAGGGAAGGTGTTGCCAACGGCATGATCGGTGATCTGCACGCTCGTCCCCCAGGTCTCAGTGCGGGAATCGAAGCGGTTGATCCACAAGTTGTAGACGATGACGTCCGAGGATGCGTGATAGGCGACCATCACGCCGCCCTCGAGCTCGTGGGCGCTGGGACGGCCCGCGTCGGCGTGCGTGAAACGCTCGGAGACCGTACCTTCGAACGACCAGTAGCCGATGCCGCCGACCTCTTGCCAGTAGCGCCCGGTCACCATGTAGTCGTTGAGGGAATTCCACTCGTAGAAGGCGAAGTAGCTGTCCTCGGAGGGCGCGTAAATCACGTGCCGCTCCGGCGGGTAGTCGGTGGGGGCGCTGAAACCGGCGCCACGGTCGACTCCGTGCTGCACCACCATCAGCGAATCGAGGGGCGGCAGAGCGAGGGATGCGCCCTGCTCGTGGGCTTCGTGGCCGAGGGTGGCGTTCGGAACCAACACCGGACGTTCGAATCGAACCGCCGCCGGCGCGGATGAAGTGATGACGAGGGCAGCCGCCAGAAGGGCGGCGGCAGAGCTCCTGAATCCCATCTTGATCCCTCCTGCGATCGGCGCGGACCGATCCGTCTCGTGTTTCCGAAGGACCAGAGCTTCGCTGGTCCTCGGCGTCGTGACGACGAGAGCTTGCGCTCGGCGGCGCTCCGACGCCGGAGGGTTAGGTTACCAGCTCAGCCCGGCGACGGCAACACCCGTGCCCGGTACAGCGTCGCCTCCCCCTCGATCCGATACCCCCCCGCCGCCGCCGGCACCAGAAAGCTGTCGCCGCGATCGATCTCGAGAGTCGTCTCGCCCTGGCGCAGAGTGCCGCGACCGGCGGAGCAGAAGAGGATCTCCACGCCGTGCTCGGGCGGCGCCCGGTGGGGCCGATCGGCGCCGATCGACAGATGCGCGAGCTCGAGCTCGTCGGCGTCGCCGACATAGACGGCCTCGCCGGATGAGCGGGCCTCGGGCTCCAGGATGCGCGCCGGGCGCGCCTCGAAGCGCAGCACCCGCATCAGCTCCGGGAGGTCGACGTGCTTCGGAGTCAGACCGCCGCGCAGCACGTTGTCGGAGCTGGCCATCAGCTCGACTCCGAGGCCGCGCAGGTAGGCGTGCAGCTGGCGCGCCGGCAGGGCGATGGCCTGGCCCGGGCGCAGCCGCACCAGGTTCAGGAAGGCGGGCGCCAGGATTCCGATGTCGCCCGGGTAGTGGCGGTGCAGCTCCTCGATCCAGGTGCAGGCCTCGGCGCGCGGTCCGCCGGCGGCGCTCAGCGCGGCGGCGGCGGCCAGGGCGGCGTCCAGAATCGCCGCTCGGCGCCCGGTCTCCAGATCCATCAGGTCCCGGAAGAAGAGTCGCAGATCGCCGCGGCGCAAGGGATCGAGCAGACTCCCTTCGGCGGCCGGGAGGAGCAGCTCCAGGAGTGCGGCCGAGCGCGCCGGGGGCCGAAAACCGCAGAGCGCCCAGAACTCGCCGAGGGCGCAGAGGCACTCCGGCTTGTGATTGTCGTCGCGGTAGCTGCGCCGGGGGTCGTCGCGCGGAATGCCGAGCGCCTCCTCGCGCCGGAAGCCGGCGCGGGCCTGTTCCAGGTCGGGGTGAGCCTGGATCGAGAGCGGCCGCGCCGCCGCCAGGATCTTGAGCAGGAAGGGCAGGCGGGGGCCGAAGCGACGCAGCACATCGGCGCCGAGGATCTCCAGCGGGTGGTCCTCGATCAGCTCCAGCAGCGGAACCTCGCGCCCGTCGATCAGAGCCCGCGACGGGGCCTGCGGGTGGGCGCCCATCCACAGCTCGGCCTGGGGACGGGGCGCGGGCGACTCGGCGCCGAGCAGCTCGGGGATCCAGGTGGGTGAGCCCCAGGCATAGTCCTGTACGGTGTTGCGCAAAGGGAGAATGCGCTTCACGACACTCCCGAAGAGCACCACGAGCAGGGAAGGGTCTCTCGCATGGGACGATCTTGGCTCGCGGTCGTCGAATTGTCCACCAGCCGCTGGCGGCGATGTCATGATTCCCGCAAGGTCGGCACCGACACAGAGGTCCCCATGCGTGCTCCAGCGATTCAGATCGTCTCGGCCTTCCTCATCCTGATCGCCCCGATCGGTGCTCCGCGCGCTGCCGCCGCATTCATCTACGTCGACCCCGATGCCACCGGCGCCAACGACGGATCGAGCTGGGACGACGCCTTTCGCTTCCTGCAAGACGGCCTCGTCACGGCCGCTCCCGGCGACCAGGTGCGGGTCGCGGCGGGCACCTACCGCCCAGATCGCTCCACCGCCCATCCCGACGGCACGGGCGATCGCGAGGCCACCTTCGAGCTGCGCAGCGGCGTGGCGCTGCTCGGCTGCTACGCCGGGGCCGGTGCCATCGATCCGGATGCGCGCTCCCGGCTGCTCCACCCGAGCGTGCTGAGCGGCGATCTGGCCGCCGACGACCAGCCGGGCGGCGGCACCGAAGAGAACGCCTACCACGTGCTGAGCGGCGCCGGCGCCGACCAAGACGCCCTGTGCGAGGACTTCACGATCACCGCCGGCAACGCCGACGGCGCTTACCAGCACCGCTACGGCGGCGGCCTCTACGGTGACACCAACGCGACCCTTCGCGATTGTCGTTTCCAGGACAACCGCGCCATTCACGGCGGCGGCGTCTATCTGCGTCCAGCCGGTGGATTCGTCACCTACCCGGTTCTGGAACGCTGCAGCGTGATCGGCAATTCCGCCCAGCTCGACGGCGGCGGCATGCTGATCAGCGACAGCGGCCCCACGATGTCACACTGCCTGCTGGCGTGCAATGTCGCCGGGCGCGACGGCGGCGGACAGATGTACGACATGGACGGCTTCCCGGAGATGACCAATTGTGTCGTCAGCGGCAATCGGGCCGGAAGAAAAGGAGGCGGGGCCTACCTGTTCTTCTGCTTCAACTTTCCGCTCACCAACTGCACCTTCGCCGACAACCGAGCGGGAACTACGGGCGGCGCCTTCTACATCACCAATTCCAGCGAGCAGATCCGCCTCAACAGCACGATCGTCTGGGGAAATCTGCCGAACGCCATAAGCGCCGAAAGCGCCGAGCCGTCGGCGGTGTTCAGCGATATCGAAGGAGGATGGCCGGGCACGGGCAACATCGACGCCGATCCGCTGCTGCGCTCAGCGTCCGCAATCCCCTGGCTGCTTGGACCGACCTCGCCCTGTGTCGACAGCGGCGACCCGGCCCTGACCGACGCGGTCTACGACACCCATCCGCGCTGGCCGGCTGGCTTCGCCGATGGCCCTCGCTGCGACATCGGCGCGACCGGCGGGCCCCGCAACTGGGAGTGGCGACTGTGCTACCCCCCCACCTCCCACACCAGCATCCGCAGCACCGAGTCCGAGTCGTTCTCCAGGCCGTGCGTCCAGCCGCGCAGATTGACGATCAAATCGCCGCTGGCGACGGAGTAGCGCTCGCCGTTGGTGGTCATGGTGCCGCGGCCCTCGACGATGAAGTAGATCTCTTCGTCTTCACCGTGGCGATGGACGCCGACCGATGTTCCAGGCGGCATCTCGACGTAGTCGACAAAGGCCATATCGGTCTCGAAATCGTCGCGATCGAAGGGCCGGCAAAAATGGATGCGGCCGCTGCCCTCGTGGGCGCAGCGCAGCTCCTTCACCGCAGACAACACATTTTTCCGTATCATCGAGGCTCTCCTTTGTCGAGCAACGCGGCACCAACCGCTCCGGCCCGGGCCCCGAGCGCGCCGGCCACCACCTCGCAGGCGGCGATCGCTGCCGGATAGGGACGGCGCGCCAGCAGATGCCGAATCGGCTCCAGCAAGCCGTCGCCCAGCGCCAAAATGCCCCCGGTGAGCACTACGCGTCGTGGCGCGAGGACGCAGATCGCGTCGGCGATGCCGCGCGCCAGCGCTTCGGCCAGCGCATCCAGGGCCCGCCGCGCGGCCGGATCGCCGGACTCCAGGGCGCGCGCCACCCGCAGGCCGCCGACGTCCTCGTCCTCCGGCAAGCCGGCCTCGGCCCGGTAGCGGGCGGCCAGCGCGGAGGCCGAAGCCAGGAGACCGAGACAGCCGCGCCCCCCGCACCAGCACAGCGGCCCGCTCGGATCGATGCTCAGATGGCCGATCTCGCCGGCCGAGCCGAGATGGCCGCGCAGCACCCGCCCACCGCTGACCACGGCGCCGCCGATCCCGGTGCCGAGGGTCAGCACCAGCAGAGGGTCGTGGCCCCGCCCCGCCCCCAGGCGGGCCTCTCCCCAGGCGGCCGCGTTGGCGTCGTTGTCGAGGGCGACCGGCAGCCCCAGGCGGGCTTCCAGAGCGGCCGCGACCGGCACCTCGCGCCAGGTCGGGAAGATCGGCGAGGAGCGAAACACGCCGGTCTCGGGCTCCACCTCTCCCGGAGCGCCGATCCCGGCCGCCCTCAGCTCGCTGGCTTCGACGCCGCGCCCCGCCAGCAGCCCCCGCGCCAGGCTCGCCACCCGGTCCAGCACCACATCGGGCGCGCGGTGGTCGCCGGTCGGAGCATCCGCCAGGTCGCGCGGGACCGGATCGTCGCCCTCCAGCAGCACCACACTCATGGTGGTGCCGCCCAGGTCGATGCCGAGACGCAGCTCCGACCGGCTCACACCTCTCCCCGCGAGCGCCGCTCCGCGCCCTGCTCCGAGTACCCCTCGATGGTGCGCCGCAACCCCTCCTCGAGCGAGATCCGCGGCTCCCAGCCGAGCGCACGCCGGGCCAGCAGCCGGTCGCCCACCTGGCGGTCGATCTCCCGGTCCGGGGGGCGGATGCGCGCCGGATCGCGCTCCAGGACCGGCTCGCGGCCGATCAGCCGCGCCACCATCTCCGCCAGCGTCCCGATCGAGACCTCCCGGCCCGAGCAGATATTGATCGGTCCCTCGGGAATCCCGGCGGCCAGGGCGGCGGCGACGAAGGCGCGCGCCACGTCGCTCACGTAGAGCAGATCGCGGGTCGGTTCGGTGTTGCCGAGACGCAGCCGCGGTCCGGCGAGCAGCTGGCCGATGATCTCGGGCACCACGGCGCGCGTCGCCTGGCGTGGGCCGTAGGAGGCGAAGAGGCGCAGCACCACGACCTCGGTGCCGCGCCCGCGGCGGTACGACTCGGCCAGGCGCTCCGCGGCGATCTTGGTGGCGGCGTACGGGGAGCGGGCCTCCAGCGGGCTGTCCTCGGCGATCGGCAGCCGTGCGGGGGCGCCGTAGACCTGGCTCGACGATGCGATCACGGCGCGTCCTCCCGGCGCCGCCCGCACCGCCTCGAGCACGTTCAGGGTGCCCAGCGCGTGCACCCGAACGTAGTCGGCCGGCCGCTCGAACGAGCCCTCGACGTCGGCCAACCCCGCCAGGTGGAAGACGATCCGGCTGCCGTCCAAAGCCTCGGCCACGCTGGCGAGATCGACGACGTCGCAGGTCGCGCAGCACAGCCTCTCGCCGCGCGCCAGGCGGTCCAAGGGCGGCCGCCCCGCCTGCTCCGGGCTCTCGACCAGGGCGCGGACCCAGGCCCCGCCCGCGACGAGCCGTTCGCAGAGATGCCCGCCGATGAAACCCCCGGCGCCGGTCACCGCGACCCTTTCCCCCGCCAGCGTCGATGCGCCCCTCATCGATCCCCTTTCCGCGCGGCGGCCGGGGCGAGCAGCCGCCGCTGATAATCCAGCGCGTCGGCGATCGTATCGCGCAGCTCGAAGCGCGGCCGGAAGCCGAGCGCGCGCAGCCGCGACACATCGGCGAAGTGTCGCTGGATTCCCGAGGAGCGGCCGCGCCCCGCTTCGATCACCACCTCGCAGTCGAGCGCGGCGACTTCCAGGGCCAGCTCGATCGCTTTCCGCAGCGCCCACTCGACCCCACCCCCCAGGTTGTAGGTGCCCGCGACCTGCTCGCTCTCGACCAGCAGCACCAGCGCCCGCGCCACGTCGCGCGCGTCGATGAAGTCGCGCGTGGCGTCGAGCGAGCCGAAACGCAGCTGCGGCTCACCTGCGCCGGCGTCGATCGCCGCCACCTGGTGCACCAGGTGCGAGAAGAAGTAGTTGGCGGGCTGGGCCGCGCCGACGGGATTGAAGATCCGGGCCTGGACCGCGTCGATCCCCAGGCGCTCGGCGAGCACGCCGCCGATGCTCTCCGCGGCCAGCTTGGTTGCGCCGTAGGGATCGGCGGGACGGGGCCGATCCGACTCGGCGATCGGCAGACGCGGCGGCCGACCGCTGACCGCGCCGGTCGACCCGAGCACCAGGCGCGGCGCCTCGATCTCGGCGCCTCGCAGCGCCTCCAACAGCGACACCGTGCCGACCACGTTGGTGCGGGCCAGGACCAGCGGCGGATGATGCGCCACGCCGGCCGCCAGGTGCACGACCGCCCGCGGGCGAGCCTCGCGCAACAGCCGCTCGAGCCCTTCGGTGTCGAGGAGATCGAGCGGCCGGTAGTCGTAGCGCGGGTCACGCGCCGCCTCCGCAAGCAGATCCGGAAGCGGCGCCGGCAGCTCGCGCTCGCCCCAGGGAAGCCGGTAGGAGAAGGTGCGGTCGCAGCGCTCGGAACGCCCCAGGCCGATCACTCGGGAGCGCGGCTCGCAGGCCAGCCACTCGGCGACGAAGTGGCGCCCCAGGTATCCCTGCGCGCCGGTGACCACCACGGCGTCGTTCATGCCGCCCTCTCCCCCATCCGCGCGCGGCCCTGCAGGGCCAGGGGACCGGCCAGCAGCTCCTCGAAGAGCTGATCGAGCGCCGCCGCCATGATCGCCGGGCGGTGGATCCGGGCGTGGCGCGCCCGCGCTCCCTCGCCGAGACGGCGCGCCAGCTCGTCGTCGCCCAGCACGCGGATCAGCGCGGCGGCGAAAGCGGGCGGATCGTCGGGCGGCACCATCAGCGCCGATTCGCCCTCCTCCACCAGCTCGGCCACGCCGCCGACCGCGGTCACCACCGCCGGTTTGCCGAGCGCCATCCCCTCGGTGATGGTCAGGGGCGCCGAGTCGAAGCGGCTGGGATGGGCGTGCACGTCGATGGCGGCCCAGACGTCTCCGATCGGGCCGGGATGGCTGACAAAATGGACCCGCTCGCTCAGGCCCAGGCCGTCGACCAAGGAGTCGAGGTGCTCGCGGTAGGCGCGGTCACGCGGGTAGCCGCAGCACAGGAAGTGGACGCCGGGGCAGCGGGCCAGCACACGGGGCGCGGCGCGCAGCAGAATGTCGTGGCCCTTGTACTCGACCACCCCGGAGATTTGCCCCACCACCCGCACCCGCGGATCGGCCGGCAGCCCCAGCCGGGCGCGGGCGGCGTCGCGCTCGAGATCGGTCGCCGGCGGATCGACTCCGTTGGGGATGCAGCGCGCCTGACCCGGCCGCAGCCCGAAGTAGAGCGCCATCTGGTCGCGCCGCAGGCGGCAGTCGGCCACCAGCGCGTCGACCAGGTGGCGCACGATCGGCCGCCCAACGTGGCGCCAGCGCGGCGAAGCCCACATGCCCAGGTGGTATTCCGTCGCCACCACCGCCGGCACCCGGGCCAGCGCCCCGGCGACCGCGCCGTAGGCGATGCCGCGCTCCACGTGCAGGTCGAGCACCTGGGCCCGCTCGCGCCGCAGGAAGCGCGCCAGGCGCGCCACGATGCCGGCCACATGAGCGGCCTTGCGCGCCAGCTCGACCGGGTCGGCGCGGAAGGGACGATCGTCCCAGCGCAGCCCCAGGTTCTCCACCCGCACCCCGGCCTCGGCGAAGTGCCCCCGCAGCGGACCGAACCAGCCCTCCTCGGCCGCCGTCGGCACCCAGGGCGTGACGATCACGTGCCGGTAGCGGTCGCGATCGATGGCGCGGGCGAAGCTGAGCAGACGACACTCCGCGCCGCCCATCTGCAGCCGCTGGGTGAAAGAGACCAGGCGGATCGGCGGGCTCATCGACTCTCCTGGGGCTGCGCTGCGCTGGCACCCCGCGCGATCCGCCGCCCTATTCGTGACCGAGTCCTGAGGATAACCTGTGCCGAGGCGGTCCCGAACCAGAAGCGAGGTCGAACCATGTCCTTCGGCACAGTCGTCAACTGCATGGACGGCAGAGCACAGATCCCAGTCCTGACCTATCTGCGGAAGCGTTTCGATGTGCCATATGTCGACTCGATCACCGAGGCCGGACCGGTGGGTGTGCTGGCTCAGGGGTTGGATTCGGAGCGCGCCCGGTCGATTCTGCGGCGCGTCGACGTCTCGCTGCAGGCCCACGGCTCGCGGGCCCTGGCGCTGGTCGCCCACGCCGACTGCGCCGGCAATCCGGTGACCGAGGTGCAGCAGAGGGAGCAGCTCCAAGAAGGCCTGGCGGCGCTGCGCGGGCAGCTCCCGGGGATCGAGATCATCGGATTGTGGGTCGACGAGGACTTCAGTGTGAGCGAGGTCTGAGAGCCCGCGGCCTACCCAGCCAGTCCCTGTACCGATAGCAGGCGGCGTGGATCGCCTCGGAGCCGGCGGATTCGCAGGAGTAGCTGACGAAGATATGCTCGGTCGGTCCCACCGATCCGTGGCGGTGCACATCGATGCCGGGACTCCTGGCGTCGTCGTCGATCGACTGGTCCGTCCCCCACGAGCCGGTGTTGCCAGGCCGGCGGTCGATGAAGATCTCGCCGTCGTCGCCCTCTATCTCGTGGAAGGCGCAGTACAGGGCCGAGACCAGCGTCGAGGGATGTTCCCCCGTTTTCGTAGACACTGTTCTTATGCTGCTTTTGTTCCAAGTGTAGCCGAATTTTCCAATTCCCGTGGACTGACGCCCCCGTGGTGCGCCGGAGACGCCCCAGCCGATCCGACCTACTCGGCTTCCACCGACGGGAGCGCCGACACATGGTTCGCAACCCGCTCGGCAATGCGAACCGCTTCCTCTGCATCGCTCCGCGATACAGACTGGTAGTCGCCGGGGTAGCGGATCACGGTCGCGTAGTCCGTCAGCAGCTCCTGTTCCTCGGCAGTGAGCGCGGGTCGATCACCCGCGGACATGCAGCACTCTTTCCTCTCGCGATGCCGGCCACTCCAAGGTACCGACCACGTCCTTGCACCATTCGCAGTCCTCCGGTGTCGTCACGATCACGTCCTTCGCCACGCGGAAACCGCGCAGCGCGAGCCTGATCTTGAGCCTCATGGATCGTCGGGTGTCCGGTATGGGAAGGACGACCAGAAGGTCCGTGTCGCTGTAGGGACCCGCCGTGCCTCGCGCGTGTGAGCCGAAGAGAATGATGCGATGCGGATCGAATTGCTCGACGATCCGTCGCGTCATGGCGTCGATCTGCATCTCGATGGCGGGCTGCATCTGTCCGAGTCTGCCAGGCGAAATGGGAGTGGAGCGCCCGGACGAAGCTCTCAGGTCAACAGAGATGCTCCTGCTACGATCCTGAGGTCAGAGGGCGATCCCACGCAATCGCGTGTCTCGTCGGAACCTGAGGTTTCGACGTAGCGAGCCTCTACGCGGGGAGCGGCCGGTATGGGACAGAACCTGCCCCTGCCCATGCCCGTGCCCGATCCGGGCAAAGGAGTCGGGCAGGGGCAGGTTGGGAGGCGATCCGGGCGCCTTCGCGTGGGGGAAGCGCCACATCAAGACACCAGAACCACCACCTCCCACTGACCCGGCTCAGCCCCCGCGGACGACCGCAGCTCGACCAACGCCCCCTGCTGACCCGGCTCAGCCGCCACGAACGACCGCACGAGAGCCGGAATCAGCGCCTGACTCAGTTCATCCGTCGCGCGCGGCCGCGAAGAGACCGGACTACGCCGCTACCCTTGTCCCTGCCCGACTCCGTTGCCCGATTCGGGCAACGGAGTCGGGCAGGGACAAGGGCATGGGCATGGGCACGCGAAGAAGCGCCGTCGAGACCGCCCCCCCGAGCCGCGCTTAGAGCCCCGAAGACCCGCGAACTCCCGTTGGGCCCGCGGTTCTTCGCGAAGTGCGTCGACCGAGAAGCGCCATATCGAAACCGCAGGCGGAACATCGAACCCTTGCCGAATCCCCCGCGATATGGAACCGTCCCGGGGGCGCGGCTCGGCCACTTTCGATCCCTGGGAGAGGTCTCGCACAGCATGGAGATCGTCAAACGCATCTTCCCTTTTCTGACCTGGTTCGACGACTACGACCGGTCCGCGCTGCGGGCCGACTTCGTCTCCGGTTTGACCGTGGCCCTGGTGCTGGTGCCGCAGTCGATGGCCTACGCGCAGCTCGCCGGGCTGCCGGCCTACTACGGCCTCTACGCCGCCTTCCTGCCGCCGATGGTGGCCAGCCTCTTCGGCTCCAGCCGCCAGCTCGCCACCGGGCCGGTGGCGGTGGTCTCGCTGATGACCGCCGCGGCCCTGGAACCTCTGGCCACCGCCGGCAGCGAGCCCTTCATCGCCTACGCGGTGCTGCTGGCGCTGATGGTCGGCGTGGTGCAGCTCGTGCTCGGTGTGCTGCGCCTCGGACTGGTGGTCAACTTCCTCTCCCATCCGGTGGTGAACGGGTTCACCAACGCGGCGGCGATCATCATCGCCACCTCGCAGCTCTCGAAGATATTCGGGGTCACCGTCGACAAGGCGCCGCACCACTACGAGACGGTCTACCGGGTGATCGAGGCGGCGCTGGGCTACACCCACTGGCCGACCCTGGGCATGGCGGTGCTGGCCTTCGCGGTGATGATCGGCCTGCGGCGCCTGAACCCGCGCCTGCCGGCGGTGCTGGCGGCGGTGGTGATCACCACGGCGCTCTCCTGGCTGACCGGCTTCCAGCAGGACCGAACGGTCGCCCTGGCGCGCATCGACGTGCCCGAGCTCGCGCCGCTGGTTGCCGAGCTCAACGAGACCCTGGAGACCCGGGAGCTGCTGGAGCGCCACCGCGCCGAAGGGCAGCGCGGCTGGGCGGAGCTGGCGCGGCGCGAAAAGGCGCTCTGCCTGCGCTGCCACGAGCAGCGCGACGTGTCGCTCTTCGCGCGCGGCGAGGAGCGGCCGCAGCGCCGGCGCCGGGTTTCGGGTGAGGCGCTGATCGTGCACCAGCGCTCGGGGCTGATCGACGCCCAGATCGCGGACCTGAAGCGAAGCGCCGCGGAGCTGCGAGCCGAGCTGCGCGAACTGCTCCTGGTGAGCCGGGACGGCCCCGAGGGCGAGCCGCGCTTCGCCCTTCGTGACTCGTCGGCGCCGGACGCGGCACCCGGCTCCGCCGGCCCGACCTGGCGCATCAAGGTGGGCAACACGCCGCTGCTCCCCGACGCCCTGCCGCTCACCGGCGGGGGCGCCGTGGTGGCGACGATTCCGCGCGGCATCCCGGCGCTGAGCTGGCCGGAGATCGACTTCGGCGTGCTCTCGCACCTGGTCGGCGCCGCTCTGATCATCTCGCTGCTCGGCTTCATGGAGGCGATCTCGATCGCCAAGGCGATGGCCGCCCGCACCCGCCAGAAGCTCGACGCCAACCAGGAGCTGATCGGCCAGGGCCTGGCCAACATCGTCGGCTGCATGGGCCAGAGCTACGCCGTGTCGGGCTCCTTCTCACGCTCGGCGGTCAACCTCCAGGCCGGCGCCCGCACCGGTCTGTCCAACGTCTTCTCTTCCGCCGTGGTGCTGGTGGTGCTGCTCTTCCTGGCCCCCGGCCTCTACCACCTGCCGCAAGCGGTGCTGGCCTCGATCATCATGATGGCGGTGCTCGGGCTGCTCAACGTGCGGGGCTTCGTGCACGCCTGGCGCACCAATCACCTGGACGGCGTGGTGTCGGTGTTGACCTTCGGAGGCACGCTGGCCTTCGCACCTCACCTGGAGCAGGGGATCCTGATCGGCGTGTCGCTCTCGCTGGTGGCCTACCTCTACCGCAGCATGCGTCCCCAGGTCGTCGAGCTGGCCCCGCACGCCGACGGAGCGATGCGCGACGCCAAGCGCCACGGTCTGCGCTGCTGCGATCACATCGCGGTGGTGCGCTTCGAGGGGGCGCTCTACTTCGCCAGCGCCAGCTACCTGGAGACAGAGATCCTCGATCGCGTGGCGGAGCTCCCGGAGCTGCGCCAGGTGCTGATCGCCAGCAACGGCATCAGCGAAATCGACGCCTCCGGCGAGGAGATGCTGCGCCACGTGGTCGACAACCTGCGCGAGGCCGGCTTCGAGGTGTCGTTCTCGGGCATGCCGGAGGGGATCGTCGACGTGCTGAAGCGCTCGCGCCTCTTTCAGCGCATCGGCGCCGAGCGTTTCTTCGACACCCGCGCCGAGGCGATCGCCGCTCTCTACGCCGATGCCCACGCCGGCAGCACCGAGGAGCGCTGCCCCTACCTGCAGCTGATGCCGCCGATCGAGGAGCTCTCGCTGCACTCCGACGGCTCGCTGCGCAGCGCCCGGCGCCACCATCTGCCGGTGTGCCGCCATATCGCCGCGTTCCGCTTCGACGCCCCGCTCACCTTCGCCAACACCGCCTACCTGGAGAAGGAGGTGCTGACCCTGCTGGGCGACCGGCCCGCCTTGCGGCACGTGGTCTTCGTGGCCCACGGCGTGCCGGAGATCGACGCCGCCGGGGCCGAGGAGCTGGGGGCGCTGGTGGAGCGACTGCGCAAGGACGGGCTGGCGGTTTCGTTCAGCGGGATCAAGGAGCCGGTGCGTGAGGGGCTGGAGCAGGCCGGCGTCGACCAGATCATCGGACCCGAGTCGATCTACCCCACCCAGATCATGGCGATCGCTGGCATCTATGCCAGGGCTCACACCGGCTCTTCCGAGCAGCGCTGCCCCCTGCACAAGCTCGCCCCCCACCTGACCGAGCTCTCCGTGCACCACACCGGAACCCTGCGCGAGGCGCGCCAGCACCATCTGAAGCTCTGCCAGCATACCGCGGTGCTGCGCTTCGACGGCCCCCTGGTATTGCACTCGGGCGCCGCCATCCAGTCGGAGTTCATCCGCTGGGCCAAGACCCGCCCCAGCGTGCTCAACGTCGTCTTCCTGGCCCAGACCCTGCCCGAGCTGGGCGAGACCGAGTCGAGCCACCTGCTCTCCCTGGTCGAGGCAGTGCGCGAGGCCGGCTACCGCGTGGTGCTCGCCAACTTCAGCGACCAGGTCTTCGAGGACCTGGGCCGCAGAGGCGTCGCCGACGCCATCGGCCCGGACGATATCTACCCGCTCGACGTGCTGGCGATCGCCGCGATCCACACCGAGGCCCACCAGCGGGATCCGGAGGGCGAATGCCCCTTCGAGCTGATCCTGCCGCGCCTGACGCAGCTCTCGATGCACAGCGACGGCTCGCTTCGCGACGCCTCGCGGCACGGCCTGGCGCTCTGCCGCAGGATCGTCGCGGTGCGCATGGAAGGGCCGCTCAACTTTGCCACCATCGGGATCTTCGAGGAAAAGCTGAAAGCAGCGCTCGAAGGTCGCCCCGAAGCCCGGCATGTGCTCCTCGCCGGGCACACTCTGCAGGGCCTCGATCCGATCGCCGCCGAGGAGACGCCGCGTCTCTTCGCGCGCCTGATCCGGGCCGGCTGCTCGGTATCGGTCAGCGGGCTGCACGACAAGGTGGTCGACATGCTGAAGATCATCGGCCGCCCCGAGGACTACCAGGGGGTCGACACCTACCCGACCCAGGCCGCGGCACTGGAGGCGATCGGCCCGGCGGCGCACCAGGGCTCGGACGAGCGAGTCTGCCCGCTGACCGCGGCTGTGCGCATCGACTCGGGCTGAGAAGGGATCCGCTCAGGCGCGTCGCCCGCCTGCGCCACGGATCTTCTCGAGCAGGGTGTCGATGTCGATCGGCTTCTCCAGCACATCGGAGGCGCCGAGGCGCGCGGCCTCGACCGCCGCTTTGATGGTGGCCTGACCGGTCAGCAGCAGGACCTTCAGATCGGGCGTGTGCTGGCGCAGGATTTTGAGCGCCGCGACCCCGTCCATGCCCGGCATCGCATAGTCGAGGATCACCGTGTCGAAAGGCCTCTTGCCGGCCATCTCGATCCCCTCGGTGCCGCTGGTCGCGCACTCGACCTCCAGGCCGCGGGTGCGCAGCCGCTCGGCCAGCGTCTCTACGAACTCGACCTCGTCGTCGATCAGGAGCACCCGCCCGGGCGCGGCGGCGTCCGGCTCGGTCCCGGAGGTCCACAGACGGATTCCCAGCGCGCGCTGCGGCGCCGCCGCGCTCGGCACCAGGGGCAGCGCCATGCCCAGCTCCAGATCGGGGGCCAGACAGCACTCCAGCTCGCCGTGCAGCCGCGCCACCAGAAGCTTCAGCAGATCGAGCCGTCCCTCGACCTCGGGACCGCCGTGCACCCGCCCCGGCCGCCCCACCAGGACCCGCAACCGGGTGTCGTCGGTCTCGCAGGCGACCCGGATGGCCGCCCCCTCGCGGGCGCCATGATGGGCCAGCTCGATGGCGCGGTAGACCATCTGCCGGAGCTCGAAGGGATCGGTCTCGATCGTCGCCGACACCTCTCCCAGCGAAGCGCAGTCCAGCGTGACCTTGCGCAGGCGCGCGAAGCGCTCGCAGAGAGCGCACACCTCGCGCACCGCCTCCGCCACGTCGAGCTGGGAGCGCGGCTCGTCCATGCTGTGGGCCATGCGGTTCAACAGCCTGGAGTACTCCTTGCCGCGCTTGACCTGACCGGAGATCCGTCCGACCAGCTTCTCGAGCCGCTGCGGGTCGGGCTCTACCCCTTCACCGCAGGCCGCCAGCAGGTCGTCGAGCAGTCCCGAGAGCTCGTTGACGGTTGCCAGGACATTGCTCAGATCGTGCGAGAGCGAGGCCGCCACGGCGCCGAAGAAGGCCGCGCCCCCCTCGCGCAGGCGTTGCTCCTGGTTGTCGCTCATGAGCCTTCGCCCTCCGCTCCGCCGACCGCCCGCCGCAGGGTGGCCATCAGCTCCTCTAGCTTGAGCGGCTTCATCAGGTACTCCGCGGCCCCGAGCTGCATCCCCCGTCGGGCGCTCTCGGCCGAGCCGTGGCCGGTGAGCAGCACCACCTGCAGCCGCGGCCAGCGCTCCTTGATCCGCTTGATCACCTCCAGCCCGCCGACCCCCGGCATCTTCACGTCGAGCAGCACCACGTCGTAAGTCTCGGAATCGATCCGCTCCAACGCCTCGGCGCCGCTGGTCACTCCCGCCGCCTCGACGCCGCGCAGGGTCAGCCGCTCGACCAGAGCCTCCACCAGCTCCTGCTCATCGTCGACCACCAGCACCCGCATCGCTTGTTTCCTTTTCATGCCGCCTCTCGGCTCACCGGGAGCACCACCGTGAAGCAGGCTCCTTGCCCTTCCTCGCTCGACACTCTGATCTTGCCCCCCAGCTTCTGCACGATCCCGTAGGTGATCGACAGGCCCAGACCGGTGCCGGTCACCTTCTTGGTGGTGAAGAAGGGCTCGAAGATTCGCGCCAGGTTCTCCCGGGAGATCCCCGGTCCGTCGTCGGCCACGCTGACCGCCACCCGCTCGGCGCCATGGCATTCCAGTCGAATGTCGACTCGGCCGCCGTCTCCCACGGCGCTGATCGCGTTGTTGACGATGTTCAGGAAGACCTGCTGGAGCTGGCCGCGATCGCTGTGGATGGTCGGCAGGTCCGCCGCGACGTCGTAGGCCACCTCGACACTGCGGTAGGCCGCCTCCCTCTCGAGGAAACTGAGCACCTCGCGCAGCAAGATCTCGAGGTCGATCTCCTCGCTGCGCACCTCCATGTGCTTGGCGAAACCGAGCAGGCGATGGGTGATCGTGCCGCAGCGCTCCACCGAGTTGATCACCGAATCGACCAGCGGCCGCAAGCGCTCCGGCGGCGGTGGCTCCGGCGCCAGGGTCAGGTGATCATGCAGCAGGCCGGCCTTTTCGTTGATGATCGCCAGGGGATTGTTGATCTCGTGCGCCACTCCGGCCGCGAGCCGCCCGATGGCGGCCATCTTGTTGGTGTACTCCAGCTTGTGGAAGAGCGCCGCGCGCCGCGTGTCGGCGTCGCGCTGGCGATTGACCATGAAACGCGCACCCCAGACCACGACCAGCAGAATCGTCAGCACGCTGAGGGCCAAGAAGACCGCCAGGTCGCGCCGGAGCGAAAGCCAGCCCTCTTGCAGCGCCCCGGGGCGATCGAGCAGCACCACGGTGAAGGGGGAGCGATCGACCTGCGCGAAGCCCATGATCAAGGGGTTGCCGCGCCGGTCCCGGGTCTCGCGGATCTCGGTCTGGGGCGCATAGGGCGCGATCTCCAAGGGGCAGGGATCGAGGACTTCGCCGAAGAAGCGCGAGGGCGTCTGCAGCACACCCTTGCGGTTGACCAGAAAGGCATCGCCGGCCGGCAGCATGCCGTGGGAGAGGATTTGTCGGTCGATCGCCTCGGTGTCGATGGTGGCGCGCAGCGTCAGGGTCTCGCCGCTCTCCGATTCGTGGGTGACGGCGATCACGAAGTGGGGAAGCTTGCGGTGCCCCATGAACACCTCGGAGATGTGGACGCCGCGCAGCCGAACCTCGTGGAACCAGTCGTGGTCGGCGTAGGTCTCGCCCTCGAGCTCGTAGGGGCCGGCGTAGGCGAGCTGGCGCCCGGAGGGGTCGATCAGGCCCAGGTCGATGAAGCCGCCGAAGGCTTCTTTGAGGTTGCGCAGCAGGCGGCGCAGCGCCTGCGGATCGCCGAGCTGCTCCCGGCTCTCCTCGCGCACCACCAGTTTCAGCGCCGACAGGCGGGCGTCGAAGAACGACTCCAGGGCGGTCTTGGTATTGGTGGTGAGGCGCGCCACGGGGCGGATCGACTCGGCGTGGAAGGCGTCTCGATACTGGTGGAAGTTGACGCCGGTCATGATCAACAAGGGGCCGATGGCGACCGTCGACACCAGCAGCACCGCGTAGAGCAGAAGGCGCTGGTAGTAGCTCTGCGAGCGCAGCGGTCCCACCGTCCCCTGATGCCTGGCGGAAGCGGCTTGGGCGTTGCTCGGCGCGGCGGGGGCGGCGGCGGCGAGGCGCTCCTCACTGATGGCGCTCATGCCGATCCGGATCCTGCTCGCGCGCGGCCCGGCGCGCGCGCGCGCCGGCTTCCTTCAACGAGCTCGCGAGGGCTTCGATGGCCAGCGGCTTGTTCAGATAGGCGAAGGCGCCCAGATCGCGGGCCAGGGCCTCTTCGCGGGCGCTGCCGTGGCCGGTGACCAGGATCACCTCGATGGCGGCGGGTTCGCGCCGCACCCGGCGCAGCACCTCCAGGCCGTCGATCCCCGGCATCATCAGGTCGACCACCATCACCTGGGGCGGATCGGCGGCGAGGTGTTGCAGCGCCTGCTCGCCATCGAAGACCACCGCGGCCTCGAAGCCGCGCGCTTCGAGGCGCTCGGCCAGCGCCTGGACGAACTCCTCCTCGTCGTCGACCAGGAGGACTCGGGGAAGAGGTTCGGTGGGCATTGCGCGGTGGTCAGAGCTCCATGCCGGGAAGGAGCGGCGAGAATAGCGCAATCCGCCGCCCCGCGCGCGTATGCACCGTGCCACAATGTCGATCGGAGATCATCACCCAACCAGGAGAGCCACATGAGGATTCTCGTGATCTGCGCCGCGCTGGCCACGATGGCCGGCTGCGCCGGCAAGCAGAAGATCACCGTCATCACCACGCCGCCCGGCGCGGAGGTCTCGCTCACCACTTTCGGAGTCACCAAGGCCCGGGTCGGCGCCGCGGGGGTCTCGGTTTCGGCCGACGCCGAACGCTTCGAAAGCCAGCCGCTGCTGCTCGGCACCTCGCCGCTCGACTACGAGTTCGAGCTCAAGGACTCGCAGGGGGCCGTGCCAGCCGCCGCGTGCGCTTCACCGGAGATCCGGTGCTGATCGAGTTGGAGATCCCCTCTACCGAGCCGTAGACGCGCGCCCATAGCCGCGCGCGCCCACGGCATAGAGTGGTACCGGAGGCGGGACTCGAACCCGCACGAGCTCGCGCTCACTAGATTTTGAGTCTAGCGTGTCTGCCAATTCCACCACTCCGGCGGGAACTGGTGAGTATGCGCGCGCGGCGCGGGGTGTCAAGGATGGACCCCATTGCGGTTGACCCCCCGCTCCCCATGCCCTAGGGTTTCGGCTCCATCTGGGGCCATAGCTCAGCTGGGAGAGCGCGTGACTGGCAGTCACGAGGTCAGGGGTTCGATCCCCCTTGGCTCCACCAGATTCGCTTCTCCGGAAGCTCGACGAAGGCCCGGAGGCCGGCGGCAGCGCTGGCCGCCGGGCTTTTTTCGTGGGGACGGGGGGCGCGAAATCCCTACCAGGTCGCGTCGCCCTCGATGATCCCACCGAACTCCTCGCGGTGGAAGGAGCGCACCGAGATCTTGTCGCCGTCGATCTCCAGCCGGTACATCGCCCGCGGGTGGGCCGGCGAGTGGGTCGAGAGCTGGCCCGGGGGGAAATGGCTGGGGTCGAGCCGGGCGATCTGGGCGACGAGCTGATCGTGCCGGCGCTGGTTGCCGGCCAGGTTGGTCTCGAAGCTCTCCCGCAGGCCGGCCAGGGTGGCGGTCTCGGTGGTGCCGCCGGCGAGACGCGTCTCCAGCGCCTCGCGGATCGCGGGAATCTCCTCGCGCTGCTGGGCCAGATCGGTCTCCAGGTCGGCCAGTTTGGCCGTCAGCTCACCCCGCATCTTCTCGAGCGCGGCGGCGAAGGCGGACGCCTTCTCGTACTTGGGGGCCTGGTCCTCCGCGAATCGCTCCTTCAGCTCGGCTCGCGCGGCGCCGTGCGCGCGGCGCTCGGTCTCGGGCACCAGCTCGGTCAAGCTGTCGAGCTGGGAGTTCCAGGTCGACGCCGTGCCGTAGAGGAAGTTCGAGATCTGGCTCAAGTCGAGCGGCCGATTGACCGGCGCCGCCTCGGCCGCCGCCCCCTGCTCGGCCTGGGCGAGGGGGACGCCGAGCAGGCCGGGGCTGTCGAAAAGGAAGCAGTACTTCAGGCTGTCGGCGTGGTTCGACATCTCGCGGGCGATCTCCGGGTCGCGCTGGGGGTCGCGCAGGTATTCGGCGACCGTGCCGAAGAGGCTCTCGTAGCCCTCGTGTCGTTCCAACAGGTCGGCGCGGTAGTCGAGGAAGTTGCTGACCGACTCCAGCGCTTCGCTGGCGTCGGCGGAGCCGCCGAAGAGGAAGCAAAAGCGCAGGCTGTCGGCGCGGCGAGCGGCCGAGCGCAGCGCCGAGGGCCAGCGCTCCCCCGACTCGAGGTAGCCGTCGAGCGTCGTGAGCGAGGTCTGGAAGCGTTCCCGGGCCGGCAGCAGGGCTCGGGTGAGGTAGAGCACCTCGCGATAGGCATTGTGGGCCGCGAGCTGCTCGGGATCGGCGCGAAACACCAGTTCGAGACTGTCGACCTTGACCGCCAGCTCGATGAACTGCGCCGGCTCGAGCACGTCGTTCTGCAAGGCGTCGCCCACCTCGTCGAAGAGCCGGCGGAACTCGCCGGCACCCGCTTGGATGTCGGCCTGGTAACGCAGGAAACGATAGACCGAGTCGGCGATCGCCACGTAGCTGTCCTTGATCGCCAGATCTTCGATGTACTGCAGGTACTCGCGGAACTTGCCGGCCATCGCCGCCGCCCGATCGACCGCTTCGACCGGGTGCTCGGCGGGACCGAAGAAGGTGCTCAGGGAATCGCGCACCACGCGATAACGCCGGGTCTGCCAGTCGATGAAGAGCTGCAACGAATCGAGGGTGCCGATGTACTCCTGGCGCTCGCTGTAGGCGCGGTTCTCGGCCGTGACGATATCGAGCATCTCGCTGCGGGCCTGCGCCTTTTCGCGCTCGGCGCGAGACATCGCCCGCCCCGGGAT
Organism: uncultured Gemmatimonadota bacterium; assembly: GCA_964490075.1. Classification (GTDB taxonomy): domain Bacteria; genus CAZBBK01. The sequence continues at coordinate 476 of CAZBBK010000020.1, read as the reverse complement.
CATGATCGACGCAAACAGGCCACAGGTGGCCAGCAGGATGAGGAGCCAGTGGACGACTCCTCCGAATTCGCGCTGGGAACGCATGCGAGCTCCTCTTGAGGCGACCTCGGGTGGATCGGTGTGGACCGCTCCGGGATACCGGCGCCGGGACTCGGGTGTCAACAGGAATCGGCGGAAGAGGTCCCGGCGAGGAGGCCGGGGCCGGCTTCAGGCTTCAGGCTTCGGGCTTCGGGCTTCGGGCTTCAGACGGGAGACAGAGTGGGCAAAGGCGGCAGTGAGCCCCTGGCGTTTCGATATAGCGCGTCTCGCGCGACGCACTCCGCAAAGAACCGCGGGCCCCGCGAGAGTCCGCCGGCCTCCGGGGCTCCATGCGCGGGTGGGGGGGCGGTCTCGACTGGACTTCTTCGCGTGCCCCTGCCCCTGCCCGACTCCGTTGCCCGAATCGGGCATGGGTATGGGCAGGGGCTCGATGGGAG
>CAZBBK010000019.1:49649-73728 GCA_964490075.1 uncultured Gemmatimonadota bacterium | reverse complement strand
CACCCCGGTCGACGAGCTGCGCTTCTACGCCTCCGGCCGCGCCGATCTGGGACTGCGCTTCCACTACTCGGCCTACGACAGCACCGGCACCCTGCTGGAGCGGATCACCACCACCGGCGGCAAGGACCGGCTGGTGCAGTTCAGCGCCGCGGCCATCTCCGAGCTGGTGGTGACCGGCACCGGCGTCTGGTACCTGCACCACACCATCGACGACCTGGCCTACGCGTTGCCTTGACCCGGACCCGCGGGGACCGGGTTAGCATGGCTCTAGTGCACCGCGCGTGCCCCTCACCCGGGGCACGCGCTTCCCCCTCTTGCGCGCGCCGCCGCGCGCAACGCAACCCGGAGTCCTCGATGCCACAGCACGTTGCCAAGATCCCCCTGGCCCTCGCGATCGGCCTCACCGGCATGAGCGCCCAGGCCGGCGTTCTCAGCCCGGACCTCGCCGACCAGCTTCTGGGCGCCAGCCCCGACGACCTGGTCCGCGCCATCGTCATGCTGCCCGATCAGCTCGACAAGGACGCCTTCGTCGCCGAGATGAAGACCGAGGGCCGCACCATGCACCAGCGCCACGTCGCCGCCGTGACGCGCCTGCAAGGGCTCACGCGACAGGCTCAGGGCCGACTCCTGGAGCACCTCGACCAGGAGCTGCTGGCCGAAAACGTGAGCGACTACCGGCCGCTCTGGATCACCAACGGCGTCATCGTCACCGCGACCAAGCAGACGATCCAGGGACTCGCGCGCCGCGCCGATGTCGACATCGTCTACCCCGACTATCCGATCTCGCCGATCGATCCGGTCGGCGAGCTGCGCCGCGATCCGAATGAGCCCGCCGACCCCCTCACCGGCTCTTCGCCGCCCCGGGCTCTGGGCATCGAGGAGGGAGTCGAGTCGACCGGCGCTCCCGAGCTCTGGGCGCTCGGCGTCGATGGCAGCGGCGTCATCGTCGGCGACATGGACACCGGCGCCGACGGCGACCACCCGGCCTTCGCCGATCGCTACCTGGGCCTGCGCAAGCCGGTCGACCAGTGCTGGTTCGATCCGGTCACCTTCACCACCTTCCCGCAGGAGTTCGCCTGGTGGGGCAGCCACGGGACCCACACCCTGGGCACCATGTGCGGCTCCGACGGCTCCAACCAGATCGGCATGGCGCCCGGCGCCGAGTGGATCGCGGCCGCGGTGATCGACCGCGTGAGCATCGACCGCACCATCGCCGACGCCATCCTCGCCTTCGAGTGGTTCGCCGATCCCGACGGCGATCCCTTCACGTCGGACGACGTGCCGGCCGTGGTCAACAATTCCTGGGGCATCTCGCCGATCTGGCACGGCGTGCCACACTGCGACAACACCTTCTGGAACGTGATCGACAACTGCGAGGCGGCCGGCGCCGCGGTGGTCTACGCCGCCGGCAACGAAGGCCCCGGCTCCAAGACGCTGCGCACCCCGGCCGATCGCATCGCCAGCGAGACCAACATGTTCGCGGTCGGCGCCCTGCTCGCGGGCAGCAACTCGATCGCGTCGTTCTCGAGCCGCGGTCCCTCGGGCTGCGACAACGCCACCATCAAGCCCGAGGTCACGGCCCGCGGCGACGACGTTCGGTCGTCGATCGACGGCGGCGGCTACGGCCTCCTCTCCGGCACCTCGATGGCCGCACCGCACGTTTCGGGCGCCATCGCCCTGCTCAAGAGCGGCTCGCCCGAGTCCACCCCCGAAGAGATCAAGGAAGCGCTCTTCTACACCGCGGTCGACCTCGGATCGGCGGGGGAGGACAACACCTACGGCATGGGACGCATCGACGTGGTCGCGGCGCTCGATTACCTGGGCGGCTCGACCGGCCGGCTCTCGGTGTCGCTGACGCCCGACAGCGACCCGGTGCGGGTGCCCGGCAGCGGCGGTCCGGTCGCCTTCGACTGGTCGGTCTCCAACACCACCGACCAGAGCGAGAGCTTCGAGGGTTGGCTGGAGCTGACCAGCGTCGCCACCGAGACCTGGCTGGTGTCGGGGCCGCACGCGGTCACGCTGGACGCTGGTCAGACCCGAAGCGGCTCGAAAAGCATGTACATGGGCGGTACGGTTCCCGACGGCGACTACACGGCCGTCGCCAAGATCGGCACCCACCCCGGCGACGTGGTCGACTCCGACAGCTTCCAGATCCAGAAGGGCGACGCGGCGGCGGTCCTGCGGACCTTCGACGATCTGAGCAACGGCAGCTCGATCGGCTCGAGCTACCCCGGGGTCGTATTCTCTCCTGGCTGGACGGTCTGGAACTCGGTGGGCAATCCCTACTACCCGCCCCATTCCGATCCCCACGTCGCCTACACGCACGAGACCTCCAACTCGATCGACTTCAGCACGTCGGTGAGCAATCTGAGCTTCTATGCCTCGTGCTACACCGGGCTCGGCGACACCTACTACTACTCGGTCTACGACTCGGGCGGTGCGTTGCTGGAGCAGATCTCGACCTCGGGCGGGGTCAACGTGGTGATCGATTTCGCCGCGAGCGGGATCGCGAAGCTGGTGGTGACCGGCACGGGTTCCTGGAACACCCACCACACCATCGACGATCTGGCCTACGACCAGTAGGAGCGGTGCCGATCATCCGCCCTAACGGGCATCCGCGGTTCGCCCTCGGCGGCCGCGGGTCGCCCCTGTGGGGCCCCACCCCTCCCGGCCACTGTTGACACGCCCCCCGAGGCGCCTGCTAGACTGCGTTTCGACGCATTGGTGAAACATTCCGTTTCTAGCGGGTCGTCCATGGAGCCAGCTTCGTCCTCGATTCCGCCGAGCGTGCGCGCGCCCGGCGTTCTGCAGGCGCTCCCGTCGAGCGAGCTGCTCGGGCTGCTCGAGGAGCTGACCGGAGGCGCCTACTTCGCCGTGGACGCGCGCCAGAACATGGTGGCCTGCAGCCCCAAGCTGGAGCAGGTGACTGGCTTCGCTCCGGGAGAGGTGATCGGCCGCCACTGCTTGAGCGCGATCCGCTGCTCCGAATGCCTGAAGACCTGTGGCATCTTCGACCGCGGCTGGGTCGACGCCGCCCGGCTGACCCTGTTTCGCAAGGACGGGCAGTCGATCGCGGTGCGCAAGTCGGGGCGGCTGGTGCGCGACGCCGGCGGCCGCGCGCTGGGCACCATCGAGATGGTGGTCCCAGAGGGCGAGGAGACGAGGGCGGAGTCGGCGTCGAGCGCCGCGGCCGCGGGGCCGGATGCCGACGCCCTGCTGGCCACCATGGGCCGCTGCTACCTCGCGGCCGACGACCAGATGCGCATACTGGGCTGCTCCCGGCGCCTCGAAGAGCTCACCCGCACGCCGGCCGAACAGCTGCGCCAGATGACCCTCGAGGACCTTTTCGGCGGCGAGCTCTTCGGCGCCGAGAGCGCCTTTCGCGCGGCGCTGGCGGCGGGAGAGCGGCGCGAGGGTTGGCGCGCCCACCTGCGGCTGCCCGCCGGCGAGCCGCGGGCGGTCTCGCTCTCGGCCGCACCGGTGGTCCACGAGCCCGGCGAGCCCCTGCCCGCCGGCTGTCAGCCCGAGGCGGCCGTGCTGGTGATCTTTCGCCTCGAGGAGGAACAGAGCGGCGCCGCCGAGGGCGGGACGGACGAAGAGACGAGCTTCTCCGGCATCATCGCGCGCTCCCAGCCGATGCAGCGCATCTTCCGGCTGATCGATCAGCTCTGCGACAACGACGCATCGGTGCTGATCACCGGCGAGAGCGGCACCGGCAAGGAGCTGGTGGCGCGCGCCATCCACGACCGCTCGCACCGCCGCCAGGGCCCCTTCGTCACCGTCAACTGCGGCGCGCTGCCGGCCGAGCTGCTGGAGAGCGAGCTCTTCGGCCACGTCCGCGGCGCCTTCACCGGCGCCATCAAGGACAAGCCGGGGCGCTTCGAGCTGGCCGAGGGCGGCACGCTCTTCCTGGACGAGATCGGCGACCTGCCGCTGGCCTTGCAGGTCAAGCTGCTGCGGGCGCTGCAGGAGCACACCTTCGAGCGCGTAGGCGACCCGCAAACCCGGCATGTCGACGTGCGGATCCTCTCCGCCACGCACGTCAACCTGGGACGCGCGGTGGCCGAGGGCGGGTTCCGCGAAGATCTCTACTACCGGCTGCGGGTGGTGCCGATCGAGATTCCGCCGCTGCGCATGCGCCGCGAGGACATCGAGGTGCTGGTCCACCACTTCCTGCCGCTGGTGGGCCGCTCCCGCGGCCGCTCTCTGCGCCTCTCGCCCTCGGTGATGCGCACCTTCCTCTCGCACCGCTGGCCCGGCAACGTGCGGGAGATGCAGAACGCGCTGGAGTACGCCTGCGCGGTCTGCGAGGGCCAGACCATCCACGTGGCCGACCTGCCGGCGGAGATTCGCGGCGACTCCGACCTGACCGCCTCCCTGGCGCCGAGCGCGCCGCCCCCGCCCGCCGCCGCCCCCGTGCAGCGCCCGGTGGTGCCCGATCTGCCGCTCAGCGCCAGCGAGCGCAGCGAGGTCGAGCGGCTCCTGGACGCGCTCGAACGCAGCCGATTCCGTCGCGAATCGGCCGCCCGCCTGCTCGGCATCAGCCGCACCACGCTGTGGCGCAAGATGAAAGAGTACCGGCTGGGCTAGCGGCCGTTGCAACCTGCCGTTGCAACGTTTCGTTGAGAAATCGTTTCACCGTCGCGCCCGCGGGGACCGGTAGTCATGTAACTCGTTGAATGTCCGTCCATTCCGAGTTTGGCGCGCAAGTTGCTACGAGGCAATGCGTCCTTCATGAAACGTCGACCCCAAGCGAGGAAACGAACGTGAAAAAGCTCTTGGTGCTGGGCGCGGGAACCGCCGGCACGATGATGGTCAACCGGCTCCGCAAGGAGCTCCCCACGGACGAATGGCAGATCACCGTCGTCGACCAGCAAGAGACCCACTACTACCAGCCCGGCTTTCTCTTCATCCCCTTCGGGATCTACGGCCCGCGTGACGTCGTCAAGCCGACCCGCGACTACATCCCGCCCGAGGTCGAGCTGATCGTCTCTCCGATCGACCGCATCGATCCCGCCGAGAAACGAGTCCATCTCGAAAAGAACGGGATCGTCCTGCGCTACGACATCCTGATCATCGCCACCGGCACCGGCATCCGGCCCGACGAGACCGAGGGCTTGATGGACGGCGGCTGGCGCAAGGATATCTTCGACTTCTACACCGCCGAGGGGGCGACGGCCCTGGCCCGCCACCTGCGCCACTGGCAGGGCGGGCGCCTGGTGTTGAACGTCGCCGAGATGCCGATCAAGTGCCCCGTGGCGCCGCTCGAGTTTCTCTTTCTCGCCGACTGGTTCTTCCATACCCGCGGGATTCGCGACAAGGTCGAGATCGAGTACGTCACGCCGCTCGACGCTCCCTTCACGCGACCGATCGCCTCCGGCGTGCTGGGCGACATCCTCGAAAAGAAGAACATCAAGATCACCACCGATTTCGGCCTCGCCGAGGTCGACGCCGAGAAGCGGATCATCTCCTCCTACGATGGCGACGAGGTCGGCTACGACGTATTCGTCACCATCCCCATGAACATGGGCTCCGAGGTGATCGAGCGCTCCGGCATGGGAGATGAGCTGAACTACGTGCCGACCGAGAAGCACACCCTCCAGGCGGAAGGTCACGAAGACATCTTCGTGCTCGGCGACGCCACCAATCTGCCTTCCTCGAAGGCCGGCTCGGTCGCCCACTTCCAGTCCGACGTGCTGACCGAAAACATCCTGCGGGTGATCGACGGTCTGGAGCCGCAGCCGCATTTCGACGGCCACGCCAACTGCTTCATCGAGTCGGGCTTCGGCAAAGGAGTGCTGATCGACTTCAACTACGACGTCGAGCCCTTGCCCGGGAAGTTCCCGCTGCCCGGCATGGGACCTTTCTCCCTGCTCCAGGAAACCCGCATGAACCACTGGGGCAAGATGACCTTCCGTTGGGTCTACTGGAACCTGCTGCTGCGCGGCGCCGAGCTGCCCCTGGAGCCGCAGATGGCGATGGCCGGGAAGAGGTGCTGAGATGGAGACGCCAGTCCCCGCCACGGGCGCAACCGATCTTCAGTCCACGACCGATCTGCTGGTCGGATTGCACCAGAAGATCGACCACCTGAGCTGCCGGGTCGACGATCTCTACCGTCGCCAGCAGGCGCTGGATGAGCTCAAAGAAGACCTCACGCCGGTGATCAACGACGTCTACCGGCTGCTGGTCGACGAGCTCGCCCAGATCGACGCCCACCTGACCCTCGACGAAGTGCTGCAGTTCTTCCGCAAGCTCTTGCGCAATGTCGACACCTTCTCGGCGATGATCGACCAGGCCAAGAGCGTCCACGAGCTCTTGAACGACGTGGCACCGCTCGGCAAGGACCTATTCAGCAGCACCGTAGCGCAGCTCGATGCGCTGGAGAGACGCAACGTTTTCGCCTTCCTGGCCGAGCTGCTGGATCTGAGCAACAGCGTTCTCGATTCGTTCACACCGGACGACGTGCGCCAGCTCGGCGAGCACGTGGTGCTCATTCTGAACACCGTCAAGAACATGACCCAACCGGAAATCCTGTCTCTCGTGAACGATGGTCTCTCGGTGGTGCGTCAAGACAAGCCGGTGCGGCCGGTCGGGCTCATGGGGCTCGTCAAGGCGACCCGCGAGCCGGAGATCCAACGGGGCATCGGAATCCTGATGCAAACACTGAGAGAGCTCGCGAAGACAGAAAACGGCCGACACGCAGTGCAGAACGCTTGAAACACGATCAAGAAAAGGAGCAATCCCATGGCGACCGCCAGCTACAACGGCCACACCGTCGACGTCGACGGCGAAGGCTTCATGACCGATCCCGAGCAGTGGAATCGCGAGATCGCAGGCGCCATCGCCGACGATCTCGGCATCAGCCCCTTGAACGATGATCACTGGAAGGTGATCGATTTCTGTCGCCAGGACAACGCCGAACGCGGCGCTGTTCCGGGACTGCGGCGCATCGCCAAGCAGACCGGAGTCCAGATGAAGACGCTCTACAAGCTCTTCCCGAAGGGTCCCGGCAAGCTGGCGTCGAAAGTCGCCGGGCTGCCCAAGCCGAAAAGCTGCATCTAGCAACCGCAACAGGAACACCACAATGTCCGACAACGAAACACCCCGCAAGCTCTGCATCATCTGCTCCAAGGGCAGCCTCGACATGGCCTATCCGGGCCTGATCCTGGCCAACGCCGCGCGCATGGCCGGCGCGGAAGCGATGATCTTTTTCACCTTCTGGGGCCTCGACATGGTCACCGAGAAGAAGGTCGACAAGCTCAAGGTCTCGACCGTGGGCAACCCCTCGATGCCGATGCCGACCATGCTCGGCGGGCTGCCGGGGATGTCGTCGATGGCCTCGACGATGATGAAGAAGAAGATCGACCAGCTCGAGCTGCCGCCGATCCGCGAGCTGATCGAGATCCTGGACGATTCGGGTGCCGAGCTCTACGGCTGCCAGATGGCCTGCGAGATGATGGGGCTCGAGAAGAACGACCTGATGCCCCAGGTGAAAGACGTGATCACGGCGATGGACTTCATCGACAAGTCCGAAGGGGCGCAGGTGATCTTCGTCTGATCCATGATCTCTCAGGCCCGGCGCTCCGCCTCACGGGCCGAGCGCCGGCCCTCCTCGACGTCGACCAGGGCCAGCAGGCCTCCGCCGACGACGAAGAAGAGGATCACCGAGAGGATCGCGTCGCGGCTCGATCCGGTCAGCGCGATCATCGCCGCGAAGAGCGCCGGTCCCAGAATGCCGGCGAATTTCTCGCAGACCGCGAAGAGCCCGAAGAACTCCCCCGAGGCGTGGCGCGGGATCATGCTGCCGAAGAGCGAGCGGCTCAGCGCCTGGGTGCCGCCCTGCACCGTTCCGACCAGGAAGGCCAGGAGCAGGAAATGCAGGGCGCTCTCCATGAAGTAGCCGAGCACCGCGATGCCGGTGTAGACGACCAGCCCCAGCAGGATCGCTCGCTTGGGTGAAATCCTGCGGGCCAGGGCACCGAAGAGGAAGGCGCAAGGCACTCCCACGAACTGCACGATCAGGATCGATCCGATGATCGCGCCGCGGGGAATGCCGCGCTCGCCGCCGTAGATCGCCGCCATGCGGATGATGGTGCCGATGCCGTCGTTGTAGATCAGGAAGGCGACCAGCATCAGGAACGCGTTCTTTTGCCCCCTGATGGCGCGCGCGGTGCGCCTGAGCTCGCGCAACGATGCCCGCAGCGCCTCGCCACCGCGCCGCTCGACGCGCGGCACCGGCTCCGGGACGTGGCGCAAGAGGGGCCAGGCGAAGAGGGCCCACCAGATCGCCACGGCCACCAGCGAGAGACGAACCGGCAGCGAGGACTGGGCGGACGAGAGCCCCTCGCCGGAGGGCAGACCGAGCAGCGCGGGTTGGCTGATCGCCAACAAAGAGAACGCCAGCAGCACCCCTCCGCCGATGTAGCCCAGCGCGTAGCCGGCCGCCGATACCTGGTCGATCTCGTTGGGCTCGGCGACGTGCGGCAGCAGCGCGTCGTAGATCACGAAGCTGCCGTTGGCGCCGATGTTGGCGAGCGCGAAGAGGACACAGGCGAAGAGCCACTGGCCCTCGGAGATGAAGAACATACAGGCGACGGCCAGCACGCCCAGGGCCATGAACGATGCCAGGATCCGCTTCTTGATGCGCGCCTGGTCGGCCAGGGCGCCGATCAGGGGCGCCAGCAACGCGATGATCGTCAGGGCGATGGTGGTCGCCACGCCGTGGCGGAAGGTGGCGGTGGTGGCCGGCAGGCCGGAGGCGGCGAAGGAGGTGAAGAAGATCGGGTAGACGGCGGTGATCACGATGGTGACCATCGCCGAATTGGCCCAGTCGTACATCGCCCAGGCCCGCTGGACGCGGGTCCGCAGCCCCGCGCGGGCGAGCAGGCGGTCGAGGGATTGCGCCTTGGGCATCGGTGGATGATGATCGCTCCCACCGCCGGCGCAAAGGGGCGTCGCGGATTCCGGAGAAATCGATCGTGCGCGTGGTGCTCTGCAACTGTCCCCCCGAGCGCTCGAATGAGCTCGCCCGGCGCCTGGTGGAAGAAGGCCTGGCGGCCTGCGTCAACGTGATCCCCGGTGTGGAGTCGTTCTATGTCTGGGAAGGCAAGCTCGAGCACGACGCGGAGCACACGCTGCTGATCAAGACCGCGGACGCGCGGCTCGCGGCGCTGGGGGAGCGGATTCGCGCTCTCCATCCCTACACCACGGTCGAGATCCTGGCGCTGGAGGTCGACCGCGAGCACTCCGACCCTGACTACCTGGCCTGGGTCGAGGGGGCCGGCGGCGACGCGGCCGGCTGACGCGACAGACGCCCCCCACTTTTCTCCAAGACCAGCGCCGGCGAACGCGACAGGGGTCGAGCATCGGGCGTCGCCCCGGCGGGGCCCGACCTTCTCCGACACCCCCGCTGCTCGGATCCCCGCTGGCGTTCCCTCTCGAAGCGGCGGCAGTAGGCTCCGAGCGAACAGATGGAGACCTCTGCCATGTTGCGTTCCCTCGTCTCTTGGGCACTCGCGAGCGCCGCGCTGACCGGCCAGGCGCACGCTCAGCTCCAGGGCGTCAACCCCACGCTGCGCCCGCCGATCGTCGTAGACTGCACCTTCCCGCCCGATCCGGTCCCGACCGGAGTCAGCGATACACCGGCCTCTTCGCTGGATCCGGCCGAGTACGCCTTCATGCACTCGGACACCCACCTCCAGGGGCTGCCGGCCACCGAGAAGTTCGCCCCCGGGCTCTTCTACAACCCGTCCAACTTCCCATTCTTCGCCGGCTTCTCCAGCGCCGTGGTGGTCAACAACCCGAGCGAGACCAACTGGCTCTCTTTCGTGATCGACTACCACGACCAGGCCGGCAACCTGGTGGGATCGAACGGTCCGTACCTGATCGCTCCGAACGCCACCCATTACGAAGGCGCCACCCCGCTCACCAACCCCGTCTCTACCACTCCGGGCCTCGGCTCGGCCCGCATCTGGTCGGACGAGGAGTTCGTGGGGGCCACCCTGCACCACGTCGGCTGGATCTACGACTACTACGATCCCGATCCCTTCATGCCCGGCGCGGCGTCGATGCAGCAGCTGCAGGCCCCCGACCACGAGGCAGCGGAGCTCTGGTGGGGCCCCCTCCCCTACACCATCACCAGCACCAAGGACTTCTTCAACGGCAACGCCCCCTTCTACTGGGTCCACAATCCCAACCCGGTGCCCAACACCGTCCGCATCGACTACGCGACCAACACCGGCGCACAGGTCACCGGCATCCCCTTCGTGCTGCCGGCCTACGGCTCCTTCATGGACACCTACCCCTTCTTCACCTTCCTCACCTGGTATCTGCAAGGGGTGGGCCTCGACCTCGATCTCGAGATCCACGTGGTCTCGGAGGACGGCCTGCCGCTGCTCGGCGAAGGGGTGATGACCGACTTCTTCGGCGAGGGCGCCCCCTTCAACGCGGTGCCCGGCGCGCGCTGGCGCATGGGCTCGACGATGATGGCGCGCCAACGCAGCGCCGAGCTGGTCAACCCGGAGCTGACCTTCGAGGCAGACGGCTTCGTCGAGACGCTGATGGGGGTCTACAACGCCGGGTCCGCCAACACCGGACGCATGGAGATCCAGTACTTCGACCGCACCGGCACCATCATCGGCACCGACAATCTGCCGGCCGGCCTGAATCCGACCCAGTCGATCCGCATCGGCGCCGGTCTGGCGGCTTCGCCGAACTACCCGAGCACCACCACCTGGGACGGCTGGGTGCGCCTGCGCGCCTGTGAGCCGACCGCCAAGCTGGTGGGCTGGAGCATGCGCGAGGTCGGAGCCAATGACGATCTGTGGCCCTCCGACTACCAGTTCTACAAGGTCTACGGCGAGCTGCTCGAAACCGGCGGCGGAATCGAGCCGGGCAAGGGCTTCGCGGTCACGGACGCCTACGGCAGCTTCCTGCGCAAGATCTCGCCTCTGACCCGCACCGACCCCTGGTGGTACTGGCCCAGCTACACCAACTTCGTCAACGACTCGGTGTCGAACGTGGGGCGCTACCTGTTCCGCTTTTTCGATGTCTCCGGCAACGACGTGACCAACTACGCGCCGCAGCCCTTCGCCGGACTGCGTTGGGGCTCGACCTCGCAAACCTACGAGGACCCGCTCTCGATCGCCTTCGGCAACTCCAGCGGACGGGTCGATGTCAGCGCCGGACCGGTGAAGGGGATCGACGCGATCGGCGATCCCCTGATCGAGTGGGGGATTCCCTACTTCCCCAGCTACTGACGCGTCGGACACGGGCTGTACGCCCCCCCCCCTTCGTGCAGCCCCCGAACAGGCCGTCGCCGGACACCCCGGCGGCGGCCCTTTTCGTGGAGGACGGATGTTACAAAGCAGCACAGCGTTGAGCCTTGCCGGCGGCGCATCCGATGGTCGAAGCAGGGACACCGACCACTCCGAGGGAGGACTCCGCGCTGCTCCGTCGATCGAAACGCCGCTCGATGCTCTGGCTCCTTGCGGGACTGCTGGCGCCGCGCGCCGATGGCCGCCAGGCGATCTTCCGCACCTATGGGGTCGGCGACGGGCTCAGCCAGTCGCAGATCCGCGCCATGGTGCAGGATCGTGAGGGCTATGTCTGGCTCGGCACCGAGTACGGGCTGAGCCGCTTCGATGGCCGTCGATTCCGCACCCACACCATCGACGACGGGCTCTACAGCAATCGCATCTCGGCGGCGCTGGTCGATCGCCGGGGGCGCCTCTGGTTCGGTCATCCGACCGGCGGGTTGTCGATGTTCGACGGCGAAGGCTGGCAGGCCCATCCCCAGCCGGAAGGGAGCTTCGGCGCCGAGATCCTCGATCTGGCGGAGGATCGTTGGGGGCGGCTCTGGGTGGCGACGGTCGGCGCCGGGCTGCAGCGCTTCGATCCCGCGAGGGGGCTGGTGCCGGTCGACGACCCGGGCCTCGCCGGCGACATGGTGTTCACGCTCCTGGTGCACGACGACAGGCTCTGGGCCGGCACCCGCGGCGGGCTCTACGCGCTCGAGCTGAGCGCGACGACCGAGGCGGGGGCGCCGCCGGGGGGCTGCTTCGAGGCGGTCTCGCCCGACCTGCCGGTGATCGCGGTGGCGGCCGACCCCTGGGGCACGCTGTGGATCGGCGGCATCGACGGCACGATCTACGCCCGTCCGGAGGGCCAGAGCTCGGCCGGCGACTGGCGCGGTCCTTTCGGCGTGGAGCAGGGGCTCTCCGATCGGCCGGTCTACGCCATCACTCCGGTGGTGCGCGGCAGCGAACAGGAGATCTGGGTTTCCACCCTGGGCGGCGGGGTGATCCGCTTTCGTCCCGACCTGGAGGGCGAGGTGGTGGGCGATCCGGTCGCCTACACCCTGCTGGATGGGCTCGGAGCCGACGACGTGGTGGCGGCGATGGAGGACCGTGAGGGCAACCTGTGGTTCGGCACCGACGGTCAAGGGGTGTCGATGCACCGTGGCAGCCCCTTCACCGCCTATTTGCACACTCCGAATCCCAAGCTGAGCGCCATCTGGTCGATCGCCGAAGATGCCGAGGGCCGCTTCTGGTTCGGCACCCAGGCCGGTCTGGTGCGCTACACGCCGTCCGGGATGAGCGGCGCCGGTGCCGAGACCCGGGTCTACTCGACCGACACCGGACTGCCCGGCAACAGCATTCGCGACATCCACATCGACGCCGACGGAATGCTCTGGCTGGCGACCGACGGCCAGGGCCTGGTGCGCTTCGATCCCGCCGACGAGTCGACCTTCGTGGTGACCGAAGAGGACGGGTTGCCCGGGGATCAGCTACTCGCCATCGCCCCCGGCGAGGGCGACGATCTGTGGATCGGCTTCTACGAGGGCGGCGCCGCCCGCTACACGCCGCCCTACGCGGCTTCCGAGAGCGGCACCGGCAAGGGCGCGATCGAGTCGTATCGTCTGATGGAGGGCGCCTTCGACACGTCGGTCTACGAGGTCTTCCGTGACAGTCGCGGCGGCGTCTGGCTGGCGACTTCCGACCTTGGGCTGGGCGAGCTGATGGCCGCCAGCTCGCCGGGGGACCGTGCCTGCTTCGTCTTCCATGCCGAGGCGGAGGGGTTGCGTCATCTTTCTCTGAACGGCATCGACGAGGACAGCCGGGGTCGGATCTGGATCGCCACCGACGACGGCGGGGTCTACCGCTTCGCCGACGGTAGCTTCACCAACGTGGTCGGCGACTCGCGGGTGGCGCACGAGCTGGTCTATCTGCTGGCGATCGGTGCCGACGACCGGGTCATGATCGGCACCAACAACGGTCTCTATCGCTACGAAAGCAGCCCCGGGGAGTTCACGCACTTCGGGCGTGAGGACGGCTTCGCCGGCATCGAGACCAATGTCCATGCCACCCTGGAGGACTCCGCGGGCGATCTCTGGTTCGGCACCATCTGTGGCGCATTTCGCTACAACGCCGCCGCCGACCGCGCCAATCCGATCCCACCGAAGATCCACTTTACAGGAATCCGTGTCGACTACGAGCCGATGGAGCCGGCGCGAGAGCTGGTGCTGAGCCACGACCAGAACCACGTGACCTTCGACTTCATCGGCATCTCGATGAGCTCCCCCGAGAAAGTGCGCTATCGCTTCAAGCTGGCCGGATTCGAATCGGACTGGCTGGCGCCGACCGAAGAGAACAGCGTCACCTACTCGAACCTGCCACCCGGCAAGTACGCTTTCTTGGTGGACGCGCTGAACGCCGATGATGTCGCTTCGGCGATGCCGGCCAGCGTGCGGCTGGTGGTCAAGGCGCCCTACTGGGAGACCTGGTGGTTTCGATTGCTGGCGACGATTCTGTCGATTCTGGTGATCGTGCGCGTCGCGCGCCGCAAGATGCGCCGCGTGGAAGGTGCCAATCGCGTGTTGGAGGAGAAGGTCCGCGACCGCACCCAGGCGCTGCTGGAGCGGGAGCAGCACTTGGAGCAGACCAACGAGGCGTTGCAGCACGCGGTGATCGACGCCAGGCAGGCGACCGCCGCCAAGTCGGCCTTCCTGGCCACCATGAGTCACGAAATCCGCACCCCCATGAACGGCGTGCTGGGGATGGCCGAGCTGCTGCTGGACTCCGAGCTGAGCGATGATCAGCGACACTGCACCGAGCTGATCCAGGATTCGGGATCGGCCCTGCTCTCGTTGATCAACGACGTGCTCGATCTTTCCAAGATCGAGGCCGGCGGGAGCGTCATCGAAGAGACCGACTTCGACTGTGCGGAAATGGTGTCGTCGGTGGTCTCGCTGATGGCGCCGCGGGCGGCCGAGAAGGGACTGGAGATCGGCTGCGTGATCGATCCCTGGCTGCCGGCATCCTTGATCGGTGATCCGCATCGACTGCGACAGATTTTGGCCAATCTGATCGGCAACGCGATCAAGTTCACCGATTCCGGGCAGGTGATCGTGCGGGTGCGGGCCCGTTCGCTGAGCGGCGCAAAGCGCGGCGTCGAGCTCGAGGTCGAGGTCGAGGACTCCGGCATCGGGATCGACGAAGAGGCCCAGCGGATGATCTTCGAGCCCTTCCGCCAGGAGGATAGCTCCTTCACCCGGCGCTACGGCGGCACCGGGCTCGGGCTGACGATCTGCCGTCGGCTGGTGGAGCGCATGGGGGGAAGCATCGAGGTTAGGAGCAAAGCGGGTCGGGGCAGCCGCTTCCGATTCGATGTCCAGGTCGGCGGCGGTCCGGTTCGGGCGGCCGCGCCTCTGCTGCCCGCGACCCGGGTGCTGGTCGTCGACCCGAACGATGCGCTGCGGGCGCTGCTGGCGGAGCAGATCGGACAGCTCGGCGCGGAGGTGGAGACCGCGGCGTCGGCGACCGCGGCCCTGGAGGCGGGGCTGGACTGCGACTGGATCTTCGTCGCCAAGAGAGAGGGAGTGTCGGGCCTGGCATCGACCGTGGCGAAGCTGCGCAGCGATGCCCTGGGACGACGTGCCGAGCTGGTGATCATGCTCGATCTCGGAGAGACGGTCGGCGCCGACCTGGAACCCTGCCACGTGCTCAGCAAGCCGGTCGTCCCGAGCCGCCTGCTGGCGTTGATGCAGCCCGCCGCGAGCGCGGCGCCGGCGCCGGAGCGGGAGGAGGGAGCGACGGAAGAGCTGCCCGCGCCCTGGACCGGTGCCCGGGTTCTGGTGGTCGACGACAACCTGATCAACCTCCGGGTCGCCGAGCGCATGCTGCAGAGTCTCGGCTGCGAGGTCTGGTGCGCAGCCAGCGGCGCCCAGGCGCTGCGGGTGGTCGAGAAAACGCCCTTCGACATCGTCTTCATGGACTGCCAGATGCCGGAGATGGACGGCTTCCAGGCAACGGGTCGGCTGCGCGGCATCGAGCAAGGCCGCGCGCTGCCGGTCGTGGCGCTGACCGCCAACGCGATGGAAGGCGACCGGGAGCTCTGTCTGGCGGCCGGGATGGACGACTACCTGGCCAAGCCGATCGATCGCCCGCGCCTGGCCGAGCTACTCGGCCGCTGGCTGGTGGCGCGCCCCCGATCACGCAGCGCCTAGGCCGCGGGCCTGCCCACTTCTTGCACAGTGCGCAAGCATTGCACAGCGGACGTGCGATCGGTGGGTAGGAGAACGGCCTCGGCCGGCCCGCTTGGCGCGGGTCGTGCTCGACGCCGTGCCGAACCAGCCGTGCTGCAACGACTGCACCACAATCCGACCGCCCAGAGGGCGATGCGTACGCTGCAAGCGTCGGGCCGGCGCCTGGCCGAGTCGCGTCGCCACGTCGCCTCGGGTCGCGCCGTGGAGCTCGGCCGGGATGGCGGCGCCAAGTTGGTTCTCTCGCGGCGCTTTCAGAGGCACATCGCGGCCACGACCCAGTCGATCGAGAACACCACCAACGCACTCGCCCTGGTCCGGCAGCTGGAGGGCAGCTTGGGCGAGATTCATGACCACGTCCAGGCGATCCGGGTGCTGGCGGTCGCATCTGGCAACGATGCGACCCTCTCGACCCGGGATCGACGCGCCCTACAGGCGGATCTGCAATCCCGCGTCGAAGGCATCGACGGAATCGTCGGCGAGAGCATCGCCCACCATGGGGCGCTCCTGGACGGGTCGGCGGGATCCCGTGTTCGGGTACTGAACGGAGAGGGGCTGCGGATCCGCTCCATCCGCAACGCGCGCCTCACTCTCGGCGACCACCGGCTGGATGTTCATCGCATCTACCCCGCCGAATACCTGCTGGAATCGGAGTCCCTGGGCTTCGTCCAGCAGAGCGGGGTGAAGAACGTGGAGGCGGGGGACTACTGGCTGCGTGTGACGCAGGGCTCCGCCCCGTCCCAGGTGAGCGGCCAGAGCGACGCCACGCTCGACTTGAGTCTGGCCTCGGTCGCGGGGGCCTCCCAGGCGACGCCCGGCGACTGGTCGGAGGTGGTCCTCGAGGCGAGCGGCCTGGCCAGCCCCGGAGACTTCAAGGGCCCGCGCGTCATCGGCTCGAGCGCGGCCAACCCGGGCGATTACTCGCTGATGCCGGCGGCCGACCGCTCCCTGGAGGTGGAGGTGGACGGCGGCGGCCCGGTCACCCTGGAGGTGAGCGCCCAGGACTACACCGACCTCGATGCCCTGGTCGCCGAGCTCTCCACCCAGGTCGCCGCGAGCGCGCTCGCCGGCCAGGTGAGCATCGGCAGCCAGGCGGGGAAGATCGTCGTCACCGGTAGCGACTCCAACCTCGTCGAGGTGCGATCGGTCAACGCCCAGGCTCAATCGAACTTCGGATTCGACACCGTCGCGGCCCAGTCCGATACCGGCTTCAACGACAACGATCGCAGCCTCGACATCCGCCTCGACGGTGGCAGCACCGAGACCCTCACGGTCGATGCGGCGACCTACGCGACCATCGATTCCCTGGTCACGGAGCTGAACTCGCAGATCGCGGCGAACCCGGTGCTGGCGGGCAACGTCAGCTTCGACCACACCGGCAACCGCCTCCAGCTCGAGGGCTCGGGACTGGCGACGATCGAGGCCCGCGCCCTCACCGGAACCGGCAGCGCCGCGTTCGGCTTCGACGAGAGCGGGTGGGAGGTGGCGAGCGGAGCCAGCGCCTCGGACCGTTCCCTCGATCTACGCATCGACGGCGGAGCGACTCAGAGCCTGACGATCGCAGCGGCCGAATACAACGATGTCGACTCCATCGCGACGGCCCTGAACGTGGAGGTGGCGGCAAGCCCGGCGCTGGCAGGCAAGCTGGAATTCAGCGCCGCGGGAGGGATCCTGAGCGCCACCGTGATCGACGACACCCTGGTCACGGTCTCCCAACTCGAGCTTCGCGCCCAGACCGCCGCGGGCGCGACACTATTCGGCATCCAGTCGGGGAGCTTCCTCACCGGCACGGGCGTCTACTACGATCAGAGAAACCTCGACATCACCCTCGATGGCGGCGCGCTCCAGACCGTCAATATCGCCGCCGGCTCGTACGCCAACATCGCCGCTTTGGCGGTGGCCGCACAAGCAGCCGTGGACACCGCCCTCCCTCTGGCTGGCGAGCTGACGGTGTCCACGACCGGCTCGCGGCTGATGGTGTCGACCACCGACGAAGGGAGCGCCGCCACGATCGATATCGTCGGCACGGCGGACGCGGTCGTGAGCTTCGACGACAGCACCGAGAGCGACGCCGGGACGGATGCTCACGTCGATTTTCAAGGAGCGATGAATATCCTCGACGATCTTCGGCACACGGGCGGCGATCTCATCCTCAAGGGCCTCGAGGGGGCGGCGCTGAACATCGGACACGGAACGACCGGTCTCGACGCCGGGACCCTCGCATTCACCGTGAGCGCCACGGAGTTCGACCTGGTGCTCGGAGGCGGGCCGGTGCAACACTTCTTGGCCGGCGAGCCAGAGACTGTGACGACGCGCGACGGAGGACGGGTCACGCTCACCTTTGGGCTCGATTTCGTCGGGGAGGCTCTGTGGGGAACTCTGCGTGTCAGCGGCGATCCGCTGCGGCTGCAGACCGGTCCGGACGCCGGGGAGTACACGTCGATGTGGGTCGACAGCTATGCCGCGTCGGTTCTCGGGACCGGCCTCGAGGACACCTCTTTCGCTTCTGTTGCCAACATCGATTTGAGGGAGCCGGGCGGCGCCGCCGACGCCATTCGGGTGGCTGACGCCGCCATCGACCAGCTCAGCCGCGGCAGGAGCGCGCTCGGCACCTTCCAGTCGAACGAGCTAGAGCCCTTGCTGGCCGACGCGCGCTTCGCCGTGGAGAATCTCAGCGCGGCGGAGAGCACCATCGCCGACACCGACATGGCGCTGGAGATGACGCGAGTCGTCCGCGAGCAGCTGCGCGTCCAGGGCGCGGCGCAGGCGCTCGATGCCTCCTTCGATCTGGCGGCCAGGACGTTGAACGTGCTCTTTGGATCCGCGCAGGATCGCTAGTTCTACTTTAGTGGTTTCGTAGACCGACGGGGCTAGTCGGTCGCGGACTCCTGGAGCCCGAGGGCCTCGAAGTAGGCGCCGCGTAGTGCGCCAGGAGAGTAGCGTCGGGCGATCTCCTCTGCGGCGCGCCGTGCGAGCTCGCTCCGCAGATCCGGCTCCTGGAGCAGACGGCGAATGGCGTCCGCCAGGGCTTCGGGCGCGGCGGGCTCGACGAGCAGCCCCGCATCGCCGACCACTTCGGGGATCCCGCCGGTGCGCGTGGCGACGATCGCCTTGCTCAGCGACATGGCCTCCATGACCGCGATGCCGAAGGACTCGCGCAGGCTGGGGTGGACGACGAGATCGGCGGCCGCCAGGTAGGGGATGGCCGAATCGCGTCGACCCAGCCAGTGCACGCGCTCCTCGAGACCGAGCTGCCGGGCGAGCTTCCTCAAGGCGCCGAGCTCCGGACCCTTGCCCACGACGCACAGACACCAGTCCAGATCCCGCAAGCGCGCGAGCGCCGCCAGGAGGTAATGGAACCCCTTGTCGGGAACCAGTGTCCCCACGGAGACGATGAGGGTTGCCGAGGCCGGAAGACCCAGACGCGCCCGCGTCGCGGCGCCCTGCGGAACATCGGAGCGAGTCGGTTCGCAGCCGGGCGGGAGCACACCGATTCGAGCTCCGGTCGCGGGCCGCAGAGCCTCGAGATCGAGCGCGACGGCCTGGCTCACGACCCCCACGCGCTCGACTCCCCGCATCGCGTAGAGCTCCAGCTCGAGCAAAGCGCGGGTCACCCACCCTTTCCTCGTGCATTGATGGTTGCGCAGCATCTCCTCGGTGGCCAATCCGGTGCCGTGCTTGAGGTACACCAAGCGCGGAGGATTCCGCCTGCGTCTCGACCAGGCCACCAGCAGTGCCGCCAGGTAGGGGCCGTGTGCCACGACCACCTGCGCCCGCGGCAGATAGGCAAGACCCCTCAGCGTCACCAGGACCGAGCGCAACAGCGCTGCGTAGGCAGCGGACCACTCCACGCGGAGCAGCCTCAGGCCATGACTCGGCAGGCTGAGGAGCGCGGCCGCCGCGAGAGTGCCGTGGCGCCAACTGATCTCGATGCGATCCGCGCGCTCGACGAGCATCGAGCGGTAGAACGCGATGTAGCTGCGCGGACCACGGGGAGGACGGAGATCGAAAGGAACCAGCTCGAGGACCAGAGGTGGGCCCTTCTCTTGCCTCGAGGCGGCGATCTCGGCGCTGGTCCGGCGCAGAGCGACGGGCGCACGCAGGGCGGATTTCGCGCGGCGAAGCGCATCCTTCATATCAGCTCGTCCCCCTCGACGAGCCGATCTTCTTCATGAGCAATCGCATCTGCTCGTTGCCGGAGCGCCAGAGCAACAGGCCCAGGAGCCCGTAGGTAAATGTGAAGGCGGCGATCAGCGCCGGTGCCTCCCAGATCAGCTCGCGTGGCAAGTCGGCGAGCCGATAGACAACGCCCACCAGCAGCGCGCAGGCTCCTCCCAGCCCGAGCTCCCGCAGCGGCCAATGTGACCAGGAATCCACGCCAAGGTCGCGCAGCTTTCGCCCGAGCAACTTCCAGCACAGCACCAGATTGAGGTTGTAGGCGATGGCGGTGGCCAATGCCAGGCCGGGGGCGCCGAGGGGACCGGCAAGTAGCAGGCTGACGCCGACGTTTACGCTGATCGTGACCAGGCTCACCTTCATCGGCGTCTTGGTGTCCTGGAGCGCATGGAAAGCGCGAACGCAGATCGCCTGCGGTCCCTGAGCCAGGAAGGCCATCGCATAGCACGCCATCACCGCCGCGGTCACGCTCGTCGCCGCCGCATCGAAGGCTCCGCGCTGCAGCAAGGTCCGCGTAATTGGCTCCGCCAGCAGCAGCAGGAGCAGGGCGAAGGGGAAGGCCACGATGGTCACCGCCCGCAGCGACCGGTCGGCGAGGGCCGCCACGGCCGCGTGATCGCGCCGCGACGCGAGAGCCGCGAGGCGCGGAAAGAGCGCGGTCGGCACCGAGGCGAGCAGGAGCGCGCCGGGAATCGCCAGAATGCGCCAGGCGTAGAAGAGCGCGGAGACCGATCCCGCGGCCATCTTGCTCGCCAGCACGCGATCGACGATCACGCTGATCTCGCCGAACGAGACCGCGGCGACGATCGGAAGCATCATGCGCAAGGCGATCGTCGCGGAGGGGTCGCGGATGCCGATGTGGCGGGGATTGGGAAGCACACCGATGCGCATGCAGGCGATCAGCAGCACGAGTGGGGCCAGCACATTGGCGACCAGGACGCCGCGAGCGGCCGCGTCGATTCCCCAAACGCCCGCGCCCAGAGCGACGAAAGCGATGACGCAGATATTGATGCAGACCGGCAGCGCGGCGCGCAGGCCGAAGCGCTCGTGGGCGATGAGCGGTGCATTCCAACTGCGGCGCAGCACGAAGAGCACGCCCAAGGGAGCCATCAGGGCCATGAGCCGAGCGGCCAGCTCCGGCTCCTCGAGGCCCGGTGCGATCAGGCGTGCCAGCTCGGCGTGGAAGAGATACTGAAGGATCGCCACGGCCAGAGCGATGACCGCGATGCGAACACTGGTCGCGCTGAAAGCGCGCGCGGCTGCCGCGTGGCCGGAGCGGCGGTCTTCCTTCCAGCGTGCGGTGCCGACCGTGCTCGCCGCCTCGCCCAGTCCACGATCCAAAAAGCTGGGAATGGTCAGGGCCACGAAGAACGCATCCATGGTTCCCGACGCACCGAAGAACGATGCATAAAGAAGCTCACGGACGAAGCCGAGCGCCCGCGAGATCGCGGTTCCGCCGGCGAGCAGAGTGGAGCTTCGCCACAACGAGGGTGCCGAGCCGGCGGGCGGCCGCGCCGATCCCACGTCCTTCGCCATCATGCGACCCTGCGACACTCTCGCAACGAGATTACTCCGGCACAGAGCACCACCGTGTAGAAGCTGGCTACGAGATCCCCTTCGCCGATGAACAGACTTGCCTCGAAGAAGCTGCGCACGAACATGGCGGCCAACACTCCGCTATAACCGATTGCCAGGTATCTTCCCGGGTCTTCCGGTCGGTCCCGCATCCACCGGAGCAGGATTCCGGCGTCGCGCACGAGCAACAGAAGAAGCGTGGCCACGATCAGCAGCATGGGAATCCCCATCTCCGCTCCCTTCATGAACCACACACTGTGTGCATGAACGCTGAGGATGGCCATGTGCAGCGATTCCGAGCTCTGAGCGAAGCTCCAGGCCTGGACCGGCCACATTCCCGGCCCCAGGCCGAACCATGGATAGGTCTCCATGATCCGTACGGCCATCCCCCAAATGGTCACCCGGCCGGTGGCGCCGCGCTGGAGCCTCAGCAAAGCCTCGATATCACTCCAGAAGAAGAAGAGGATGACCAGCGCCAACACCGCGGCCAGGCCGGCCCCGATTCGGAGCACCGAGTAGTTGCGGGTCACCCAGGCCCTCGCCACGACGACCGCCCCGACACCGCACATCGCGCCCAACCAGGCCGACCGCGACATCGTGATCAAGAGTAGCGCGGCCATGGCAAGTCCGGCGAACACCCAGAAAGACCGCCACGCCGGGCGGTCGAGTACTCGAGCCGCGACCAGGGGAAGCGCGACGACGAGCGGCAGAGCAAGCGCATTGGTGTTCATTCCGTAGAGCGGGAGCTTCATCAAGCCGCTCACGCCGATCCGTTGCAGCGGATCGTCCAGTCCATAGAGCATGAGCCCGCCCAGGGTGTAGACGGTGATTCCGAGCAACAGCCACAGTACGAGATCGGGGCCGCGCTCGTAGGTATGAAGCATGTCGTAGTAACAAACCAAGAGCAGAACGAACAAGAGATAGTCGATTGCGGCCCGCAGACTGATCTCTGGATCGAGCGAGGTCGCCGTGGAGGCCAGAACGGCGGCCAGGAACACGCCCGCCCAGAGGAGATAACGCAGGGGCAGGCTGGTGAAGGACCAATCGCCGCTGTAGACCCGGACTGAGAAGCTCGCGATGACGAGGAGAGTCGCCGCAGCCGCCAGCCGTAGGCCCTCGAAAGCGCCCAGATTGGTGTTGAAGGGCAGAAATGGAATGACGAACGCCAGGGCCAGAAGAGAACGCTCGGCGCGCAGCAACCAGATCGGTACCACCGCCAAGGGCGCGAAAAGCAAGAGCAGCACCGGGAGCGAAACCAGGAAGTGCGTCGTGTAGAGGTACCCTGCCACCAGCGCTCCCGCCAGCGCGAGCGCGGTGATCCGCGAGTGGCCGCCCTTGGCAGTCATAAAAGTGACGCCGCCTGCATGATCGGGCGGCATTCTAGTCGCCGTGAGGGTATGCCCGGGGGCGTAGAACTCTCATGATCTCGCGATGGCGCGCCGGGTTCGCGATCCGCAGCACACGCATCCTCTCGGTCACCAGGAGCCACAACACCCACAGCACTTGGAAGAGCACGACGATCGCCAAGACGATGGTGGCGCGCTTGGGCCGGTCCTTGTAGTCGGCGGGAACGGCCGCTTCGACCGGGCGAAGTCTGGGCGCCTGGAAACGCGCCCTCAGGCCCGCGAGCTCGAGCTGCGGAACGAGCTGCTCGAGCAGCTTGATGCCGACAGTGACACGCGAGTAGAGGCTGAGATACTCCTGCTGGTGCTCCGGGAGCTTGCTCAGATCGAGGACCAGGTCGCCCGCTCCCCCTTTCATGACCTTTTCGAACTCCGCTTCCGCGGCCTGGCGCTCACGGCGCAGCGTGCGACGCAGCGGATGGTCCGCCCCGTACAGAGGAGCGATCGCGGCTTCACGAATTCGCAGCGCGGACAGATTCGCCTGCGCATCGGCGATCGCACCCGCGACCGCAACCAGCTGCTGATCCAGCGAGAAGACGTGGGTCTGCTGTGAGAACTCCGCGAACTCTTGCTGGTCCTGCTCCAGCTTCGACCTGGCGGATTCGATCTCGGTCTCGAGGAACTCCGCCTGCATGGAGGCCTGTTCGGTGTTCATCGAGGTCACCCGGGCTTCCAGCTCCTCGACCATCCAATTCGCCATCTCCGCGGCGAAGGCCGGATCCTCGTCCCAGGTCGAGATCGATATGGCGACGATCGTTGTGGCGGCGAAGCCCCCTTCTGTTTCGAGCCCGATCTCCAGGTGCTTGCTCAGCGCCTGGAGCGTGCCGCGCAGCGTGCTCTCGGAGTAGCGCTCCTGCAGATCGAGCTCCTCGATCATCGCCACCCGCATCGATCGCGAGTTCAAGAGCGGCACCAGCTCGCGCCCGCTGACCTGGTTCCCCTCGAAGCCGGTCGGCAGCGCCCCACCGCTGAGCAGGCTCAGGTAGCCGGAAGAGGAGGAGCCGAGCGGCGGCAGAAAGGTGGCGGTCGACTTGTAGTAGAGCGGCAGCGACAGGGCGATTGCCAGCGCGCCGATCGCGACGACGAGAGAAGCCCCCAGCCAGCTCCAGCGCATGCGCGACAGGAGCGCGAGGAAGTCGAGAAGATCCAGCCGGTCCTCGATGGGAGCCGAGGTTTTCCGCTCACCGCGGCCGCTCGGAGTAGATGACACGATTCTGCAGTCCAGAGAAATGGATAGGCGCTTCTGGAATCCGGGGATGATAGCCGATTCCGGGCGTTGGGGTTTGGCAGTGCGATCGAAGGCGCCGGGGCGCGGCCGCGCTCGCGGGGGGGGGGGGGGGGGCGGGGGGGCGGGGCGGGGGGGGGGGGGCCGCGGCGGCCGGGG
>CAZBBK010000019.1:0-49639 GCA_964490075.1 uncultured Gemmatimonadota bacterium | reverse complement strand
CGAATCCCAGCGGCCAGCACCGCCAGATCGGGCACGCCCTCCCAGTCGGCGCTCAGGCCGAAGCCGAGGTGGCCGTCGTAGGAGAGCACGGCGACGCCGACTCCGGTGTTCTTGAGCAGCGGCGCGTAGGGGAAGACCTCGAGCAGACGCCCGCCGCGCAGGTAGAGCGGGAACTGGGGACCCGGCACGTTGGTGATGCTCAAGTTGATCAGCCACTGCTTGGCGAAGATCGCCTGGGCGCCAAGCGAGAGGATGGTGGGAGGGGCGAAGTCGGCGAGCTTGATCAGCACCTCCGCGCCCACCGCCTCCTGCGACTCCTTGACGCGCTGCATCTGCTCGCGAACCCGCGCCAGGCGCAGCTCGGGATCGGCCTCGCCGACCGGCAGGTCGGCGAACATCACCGCCACCCGGTTGCCGTAGGTCATACGCTCCGATTCGTCGCGCACCGAGACCGGCACCGCGGCGCGCATGGTCAACCCGCGCACGCTCTCGTCGCGGCTGACCAAGAGCTCGCGCAGCCCGCCGGCGACCAGCGCCAGCACCACGTCGTTGACGGTGCAGCCGTGGCGGTTCTTGACCTCCTTGACCTCGTCGAGCGCCATACGCACCACTTCGAAGCGGCGGTGGGCGCCGATCGAGCGCGAGAGCGAGGTGCGCGGAGCGACGTCGAGCCCGGCGCGGCCGAAGCTGGCCAGTGCCTGGGCGGCCTGCAGGGTGCGGCCCACCAGGCGCCGCGGCGCCCCCACCGCATCGCGCGCCAGCTCGATCATCTGACGCGGGTCGACCAGGCGCTCGGTCACGCTCTCGGCGATCATCTCGAGCGGCGAGGGCGCCGGACGCGGGCGCCACTCGGCCGCGGGCGACGGGGGCGCGTCGGGGCTGAAGTCGAGCAGCACGGTGGCCAGGTCGATGCCGGACGCGCCGTCGATCATGGCGTGGTGGGTCTTCTGAATGATCGCCTTGCGGCTCTCGGGCAGATCGACGACCCACAGCTCCCAGAGCGGCCGCGTGCGATCGAGCGGCAGGCTCATCAGGCGGCCGACCAGGGTCAGCAGCTCGCGCTCGCCCGCCGGACGCGGCAACCCGGTATGGCGCACGTGGAAGCGCACGTCGAAATGCTGGTCGTCGACCCACAGGGGCCGCGCCAGGTCGAGGGGCACCCACTCGAGCCGCTTGCGGAAACGCGGCACCAGGTCGAGGCGGCGGTCGATGTGCTCGTTCAGCGCCTCTTGCGTGAGCCCCGAATCCTCGAAGATCGCCAGCGAGCCGACGTGCATGTGGCCAACCGGCGACTCGGCGTAGAGGAAGGCGGCGTCCTGCGGCGAGAGCCGATCGTGGGTCGACATCTGGGTCTCCAGGATCAGACGGGAAGCGCGACCTCGAGCCCATTGCCCTCACCATCGAGCGCCTCGGTGCGCAGCTCGGCGGCGGCGGTGGCGGCGAGCAGATCGCCCTCGGCGGCGCCCAGCGTGGCCAGCCGCGACGCGGGACCGCACACCTCGATCGCCGGCACCTCTACGCGGATCGACTGGTTGCGCTCGCTCTTGATCCGCCGCACGGCGGCGAGCACTTCGACCGCGTCGGTGAAGAGTCCCGCCTGGTCCGCATCACAGCCCAGCTCGGCTGCGCTGGGCCAGGCCGCGCGGTGGATCGAATCGCCCTCGGCGCCGAAATGCCAGCCCCAGACCTCTTCGCTGATGAAGGGCAGGAAGGGTGCGAAGAGGCGCAGCACCACTTCGAGCCCGACCGACCAGCCGGCCAGCGCCGAGCGATCGCCGGCGTAGGCGCGCTCCTTGGCCAGCTCCAGGTAGTTGTCGGTGAAGATGCCCCAGAACCAGGCCTCGGTCGCTTCCAGCACCAGCGCGCTCTCGAAGACCTCGAAATCGCCCGTGGCCTTCTCGATCACCGGCACCAGGGTGGCCAGCGCACTGCGATCGAGCGGATGGGTGGCGTCTGCCACGCCCAGCTCGCCGGGGACGCAGCCGGCCTCGCGCAGCCGGCCGACGACCAGCTTGCCGGCGTTGAAGATCTTGGTGACCAGGCGCTTGCCGGTCTTCATCACCGACTCGTCGTAGGCGGTGTCGGTGCCCAGCCGAGCGCGCGCCGACCAGTAGCGGGCGGCATCGGAGCCGTATTGCTCGAGCAGCCCGATCGGGGTCACCACGTTGCCCTTCGACTTCGACATTTTCTTGCGATCGGGATCGAGCACCCAGCCGGAGATGACGGCGTTCTTCCACGGGATGCGACCGTCGAGCATGGCGGCACGGGCGATGGTGTAGAAGGCCCAGGTGCGGATGATCTCGTGGGCCTGCGGGCGCACGTCCATCGGGTAGGTGCGCTCGAACTTGGCGTCGTCGTGACGGTGGCCGCAGGCGATCTGCGGGGTGAGGGAAGAGGTCATCCAGGTATCGAGGACGTCGGCCTCTCCGCAGAAGCCGCCGGGACGATCCCGCGCCTCGGGATCGAAGCCGGGGGGAGTGTCGGTCATCGGGTCGAGGGGCAGGGCGGCGGGGTCGGGGACG
Source organism: uncultured Gemmatimonadota bacterium (assembly GCA_964490075.1). Classification (GTDB taxonomy): domain Bacteria; genus CAZBBK01. The sequence continues at coordinate 47,117 of CAZBBK010000019.1, read as the reverse complement.
ATCGGTTGGCCGGAGAGCGGGTTGCCCTCGTCGTCGAGGCGGTACCAGAGCGGAATCGGCACCCCGAAGTAGCGCTGGCGGCTGACGCACCAATCGTATTTGAGCCCTTCCACCCAGTGGTCGTAGCGAGTGCGCATGAAGGCCGGATGCCAGCGCACCTCGGCGCCCTGGGCCAGCAACAGCTCCTTCTTGTCGAGCAGGCGCACGAACCACTGGCGGGTCGGAATGATCTCCAAAGGGCGTTCGCCCTTCTCGTAGTGCTTGACCGGCTGGGTGGTCGGCTGCGGCTCTCCTTCCAGCGGCGGATGGGTGCTGCCGTCGGCGGCGCAGGCGGGGTCGGCGAGCAGCTCGGCCATCTCGCGCTTGGCCTGGCGCGCGTTCTTGCCTTCGATGCGGGCGTAGCAGCGCGCGGCGGCCTCGGCGTCGGCCGACTGCCAGCCGGGGGAGCCCCAGTCGATGGCGACCAGGCGCCCCGAGCGCCCCAGAATCACCCGCGCGGGCAGGCCGAGCTCCTTCTGCCAGGTGACGTCGGTGGCGTCGCCGTAGGTGCAGACCATGACCGCGCCACTGCCCTTCTCGGGGTCGGCCAGCGTATGGGTGAGGATCGGCACCGGCACGTGGAAGGCCGGGGTGATGGCGCGGGCGCCGTGGAGCTTCGCGAAGCGGGAATCGTCGGGATGGACGACCACCGCTACGCAGGCGGCCAAGAGCTCCGGACGGGTGGTCATGATCGGCAGGGTGCCGCCGCCTTCGATCCCGAAGCGGAGCCGAAACTGCAACCCCTGCACCTCACGATCCTCGACCTCGGCCTGAGCCACGGCGGTCTGGAAATCGACGTCCCACATCGAGGGGGCGTCGGACGAGTAGATCTCTCCCTTGCGCATCAGCTCGACGAAGTCGAGCTGCGAGATGCGCCGGCAGTGGTCGTCGATGGTGGCGTAGGTCTGGGTCCAATCGACCGACAGACCGAGACGGCTCCAGAGCTCCTCGAAGGCCCGCTCGTCGGCCTGGGTGACGTCGTGGCAGAGCTCGATGAAGTTGCGGCGGCTGATGGGGATCGGACGCTTGGCCTTGGAATCGGGCCGAAACGAGGCATCAAAGGGGACGTGCGGCTCGCAGCGCACGTTGTGGAAGTTCTGCACCCGTCGCTCGGTGGGCAGGCCGTTGTCGTCCCAGCCCATGGGGTAGAAGACGTTGCGGCCGCGCATGCGCTGAAAGCGCGCGGCCAGGTCGGTGTGGGTGTAGCTGAACACGTGGCCCACGTGCAGCGATCCGGACACCGTTGGAGGTGGGGTATCGATCGAAAAGGTCTCTTCCCTGGGCCCTTCGGGATCGTAGCGGTAGGTGCCCTGACGCTTCCAGCGGGCCACCTGCCGGGCCTCGATCTCGGCGGTCTTCAGCTTCTTGGGGAGCGGTTCCGGAGTCGGTGACATGGGTGGGGACTTGGGGATGGGATGGAGGGTCGAATCGGCGGCGCGGCGCGACGCCCGCGAGCGGGAAAGCGCTAGCATAGGGGATTGTGAGTGGACGGACTCGATGATCCCGATCAGCGACGAGAACCCGACCCGACGCACGCCCTTCGTGACCTACCTGATCCTGGCCGCCATCGCCGCGACCTGGATCGTGGTGCAGGGCGCCGGCTTCGATCCCTTCCTGCTGGCCGCCAGCGTCTGCAACCTGGGGTTGGTGGCGGGGGAGCTCACCGGTCTGGCGGAGGTCGGCACCGCGGTGCCGCTGGGACGGGGCATGGCCTGCGTGGTCGACCACGAGCCGATCAACGCCCTCACCCCTTTCACCTCGATGTTCCTGCATGGCGGCTGGACCCACCTGCTCGGCAACATGCTCTTCTTCTGGGTATTCGGCAACAACATCGAGGACGCGGTGGGGCATTTGCGCTTCGTACTCTTCTACCTGGTCTGCGGACTGGCGGCGGCCTTCGCCCAGGTAGCCCTCGATCCGGCCTCGCCGGTACCGATGGTGGGGGCCTCGGGGGCGATTTCGGGGGTGATGGGGGCCTACCTGGTGCTCTATCCGCGGGCGCGGGTGAACATGCTCTTCATCTTCGTGATCTTCATCCGGGTGATCCCGCTGCCGGCCTGGCTGGTGCTGATCTGGTGGTTCGCGCTGCAGCTGCTCGGGGCGATGCCGGTGCTGGCCGGGGTGCAGGCCGCCACCGGCGGTGTCGCGGTGATGGCCCACATCGGCGGCTTCGTGGCCGGACTGGTGCTGATCCGGCGCTTCGAGAGCGACGAGCACCGGCGGCGGCGGGCGTGGCGGCGCTGAGTCAATCCACGGTGGCCAACAAATCGTCTCGATCGATCTCGGCTCCGAGTGCGGTGTCCATCACCGTCGCCGCGCGGTACTCGCCCACTGGCGCGCCGGCCGGAACGTCCACCGAGAGCTCCACATGGATGGTCTCCCCGGCGCCCAGCGCGGCGGTCCGCGGCCCCAGGAAGGGGTTGCCCGGATGCGGGGAGCCGTCCGGCAGATAGAGGTCGACACGAATCACGACCTGCTGCTGCAGTGCCAGGCCGTTGTGCAGGTTGACATCGAAACTGGTGGTGGTTCCGCGGCGCGCGGACATCTGCTCAGGATAGAGCGAGACGGTCGGATGATCCCCGACCACCGCGTGCAGCGCCCCGTGCGCGTTGACCATCCCCCCCACCTCGCGATAGGTGTCGAGAGGATGCGAGGTGTTGCGCAGCGCCAGGCGCACCTCTCCGGGGGTCGCCGAGGGGGCGAGCTGAACGATGTTCGCGACCGCCCCCACCGCCACCGGCGTGGCGCCCGAGGTGCCGCCGAAACTGTCGGTGAAGCCGCCCACCGTGGTGGTGTACTCCGACTCCCCGGCGGCAGCGACATCGACGCGCGGTCCGTAGTTGGTGAACGACGCACTGTCGTCATAACGATCGAGCGCACCGACGATCACGCTGCCGGTGAAGTTGCTGAGCTCGAAATCGAGCAGGGTGGAGTAGTTGCCACCGGCCGCCACCACGTGGATGCCCGATGCCACCGCACCCGTCACCAGGTCGGAGACACCGGGAATGCGCTCGGCCGAGCCGCCGTACTGCGCTTCGAGCACGATGATGTCGGGATCTCTCAGAATCGCGCCGGCGACGCAGTTCGCGACACCCTCTTCGAACGACACGTCGTCGGTGAAATCGTAGTTGTAGTACTGCAGCGGAATCACTTTCGACTCATGGGCCCCGCCGGCTATCTCCATGCCGTTGGATTCCGCCGACATGATCCCGGTCACCGCGGTGCCGTGGTAGCGATAGACGCCGTCGTCGACGTCGAGCGGCGCGTCGAGATCGGCGAAATCCTCGCGCAGATCGTAGAGAAAATTGTCGTCGAGCTCCCAGTGCCCGGTCTCGTATCCGGCGTCGCAGTCGGCGATCACCACGCCCTCACCGCAGGCGTCGGCCCAGGCCCGATCGTGCTCGGTGCGGAACAAGTACCACTGTCCCTCGGCGATGCGGTCGATCGCCTTGGGGTCGGTCGGCGCGAGGCAGGGCCCCGGCGGCGGGTAGGCGCGCGAGATCGCGGCGCGCTCGACCCGCGCCGCGGCGCGCAGAAGCGCCGCCACGTCCCGTCCATCGACTCCGCCCTCGAGCTCGATCACGAAGTGGCGGCTCAGATCGATGGCGCGTTCCGGGTGGGCCCTCTCGGCCGCGCTCATGGCTGAGCCCAGCTCCTCGCGCCGCGCCTGGGGGATCAGGCTGCGCAGCGCCGCGACCGGCAGGCTCGCGAGCAGCTCGTTGATGGGCGCCAGGACGGCGGCATCGGGGCCGACGAAGTGCCGATCGAGCGCGGCGACGCCGCTGTGCGGGGCGAAGCTCAACAGCACGTACTCGGGGTGCTCGTGGGGAGCGACGCCAAGCTCCGAGGAGTGGGCCACGGGCGCCACGCCCAGCGGCAGCAGCGCGAAGACCAAAGTGTGGAATCTCACGGGGATCTCCTGGACGGAACGGGGCGGCTCCCACCAGCCCTCATAAGGTAACCTCCGGGGGCGTTCCACTGAGCGTCCGTGCGCGGGCGCGCAGTGGATTACACTATCATGGACCCAGCTTCGGTCCGACGCCCCGACCCAGGTCAGACAGCCCAGAGCCCTCATGCTCGACTCCCTTCCCAAGCCTGCCCGAATCCTCGCGATCGCCGCCATCGGCGCGGCGACCTGTGGCCCGGGTTCCGCCCTGGGCGCCGCCCCCGGGGGTCTGATCCACGATCTGGAGCAGGTCAACGAGGACGGCTTCGGCGGCCACGACAATCGCTACGCCTTCAGCATGAAGGCCTTCGGCGATCATCTCTACGTCGGCACCCTGAACAGCACCCTCGGGCTGCCCTTCGAGGACTGGGCCGGCGCCGCGCGGAATCGGTCCGCGATCGACCTCCCCGAAATCCCCGACTTTGCCCGCTTCGTCAGCGAGGGCGCCGAGCTCTGGCGCTACGACGGGCAGTCCTGGGAGCAGGTCGCCGAGCGCGGCTTCGGCGATGTCGGCAACGTCGGGATCCGCAACATGGCGGTCTTCGACGGGCGGCTCTACGCTGGCACCCTCAACCCCGACACCGGCTGCGAGGTCTGGCGCAGCCGCGACGGCCGGCGCTGGGAGCAGTTCGGGCGCGATGGCTTCTTCAATCCGCTCAACACCTCGGTGCGCGGCATGACGGTCTGGAGGAAGCGCCTCTACGTCGGCGTGTCGAGCCCGATCGGTGGTCAGGTCTACTCCACCGCCGGGGCCCTCTGGCTGCCGCACGCCTTGCCCGGTTTCGGCGACCCCTGGAACTTCAGCGTCAGCACGCTCCTCGGGCACCGCAGCGAGCTCTACGCCGGCACCTGGAACCCAAAAGGCTGCCAGGTCTACCGCAACGACGGAGTGCGCTGGCACCAAGTGGTAGGCCCCGAGGCCGACACTCCCGCCGGCTTCGGCGACCCGCTGAGCGCCGGGATCATGTCGATGGTCGAGTTTCGCGGCGCGCTCTACGTCGGCACCGCGAACTTCGTTTCGGGCTTCACGGTCTTCAGGACCGAGGACCGCGGGCGCAGCTGGCAACGGGTCGGGCGCTCCGGGTTCGGCGACTTCCGCGCCAAGTACGCCTGGGACATGGAAGTGCACGAGGGCGAGCTGTACCTGGGCACTTTCGTCATGGGCCTGATCGACCCCTTCCACCATGGTGCGTCGCTCTACCGAACGGCGGATGGGACGCGCTGGGTTCGCGAGGTCGGACTGCTGGGAACTCTGTCGCCACCAGGGTTCCTGGATCGCAACAACTACGGATTCCGCTCCCTGGAACCCTTCCAGGGGGATCTCCACATCGGAACGGCCCAGTGTTTCTTCTGCCTGCTGCCCGTGGGGGGCACCGAGATCTGGCGCCGAGATTCCAGTGCCATGAACTAGTGCGGCCGGGGGGCAGTGTCGCGTCGTGGGCGGCGATCGCGGCGGACTCCTGAGAAAAAGGAGCAGTCGATGGACGACTTTCGCAGAGCCAATCGAGCGCGCTGGGACGAGCTGGTCGCGGTCCACGTGGGCTCCAAGTTCTATGACCTGGATGCCTTCAAGCGCGGACGCAGCTCGCTGGACGAGATCGAGATCAAGGGAGTAGGACACGTACTGGGCAAGTCGCTGCTGCACCTGCAATGCCATTTCGGCCTGGGATCGCTCTCCTTCGCGCGCCTGGGCGCCGAAGTGATGGGCGTCGACTTCGCCCCGAAGGCGATCGAGCTGGCCGAGGCCTTGGCGCAGGAAGAGGATCTCACGGCCGACTTCTTGTGCTGCGATCTCTACGATCTCCCCTACCGACTGGACCGCCGCTTCGACACCGTCTTCACCAGCTACGGAGTTCTGTCCTGGCTGGAGGACCTGGAGAAGTGGGGACAGATCATCGCCCGCTACCTGAAGCCCGGCGGCCGGTTCTTCATGGCCGAGTTCCATCCCTTCCTGTTCGTATTCGACGACGAGCCGAACACCGAGTCACTGAAAGTACGCTACCCCTACTTCGCGCAGCCTGAGCCCTTGCGCTTCGTGGAGAACGAAAGCTACGCCTCCGACGGAGAGACCACCATCGAGAACAAGGTCGCCTACGAATGGTGTCACAGCTTCAGCGATGTGTTGCAGGCACTGATCAGTGCCGGCCTGAGGATCGACGAAGTGCGCGAGTACGATCGCTGTTGCTACCAGGCCCTGCCGACCATGGTGGAGGTCGAGAGAGGGTGGTGGCAGCTGCCCAAGCACATGGGTTCGGTGCCTTTGATGTTCTCGATCAAGGCGACCCTTCCCGAAGCGAGCGAAGCGCGGCGCTAATGCTGCTGCTCGACTCCGCCTCGATCGTGGAGGTGCGCCGGGCTTCCGAGCTCGGACTGATCGGTGGCGTGACGACGAATCCGGCGCTGCTGGCGAGGGTAGGGGACCCCCCCGAGGCGGTGATCGCCCGGCTCGCGGACGCGCTTCCAGGCAGCACCGTGTTCCATCAGCTCAATGCCGCAACCCTCGACGAGCGGCGCGCTGAGGCGGAGCGGGTGGCGGCGATCAAGATCGGCCATCCGGCGCGCCGTGTTGGCTTCAAGATCCCGGCAAGTCTGGAGAACTTCGGTCTGGCGGCCGAGCTGAAGGTCCGTCACAGCGTCGGAATCACGGCGATCTTCAGCCCCGCGCAGGTCGCCCTGGCCTGCCAGGTGGGAGCCCAATTCGTCCTTCCCTACGTCGACCGTTCCACCCGCCTCTTGGGGGACGGTCTGGCCCTGGTGCGATCGATGCGCGCGGTGATCGACTCGCTGGGCGCGTCGACCCAGATCATCGCCGCCAGCATCAAGTCGCCGGCCCAGGCCAGCGCGGCGCTGGTGGCCGGCGCCCATCACTTGACCCTGCCCTGGTCGGTCATCGAGCGGATGGCGGAGCACGAGCTCTCCGCCGCCGCGATCGGCGAGTTTCGGGGGTTCGAGTAGACCCCGACTATTCCCGCGCGCGGTCGAAGCGCTCGAAGCAGCCCCAGAGGAAGAGACCCAGCCCCAGGAGCCCGAGCGGCACGGCCACCGGCAGCATCAGCACGGTCACCCCGAGACCCAGTCCCAGGACCATGAGCAGGAAGCCGGCGATGATCGCCGCGATGTGGGTCACCAGGCCAAATGCTCGAGCACCGGCCATCCCCACCGCCCTGCCGCGCTTCGGATCGTCGTTCATCTCCGGGCTGTCCCTCTTACGGGTCGGGGAGTGCGTCGGGCGGCGTGGCGTCTCGACCTCGCGAACCGCGGAATGGTATTCGACGAGGGCCTATTCTGGAACCTGGAAGTCCAGCCACTGGTCAGCGTTGGGGCCTCCGTAGGCGCCCATGTCGGGCGCCAACCCGTTGTCGTAACGGCCATCGATGAGGCCCCAGTCGAGCGCGTCGACCGCTCCCTCCCCGGCATCGATGCAAGCAGAGCCCTGGCCGAGCGCTTGGGTGTAGCCGGCCCAGTCGCGCAGTCGCGGCTCCGCGTCCAGATTGCCGGTGCCGGGCCAGCCCCCTTCGACGTCGCTGTGGCTCACGATCGGGGCGACTCCGGAGAAGAGTGGCCCCTCGTGATCCCAGATCACGCAGTTGGTGAGCCGGGTCTCCGATCGGGTGACGCCGTAGACCGCCGCGCCCTGTGCGGCGCGGTTGCCGACCAGCGTGCAGTTGCGCAAGGTCAGGTGCGAGGTGTAGCTGGCGAACACCGCGCCGCCGCGGTCGCTCGCCCAGTTGTCGGCGAGGATGCAGTTGCGAAAGAGCGGCGTCAGGTAGGAGAACACCGCTCCGCCGTCCTCGAGCGCCCAGTTGCCGGTGAACAGACAGGCCGTCAGCTCGGCTTCGGTGCCCGAGAAGCGCAACGCCCCGCCGTTGCGGACGGCGCTGTTGCCGGCGAAACGCGAACGCTCGATCACCACGTCGGAGTCGACACAGCGAAATGCGCCGCCGCGCACCGATGCCGCGTTCTGGTCCACCCTCAGATCGCCGGCGACGAGCTCCGATTCGATGCACCAGAGAGCCGCTCCGCGACCGGCCGCGTTGTGGCTCAAGATGCTCCGAGAAAGGGTCAGCGCAGCCTCCTCCAGACGCATGCCTCCACCCTGGAAAGTGGCGCTGTTGCCGGTGATGGCGCATTCCACGACGGTGGCCGACGCACCCGGCTCACAACGCAGCCCGGCGCCGTTCTCGGCCGCGTTGCCGCGGATCAGACAGCGCCGGATGAGGGCGTTCGTGGCGGCGCCGCAGAGCACGCCGCCGTCCACGGCTCCGGTCAGGGTCAGGCCGGCCAGCGTGGCCGACTCCCCCGACACCATGCGCACCACCTGGTCGCCCCCGGCGGCCGAGAGCACCGTCCCCCGGACCACCGCGGCGTCGCCCGGATCGCTGGATCGCAAGGTGATCGCCTTGCCCAGGAGGTCGACCCCGGGTTCGGGGTAGGTGCCGATCGCAACCACCACGTGGTCGCCCGTGCCCGCCGCATCGATCGCTTGCTGCACGGTCGGGTGGTCGCCGGGAACGTGCAACAGCTCGCTCGCCGCCGGCGTCGCCGCGAGCCAGGAGATCAGCGCGCAGGGCAACGCGCGATGGAGCCTGGGCAACATGGTCATCTTCTTTCCTCGGGTCCCGCGGAGTTCATAACCCGCCGCGCTGCGATCCTCCACTCTCTTCGCTAATTCGGCCATCGCCGCGAAGACTGGAGGAGGACTCGGACGCGAGTCTGCATCTGCTACTATGCGGCGCGCTACACGCCAACGGCACCGGGAGACCAAGACAATGTTCAGGAACAAGCGACAGGACCACGTGGTCACGGAGATCGAACGCTTCTGCGATGTGGTGGGGCAGGCGGTCACCGTGCACGCCAAGGTGGTCCTCGACTACCTGGCGGGCAACCGGCAGTTCAAGGAGGAGTCGAAGCGCGTCCACGAGCTCGAGAGTGGCGCCGACCTGATCCGCTTCGAAGTCGAGCGCGAGATGTACCGCGGCGCCTTCCTGCCCGCCTACCGCCAGGACTACATCGATCTGCTCGAGACTCTCGATCGGGTCGCCAACAAGGCCGAAGATTCCGCCGATTTCATCTTCCTCACCCGTCCCGAGATCCCGGAAGAGATCGCCGGCGATCTGCGCGAGATCATCGAGATCACCGAGCAGTGCTACCGCCCCCTCCCCGAGATGGTCCGCAAGACGCTGCGCGATGACCACGACGTACAGGAGGCGGTCGAGGAGATCGGCCGGCTGGAGCAGCGCATCGACCGCATCCAGTTCTACTCGGTGCGCCGGGTCTACCGAGAGCTCGACCTGCCGAAGATCGACAAGCTGGAGCTGAAGATGGTGATCGACCACGTCGCCTCGGTCAGCGACCGGATCGAAAACGTCGGCGACCGACTGTCGATCATCGCCATCAAGAGGAAGATGGGTTGAGCCGGGCGGTTCCGAGGGAGCGGCGGGTGCGCGCGTGAGCATCTGGCTGATCGTGGCGGTGGTGGCCGCGGGGCTCTATGTCGGCGCCAATATCGGCGCCAATGACGCCGCCAACTGCATCGGTGCGTCGGTGGGCGCCGGGCTGATCCGCTACCGGATCGGGATCTCCCTGGTCGCGGTGTTCGCCGTCGCCGGGGCGCTGCTGCAAGGCAGCGCGGTGGCCAAGACGGTCGGCAAGGGAATCGTGACCGCGCCGCTCTCGCCCGAGGCGGTGCTGGCGGCGCTGCTCTGCGGCGGGCTCTTCGTGTCGATCGCCACCTTCCGCAAGATCCCGGTCTCCACCTCGCAGTCGGTGGTCGGCGCGGTGGCGGGGGTGGGCATCGCCGGGCAGATGCCGATGGACTGGTCCAAGACCATCGGCATCGCCGGGTCGTGGGTGCTCTGTCCGGTGCTGACCATGGTGCTGACCTACGTGCTCTACCGGCTCACTCTGGCGCTGCTGGCGCTGTTCGAATCGACCCGAACCCCGAACATCATCCTGCGCTGGCTGGTCCTGGCTTCGGCCTCCTACGCGTCGTACTCGCTCGGTGCCAACAACCTGGGCAACGCCATCGGTCCCATCATCGCGCTGGAGACGGAGATCATCGATGTCTCCCTCTTGACCCTGCTGGGGGCACTGGCAATCGCACTGGGCGCGCTCCTCTTCGGCAAGGGGGTCGCCGAGACGGTGGGGCACAGCATCATCCCGCTCGACCTGCCGGGCGCCTTCGCCGCGCAGACCGCGGCCGGCTTCGGGCTGCACCTCTTCTCGGTGCTCGGGGTGCCGGTCTCGACCTCTCAGGCGATCGTCGGCGCGCTGCTCGGCATCGGCCTCTATCGCGGAATCAACACCGTGTCGCGGCGCAAGCTGATCGAGGTGGTGGTCGGCTGGGTCGCCACTCCGACCTGCGCCGGGCTGGTGTCGTTCGTGCTGCTCATGCTGATTCAGCGCCTGAGCGCCTGACCTCCATCTTGCGCCAGATCGCGCTCTGGTCGCCCCGGTAGACGACGGAATCCCGCTGGGTGTAGACGAGCTCGTAGCGCACGATCCGCACCCTGGGCCGGATCCGGCGCCGGGTGGCGCGCAAGCGCAGATCGAGCGGGGGTCCGATCGCGACCGGGCCGCGAATATCGAGGCGGTGGATGGTGGTGCCGTAGCCGACCCAGCCGTCGGCCAGGCGCAGCCCCTCGACGTACCAGGCGTGGGCGATCCCCATGATGCCGCTCAGGTGGACCAGCACGCCGCCGTTCAGATGCCTGGGGTGGGTGCCGTAGGGGTCGCGCTGCTCGTCCAGGAGCGGAATCCCCGACTTGTCGGTGCGCATTCGACAGACGATCTCGTGGCGCCCGGCGTCGATGCTCGAGATCTCGTCGATCAGGATCGCCGACCGGCGGTAGAGGTTGCGGTCCAGGAACTCGTCGTCGAAGGGACGGGGGAAGGCGCTCATGGAGGGGCTCCGGGGCCGCTTCGCGCGGCGGCTGGGGAGGGGGGCGGCCGCCGGAGAGAAAAAACGCCGGAGGAGGCGAACACCGTGGCCGAATCGGGCATCTACTCTATCAGCAGAGCTCGGAGCGCGCCCTGCCGCCCGTCTCCGAGGCTGCGCCAACACCCGGCTTCGACGTGGAGGTGCCGCGATGGGCATCCGTGACAGAGTGCTGTGGAAGAGGCTCGAGAGAGGCGATTCCGATGCCTGCGTACGGCTGATCGACCGCCACTACCGGCAGGTCTACCGCTACCTGCTGGGAAGCTGCGGCGATCCCGAGACCGCCGCCGATCTCACCCAGAGCACCTTCTCCAAGGCCTGGACGGCGCGCGCCCGCTTCGAAGGACGCTCGTCGCTGCGCACCTGGCTGATCTCGATCGCCCGCAATGAGCTCCTGGGCCATCTGCGGCGCTCGGGGAGGAGCGTGGAGATCGCCGAGCGGCTCGACCTGCGGGCGCTCCCCGACCCCGCCCCGACGGTCGAGGAGCGCTTCGATCGGCGCCGCGACGCCGAGCGCATTCGCGCCGCGGTCGAGACCCTGCCGGTCCCGCTGCGCGAGATCGTCCACCTGCACTACTACTCCGAGCTCAGCATCCGCGAGGCGGCGCGGCTGCTCTCGATTCCGACCGGCACCGCCAAGTCCCGGCTGAATCGCGCGCTCATCCGCCTCAGGGAGATCGATCATGAGACCTCGCGACCTCGAAAAGCTGCTTCGGTCCGACGCTAAGAGAGCGGTCCCGGTCGACCTCAGAGACCGGCTCATCGCGGCGATCCCCCCTCGAGGAACGCCCGCCCGCAAGGAGCGCCGGCGTCCGCTCGGCGCCTGGCCACTGCTCGCCCCGGCCGCCCTGGCCGCCGCCCTGGTGATCTACCTCGGCGCCTCCGGCCGTCTGGGGCGCCCCGGCGCGACGGGGGGGTTCGACCTGAAGCTGGTCTCGTCCGCCTACGCGGCGATGATCGAGCGGATCGAGAGCCGCGGCGCCTTCGTGTGCGCGCTCGACAGCCGCTCCGGCCCCCGCGAGAACTTCGAGCACATCGATCCGAGCCTGCCCTTCGTCCCGGTGAAGATCTGGTTCGAGCTGCCCTCGCCGCGCTTCCCTTCCGGCCGCATGCGCATCGACAAGGAAGAGCGCAACAAGATCTTCGACGGCGACACCACGCTGCTGCACTTCGTTCGGGCGGGCGAGGCGAAGCTCTGGGAAGGCGAGGTGGGGCTGAGCCTGGACCGGTTGCACGCCAACCCCGCCAACTGGCTGAGCGGACTGCTGCCGCTCGATCCCGCGCGCACTCGGGTCGACACCTTGATCGCCGCCGGCACCCCGCTGACCACCCTGAGCGTGGTCGAGGCGGGAGACTGGGAGGCGGAGCCGGGAGCGAGGCCGAGCTTCTACCACGAGTTCGACCGGCGCACCGTGGTGACCTGGGAAACCGGCACCAAGGCGCTCACCGGCATCGAGAAGTACGTGCGCCACCAGGGCCGGGAGATCCTGGTCGAGAGGCTGCGCTCGATCGACTACCGGCACAGCCTGCCCGACTCGCTCTTCAGCCTGCGCCTCCCGTCCGGTGTGCGGCCGATGGCCTACGCCGACGTCTACTCCTCATCCTACGCCGATCTCGGCCCGATCGAAGTGACCGAGATCGTGCTCGATGCCTGGCGGCGCCGCGACTGGGACTCCCTCCGCCCCTTCTGCGACTCCGAGGCCCTGATCGAGTGGATGGCCGCCAACGAGCTGCTCGAGTTCACCCTCACCGGCCCCCCGAATGGAACCAACTACGCCGGCTACAAGGTGCCCTGCGAGCTGGTCTTCGCGGGTGGCGGCCGGCCCCGCGCCCGCCGCACCCACCTGGCGCTGCGCAACGACAACGAGATGGGACGCTACGTCTACGACGGCGGGCTCTGATCGGGCGCACCAACGGGTGTACCATTGCGATGCTCCGTCCCCGCGCTCCTTCGTCCCCAGATCGGAGGCCCCGATGTCCAGATCGGCCGCCCGATTCGTGCTCGTCATCCTGTGCTCTGCCGCGCCGGCCCTGGCCCGCTCCGCCCCTCCCCCTCCGGGCTCCTTGATCTACGTCGGCGCGTCGCGCGTCGACCTGACCCGCCAAGACTGGGAGGCCTACGACGATGCCAACGGCAACGGCCACTACGATCGCCTGGCCGGCGAGACCTGGTACGACACCGGTCCCGACCGCCGCTACGATTTCGAAGAAGCGGGGGCATTCGGCGCCGACGGAGCTCCGGGTCGCCTCGGCGTCGATGACGACCAGAACGGGAGCACCGACGACTGCCAGCGCTCTCTCCATCCCGTCAGACGTCCGCTCGAGCGCTGCAAGGAGTACGGCGCGGCGGGATCGGACGACCGGAAGGACCCGGCCGACGACAACTGGCACTGGCTGCTGCGTCCCTTCGCGAAAGAGGGCAATCTGCGTTTCGACAGCTTCGGCCTGGCCGGATTCGGCCCCAACTGGCCCCTCGGCTACTTCCGCGCCGTGAACGAGACCAACGACGACGACGTCAACGGCGATGGGGTGAACGACGGCATCTGGGCGCGCTCGATCGCGATCGAAAACCAGGAGGGCCTGGCGACCTTGATCATGTCGGTCGACTTCGCGGCCATGATGCACGATTTCATCAACCCGGTGAAGCGCCGCATCTCCGACTGGGCGGCCGGGCTCGGCATCGACCTGCCTTACGAGAACATCGTCGTCTCCTCGACCCACAACCACAACTCCCCCGACGCGCTCGGCCTCTGGGATCTGCCGCGCGGCGGACTGAGCAAGCGTTACATCCACGGCGCCGGGCAGCGCATCGAGCTCGACGACACCGGAGTGCTCGACCGCATGTTCCTGAGCGCGGCCGAGGCACTCTCCGATCTGCGTCCGGCTCTGGTACGCTCGGCCCAGGGGCAGCCGATCGCCTGCTACGACCCCGAGACCGGAGTGTTGTTGGAGGACGCGGACTGCATCCTTTACAACAACTACGGTCAGAACACCAATCCGGGGCCCGGCTATCACCGCTTCGTGGTCCAGAACGATCTGCGCGAGCCCTGGGTGCGCAACATGGCGGTGACCGTGCTGCACTTCGCCGAACTGGCGCCGCGGCCGGGATCCGATCCGGAGCCGGGCGCGACCATCGCCACCCTGGTCAACTTCGCCAATCACCCCGAAGTGCTGGGCTCCGCCGAAGGCAACGTCCAATCCTCCGACTACCCCCACTACGTGCGCGAGCGCCTCGAAGGAGAGCTGGGCGGGATTTGTCTCTTCATGAGCGGCACGGTCGGCAATCAGATCGGCTATCTGCACTCCTCGACTCCGGTGCCGCTCTACGATGAGCGCGGCGCGCCGCTCTGTCAGCCCGACCCCGAGAGTCCCGACAGCTGCCTCTACGACGCCGAGGGCCGCATGGTGCCGCAGTGGACCTGGGACGAATCCCGCGCCAAGGTGCGCTCGCTCGGGCTCTACATCGGCGATGTGGCTCTGGAGGCGCTGGCCGCAGCGCCGGACTGGCTCGAAACTCCGACGCTGGAGGTCCTCCACGGCAGCGTCGACATCGAGCTGGAGAATCCCTTCCTGGGGATCTTCGGCTGCACCAAGATGAGCGACTTCCGGGAGCCGGATCTGCCCGATTGGGTGCCACTCTGGTGCACGCCATTGACCGTCCCCGGATGCATCGCTCGGGTGGCGGCCGGTGATCCGTGTGCCACTTTCTTCACCCTCGACCTGAACGTGGTGCGGATCGGCGAGACCCAGTTCTTCACCAGCCCGGGCGAGATGCCGCCGGAGTATCTGAGGGGCCGCGACGCCGCGACGGTGCGCTACCAGAACCCTCCGCGCAACGATGTCTGCGACTTCCCGGCGATGCCGGGCCTGATCCAGCTGATGGAGGCGCCGCACTGCTTCGTCGCCAACATGGGCAACAGCGAAGCCGGCTACCTGGTCCCCTTCTCCGACTACGTGCCGCTGATGGACATGAGCCATCCGAACTACTACGAGGAAGAGGTGTCGTCGGGGCCGCACTTCGGCGACGACGTGGCCAACGCCCTGGCTGCGCTCCTCGGCGATCCCAGCGAGCCCTACGGCGCCGAGGAGCGCGCCTGCTTCCAGGAGTAGCTGCTACCTCACCGAGGTAGCGATAACATTGCTCTTGTGCCCGGGCTCCGCCGCCTGCAGCCATAGCTCGCGGCCCTCGGCCAGCTCGGGCACCCAGAACGACCAGACGGCGCTTCCGTCGGGTCCCACGCCCTCGATGCCTCCCGGCCGCGGCGCATCGAGATCGACGAAGATCCCCAGCGGCGGCACGTAGGTGTGCCCCAGGCCGGTCAGACTGTAGCCGGACGCGGCGATTGCGCGCGGCGTGGCGCCGCTCAGAGTGAGGGTCGCGAGCGCACCGCCGACCAGCGGATCGGGGGTCAGCGACAGTGCGAAGGGCGTGATCGAGATCCCTTGATAGAGGCGCACCGTCCCGTCCTCCGAGCCGATCAACACATCGAGCTCGAGGTCGTCGGTCCAGCGACAGATGCTCGGCCGCGAGCGCGGCGCGCCGTCGAGATCGATCGGCGTCCCGGCCGCTTCGACTCGCACCGGATCACCGAAGACCGGCCACTCGTCGTCGCCGACATTCGAGTAGAGCAGAAGCTCGCCATCGGTGTTGCCGCACAAGAGATCCTTGCGCCCGTCGCCGTCCAGGTCGAGGACCTCGGGGCTGGAGCGCGCCGAGGGCACCTCCAGATCGACGCCATTGGCCTGCGCGAGCATCTCGGCGACGAAATCGGGCTCGGTGTCGCTGCCCTCGTTCAGGAACACCCGCACCAACCCGTCGAGCGCGCCGACCACCAGGTCCTTGCGTCCGTCCGAGTCCCAGTCGCTCACCACCGAGGTGGCCCGATCGCCGACGTCGATGTCGATCTTGGCGCCGGCCGCGCCGACCTGGAGCGCCGTGCCACCGTCGAAGACCGGATCGGCGTTGGTGCCGGTGTTGAGATAGATCCGCACCGTGCCGTCGGCCACGCCGATCAAGAGGTCCTTGCGCCCGTCGCCGTCCCATTGCACCACGCGCGGGAAGGCTCCCAGACAGCCGATCGCCGGCAGTGTCAGGTCGCCACCTTCCGACTGCGCATAGAAGTAGTCCGCGAAGAGCGGCTCGGCGGGGCTGCCCTGGTTCGGGTAGATCCGCACCTTGCCCGGATCGAGGCCGCCCCCTTCCCCGATCACCAGGTCGGCGAGCACGTCGCCGTCCCAGTGGGTGAAGGAAGGCACCGAGTAGCCGGGAACCTCGATCGTCGCTCCGGCCTCGTCCTGCACCTGCTCCCCCAGGCCCAGGTGCAGCACCGGCCGCAGCTCGTGGGGACCATGCAGCGGTCCCACGCCCTCCCCCACGCCGGCATCCCAGAAGGGACCGAACTCGTAGTACTCGGGGGGCGGTCCGGCGCGCCGGGTGAGCAGGCTCCAGTCGACGTCTTCGGTGGTCGATGCGTGGTCGAAGGCGAAGGTGAAGAACTCGACCGCGTGGTCCGGATCGTCGGTCCACCACAGCGCGGTGCCCCGCGTGAGGCACCAGCAGGGCCCGGGAGAGACCTCGCCGTGCGGCGTTTCGACGCCGTGGGCGTGGGCCGTGGGGGTGTCCTCGATGGTGAAATGCCACCCGGCGGGCAACACCACGTCCTGGTAGTGGGCCGGATCCAGATCGTTGGTGCCCACCCGGAGCTCCATCATCGGGTAGCTGCCGGAGTCGATCCGGTAGGCATAGTCGGCCGGGCCGGGTCCGCCACAGGCGGCGCCGCGACAGAACACCAGGGGGGCGTCGGCAAACGCCGCGGGAGTGACGAAGAGCGAAGCGACGAGCGAAATGCTCGCTGCCAGGGAAGCGCGGAGGGGGTGCCGCGTCGGGGACGGGGACTCCATCGCGGTCTCCTTTGTCTTGCGGAGCAGGGAGGTTGTCGGCGCGGAGGTCGTGGCAGCGGACGCCCCGCACCGTGGATCTCATGGTAACCACGTCGCCTTCGGCCGGCGATTCCTTGCCTCTCTTTTGCCGTCCACAGGATTAGTGACGCTCGTACGAAACGGCGTTTCGGCGGGCGCGCCCTGTTGACCGCTCTCGCTCCCCTCGCTACCGTCCTCTTCGTCCCTATCCGCTTCCCCTGGCGCCCCACCCCTGTCCAGCGAGCTCGACCGATGCCGATCATCACGATCTCTCGCGGATCCCTGAGCCGCGGCAAGCTGCTGGCCGAGGCCCTGGCCGCGAAGCTCGGCTGCGAGTGCATCGATCGCGAGTTCCTGGCCGATGCGGCGATCGACTGCGGCATTGCGGTCGGCAAGCTCGAAACCGCCATGATCAAAGCGCCCGCCAGCCGCCGGCGCTACGCCCGCGAGCGCGAGTTCTATCTGGCGACCGCCACCGCCAGCCTGTGTGAGAAGGCGCTCGGCGGCAACCTGGTCTACCACGGCCACGCCGGCCACCTGCTCCTGCCCGGCGTCAGCCACGTGCTCCGGGTGCGGGTCCTGAGCAGCATGGAGAAGCGCATTCAGGCCACCGAGAGCGCCATGCGCCTGCCGCGCGCCGAGGCGATCGAGTTCATCAAGAAGGTCGACCAGGACCGCGCCCGCTGGGCGGAGTACCTGCACGGCGTGCGCTGGCACGACCCGGCTCTCTACGACATCGTCGTCAATCTCGAGAACATTCCCGAGGACAATGCCGCGGTCGCGCTCTGCGCCATGGCCGAGCTGCCGGCCTACAAGTCGACGCCGGCTTCCAGGCGCGCCCTCGAGGAGCTCCTGCTCGCCAGCCGCGCCCGCATCGCCCTCGGCCAGGACGACACCTGCGCCCGCGCCGAAGTTCGGGTGCGGGCCCGCGGCGGCATCGTCTCGGTGCACCACATGCCGCGCCAGGCCGACCTGATCCCCCACGTCGCCGAGGTGCTCGAAGGGCTGCCCGGGGTCGAAGAGGTGCGCTGCACCATCGCCGAGACCAACATCTTGTGGATCGCCGAGACCTTCAACTTCAAAAGCGACATATTTTCCGACATCGTCGCGCTGGCCGAGAGCTGGGATGCCTCGGTCGAGCTGCTGCGTTTCGTGGCTTCCGACACCGTGTCATCAGAGCTCGCCGAGGACGAGCTCGAAACCGACGACGACGGTGGAGTCGCCGAAACTCTCGCCGAGCTGCGCAAGATCGAGCGCTCGGGCGGGCGTCACGTAGTGGTCGGCGGAGCGACCGAGCTCTTGCACTCGATCGACCGGCGCATCAAGTACAGTCTCTTCGTGGTGGGCGGTGTCTACCATTCCAAGCCGCACGCGGCGCAGATGCGGTTGGCACGCGAGCTGCGCAGCGTTCTCGGCGACAATTTTCAAGCCGCGGTGGTCAGCACCGAGGAGATCAAGAAGCGTCTCCGCCTGGGGGGCGCCGATCTGGTAAAAGCCCTGTTGCGCGTGGCGTTGGTGGCGGCACTCTATCTCCTGGTCTTCGACCGGCAGGAGCAGATCTTGTCGTTCACGGCACCGTTCGAAGGCAAGACCTGGCCGCTGCGCCTGGCCACGGTCGCCGCCATCGCTTCGTTCGTGCCGGTTCTGGCCCGGCTCTGGGGCTCGTCCGCGGCCCGCCTGCTGAAGATGGTCGGGATCGACTAGAAAGGAAACGCCGATGATCGGAGGAGAGCTGTTCGTCGATCTCAACCTCGGCACCGCGCTGCAGGTGGTGATGCTGGGCTTCATCGGCGGCACCTTGAGCGGCTTCATCGGCAGCGGCGGCGCGTTCTTCATGACCCCGGGCATGATGAACCTCGGCGTGCCGGGCGTCGTCGCCGTGGGCAGCAACATCACCCACAAGTTCGGCAAGGCGCTGGTCGGATCGAAGAAGCACGGCGAGATGGGCAACGTCGACAAGCGGCTCGGCCTGTGCATGCTGATCACCGCCGCGATCGGCATCTCCGTCGCCGCCTATCTCAACAGTCATTTTTTCGAGCTCACCGAAGGCTCGGCGGGCGGCGATCTCTACATCAGCATCATCTTCGTGTCGTTTCTGTCGGTCGTTTCGGTCTCGATGCTGCGTGACGTGTGGCGCTCGGCTCCCGGCCAGGGCCCCTCGCTGAAGGTCGCCGAGGCCTGCTCGATGATCCGTCTGCGGCCAATGATCCACTTTCGCGTGGCCGACGTGCGGGTGTCGCTCTGGGTGATCCTCCCGATCGGGCTGGTAACAGGTTTTCTCGCCGGGACCATCGGCGTCGGCGGCTTCATCGGCGTGCCGGCGATGATCTACGTGCTGGGCATTCCCACCGCCGTCGCCGCGGGAACTGAGCTCTTCCTGGCGGTCTTCATGGGCGCCTGGGGCTGCATGAATTACGCCTGGAGCGGCTACGTCGATCTGCGCCTGGTGCTCTTGCTCTACGCCGGCTCGCTGGTCGGCATCCACCTCGGCGCCTATGGCACCAAGGTCGTCAAGGAGGTCTACATCCGCCTGGTGACGGGGTTGATCATCCTGCTCTGCGTGCTCAGCCGCTTGATCGCCACGCCCGAGTACCTGCGCAAGCTCGGACTGATCGACATCGACCCGGGCCTCGACGTGTGGTGGAACGGAATCAGCAAGGGACTGCTCTTCGTCAGCGGCGTGGTCGGCGTCGTCGTGATCCTGACCACGGTCGCGCGCGCCTATCTGCGGCGGCGGCGCCTGCGGGCCAGTCTCTTCGTGGCGCAGAACTAGGGTCCGAGGAGGCAGAGGGGATTCGCCTATAGACGAGTCACGTGCCGCGTCGCCCAGAACACCTCGGAGTAGTAGAAGGGGATGCGGACCGCCTCGTTGTGGCGCCACTGCTGCGCCAGATCGCGATAGTGAGGATGGAAGGCGCGCCCCGATTGGCCGCCGGGCAGCACGTTCCAGGCAGCGATCTTGCCCTCTTCCATGCGCACCACGAAGCGCATGCCGGGGCCGTCGTCGTAGCCGAATTCGTCGCCTCTGATTCCGAAGTCGCAAGCATCGACCGTGTAGTTGTCTCCGCCGCGCGGGTAGCCCTCCGGGAAGAGCGGATTGGCGGTGGAGGGGATCGACAGCAGATCGACGCCGCTCAGAGCCGCGAAGCGCACCCGGTGCAGCTTGCCCCAGCGCCAGCGATCGATGTCTTCGCTCCCGAACGCCCCCGCCAAGAAATCGACCGCCTCCTCGAAGGCCGACACGAAGATCTCCTGGCGAGTCTCGATCTCCGGAGTCCCGATGCGGTCGAAGATCGCGTCGCCGGTGTAGGTCTGTTCCGGATGCTCGATGATGAAGAGCAGCCCCCGCACCCCCAGCGTCGATCCGTTGCCGCTCATGAAGCCGACCTCCGCGTGCTCGTACTCGTCGAGCGCCACCGCGGGGAAGAAGCGGGTCAGCCAGGCAGTGAAGATCGAGGTGGCCACCGAGCTGCGTCTCTCGTCCTCGCCCACCAGCCAGCCGGTGCCGGCCGGCGTGCGCAGATCCCAGTCCCGCAGCAGATCCCAGGCCTCTAGCGCCAGCGGATCCTCGATGCCGAGCTGGTCGATCGCGTCCTCCAGATGAGGCAGCAACACCCCGCCCAGCGCCGAGCGCCCATCGGCCTGGATGCGCTGCATATCGACCACCGTCAGGTCGCCCAAACGCTCGAGCAAGAGCTCCTCGATGCGCCCGGCGCGGAAGCCGATGTCGAAGATGTCGCCAATATAGTACTCGTCGTTGAAGGGGTTGTTGTCGAGGGTCACGCCTACCGGATCGTTGTTGGCGGTGACGACGTATCCGCGCTCCGGGTTGAGCTCCTGCGGCAGCTTGGGGGGCGGGATCAGCCCCACCCATTCGAAGGCGCCAGTACCCGGATAGGGCAGATTGGGCGGGTAGCGCCGCGTCATACCGGCCGCCGAGCGTAGCGGAATCGCATTGTAGCTGTTGTAGTAGATGTTGCCGGCCACGTCGCAGTAGACCAGCGACTGGGAGCCGACGTCGAAGAGAAAGATGTTGTCGATGAAGTCTTCGAGATTGTCGATGCCGTGGACCAGGCGGAAGGCCTCGATCTCACGGGTGGCCTCCAGACCGGTCCAGCGGAAGCTGATCGCGCTCGCGCCGTCGTTGCTGCCGTCCAGCACCGGGCCGTGGTGCGGCACCACCTGCACCAGGAAAGGTGTCTCGCTGATCTCTCCGGTCTCGGGATCGCGGACGCGCAAGATCTCGGTGCGCTCCTCCATCGCGATTGCGTTGCCTTCGAAAAGCACCGAGTCGGGATCGTCGCCTGCACCGGGAAACACCGTTTCGATGTAGGTGTTGGTGGCATCGAGCTGCGAGAGGGTGGTGCCCCAGGCGATGTGCTCGTTGTGGCCGAGCAGAATCCCCGGCACACCGGGAGTCGAGGCACCCGAGGCGTTGAAAGCCGCGCCGCCGCCGCGCTTGGTGTTGAGATGGGCCAGGTAGAGCAACGGCGGGGCGCTCAGGTCGACATGGGGGTCGTTGGCGAGAATCGGCGCACCGGAACGGGTCGTGGCGCCCGCCACCACCCAGGCGTTCGACCCCCCGGCGGCCGCGCGCAAGCGGCGGTGCCAGGGGCCGGGCCGGAGTGCGGCCCGGGCGCGCGCCAGGAGATTGGCGTCGAAGCTTCGGTCCGATGGCAAGGTCGGGGCGGCATCGCCGCCGCGGGCGGCTTGCGGGAAGCCGTCCATGTGGGTGGCCGGCACCCTCGGCGTGAAGCGGAACAGATCCTCGGGCAGGCCGGCGCGGGAATCGGGCCCGCCGTGAAAGCCATAGCTCTCGCGAAAGGCATCGAGGCGCTCGGCCAGCGAGAAGTCGTCGCCGATGTCGAAGGCCAGGAGCTGGGTCTGCAGACGCGCGATCACGATGCTGTCGAGCGGCTCCCACGGTCCGACGTCGGCGATTCCCAGACCCAGCGCCCGGTACTCGATCGGCAGGTCGAGGGGACCCATGTCGACCAGTCGGGCGTTCACCCCCGCCGCGTACGCTTCGAGGAAGTCCGCGGTCTCGGGCGAGAGCGAGGCCCAGATCTCGGCCGCGACCCGCGTCAATCCCACCACCCGCTGGTAGCGATCGTCCTCGAGCGCCTCCTCGCCTACCAGCTCGGCCAGCGTGCCGCGCGCGAAGTGGCGGAACAGATCCATGGCGAAGAGCCGGTCGCGGGCGTGGCACCAGCCCTGCGCGTAGACCGCGTCGAGCTCGGTCTCGGCGTAGATGTGGGGGATGCCGTGACCGTCCCAGCGGATCTCGATCGGCTCGGCGGGGCTGGGGGAGGCGCGGAGGGCCACCAGCAGAGCGAGGGCGGGGACGCGGAGGCTCATGAGCTTGGCTCCAGATCGGTCGTTCGAATCAGTCGACCCACGGCGCGCCATCGATCCGCCCGTAGCCGTGGTGCTCCGGGTCGCCCAGATCGTCGGCGTGGGTCTGCATGTGGTGGCGAATCGCCGCGGCCGGGGCGTCGGGCGCCGCGTCGACGTAGCCGGCGGCGACGGCGGCAACGAAGGCCGATGCCGATGCGGTGCCGCTGTAGTAACCGTAGCCGCCGCCGACGATCGTCAGAATGTCCATCCCCGGCGCCAGGAACTCCAGGTTGCCCATCACCTGGTGATCGCCGAAGCCGAAGTTGTTGAAGGGCGCGGGGGTCACGCAATCGGGCATCAGCGCTCCCACCCCAGAGACCGAGGTGTAGGCGGCGGGGTACATGAACAGGTCGGTGCCCGAGGCCCCGGCCGCGGCGATCAGCAGCGCCCCCTGGTCGGAAGCCCAGCGGCAGGCATCCTCCAGGATCGGCGAGGGGGTGCCAATGCCGAAGGGAAGAGCCAGCACATCGGCCCCCTGCTCGACCGCCCACTGGATGCCGATCACGATGTCGTCGACGTAGCCGCCCCCCCAGGCGTTCAGAACTTTGACCGGCATGATCCGCTCCTGAACGCAGCCGGCGATGCCGACACCGTTGTCGATCACCGCCGCCGCCACGCCGGCGACCGCGCTGCCGTGGCCGTTGTCGTCGTCGGGCTGGTCGTCGAGATTCACCCAGTCGTAGCCGGCGATCAGGTTGCCGGCCAGATCGGGATGGTCCAGGTCGGCGCCGGTGTCGAGCACGGCGATCACGGCGCGGCGGCGACCACGGCTGATCGCCCAGGCGCGCTCCAGGTCGATGCAGGCCGGACCCCACTGATCGGAGTAGTAGGGATCGTTCGGGGTGTAGGAAGCCCGCGCGCCGCCGGCGAAGACGGAGCGTGTTTGGGGAACGATGCGTGCCGTCGGCTCGAGCGCCGAGATGCGCCAGCCGCGCTCGCGCAGATCGGCATCGGCGAGCAACGCTTCCGCCAGCGCGGGCGTCACCCGGTAGGAGCTGGCATGCACGGCGGACAGATGGTGGCGCGGCTCCAGTCCCCAGTGCTGGCGGGCGTGGTCGAGCCAGGCGCGCTGCGTGGCGGCATCGCGCGCGCTCATCAGCAGGCGGATCGGAGCATCTGGGGCGGGCGCGTCGGCCGCGGAAGATGGCACGGCGCAGAAGAGAGCGGTGGCGACGAGGAGCGAGCCAGACATGGGACCTCCGGGGGGAGCGGTGGCGATTCCGCGGAGCCGACGACAGGAGCGTAACCTGGGCGTGGGTCCGGCGGCGTCCCGGCGAAGCCGTCCCGCCCTCTACTCGTGAGGTTCGGGGGCGGAGTCACGGGCAGTCGCGACACTCCGGCCCCGACCGAGACGCCGGGCCGGCGCGGCGCCCCGACCACGGGTTGTGGGTCCCTCCGCAAGGTCCCGATCGATCTGATACGGTCGCGGACACGGAGCGCAGATCGGAGGATTCCACGATGTTCGACTACCTGCTCGACGATCGGCAGCGCGCCCTGCGCGACGAGGTTCGCGACCTGGTTCGCTCGGTTCCGACCCAGCTCTTGCTCGACATGGACGCCGACGAGGTCGAGTTCCCGAGCGACTTCTTGCGCGAGGCGGGGCGCCGCGGGCTGATGGGCTGCCGCCATCCCACCCGCCTCGGCGGACGCGATCTCGACTGGGTGGCCGCCAGCGCGGTGATGGAAGAGGTGGGGGCGCTGGGCTACATCTTCGCTTGCGTGTTCGGCATCGGCGCCGAGCTGGTGGCCGACGCCATCGTCCAACACGGCGGCGACGAGCAGCAGGAGCGCTGGGTCAAGCCGCTGCTGGCGGGCGAGATCTTCGCCGCGGAGTGCCTCACGGAGCCGCAGGGTGGGTCCGATTTCTTCGGCACCCGGACCCGCGCCGACGATCGCGGCGACCATTTCCTGCTGAGCGGCCAGAAGCGCTTCATCGTCGGCGCCACCGCGGCCGACATTTTCCTGGTCTATGCCCGCACCGACCCCGACGCCGAGCCCCACCAGGGGATCAGCGCCTTCATCGTCGAGCGAGGCGCCGGGATCGAGACTCGCTATCTCTATGGGCTGATGGGCTGTCGTGGCGGCGGTGCCGGGCGGGTGATCTTCGACTCGGTGAAGGTGCCGCGCGAGAACCTGCTCGGCGGGCTCCACCGTGGCGTCGATGTGTTCAACACGATGATGATCCCCGAGCGTCTGGGGACCGCCGCCATGACGGTCGGCTCGGCCCGCTCGGCGCTCGAGGTGGCGACCCGCTACACCAGCCGCCGCAAGGCCTTCGGCCGCACCATCAAGAGCTTCCAGGGGGTCAGCTTCCAGGTGGCCGAGGCTGCCACCCTGCTGGATGCGTCCCGGGCCATGGTCTACACCACCTCTCTGGCGGTGGACCGCGGCGAGCCGATGCGGCGGGTGCGGCGCCTGGTCTCGGAGACCAAGCGTTTCGTCACCGAGTCGTGCCAGAAGGTGGTGCACAACGCGATGCAGGTGATGGGCGGCATTGGCTACACCAATGTCTACCCGATCGAACGCATCCATCGCGACCTGCGCCTGGCGTCGATCTGGACCGGCACCAACGAGGTGATGGCGGCGATCACGGCGTCGGAGTGGTATCGCGAGATGGCCGACCCCGGCGCGAGGGCGGGCCGCCGCGACGTGGAAGACGACGCGGCCCAGGCGGGTGCGACCGAGGAGAAGGTCTACGAATAGTGCCTTACCGAACCAGCACGACGCGGCGGGTCGCGCTCCTAGATGCGGTCCGCACGCCGACAAGATAGGCGCCCGAAGGCGCCGGGCCACCGGGCCCGCCAGCTCTCGCCTCCGTCGCGTGAGAGCCACGGCCCCTCGTTGCCCACGAGGACCAGCGCGGCGCCCTCGGACCCGGCCAGAACGGCAATGTCGTCGGCGGCCTCGAGCAGTCCTCCGACCGACACCACCCTCCAGGCCTGCCAGCCGGAACGGTGCTCGATGAGACGGGTGTAGGGGCGCTCCGCCAAGCCCCAGTATCGGTCGGGAACGTCGGGCGCCGAGCCAAGCGCCCGCACCTCGAGACCCGTGAGTGGCGGCACCCCCCCCTGCTCGATCGCCTTCCAGGTCTCCACCGGCTCCCAGTACTCCTCGGTGCCATGGTCTTCACATACCACCTTCAACTCTCCGTCTACGTAGATACCGGCCGGTCCCAGTCTAGTGGGGAGAAGCTCCGTCGGCGTGAGCACGCTCGTGGAGAGAACGCAGGAGGGGTCCCCGTACTCCTCCACCAAGCTCCACCCTAATCCCGGACTGATCGGCCCGAGGTTCACCCAGAGCAAGCGGTTCAACTCCCACGCCCACCCCGCCACCAGCTCGAAGGGCCGGGTCGGGTCTTGCCGGGACGGGAAGACCCATGCCTGTTCCCCGTCGCTGTGATCGGAGCTGGGTATCCAGTCGATCCCCTGATGCGGGGGCGACCGCGAAACGGTCCGATCCCGGTCCACCGTCCGGGCCCAGGCGCTGCCAGACGGGAAATGTGTCGTCTGCAACGCCCACCCGCGCCGTGAGGGCAAGGACGCCCACGATCGATCGTGCGTGCATTCTCGCCTCCTTCTTACTCGAGCAGGATCATCCCCCGAATCTCGTCGCCGCGCGCCGTTCGCAAACGAACAAGATAGAGCCCTGAGGGCAGCGCGCGCCCCGATTCCGACCGACCCGTCCACGCCACCTGGTGCCGCCCTGCTCGGCGCTGCCCGTCGACCAGGGTTCGCACCAGTTTGCCCGCGGCGTCGTAGATCCGCAGCTCCACCGCTCCATCTTCCTGCAGAATGAGAGGGATCGCCGTCCTGGGATTGAATGGGTTGGGGTGATTCTGGCCCAGATCGTCCGCGCAGGGCGCCGGCGGTGCCGGCGTGCGCTCGACAAGAGTCTTGAGGCATTGTTGTCTCACCACGACCACGCCGCCAGAACCGCAAGCGACATATACGAAACCGGCAGAAACGACGCCCTGCCCGCCCCCCAGCTGCAACATGCCACCGACCCACTATTCAAGGGTGAGTCCGGATTCGAGATGTCTACCACTTGCAGACCTGATCGGTGCGTCGTGAGGTAGCCGTAGCTCTCCTCCACTTCGACATCACCGGCGCCGTATCGCGTCCGCGCGTGTCCGCGCATCGCGGGCTCCGCCGGGGTCGAGACGTCCACGATCGCCAGGCCATCGTCCCAACTCGACACGTAGGCGAAGCTCTCCGCGACACAAACCCGTTGGGCTCTACCCGGCGTGTCCACGGCACCGAGAATGATCGACATGAAGGGATCCGAGACGTCCACCACCATCAAGCCGCCCTCGGTGTCTGCAACGTACGCCTAAGGCTCCGCCACGGCCACCCCGGCGGCCTTGCCCGGCGTGACGACATTTCCGCACGGCATCGGCGCGCTTGGATCGGAGGCGTCCACTATCTGCAGCCCACTCCCGAGTCCGCGACATATATGTGACTCGCACCAAGGGCGAGTTCGTTCGAAGTACCCGGAGTTGGCACCGTCGCCAAGATCACCGGCGACGCGGGCTGGGAGACATCTACCACGCACAGCTCGCCCTCGCCAAAGCGCCAGAGCACCGCCGAGGCGACGAATGCGTGATTGCCCGACGTGGCCACCGCGACGGCGGAATCCCGAATGGCCTCGACGCGGGCGCAGATCACGGGCGAGGCTGGATCGGAGACCTCCAGCACCTGGAGCCCCTGCCAGCCGTCGGCGACGTATGCATAATCGCCCGCTGCGGCAATGTCCACGCCCCTTGCCGGTGTGTCGACCGCCCCGTATCGCTGAGCGTTGTCGACGCCGGTGACGTCGATGACGTGCAGTCCAACATGATCGCCCGCCACGTAGACTTATTGTCCTTTCAGTGAGAGCCGTCGAGCCGCACCCGGCAGCCCGACCGCCCCTCGCCGAAGGGGGGAAGATGGATTCGAGATATCCGTCACAACAAACGCCAACCGGTCGGCTGTGACGTAGGCGTAGCTCCCGTCCACGACGACATCGCGGGCGTTGAGCGCCTCCGTTCGACCGCGCAGCGTGAGTGAATCCGCATTCGAGACATCAACTACTTGCAGCCCCCCCGGTCCTGCCGCGGCATACGCATATTCCCCTGCCGATGCGACACCCACGACGTAGGGCTCGATGTATGGGCCCCCTCGAATCTTCGCTCCCCTACCGGTGGCTCATTTTGAAATTCAAGATCACCGCCGTATCGCTCGACTCGAACAAGTATGTACGAGTGAATTTGCAGACCAATGCGACGCTGGACGAGCCAGATTGGAAGACCGTGACGAACGTTACCTTTACTGAGGGCAGCCAGACGACCCCCTACGTGGCTTATGGCCTTGCGTCGATTGAGGACACGGTGCCGCTGTCGAGGTTTGCCCGATGGGAGGTGGAGTTTGAGAGCAGCACGGCGAGCCAACATGTGACGTTCTCGGTCGTGGGAGTTGCTCGCGAGTAGAAGGCGATCTGCTGTTCCCGGTTTCTTGATGGTCCTCTCAGAAGGACCGCGTACTTCCCCCAGTCTGGAGTCATGTCATGCGTGCAAATTCGCTCGTGGGAACCCTCGTGCCCGGTGCCCTGCTCGCGGCGGTGCCCATCCCAACCGACCCGGCGATCGCCGCTGGCGAGGCATTTGAACAGGCCTCCGTGACCGTCACTCGTTCCGACGCCAGCCATGATCAGCCGGCCGTCGATGTGTGGGATCTGCTCGCGTTTCGCCAATGCCACCTCAAGCTGATCGTCGAGAACGCTCGACTGGATGCTGCCGCATCGGTGAAGGTGCTGCTCCAAACCAACACAGCCATCGAGCGCAGCGACTGGCGTACGGTCGGTGAAGCTCGCTTCGTCCAAGGCGTAAACGCGACGCCTCTGGTCTTCTACAGCGATGTCCGCACGGAGGCTGAGGTCCCGCTGCTGCGACACGTGCGTTGGAGCGTGCTCTTCGAGACGGACACGCCGTCGCAGTTCGTGACCTTCGCGATCAGTGCGGTTTGCCGGGAGTAGATACCTGGCGTGAAGATAGGCGCTTCCGGGTGGCGAGGGAGCGGCTTAGACTGGGATCTAGAGATTCCATGCTCCCCGCTGTTTGCCTGGCGACGCGCCCACAGGCTCTCATGCCGCAGGCTAGCCATGTGGATTCGAAGACTTGCATTGATCGTTCTCTCCGTTGGTCTTGGCGCGCAGGCGCCAGCGCGTTGGGAGCCTCACGCCACTAAGGCCGTCGTGCGAGCTACTCGCCAGGATCTCTGGCGCCTGAGCGACGGAAAGACGATGGTCGAAGTCGCAAGGTCCGCTCAGGGGTCAATTCGCTTGGTATCAGTGCGCACCGAGGTTCCCGGGACCTTTCCGCATATCACCGACTACAGCATCTACCCGACGTGGCTGGTCGATCTCTGGGACGGACAGCGCCGTACCTCATTCGCCCAGAATTCCGATCACGTTCGTGTACTGATTCAGCCCTATGTAGGCGTCGACCACACCGAGAGCACATCGCGGATGGTGATGATCTGCCCCCAGGTCCGGGTCTACCTCGGTGATCCCTGGCCACCCTACGTCGATCTGCGATTGGAGATCAGCGCACGATTCGCCGCAAGCCAACCAGGTCGCGTGCATTGGTCGGTTGATGACGCCCGGCTGCTCAGACCGCATACGCTCCCGGCAGGCATGCAGGCGGTCGTGATGTGCCCTCTCGGAGGCACCGAGTCGAGCCTCTCCTCGACGCCGATTCTCTCGCCTCTTGCCCGTGACTCAGAGCCTCCGTTGCCGGTGCCTCTCTTCATCGTCGATCAGGACCACTGTCTGGACCCTCACGTCTACTGCACCGTGAACGAAGCGATCGCTGAAGCGAACAGTAGGCCCGGCACTGCGCGCGGCTATGTAGTGCTCATACGGCAATCCCGCAACCCATACATCGAGGACACCATTGTTCTCGCACCAAGAAGCACCGAGGAGTTCGTGGTGGCGCTGTTCACCGCCGCATCCGATGACTCTCCTGTTCTTGTCGTGAAGCCAACGACACCAAAGAAAGGACTCCTTGAGATCAACAACAGGGATCATGTTAGATGTACCGACATGAAGGTCACTATCCGCGACCTAACTCTGCTTGGAAGGGGAAAGCGCACAATCGACGTGAAAGCCTCTCACGACGACCCCAACAAGACCATGAATACAGGCCTCTTCATCCACAATAATGTTATCTTTGCCGGTCTCCAAGACGAGGATGGGGAGTGGCTGAACGCTGGCTTTGGCCTCTACATCGGCAAGGACTGGCAGACTGACCCGCCTCCTCGACCGGATGAACTCATCAAGCAATCGATCAAGTGGGGCGAGATAACTAACAACCGCATCTCGACCTATCTCGACGCTATTACTGCCTGGGTGTTTGTGGGCCGCGTCGCTGGCAACCTGCTCTCTTCTCGAGGCAACGAAGGATTCCATCTCAGCTTCGCGAACTTCCACAACGGCAATGGTGAGGTCATCCCTGAGGCCTACCAACAGATCACTGTTGAACACAATCGGTTCGACTGTAACGACCAGAATGGGTTCCATCTCGCGCACGGGTCGCATGGCGCAATTCGGAACAACATCCAGTGAGCGGCGCGGACGTGGACAACGATGGCACATTGGAGATAGTCTTTGTAGAACTGTTGGCTGGAGGCAACGACGAACGCATTCACGTTGTCGGCTTTGATGGGTCCGAGATACCCGGGCAATGGCCCGTCCGGGCGCGCTGGAGGAGGTACTCCAGCACAACGCTGATGGATCTGGACGGGAATGGCAAGATGGAGGTTCTTAGTGTGGCTTCGGACGATCCACCGGAGACCGACTTTACGGAGGTGCGGGTCCTTGATCACAGGGGAAGATACAAGACGGGATGGCCGCTCCAACTTGCTCGGAGTAGTGGAACAGGTGCTGCGGTAGGAGACTTGGACCTAGATGGCGATCATGAGATCATTGTCGTGACCTATGTCGGCTATTGGGGTAATGGATGGATCTACGTTTATCATCACGATGGGACCAGATACGCGGACGGTCCGTTCTTCTCGAAAGTCCCCAGTCAGACGGTCCTCGTCCCGCCGTCACTCGTGGACCTTGCCGGAGATCCGCATCCTGAGATCGTAGTTGCCGATCATGACAACGGCGGTATTCACGTGTACGATTGGGAAGGCGACGTGGTGCCGGGTTGGCCGGCGGTTTACGGAGGCATCGCCGTGGCCATGCCAGCCGCCTTTGACGTCGATCGGAACGGCCAAGTCGATGGCCTGTGGGCAGCGTCTTGGAAGTGGAGCTTGGCCTATGACAGGCAAGGCAACCTGCTGCCGAATTTTCCATGGACCGGCCTTCGGGAGATCGATACTCAGGTAGCTATAGCAGACCTAGATGGCGATTCCATGTTGGAAGCGTTTATCGGAGGTTCAGAGCCTGATATTTGGGCACTGGAGTTCGACGGAACCGTCGTAGAGAGCTGGCCACGTGGGGGCAATAGCAGCAACTGGGGCAGCGGTACCATCACCGACTTGGATGAAGACGGCGACACCGATATCGTCTTCGGCTCAGACGATGGCAACATCTACGTTTTCGACACTCCGGGCATCTACGACCATCAGCGCATCGAATGCGCTACTTGGATGTACGACAACTGGCACACTGGAGCGTATCACAAAGACATCTATCGCGAGGTGGAATCGGCCAACGAGAAGCGAGGCTGGGTCTCTCGCCCAGACACGTCCGCTTGGGGGCATCGAATCCTCCGACCCGATGGACTTGTGCACCATCCGACGGAGGCTTCTCCGCAGTCTTCCTCGTCTGCCAACATTGAGTCATTCGCACCCACGGATGGTGCGCCCGGAGCGATTGGGGCGCGGAGGCAGAGATTCCTCTGCTACCGAACCGAAGTCCCGGTCTGGCGCGAGTACACTCTTTGGATCAGGCTTCACCGTAGCCAAGCTTCTAGTGCCTGGCCGGTAGCGACCATGGACGGGGTTCCTCTTGAAGGAGCTGGAGCCACCGCCGATTCTCCTGGTCGGTGGCTCTGGTACAGCGCCGGCCATCGCGACCTGAAGCAAGGTATCCATGAGCTCGATATTCGCGTCAGCGGAACAGGGATCGAACTCGACCGCTGGCTCTTGACGACCCACGATACGTTTCCCCTGATGGCGGAGCGACCGCACGCATGGTGAACCTGCAAGCCCTCTTCAAGTCCGCAAGATCCTCCGCTCCTCTGGAGCCAGAGCAGAGCGAGAACAACGAGGGCGATCAACCGAGTTGCCCAACGAGAGCGTGATGCTGGCGGCGCTACGCGCCGCAGCATACGCACGGGCCGTTACCCTGACGGTGTGAAGCGCCGAGACCTAACTCGGAATCGATCCCACACCGACACCCTTCACGTGGGAGCCCCGATGCGCCCCTACTCCTTCCTGCCCGCGCTCCTCCTGGTGCTCGCGGCACCTCCCCTGGCCGCCGAGCCGATCGTGGTCTTCGAGGAGGTGCCCTCCAACGGCCAGCTCTTTGCGCGCGACCAGGGAGGCACCGGATTCGTCGCCGCCCGCGGCCGGGTGACCGAAGAGGGCTTCGAGCGCATCATCCTGCGCGGCTATCAGAACGAGACTCTCTATTTCGAGCTCGATCTGCCGCTGCAATACGGCCCCGAGGGTGCGCCCTTCGAGGCTCGCTCCGAGCTGATCGCCGGGCACCATGTCTACCGTTTCGAGCTGCTCCTGGCCGCCAGAGGAGAGGAGACCTGGGTCGGCCAGCGAGTCCAGGTTCTGTGCGGGGATGCCTACCTGGTGCAAGGCCAGTCCAATGCCGTCGCCGCGGACGCGCACAACGAGGGGCTCGCCAACGACGCACAACGGCGCTGGATCCGTTCCTACGGCAGCGCGTCGCTCTCCCCTCCCGCGGTGCGGGACGACACCCGCTGGTATCTGGCCGAGGGTCTCGACGCCAACGGATCCGGGACCATCGGCGCCTGGGCGTTGCGCATGGCGCAAGAGCTGGTGGACCGGGGCGGCGTGCCGGTGGCGATCCTGAACGGAGCGGTCGGTGGCACCTGGATCGGTTGGCACCAGCGCGACGACGACGATCCCGAGCGGCTCTCCACCAACTACGGGCGGCTGCTCTATCGCGCGCGCCGCGCCGGCCTGGCGGACGCCGCCCGGGCCCTGATCTGGTATCAGGGCGAATCGAATCAGGGGCGCAATCCCCAGACCTATCGCGAGAGCTTCCACGCGCTCTACGAGGACTGGATCGAGGATTTCCCGGCGCTGGAAAAGGTCTACGTGGTGCAGATCCGGTCCGGCTGCGGCTTCTCTCCCGCCGAGGGTCTGCCGATCCGCGAAGTGCATCGGCGCCTCCCCGAGACTCTGCCCAAGGTCGCGCTGCAGACCGCGACGGCGCTGCCCTGTCACGATGGCTGCCATTTCTACTACGACGGCTACGCCACCCTGGGAAAGCGAATGGCGGCGCTCCTGGCGCGCGATCTCTACGGCGCCGCTCTGCAAGACGTCGAACCTCTCGATCCCCGGACGATCACCTGGGCCGCTCCCAACCAGGTGCGCATCGAGTTCGACCCATCGGTGCGCTCCGTGCACTGGGACGAGGGGGCCGAGAACGACTTCTGGACCGACAGCGGTGCCGAGGTCGTGGGCGGTCGAGCGGAGGGAGCGACGCTGCTGCTCGAGCTGGATGGGCCGGCCGAGACCCTCTCCTACGGCGGCCATTCGCGCGACGGACCCTGGGTCAGCAACAGCCGCGGCGTGGGGATGCTGGCTTTTGGCGATCTACCGGTGATGCCCTAGGCGGCCAACCGCCCTTTCCCCGAACTGAGCAGTCAACCGCCACCTCTCGTGGAGCACCGCATCATGATGATCTGTCTCGCCCTGCTGGCTCTCGGCCAGACTCCGCCCGAACAACCCGCCGTGGGACCCGGCGGGAGCGACTACACCCACTCCCGGGTCGCGGTCAGCGCCCATCTGAGCAACACCAAGCGCTACTGGCTCTTCGAGCCCGCCGAGCCCACCCCCGACACGGCTCCGGTGCTTCTCTACCTGCACGGCTACGGCGCGCTCGACCCCGACCCCTACGACGCCATGCTCCGGCACTTCGCCCGCCACGGAATGACGGTGGTCTACCCGCGCTACGGTTGGTGGTGGGGCGCCAGTCACTACGAGGACAACGCCATCTACGCTCTGCGCGACGCCCTGGACGTGCTCTCCGGGGCCGGACACGTGGACCCGGAGCTGGAGCGTTTTGCCGTCTCCGGTCACTCCCTGGGCGGCATCCTCAGCCTGCGCATCGCCAATCGAGTGGAAGCCGAGGGCCTGCCCATCCCTCGGGCGATCGTGTTGCACGACGGGGCGGGCTGCGGCTCGCTGGCCTACCCCCACATGCCCCTGGACGACCTCGGGGAGATCGATCCCCAGACCCTGCTCGCTCTGGTCATCGCCGAGACCGCTCCAGGCGATCCCGGCGCGGAGGGGGTGGTGAGGCGTGCCTGGGAAAACACGCCGCAGATCCCGCGCGAGTCCCGCAACGCGCTTCTGGTGCGCTCGCACGATCACGGCTCCCCTGCGCTCCTCTCCAACCATGTCGCCGTGACGACCAGCGGGCGGCTCGACGCCATCGACTGGTTCGGCTATTGGAAGCCGACCGACGCGGCCTTCTCCTGCGCCTTCTACGGCACGGACTGCGAGTACGTGCTCGGCGGAGGCCCTGAGGTGCGCGACATGGGCTTGTGGAGCGATGACGTGCCGGCCAAGACCATCGTGGTGGCGGAGGATGTTGGCTACTGACGGGGTTCCACCTGGCCGCGATCACGGCCGGATGACGGTGCGGCACGGAGGTTTCGAGCGGGTCGCCCGAGGAAGAGGTCTAGGAATAGGCTGGTCGCCTCTCGATCACGACGCGCAGCTCCGATAGCATCTTCTTGGTCTCGAAGCGCACCAGGCCGAGCACCCCGGGGCTGTCGGCGAGGATCGTCAACACGAAGCCGCGTGGCAGAGGCACCAGCACCACGATCCCTTCCTCGTTCTCCAGCAGGATCAGCTTGGTCGCGGCCTGTTCGACCTCGCGCGCGGCGATCGCCGCGGAGCGCGCGATGCCCCGCGCGGCGGCTCCAAGGGCGGCGGCGTTTTCGGCCTCGCCCCGGACCTGGATGATCCGGCCCCCCTCGTCGACTATGGCCGCTCCGCTCACACCGCGCGCCTTCGCCAGGGTTTCGAGGAAGCGCGCGAATGCGGCCGGCTCCACCGCGTCCGGCTCGGGCGCAAGCGCAGCGATCTCGTCCGGCACGGCGCTGGGGATGGGTTGCGGCGGCTCGGAGTCGCCGGGAGTCTCGACCTCGGCGATCGAATCCGCCTCCGGCGCCGCCTCTGCGAACTCCGCTGTTTCGATCTCGTAGGCCAGCTCGACCGTCTCGAGCGGCTGGTCCCGGTCCTCGGGCGCTGCCTCCGGAGCCGGCTCGATCCGCTCGGTGAGCTCGGCTTCGTCCAGCGGCGCGGGCGCTGGCGCGGGATCGACTTCGTCGACCGGAGCGGACTCGGCGATCGGCTCGACGACTGGCTCGACGACCTCCGTCGGCTCGATCTCGACCACCGGATCCGGCGATTCGACGGGCTCGGGCTCTTCGATCGGCGCCGGCTCGGGCGCCGGCTCTGCCGCAGCCATCGGCTCGATCTCGACCACCGGCTCGGGCTCTTCGGCAGGCGCGGCTTCGTCGAAGGGCTCGAGCTCTTGCGTCGGCTCGACTGCATCCACCATCTCGATCTCGACCACCGCCTCGGCCTCTGCCATCGGCTCCGCTTCCTCCGCGGGCGCAGCCCCGTCCACCCGCGCAGCCCCATCCACCGCTTCGGTTCCATCCACCGTGCTCGGTGCCGGCGGCGCCACGGCCGCCGCGACGATCGTCTCGTCGGACAGCTCGGGGATCACCTGAATGCTCGGCGTCGAGATCGCGTCCTCTTCGTCGGCGACCCGGTCGAGCTCGGCGACCGCCACCGGCTCCGGCGACTCGGTCTCGACCCCCGCCGCGGCCGCCAGCGCCACCCGCAGCGCGCCGGCTCCCTCGAAACGGACGCGCGGATCCTTGCCCATGCCTTTCTCGATGACCGCGAAGAGCTCCGGCGGGATGTGGGTCGAAAGCGGCAGCTGGAACATCTGGTGACCGAGACGCGCCTCGCGCCCGACATCGCCGAAGGGCGGAGAACCGTCGATCAGGGCATAGAGGATGGCCGCCGCGGAGTAGACGTCGCTCTCTGGGCTGGGAAGATCGCCACGAATCGTCTCGGGACTGGTGCAGGCGAAACGGCGCTCGATCACTCCGCGCAGCTCGTCCTCCGGGTCGATCAGCGCCCGCATCCCGAAACCCGCCAGCTTGATCTGGTCGGCGCCCAGCAGCAGCGTGTTCTCCAGGTCGACGCAGCCGTGCACCGCGCCGCGTGCGTGGGCGTGCTCGAGTCCCCGCAGGAGCTGGAAGAGCAACTTCACAGCTCGGTTCACCGCCACCCTCCCGGTCGCCAGCTTGCCGAGCACGTGGGACAGGGGGCGACCGCGCACCCGCTCGGTCACCAGGAACTCGAGCCCCTCCTGCCGCCCGTGCTGGAGGGTGGTCACCAGGTTCTCGTGGTCGAGCTCGATCGCCTTTGCACAGTCGCGCGCCAGGGCCTCACGCCCCCGCTCGCGCGCCTTCCGGTCGCCGATCCGGTCGTAGTGGAAGACGTGCGCCGTAACCTGCAGCAGCTCCCGCTCCAGGTCGGTCGCCGCGAAGGTCGACCAGAGCGGGCTGGTGAAGAACCTCTGCTCGAGCCGAAAGCGGTCGGCGAGCAGAGTGCCGAGTGCCGGCAAGGGGAAGCTGGGAGGTGTGGATCCGCGTTTGCGCCGCGCCGCCAGACGCTTGATCAGTCCCGATGCTCCCATGCTGCGGTTGTCGCTCATGCGCGAGGCCTCGCGGGCGGCCGTGTGGAGGCCTCCACCCGCGGTGCCGCCGAACACCGAAGGCCGAGACCGGAGGCCGTTTTGCCGGCTCTCGACGCAAGAGCGATCGCCTGATAGCGGCTCGGGGGGGAAAGGCCGAATCACCGGTCCCTGGGCGGGGACGCGGATCGCCGATATCTCGATGATAATCCAAGGAGCGCGATGCCCGGGAAATCTCCTACGCAGATTCGATCGCCCAAAAACGCTCGAGCCCCGGCTACCAGGCTAACCATCAATCGACGCCCCCCCGGTGCGCTGCCGCGCAGTCGATCACGAACAGGTTCCGTTCCGTCCCCAGATAAGGAAGTCGCGATGAGACACAAGACCTGCGCCCTCCTCCTGTGCAGCGCCGCGCCCGCGTTGGGCGCGACGCTCTACGTCCCGGCCGACTACCCCACCATCCAGGAGGCGCTGGACGCCGCCCTGGAAAGCGACGAAGTGCTGGTCGCTCCAGGGACTTACGTCGAAAACCTGGTCTTTCCCGGCCACGATCTGAGCCTGCTCTCGGAGCAGGGGCCGGCGGC
This sequence comes from uncultured Gemmatimonadota bacterium, assembly GCA_964490075.1. Taxonomy (GTDB): domain Bacteria; genus CAZBBK01. Next base: position 10,381 of record CAZBBK010000019.1, on the reverse strand, counting down.
GACCGTCATCGACGGCTCCGAAGCCGAGGATCCCTCCGCGGCCGCAACCATCGCGTTCCTGGGCGGCGAGTCGGGCGCCGCGCTGGTCGAGGGGTTCACCATCACCGGCGGCACGGGGTATGAGCTCTCCTGGGGCGATCAGGGCGGCGGTGGGATCTACATCGCCGATGCGGCGCCGACGATTCGCGGCAACCGCATCGCCGGCAACGGTCCGGTGCGCGACGGCGGGGGCATCTACATGGATCGCACCGATGCGCCGGATCAGCGCGGCGCGATCGTCGATAATCTCTTCGCCGCCAACCTCGCCAACGGCGCCGGCGCGATCTACGTCGAAGCCTGGAGGACCGACGACGAAAGCGTGATGATCGAGGGCAACCGCTTCGAATCTCACGGCACGGGCCTGGTTGATCAATCGGTCGTGACCATCAACGACTACCGGGTGTGGCTGGGCGGCAACCTGTTCCAGAACAACCGGGCCTCCTGCGTTCTGTTCGGCTTCATCGGCTCGGGAGAGCTCGAAGAGAACGCCTTCGTCGACAACGAAGCGCCCGAAGGCGCGGCGCTGCGCAGCATCTCGCAAGCCGGCTCGGTCACCCTCGCGCGCAACTTTTTCGTGCGCAACCACGCCCTGGCCGGCGACGGGGGCGCGGTGCGCGCGGTGGCGCCACAGCAGGATTTCATCATCAACGACAACGTCTTTTACGCCAACTCCGCCACCGGCAAGGGCGGCGGCTTGCGGCTGCGCTGCAACTTCATCGATCGCGGTACGCTGCTGCGCAACGTGTTCCGCGACAACTCCGCTGATCAAGGCGGTGGAGCCTGGGTCGAGTTCTTCGCCCACTATCCCTTCGCCGACAACGTCTTCTATGGCAACAGCGCGCGCCGCGGCGGCGCGGCCGGCATCGCCGACCGGAGCAGCGCGGTGCTGCTCAACAACAGCTTCGTGGGCAACTCGGCGACCGAGAGCGGCGCCGGCCTGCAGATCGATGCCCCCGCCTGGCCGGTCCTGATCAACAACCTCTTTGCCGAGAATTCCGGTGCCGCCGCTTGCGAATGCGCCTCCGGGGCGATGCCGGACATCGACTACACGCTGATGTGGGGGAACCCGACCGGCAACTTCGGTAGCCAGGGCGACACCCACTGCCTCGGTGCGATCGCGAATCTGGTCCTCGAAGATCCCCAGCTGGCCGGCCCGGCGGAGGGCATCTATGCGCCGCTCTGGGGCTCCGGGGCGATCGACGCCGGTGATCCGACCCGCTTCGACGACGACGGAACCCGCAGCGACATCGGCGCCCAACCCTTCGAGCGTGGCAGCCTGATGGCCGTGCACCTGGGTGTGCCCAACCCGGTCCTCGAGGCCGGACGATCCGCCTCGGCAAGCATCTTCGTGGCGCCGCTCTACGGGTATGGCGGCTACTCCGGCCTCATCCAAAGCACCTTCGTGAGCGACACCGGCTTCAGCCTGAGCCGCGATCTCGGCCCCTTCGACTTCGGAGGGCCTTCCCCTGACCCCATCGAGAGGAGCTTCGAGGGGTTGCTGCCGGAGCCGCTGCCCGATGGCCCCGGAGGGCTGGGCCTCTCGACCACGATCGGCGGTGAGAGCCGGGTGCCGGTGTTCGTGATTGGGCGTTAGGATCCGCCTCACTCACACCAAGCGGGGGACCAGCCACCCCGTGGTCCCCCGTAGATGCCGATATCGTTGCGCGACTGGTCGCAGTCGTTGAGCTCCGGATGCGGCCAGCCGGCGTCGACCAGGAGCGTGTCGCCGGGTGTCCAACAGCCGTGGAAGCCGGGATCGCGCAGCTGGTTCGATGCGCGGATGAGCTCGGGCGCGTTGCAGATCCGCTGGTTGCCGCGGTTCCCCCAAAAACTGTTGTGACCTAGATCTACCTTGAGGCGGTGATTCCAGAACCCGTCGCGTTCGATCAAGATGTCGTACTTGTCCAGGTGCAGGGGGTTGTTCTTGTAAAAGATGTTGCCATGAACGGCCAGCACAGTGACGCCCGGGTAGCGCGCGCGCTCGATCCGCAGCGCGTCGCCGTGATTGGCGACGAACAGGTTGTTGGTGACGACCAGGGTATCGGCACCGGTGCAGGTCAAACCGTCGGAGAAGGGTCGCGGCGGACAGATCCAGCGCGGCGCCTCGAGCGAGTCGAGAGAATCGAGCGCCGAGAGATCGATCTCGGAGCACGCTCGCGGACCCGAGAAGATGTTGTTGCTGACGACCACGAGGCCGGCGTGATGCGCCACGTGGAAGGCGCTCGAGCGGCCGTGAAAGAACACGTTGTTGTGCACCGACAGCCCGGCCGGCGCGTGTCCGGCGGCGCTGGTATGGACCCCCTCTCCGAAGCCCTCGACGATGTTGCCGGAGATCTCTCCAGAGGCCGCACCCCACAGCGCGATGCCGTCGTTGTCGTCGTCGCTGAGTCCCTCGATCGTGTTGCCGCGCAGCGTCACCTCGAGCTTCGCCTGCGGAGCATCGACCTGGTCGAAGTAGATTCGCCGCCACCAACCGATGCCGATCCCGAAGTCGGAAGAGGAGATTCGCGAATCTTCCATCCTGAGGGCGCAAGTGTAGAGCGCCTGCTCGGCGTCCGCTGAGCGGCTGGTGCGAATCCGCAGCCCGTAGAGACATAGTTCGGCGGCTGCCTCGCCGTCGATCCTGCCGGGCGGATTGATGCGCGGATTGTGGTTGCGCAGATCGAGACCGCGCAGCGTCAGACTGATTCCCCGCATTTCGGCGTCCACCTCGACCACGGCCCTGGCCCCCGCAGGGGCGACGATCGCGGCCGGATCGACGCTCGCGCGCGACTCGAGAGTGAGGGTATCGAGGCCGGCGGCGCTTGAGATATGGAGCGCTTCGACGTAGGGTTCTTCCCGCGCGGCGATCGAGACCAGGTCGCCGGAATGCGACGCTTCGATGGCCTCCTGAATGGTCACGTGGTCCTCCGGAACCCGCCGAACCTCGGCCGCGGCGCTGCCGCCGGCCAGGGCGGTCGCCCAGAAAACGAGGGCGCGGGGGGAGAATGGAGGCGTCATGGGGCGGATTCCTGCACGGTGCACGAGTTGATCGTTTCCTCGACCGGGCACCCGGGAGGATCCGCCGCTGCTCAACTGTCGGACAGATCGCCGGCGTCCGCCCGCCGAAGCACCCCGCCGCGGTTCAAGACCGCCCTGCCGATCGACCGATTCATTGAACCAGGGACCTCGGGCGAGGCCCGCAAGGCCTGAACGGGCCACCGCACCTCGGAGATTGGCGATGACGACCGATGCAGCGCACGGAGACAGTCGCGGCGCGGCGGCGCCTCGCGCCAAGCTCAACGTGCCGGGGCACCGATGCCCCTCCGAGGTCTGGAAGACGTGGTCCGATCCCTTCGAGGCGCCGCTGCCCGGCATCGTTCCCTATCCGGATGTCTTCGAGGATCGCGGCTACCGCTTTCTGAAGCCGCCCGAGCTGCCGCAGCTCTTCGAGCTCCACGAACTGGTCTGGGGCAGCGCCGAGGCCAAGTCCCTGCGACAACGCTGGGACTGGCTGATGAACGCCAACCCGCATCGCTGCGCCGACTGGGAAGAGATGGTGGTACCGGCGCGGGTCCGCAAAGGCCGCGTGGAGTCGATCCAGATCTGCCTGCCGCAGACCTTCCGAGTGCGCGGTCGACCGTGGCGCATCTACCTCTCGGGCGCCCTCTCTGCCCACCCGGAGAGCCAGGGCAGCGTGGTGAAGCTCTGGCAGACCATGCGCCGCTGGCCCGTGCCCATGTGGGGCCAGGTCTCCGACGCCATCACCCTCTACAAGAAGTGGTTCCGGGGCAACGACTACTGGAGCTTCGACTCGGACCAGAGCTTCGACCCGGTGCCCTTCGGTCCACCGCCGGAGCTCGGCTGCCGACCGGTCTTCCTCTACTGGCCGGTCCCCACCCCGCGCGTGCGGCTGCTCAACCTGCAAGGCATCGTGGCCTCGCGCCTGCTCTCGGGTCTGGCCAGCGCCTCGCTCCAGCTCGCCGACCGCGCCTGGACCCGGCTGCCGCGGGCCATCCGCTGCCGCCGCCTCACCCGCCTGCCGCGCGCCCTCGATCCCTGGCTCGACCAGGTCATGGACAGCTACCCGCTGATCCTGGAGCGCAGCACCGACTACCTGAACTGGCGCTTCGCCGACTGCCCACAAGCGCGCTACAAGATCTTCCTGGTGGAGAACAGCGAGCCGCTCGGCTACGCCGTCGTCGAGACCATCGTCGGCCCGCGCGGCACCCGGCGCTGGGAGATCTCTGACCTGCTGGTGCGACGCGGCGACTCAGACGCGCTCTCGGGGGTGCTCAGAGGGCTGCTGCAAGAGGCTCGCGCCGCCGGCGTCGAGGCGATCTCCTCCCGCGACCCGGAGGACGAGACAGCGTCGGCCGTCTACCGCAACCTGGGCTTCATCTCCCGCGGCAGCGACGATCGCCACGTGATCTTCTGGGATCCGCCCGCACCGCTCGACCTGCCGGATCTCGCCGCGCGTTCGTCCTGGCCGGTACGCCCCGCCGACGCCGATCACCGCTTGGTGTGATCCCCGCCCCCCACGCCCCCCACGAAGCTCTCCCAGCGCTCTGAGTACTCCGGCTTCGGCTCGTCCCACAAGTTGCCGATCACGATCTTGCGGTTGGCCGCGCGCTCCTCCGGGTCGAGCTGAGCCAGCTCGGTGCGCGTGATCGAGTTCTCCTTGTACCAGGCCCAGGCCTTGGTCGCGTCGCGCAGCTCGTTGCCCTTGCCGTAGCCGGTGGGGCAGGGATTCAAGAGCTCCACGAACGAAAAACCCTTGTGGCGCAACGCCGCTTCCAGGGTCTGGATGGTCTCGTAGGGGTAGCCGACCGTCCAGCGCGCCACGAAGGGCGCTCCGGCTCCGATCGCCAGGCGGCACAGGTCGAAGGGCTGCTCTATGTTGCCGTAGGGCGTGGTGGTGGTGGTGGCGTCGACCGGCGTGGTCGGGGAGACCTGGCCCCCGGTCATGCCGTAGTTGAAGTTGTTGACGCAGATCACCGTCAGGTCGAGGTTGCGGCGGGCGGCGTGGATGAAGTGGTTGCCGCCGATGCCGGCCATGTCGCCGTCGCCGGTGAACACCACCACGGTCAGCTCGGGATCGGCCAGCTTCACCCCGGTGGCGAAGGCGATGGCGCGCCCGTGGGTGGTGTGCAGGCCGTCGGCGTCGATGTAGCCCGGCAGCCGCGACGAGCAGCCGATCCCGGAGCAGAACGCGACCTTGTCGATGTCGAGCGCACAGGCGTCGATCGCCCTCAGGGTGTAGTTGAGGACGTTGCCGATCCCGCAGCCGGTGCAAAAGATCGACGGCCACATCGCCTCGCGCAGGTAGCTCGATGAGATCTTCTCGGCCTGATTGAACATGTCTCGCTCTCCCGCTCGCCGCCGGTCCTAGACCCGGACCGGCCGGCCGCCTTCGGTCACCGCGCGCACGATCTCGCTCGGGGTGATGATCTCGCCGCCGATCTTGGAAACGCGCTCCACCGCCGCCGCTCCGCCGACCGCCTCGCGCACGCTGTGGCAGATCTGCCCCAGGTTGAGCTCCGGCACGACGATGCGCTCGACCCCCGCGGCCAGCTCCGCCACCACCGCCTCGGGGAAGGGGAACACCGTGATCAAGCGCAGATGGCTCACCCGCACCCCCCGCGCCCGCAGCTCCTGCACCGCGCCCTGCGCCGAGCGCGCCGAGATGCCGTAGGAGACGATGGCGACCTCGGCCCCCTCCTGGAGATCTTGCTCGACCCGCGTCAGCTCCTCGGTCGCCTCGCTCACTTTGGCGCAGAGCCGCTCGATCAGGCGGCTGTGGGTCCGCGCGTCGTCGGTCGAGGGCAGCCCGCGCTCGTCGTGGGTCAAACCGGTCACGTAAGTGTGGTAGCCGGTGCCGAAGCGCGCCATCTCCGGGACCTGGCCCCGCACCGCCTGGAAGGGCACGTGCGTCTCCGGTCCGCCGGCTGGTTGGTCCCGCTCCACCAGCGCCACCTCGCCCGCCGCCGGCAGCACGATCTTCTCGCGCATGTGCCCCACCTCGCCGTCGGTCATCACCAGCACCGGCGTGCGGTAGCGCTCCGAGAGGTCGAAGGCGGCGCGGGTCAGATCGACGCACTCCTGCACCGAGGCCGGGGCCAGGGCGATGATCTCGTGGTCGCCGTGGGTCCCCCAGCGAGCCTGCAGCATGTCGCCCTGGGCCGGCTCGGTCGGTTGACCGGTGGACGGACCGGAGCGCTGGACGTCGATGATCACGCAGGGCGTCTCGGTCATGAAGGCGTAGCCGATGTTCTCCTGCATCAGCGAGAAACCGGGGCCGCTGGTCGCGGTCAGGGTGCGGCGCCCGACCCACGACGCCCCGATGATCGCCGAGATCGACGCGATCTCGTCCTCCATCTGGATGCAGGTTCCGCCGATTTTCGGCAGCAGCCGCGCCATCGCCTCAGCCACCTCGGTCGCCGGCGTGATCGGATAGCCCGCGAAAAAGTCGCAGCCACCCAAGAGTGCCCCGTAGGCGCAGGCCACATCGCCCTGGGCGAATTGCTCGCGCTCGCCCAGCGCTGTCATCACCCGCTGATAGTCGAATTCTGTCGCCACGAATCCCGCTTCCGCCTAGAGGTGGTTGCTGCCGCCGAGGTAGAGCGCTCGGCCAGCCTGGAGCGCCTTCATGTTCAGCTCCTCGGTGCCCTTCGGGATGTTGGCCCGCACCGTCTCTTCGAGCACCTCAGGCGGCACGATCTCGAGCAGCGCGCTCAGGTAGCCGAGCATCACGATGTTGGTCACGATCTTGTGTCCCACCTTCTCGGCGACGGCGGTGAAGGGCAGCGTCTTCACACCCTCGGCCTTCACCAAGCCTTCATCGACCACCACTCGGCAGTTTTCGCCGACTCCCTCCGAGCCGTACTTGTCGAAGGCGGCCTGCGAAAGAGCCACCATCACGTCGGCGCGGGTTACCCGCGGGTAGTGAATCGTGTCGCTGGCGATTACTACCTCGGAACGCGCCGCGCCGCCGCGCGACTCAGGGCCGTAGGACTGAGTTTGCACTGCCTGGTAGCCGGCCTTGACCGCCGCCTCGCCGAGAATCACTCCGGCCAGGATGATGCCCTGTCCGCCAAAGCCGCAGATTCGAATCTCTTTGGTCATCATTGGCCCGCCATCGCTTCGGCTCCCAGCCGCATGCCCTCTTCGAAGGCCTCGATGTTTTTGCCTTCGGTGCCGGGCGGAACGCTCTCTCGAATGGTGCTCGCCAGCGAATCGCAGCTGACCACGCCCAGCACCTGATTGACGAAGCCGAGCACGATCATGTTGGCCATGATCTTGCGCCCGAACTGCTTGAACGCGATGTCGGTGGCGCGAACGCCAAAGGCCCGTTGGCCGGCCCCCGCCTCGACCGTCGCCAGGTCGCTCTCGTAGAAGAGCGTGCCCCCGGGCGCGATCTTGCCGCGAAATCTGTCGCAGGACTGCTGCGAGAGCGCCACCAGCACGTCGAACTCCTCGAGCAAGAGCTCGTGAATCTCGCCATCCTCGATGCTCACGTCGCTATAGGTCAGCCCGCCGCGCGACGCGCTGCCGTAGGACTGGGTTTGGATGGCGTTCTTACCATCGAGCATCGCCGCCTTGCCCATGTTGAGCCCGCAAGAGACGATTCCCTGGCCGCCGAAGCCGGCGAAGCGAATCCTCATCCCCGCGCCCCCTGCTCCGGCGCAGCCACGCCGAGCTGCTCTTCCAGAACTTGTCGCCGCTCGCGGTTCACGCGGCGCAGCCCAGCGGTGAACTCGCTGCGATTTCTTTCGATCAACTTGCCGACGACATATTTTCCTTCGAGCTCCTCTTCGCACATTCCGGCCGTGTTCTCGACCTCGATGGACTGCTCGCGGAAGTGATGCAGCGCCGACACCGCGTCGTGCAGACCCGATGCCTTGCCGTAGCTGACCGGGCACTGACTCATGATCTCGACGAAGGTGAAGCCCTTCTTGCGAATCGCGTTCTGCATCGACTCCATGAGCTGAAAGGCGTGATAGGTGGTCCATCGGGCGACATAATTCGCCCCCGCCGCCACCACCAGCTCGGCGATCTTGAAAGGGTGTTCCACGTTGCTGTAGGGCGTGGTGGTGGTGCGGATGCCGAAGGGTGTGGTCGGCGACACCTGGCCGCCGGTCATGCCGTAGATGAAGTTGTTGACCAGAAAAACCGTGATGTCGATGTTGCGCCGCGCGGCATGGATCAGGTGGTTGCCGCCGATCCCCGCCAGGTCGCCGTCGCCGGCGATGATGATCACCTTCATCTCCGGCTTCATCACCTTCACGCCGTGCGCGAAGGCCACCGCCCGGCCGTGGGTGGTGTGCAAAGTGTCGCAGTGAAAGTAGGGGCTGGGAATCCACGACGAGCAGCCGATGCCGGTCACCGCCACGATCTCGCGCGGGTCGATTCCCATCTCGTCGATCGCGCACGAGAAGGTGTTGAGCACCGTGCCGCCGCCGCAGCCGACACAGAAAGTGTGCGGCATGATCTCTTCGCGCAGGTAGCGCAGCAGGCGGTGGCGCGGCTTGCGCGCCGGCGCCGGCAGATCCTCCGGCAAGAGCCCGGCCAGGGGATCGGCGACGCCGTAGCAAGGGGCGCCGGCCGGCTCGGGCGTTGCCGTGGCGGCGCCCAGCTCGTCGAAATATTCCGGATCGTTCAGCCGCTCAAGCGCCATGGCGCACGATCTCCTGGTGGATCTCCCCGCTGGAGTGGATCAGCCCGCCGATCTTCGACAGCGGCACCACCGCGCAATCGACGAAGCGCTCCACCTCGCGCGCCAGCTGCCCCAGGTTCATTTCCGGCACGATCAGGGTGTCGAGCCCGCGACAGGCCTCGCGCACCTGGGTAATCGGGAAGGGCCAGATGGTGATCGGCCGGAACAGCCCCACCCTGCGCCCTTCGGCCCGCGCCCGCAGCACCGCGCCGCGCGCCGGCCGCGCCGTCGCCCCGTAGGAGAGCACGCCGACCTTCGCCCCCTCTTGGGCATCGTTCTCGACCATCGCGATCCGCTCGCGCGCCGACTCGATCTTGTGCACGAGGCGCCGCACCAGCCGGTCGTGCACCCGCTGGGTCTGCACGTCGCGCATCCCGTCTTCCTTGTGGGTCGACCCGGTCACGTGCACGAAGCCGCCCTCTCCGAACTCCATCATCGGCGGCACCGTCTCGCCCCCGAACACCGCCGTCCCCGGCCCCGCCTTGCGCCGCTCGGCGCGCCGCACCGCGCCGGGATCGGGGAACACCACGCGCTCCCTGAGGTGCCCGATCTCGCCGTCCATCAAGAAGATCACCGGCGTGCGATACTCCTCGGCCAGGTTGAAGGCGTGGATGATCAGGTCGAAGCACTCCTGGGCGCTGGAGGGCGCCAGCGCGATGATCTCGTGGTCGCCGTGGGTGCCCCAGCGCGCCTGCATCACGTCACCCTGGGCCGGCAACGTCGCCTGCCCCGTCGAGGGTCCGGAGCGCTGCACGTCGACGATCACGCAGGGCGTCTCGGTCATGCAGGCGTAGCCGATCGCCTCTTGCATCAGCGAAAAGCCGGGGCCGCTGGTGGCGGTCATCGAGCGCGCCCCCGACCAGGCCGCCCCCACCACCGCCGAGATCGACGCGATCTCGTCTTCGAACTGCACGTAGAAGCCGCCCACGTTCGGCAGCTCGCGCGCCACCACCTCGGCGACCTCGGAGGCCGGAGTGATCGGGTAGCCGCCGAAGAAGCTCAGCCCCGCGAACACCGCCCCCATGGCGGCCGCCTCGTCGCCCTGGATGAAGAAATCGCGCCCCGCGAGGGTCGCCAGATACCGATCCCGCAGCTCCGACACCTCGCCCTCACCCCTCATCCGAGCCTGGTCGCCGGCCCGCTCCACCACGGGCGCCCGCCGCTCACTCATTGACCACGAAGATCGCGAATTCGGGGCAAAGCAGCTCGCAGAGCCTGCAGCCGTGGCACTCCCGCGGCTTCTCGACCACCGGAGGGTAGTAGCCCTTGTTGTTGATGACCATCGAGACCGCCAACACCTTGGTCGGGCAGAACTCGCTGCAGATCTTGCAGCCTTTGCAGAACTCTTCGTTGACGACGATCATTCGGGCACCTTCGGGCTTCGAAGCGAACCCTGATGGTAGCTGTTTTCGGGGCTTGGTGGGGAGGAATTGGGAGGGGAGGGTTCCGGCGCCAAGCCCTTGACCGGGTGCGCCGCCCCGGGGGGGGGGCGCGGGGAGTGGGGGGGGGGGGGGGGGGGGGGGGGCGGGGGGGCGGGGGGGGCGGGGGGGGGGGGGGCCCCGGGGGGGGGCCCCCCCGGGGGGGGCGGGGGGGGGGGGCTCGCAAGGGTCCTCAGGAGGGCGGCGCAGGGGGCGCAGTCCCGCAGGT